>RDXE01000075.1 GCA_004292755.1 Alphaproteobacteria bacterium
GATTGAAGAGGTAGAAGTGTCAGCCGCTGCAGCAGGCCATCAATTGGTCGAACGCTTCCTCAACATTTGGTACCTCATGCGCCACGGCACTCGGCGCACTAAGCAGAAACTCAGTTGGTTGGTCAAATTCCTAGCCAGTTTCTACGATGCCCCCGACCTAGCGACCCTCGCTCACACGATCCGCACCAGACCAGAGAATTGCCACCCAGACTACGCCTACGCCCTAGAGGCCGCGCTGGATCTGCGGCGGCGGGCGGACCTCCCAGGGGGGATTGCGGACCTAACCGCAGACCCTGAGGATGACGACGCGTCGGTGAATGTCGCGAGCGCACTGCTCGATCAAGGAATTCAGCACTTCAGCGCTGGCGACTACAAACAAGCCCTCGCCGCCTGGGACAATCTCATCGACCAGTTTGGCAACGCACGCGAGGCCGCGCTGCGCGCAGCAGTGGCGGCGGCCCTAATATTGCAGCCTATGAGACAGCTATCAGCCGGATTGGCGACGCGCCTGAAGCCGAGCTGCGCGAACTGGTGGCGGCGACGCTGTTCTCGAAAGGGGTCAGGCATGAGCAGATGGGTGATCCACTGGCAGCGATTGCAGCCTATGAAACGGTGGTCAGCCGGTTTGGCGACGCTCCCGAGGCAGCGCTGCGCGAAGAGGTGGCGAGGGCGCTCGTGGGCAAGGGGTTCACGCATAGGCAGTTGGGTGATCCGCTGGCGGCGATTGCAGCCTATGAGACGGTGATTAACCGGTTTGGCGACGCACCCGAGGCCGCGCTGCGCGCACAGGTGGCGCAGGCGCTCGTGAACAAAGGGTTCGCGCATGGGCAGATGGGTGATCCCCTGGCAGAGATTGCAGCCTATGAGACGCTGATCACCTGGTTTGGCGACGCACCCGAGGCCGCGCTGCGCGAACAGGTGGCGAGGGCGCTCGTGAACAAAGGGATCACGCATCGGGAGATGGGTGATCCCCTGGCGGCGATTGCAGCCAATGAGACAGTGATCAACCGGTTTGGCGACGCACCCGAGGTCGCGCTGCGCGAACAGGTGGCGATGGCGCTCGTGAACAAAGGGTTCGCGCATCGGCAGATGGGTGATCCCCTGGCGGGGATTGCAGCCTATGAGACAGTGATCAACTGGTTTGGCGACGCAGTCGAGCCGGAGCTAACTGAGAGCGTCAGCCACGCTCGCAACAATCTTGCAAGCCTATTGACCGATTTTGAGATACAGTCAGGGCGCGCTGAGGAGCTTTTGACCGAAGCGGCAAAAAGAGGCCACCAACTCGCCGACTCCAACCGTGCGTATCTCGCCCTGTCGCAAGGTCACCTCGACAAGGCAATTGCTTTGCGACCAGCGTTTTCAGACCTGCCCCCGCCAGCACTCCACCTCTTCGACGCTGCGGTGGCCTTCGCGCAGATGAATTTCGGCACTGCCACCGACCATCTGGCGGAGGCGTTGCAGCATGATCTGCAAACACCCGTAGGCAACTTCACCTATGACCTCGACCGCGTCCTGCGTCTTGCGGAGCGGCAGGGGTTTGGCGAGGCGCTGATTGCCTGGTTTGAGCGGACGGGGTTTGCGGACCGGCTTGCCCCCATCTTTGTGGCGTTTGTGGCCTATGTCCGCGGGGAGCAGGTGTTGAAGGATAAGAACCCGGAGGTGCGGGAACCGGCGACGGTGCTGTATCGGCGCTTGTCGGCACCGCGCCGGTTTCGCGAGCAACAGCAGCCGCCCCCTCCGTCGCCGCGGCGGCGGGGGCGACCGCGGCGGACGGGTTAGGCGCTGGAGCGGCAGAGGTCGGCGCGCCAACCTGGAATGCCCTGGTCGGCACGACCGGCGATGGCGGTGACATGGGCCGTCTGGCGGGTGGTGCCGCAGGCAAGGCTGACGCCGATCAAGCCGTCGGCATCATCATAGACCGCCACGGTTTGGGCCGAGGCGAGGGTGCGGCCCAACAGGATCAGTCGATGCACGCCCGTCTGGCGCCAGCGGCGGGCGGCGGCGTCCCAGCGGCGGTGGTAGGTGGTGGTGAGGGCGGCTCCCGTCAGGCGGCCCACCACGCCAGCCCAGCCGGGCAACAGGGCGGCCGCAGGGGCGTCGCGCCAGGTCACCACCTCCTCCACCGTTGGCACTAGGCCGAGGGCGAGGGTCACCATGTCCAGCACCGGGCTGGTGCCCTGGCGGTTGAACAGCGCTAGCGCCACGGCTGACTGGTACAACCCAACACTCGCCCCCGCGTCCATAGTCAGACTGGCGCCGCCGGTCAGGTCCAGCTGGCTGGTCAGGCTGTGGCTGGCACCGCGGCCATCGCGAAGGTCAAGCGTGCGACCAACCGGCAGCGCCAGGGCTTGGGCGAGGCTGGGGCTGGGGACAGGGGCCGCCAGACACTCGCCCACCGCTGGCTGGTGGTCTAGCCGCCACTCCCCGTCCCGCAGCGCGCCGGTCAGGTGGAAGGGCACCGTCGCCGCTCCCAAGGTTGGACCCGCCTGGACGTGAAGATGCAGGTGGGGCTGGGGGGAGCGGCCGGAATTGCCAATCCGGGCAATCGGTTGGCCCACTGCCACCCAGGCGCCGATCGGGACCAGAATGCTGCCGGTTTGCAGGTGCGCCACCAGCACATGCACCCCGTCAGCCGTTGCGATCATCACATGGTTGCCCCACACATGCAGGGTGTCGGCTTGGCCGGGGGCAAGGTCGGGCAGATCGTGGCGGGCACCCACCACCCAGCCGCTCACCGGCGCAGTCACCAGACGGCCATAGCAGTGATAATCGCTCAGCACCCGCCCCGCCCCGCGATAGGCGACACCATCGACGAGGTCGTGGAAGTCCACTGCATAGCGCCAGGGGCCTTGATGGGTGTGGGCGCCGTCGATCGCTTGATAGACGGTCATCGCCCCATTATACGGCAGGGCGAGTGCAACCGATCCCGGTGCGAAAGCGCGCGCCGTGGCAAGCGCGCTTGCGGCCGCTGCCCGCTCGGGCAGGGCCGGGCTTGCCTGCCACAGGCGCTGGAAGCGGGAGGAGCGCTCCGGCCGCAGCAGGCACACGGCCGACCAGCACGCTGCAAGGCACGGCAGGCCCAGCGGCGGCAGCAGCAGCGGCGCCAACAGGCTGGCTGCCGCCAGGGCAACCGGCACCGTCGCGGCACTCACCAGGGCTGGCAACCACACCCGGCGCAGACTGGGCAGGCTGTAGAGACCGCCAACGATCATCGCCGCCAGCATGGCATTGGCCCCCACGGCGACGCGAATGGGTGAGGCAAGCGTGCCGGTCAGCACGGCCAGCAGCGCCTCCGCCACCACCCAGCCGCCGAGGGCCAGGGCGAACAAGCGCGGCGAGGTTGCCAGGATCGGCCCCAACACCACCAGCCCCGCTACGAGGTTGGGCGTCCCAACGGTCGCGCCAGCCGATGCGACCAGCACCTCCAGCGCCTCCGGTGCGCCGATGCTCCATGGCAGCGGCGGCGCGGCGGCCGGGGCCAGGCCGCAGGTCCATGCAATCGCGAGGCTGCCCCAGGAGACCACGAGTGCCGGCAGTCCCAGCACCGGCACCTTCAGGCCGGTGCGGGCCAATTCCGCCACTGCCACCACAGCACCTGCGGCGCAGGCCAGGATCACCGCGAGGGCAAGGCTGGGGGCGTACAGGCTGGCAGTCAGCACGCCAACCATGGCGGCGTTGGTCAGGTCAAGATTGCCGGGCAGGCCACTAAGCCCCGCCCACCGCCGCAGCACCAACGCCGTCAGGGCGGTGCCGAACCCGGCGATCCCCGCGACGGGGTGGGTGAGGGTGGCCGCGACCAGCGCCACAGCAGCTGGTCGCGGCAGAGCCAACAGCGCGCCATAGGCATCACCGACGGTGATCACCAATGCACGCAGGGGGGCAAGCGAGGTCATGGCCCGTCCTCCCTCCGCTTAGCCGACCCGCCGCAGCGGGGCTGGCACGATGGTGGCGAGGTGCGGCGGCAGGCGGTCTTGCTGGCACATCACGTCCAGGGTTTCGGCTGCGCGGATCAAGCAGTGGCCGCCTGCCTCCAGCACCAGGGCGATGGCGGGGCGATACTCGATGAACTGCATCCACTGGGTGTTGTTGTAGGCACCAGTGTTGGCGATCACCAGCCGGTCCCCCGCCACCAGCGGCGGCAGTTGGATGGAGCGACGCACCACGTCGATGTTCATACACAGCGGCCCGTAGAGCACCGTGTCGGCCGCCACGCCCGTAGCGGGCCGGGTCATGCGCACCTCGTGATCGTACCAGAAGGCCGTGAACAGTGCGTTCACGCCAGCATCCAGCACGGCGGAGCGACGCCCATCGGGCAGCGCCTTGGTGCCAACGACCGAGGTGATCAGCTGCTGGTGGTCATCCACCACCGCCCGCCCGCTTTCATAGATCAAGGTGATCGGCGGCTGTCCTCGATCAGCCGTGCCGCGGGCCAGCGCGTCGGCAATCGCGCGGACATAGTCCTCCAGGTCCGGCACAGCTTGGTCTGGTGGCAGATACAGGCCTTGCAAGGCGTTGCGAGACGGGAAGCCGCCGCCAATGTCCAGGTAGTCCAGGGGGATGCCTTGCAGCGCCTCGGCCTCGCCCAACACCCGGCACAAGGTGGTGATCGCTGCGCCATAGGCGCGCGGGTCCAGGATGAAGGTGCCGATATGGGTGTGCAGCCCGGCCAAGCGCAGATAGGGGTCGGCGATGATCCGGCGGATCGCCTCCTCAGCTTGGCCGCTGTCCAGATTGAAGCCAAAGCGGCTCCAGGCCTCGGTGAAACCGGTCTCGAAGTTCAAGCGCAGGCCAATCGGCACCACCCGGCCCAACTCGCGCGCTACGTCTGACACCATTGCCAACTCGTCGAAGTGATCGACATGAAGGCGGGCCCCCTCGCTCAGCGCACGGTGGATTGCAGCACGCGGCTTGTTGGGGCCGTTGAACACAATGCAGTCGCCGGGCACGCCAAGGCGCCGGGCCTTGTCATACTCAAACTGCGAGACAACTTCGGCGAGCGAGCCTTCCTGATGCAGGATCATGCACACGGCACTGGTGTAGTTGGTCTTGTACGACCAGCCATGGACGGCTGTCGGCCAGTACCGCTCAAACAACCCACGCAAATGGCGGATGGAGCGGCGCAACCCCCGCTCGGAGGAGACGAACACCGGTGAGCCGTAGGTGGCGACCAGCTCTTCAATCGCCACCCCGTCGATGTCTTCCACATGATTGTGGCGGCGCGCGCGATGGCCAAACTTGTTGATTTCGCCCATGCCGTGCGGGCGGATGGTCGGGGCTTCCCAAGCGAGGGTGAGGGCGGTGGTCATGGCGGTTCTCCAAAAGGGCGACAGAGGGGGGGTGGCTAGGCCGCAACGCGGCGGATCGGGGGTGCGCTTGGCAGCGTGGCGCCGGTGATGGTCACGGCTTCCAACTCAGCCAGGGACAGCACCACTTCTTCGGCGAAGCGCACGAAACACGCTCCGGCTGAGGGGGGATCGAACGTCTGTGGGGCTTCGCCAGCCATCAGGCGCAGCAAGGCGCTGGGCAGGTTGCGGCCAACTTCCGCGCTCAAGTAAATCCAGGCCGGGAAGCGCGGGTTGATTTCAATCAGGTGCAGGCGGCCATCAGGGTCGCGCAGCGCCTCGATCTCAAACGGGCCGCGCCAGCGAAGGCTCGCCATCACGTCAGCGGCGAAGCGATCGAACGCGGCGTCGCGGATGGTGACCCCAGCCCAGGCCTTGCCCTTGTCGGTCAAGGCACGCTTGCGCATCGCCACTTGGCCCAGGATGCCGCCCATGCCGTCGCCGATGCCGGTCATGTTGACCTCCACCCCCGGCACGAAGGGTTGCACCAGCACGGGGTAGCCCCAGGTGGCAGCCAGCTTGGCGAAGGCATAGTGCGCCTCCGCAGCGGTGCGGCAGACATAGGCGTCGTAGAAGCAGCCTTTCACGACGATGGGAAAGTCAGTGATCTCGTCCAGTGCCGCGGCGTTGGTGATGCGTCGGCAGGCGGGCGTGGCAATTCCGGCTGCCGCCGCAAGGTCGGGCAGGCGATCCTTGGCCCGTGCCTCCAGCATCGGCTGGGTTGGGGTGAACAGGCGCACACCGCGCCGCTGTAACCAGGGCTCCAGCGCGATCATGGTTGCCATTTCGGCATCCAGGGCCGGGATCAGCGCGTCGATGCGATGGGTGGCCAGCACCTCGTCCAGGCGTTCCTTCAACGCTTCGGTGCCATCGCTGGGATAGGGCAGCAGCACGCCGGCATCAACCACGTCGCGGGTGTGCAGACCGGGGTCCAGCACATCATAGCCAAGGCCGATGATGCTGCCGCGGAAGGCCGGGTCCCGGCGCAGGCAGCGGGCAATGGCAAGACCGGGGCCGGGATTGTCGGCGCGGGCGTTCATGCCGGTGACAGCAACCGTCCAGTCGGTCCAGGGGCGTTGCGATCCACCAACCACAGGCAGACGCGGCAGTGATGTGGCAGGGCGGTTCATGGCAGCACCCGATCCAGTTGGCGGGCGAAGGCCGCGATGGCGGGCAGGATGAAGTCGGCTGGCTGATTGCAGCGCTGCGCCAGGGCCTCAGCGGTTGCGGCGACATCGAGACCAGCACGCAGGCAGGCCAGGGCTGCTGCCCCCGTGGCATTGAGGGTGAAGCTTTGGCCAGAGCGCGGATCGAACACGAACCCGCTGTCAGCGACGGCCAACTCGGCCAACCGCTCCGGGGTTAGGAAGGCAGGCGTGGACATAGGGTGGGTTCCTCTCGCTGGTCTTGGGTGTCTGCGGCAAGCGCCGCTGGACTGAAGAGAACCCCAGCGGGGTCAATGCTTCGTCAACGCGCGGTCAATCTTTCAACCAATGGCTGTGACGGGCGTCACAGGCAGGGCGATCGTCGATACTTGTCTAGTCAGGTCTTCCCTTGCACCGCAGCGGGGCTTGTGTTGGTCTTTCGAGAGGGGCGCTGGTGTCAGGGAGAGGCGCGGCGCGGTGAGCTGTGAACGAGGGGAGCTAGGCATGAACTCATTGATCAACCGCGGCGTTGCGGCCGTGGCGCTGGCAGCCGTGATGGCGTGGGCGGCGCCAGCCACTGCGCAAACCCGTGTCGCTATTGGCATTTCCGGCTGGACCGGCTTTGCCCCGCTGACACTGGCCAAGGAAGCGGGCATCTTTGCCAAGAACGGCATCGATGCGACGATCCGCAAGATTCCCCAGGCCTCGCGCCATCTGGCGATCCTCTCGGGCGACATCCAATGTGCGGCGACTACAGTTGAGACCTGGATCGTCTGGGCGGCCAATGGCGTGCCAACCCGCCAGCTGTTCCAGTTGGACAAGTCCTACGGAGCGGATGGCATGGTGGTGCGCAACTCGGTTGCGTCCATTCGCGATCTGCGCGGTAAAACAGTGGCCGCCTCGGCGCCTGGGACAGCGCCCTACTTCACGCTTGCCTGGTTCTTGAAAGAGAACGGCATGTCGATCCGCGATGTCACCGTGGTGAATATGGAGCCGGGCCCCGCCGCCCAGGCGTTCATTGCCGGTCAGAACGATGCCGCGATGACCTACGAGCCGTTCCTGTCGGCTGTGCGCGGCGCACCGCAAGCGGGCAAGATCCTGCACACCACCCTCGACTACCCGATGGTGATGGACACCTTTGGCTGCACGCCCGCCTTCATTGCGGCCAACGAGCGTGCGGTGAAGGCCATCACCGACAGCTACTTCGAGGCCTTGGAGATGATTGCGCGTGAGCCCGCCCGCGCCAATCAAATCATGGGTGCCGATGTACGCCAGAGTGCTGAGGAGTTTGCCAAGTCCGCCTCCTACCTGCGCTGGCAGGATCGGGCGGCCAACAAGGCGTTCTTCGCTGGCCCCCATGCCGAATTCTCGGCCAAGGCAGCAGACCTGTTGATGGAGCTTGGGATCATCCGGCAGAAGCCGGACATGACCCAGCTTGTTGACGCGCGCTTCATCCAGTGAGGCTCCGCCACTGGTTCCGGCCATTGCAGCCCGTCTCTGGCGGGCTGCGCATTGGCTTGGGCGTGTCGTTCTTTGTGCTGTTCTTCGCAGGCTGGGCGATTGCGACCATGGGCGGGTTTGTCCCGCGCATCTTTCTCGCCGATCCGATCACCATGATGATCGATGGCTGGACGCTGCTGACCCGCTTCGATTTTGGCTACGACATCGCCATCACCATCTGGCGGGTGGTTGGTGGTTTTTTGATCGCGGCCGCGGTGGCGGTGCCGCTGGGCATTCTGATGGGCGCTTACAAGCCAGTGGAGGCGTTCTTTGAACCTTTCATCTCTTTCGCGCGCTATCTGCCTGCCTCGGCCTTCATTCCGCTGTTAATCCTGTGGGCGGGGCTGGGCGAGGCGCAGAAGCTGTTGGTGATCTTCATCGGCTCGGTGTTTCAGATCGTGCTGATGGTGGCAGTGGTGGTTGGCCAGACCCGGCGCGACCTAGTGGAGGCAGCCTATACCCTGGGCGCGCGGGACCGCGGTGTGGTGTGGCGGGTGCTGATTCCAATGAACGCACCGGAGATCGCAGAAATCCTGCGTCTCGTGCTCGGCTGGGCTTGGACATATGTGATCGTTGCCGAACTGATCGGCTCCTCCCACGGCATTGGCCATATGATCATCGACAGTCAGGCCCTGATGGCGACGGGACAGATCATCTTTGGCATCATTGTGATCGGCTTCATCGGCCTGATCTCGGACGTCTTGTTCAAGACGGTCAATCGCCGTCTGTTTCCCTGGCGGTTGGCATGAGCAGCGGACAGCTTCAGATCAGCGGCGTTGGTCGGGTGTTTCCTGGCGTGCGCGGTGGCGCACCTGTCACCGCCCTGCAGCCGACCGACTTGACTGTTGAGGCCAATGGTTTCGTCACCATCCTGGGGCCGTCGGGCTGCGGGAAGTCAACGCTGTTGCGGATTGTCGCGGGGTTGGAGACGCCAACGTCCGGCGTGGTGCGCGTCAATGGCCGTCCGGTCAGCGGGCCGGGGCCGGACCGCGGCATGGTGTTTCAGTCCTACACCCTGTTTCCCTGGCTGACCGTGGCGGAGAACATCGCCTTTGGCTTGGTTGAGAAGGGCCTGACGCGGGCGGAAAGTGCCGACATCGTTGCCCAGTATGTGGAGCGGGTGGGCCTTCAGGGCTTTGAGCATCACTGGCCGAAGCAATTGTCTGGCGGCATGCAGCAGCGCACCGCGATTGCCCGTGCCCTTGCCAACGACCCCGCCATTCTGCTGCTGGACGAGCCCTTCGGCGCTCTCGACAATCAAACCCGCGCGCTGATGCAGGAATTGTTGCTGGGCATTTGGGAGCGCGACAAGAAAACCGTCCTGTTCGTCACCCACGACATTGAGGAGGCCATCTTCCTGGCCACCCGCGTGGTGGTGATGAGCGCGCGCCCAGGTCGCATCAAAGCGGACTTACCCGTCGACCTCCCCTACCCCCGCCACTACACCCTCAAAACCGCGCTTGAGTTCTCCACCCTCAAAGCCCGCCTGACGGAAGAAATCCGCGCGGAGGCGGTTTTGGCGGCGGTGGGGGCGTAGCAGCTACAATCCTGAGTGGCGGTTACGGTTGCAATGCGGTCCAATTCATCCTGTCGCCACCGTGGCAGACGGCTGTACGACCAACCGAACGCCGAGCGCTCGACAAACGCGGTTGACGGTGTCAAAGCGCGGCTCGCTGCCGGGACGTAACGCTTTGTACAGGGCTTCTCGCGTGATCCCGGCTGATTTCGCTATCTCGCTCATGCCGCGTGCGCGGGCAATGGTGCCGAGTGCGGCAGCAACAAGACCAGCATCATTTGCGTCAAGGATATCAGTCAGATAGGCCGCAATTGCTTCATCGCTTTCAAGATAGGGTGCCGCATCGAACTCTGGCAGAGCATCCACATGAATGCGGTCCTTGGTCATTGTCGGTTTCCTTTCAATCCAACAGGCGGGCCAGCGCCTTGGCGCGCTCAATGTCTTTCTTTTGGGTTGCCTTCGATCCACCGGCAAGCAGGACGATCAGTTCAGTTCCGCGCTGCACAAAGTACACGCGCCACCCTGTCCCCCAATGAATCCGCAATTCGGAAACGCCTTCGCCGACTGGCTCAACGTCTCCCATCAAGCCATGCCTCAGGCGCTCAATCCTCGCCGAGATCACACCGCGCACCCTCACGTCACGCAAGGCTTCAAGCCATTTGGTGAACTGAGGGAGTGGCTTGATCGACGGCACGGCGTCAATGTAATCGAGCGATTACAAAACGCAATATCTGCATTCGATGGCGAGGACCTGTGCTGGGCTGGTGCTGGTGCAGGGGTTGAGAGAACGCCCGCGGAGTTGGCCTCCCGCTCAACCGCCCGGATCAAGCAGCCCACTCCGGTCAAGGCCCGCTGGCTTCCAACCCGGTTGGGCGTGTACCATTGGGTGGGCGGCGCGATGGATAGGGCACGATGGACTTCGACGAGCAGGATCTGAAGGCGATCCAGGTGGATGAGGAAACCGAGCAGCGGGTGCAATTCGCGCTGGACGGCCTGATCTACGCCCTGGGCAATCTGGGCGGGCCGATGGCCGAGGCCGCCGAGTCGTATCTCAGGCGCGGTGATCCCGAAGCGCCGCCGACGACGGTTGCCGGCGTGATCGCCGACATGCAGATGCAGGTGCTGTGGCTGGCCCACACCCTGGGCGTTGACCTCCGCTCCGAAATCGAAAACCGCCAAGCCTATTATGAAAAGCGCAGCACGCGCCTGTCGCGCATCAAGTCCGAATGGCAGGACATGACCGACAAGCGTGCCAACCACAGTTTGGTGCAGGAGGAACGCTGCCTGTTCCTTCTAGCGACCGGTGTCACCTTACGCGCCGGGCCGGGCCACCCGCCAGTGTGGGGTTTCCAGCGCGTGCGCTTCCAGAACAGCGTCGTCCAATCCTTGATCCGCCAAGGTTTTGCCGCCACCCGCGGGGATGGGGCGTCTGGCATCTATCTCGCTGCCACCAAGGCCGGGATGGAGGCGTGGAGCCGTCTGGCTGAACCTTTTGTGCCGCCGGTGGAGGAAGAGGTTCCCGCTGCCTCCATGCGCGACGATGCCGCCGTCTCCTTCGACGCTGTGACGGCGCTGGACGATGACTGGCGCTGAGCAGCCAATCGATCAGGCCCGCCTGGATGGTCTGGCGCGCTTGATGAAGGCGGACGGCTATCAGCGCTTCATTGATGGGGCCGAGCGTGCCGCAGCTGACCAACTGTCACAGCTGGTCGCCGCAGGCAGCGATGGCGAGGCGGTCAGCCGGGCAATCCATGGGTTGAAGGGGTTGCTGGCCAATCTCGGCATGGCAGCGGCGGAGGCGCAGGTGCGTCGGTTGTCGCGTCCACCCACGCCAGAGGAATTGACTGCGCTGGAGGATGCGATCCGCACCGCGATGGCAGCCGCCCGCGCCATCGCCTGATGGCCGCCACGCCTGGCACCTGGACCATCGCTGTCTTGGTCACCCCGCGCGCCCGCAGCGCATCGGTTGGCCCCTGGGAAACCGATGCGGCAGGTCGCCCCGTATTGCGCGTCAGCGTCACCGCCCCACCCCTGGACGGGGCGGCCAATGAGGCGGTGATTGCCCTGCTGGCCAAGCACTGGCACGTGCCGAAACGCGCGATCGAGATCGCCGGTGGTGCTGGCAGCCGCCAAAAACGTCTGACCATCACAGCGCCGGAGGAGGTGCTGGCGGCGCTGCGGCAGCTGTAGCCGCTACAGCCGCATCACCCCCTGCCAAAGGGAGATGGTGCCAACCACCAGCAACACCCAGCGGGTGTAGCGGAAGAAGTTCACATCGCTCAACCGCTCCAACACCGGGCGGGACAGGCTGGTGCCAGCAAAGGCCGCGAGGATGGCAATGGCGAGGAACCAGGGCGAGACGTCGTCCCACGGGTTCAACGGCCCTGCCAACAGCGCGCCAGCATACAGGGTTTTCATCATATGGCCGATGCACTGGCCCGCTGCTTTGGTGGCAACCACGCCGCGGCGATCCAGGCTGGTGGTTTGAAAAAACACGTCATAGAGCGGACCGGACACGCCTGCCACCAAATGGCAGGCAGTGGAGGTGAAGCCGCACAGATAGGCCATCCCCGGTCGTTCAATTGAGGGCGAGAAGCGGCGCGGCAGAGCCAACTGTAGCCATGGCAGCAGGCCCAGACCGATCAGCGTCACCGCGGTGTTGGGGCGAAAGGCAATCACTGCGGCAACTGCTGCTGCTGACAGGCTGCCAAGCATCTGACGCCCCGTCAGATCCCAGCGCACATGCTGCCGCCACAGCAGTGTGCGCCAACTGTTGGAGGCAAACTGCACCACGCCGTGGATCACCATCGCCGTGGCGGCCGGGACGGCCAGCGCCAGCACCAACATCAGCACCATACCGCCCGCCATCCCGAAGATGCCGGACATGAAGGCCGTGGCTAGAACCGCCAGCACCAAGCCAGCGGCAAGCGTCAGGCTCATTCAGGGCCGCGCTGGAGGTCTTCGACAACCCCCTTGCTGGCCGGACGAAAGCGCAAGCGAACCCGTGTGTCTGAGGCCTCCAGCACCTCCGCGGCGATCTCGTCGCCGGTCGGCAGCACCACCGTGACCAATTCGCCCACGGCTACGACTTTCGCTGCCACTGGCTCCAGCCCAATACCCGTGTCTGAGACATCGGCTGTGGCGAATTCCCAATACGTGCCCTTGCGCTCCACCTCGACTGTGTCTTTAAAGACCAGACGTGGTGATTGCCGTTGATCGCGTGCCATGGCGTGTTTCCCCTGCCGCCGGGCGGTTGTGGCGCTTTTGCGTCTGCCCTGACCATTGGACGCCAGGACCAAGACTATTGCAACACTACCGGCGCCCCGAAGCGGATCACCCCCTGGACTTCGCGCGTCAAACCGCCTACCTCCCCGCCGCACATGCTGAACCCAACTCCTCCCCTCGATCCAACCCGGCTTGAGAGCTACGACTATCCGCTGCCCGCGGAGTTGATTGCGAGCCGCCCAATGGTCCCGCGTGAGGCGGCACGGTTGTTGCGCATCACCCAGGCCGGCGTCGCGGACCACCGGGTTGCCGACCTGCCAGACCTGCTGCAGCCCGGTGACCTGCTGGTGGTGAACGACACGCGGGTGATCCCCGCGCGCTTGCACGGCCAGCGCGATCAAGTGCCAATTGAGGTGCAGTTGCACCGGCAAACCGGCCCCGATGGCTGGCTTGCCTTCGCCAAACCCGGCAAGCGCCTGCGCGTCGGCCACACCATCACCTTCGACGCTGGTCTGTCAGCCGCGGTGTTGGCGAAGGAGGAAGGAGGGGTGATCGCACTGCGCTTCAACCAGGCCGGTGCGGCGTTGACCCAGGCGATTGCCACCATCGGCACCATGCCGCTGCCGCCCTACATCAAACGCTTGGCCGATGCCCAGGATCGCCAGGACTATCAAACCGTGTTCGCCACCCATGATGGTTCCGTCGCGGCCCCAACGGCGGGGCTGCATCTGACACCGGCGCTGTTGGACCAGTTGGCCGCGCGCGGGGTTGGCCTGACGCGGGTTACGCTGCATGTCGGCGCTGGCACCTTCCTGCCAGTGAAGGTGGACGATATTCGCGATCACCGCATGCACAGCGAATGGGGGGCAATCGGACCGGAGGCAGCCGCGGCCCTGGCGGCAGCTCAGCGCGAGGGGCGGGCGATCATTCCTGTTGGCACCACGGCCCTGCGGGTGTTGGAAGCAGCAGCGGCAGCTGGGCCAATCGCGCAGCCGTTTAGCGGCGAGATCGACTTGTTCATCCATCCCGGCTATCGCTTCCAGGTGGTTGACCGGTTGATGACCAAC
Source organism: Alphaproteobacteria bacterium (assembly GCA_004292755.1). Classification (GTDB taxonomy): domain Bacteria; phylum Pseudomonadota; class Alphaproteobacteria; order Elsterales; family Elsteraceae; genus RDXE01. The sequence goes on from RDXE01000075.1 coordinate 13,796, forward strand.
TTTCACTTGCCGAAGTCCACGCTGGTGATGCTGGTCTCGGCACTGGCGGGAATCGCGCGGGTGCGTGCCGCCTATGCCCATGCCATCGCCCAGCGCTATCGCTTCTTCTCCTACGGTGATGCCTGCCTGATTGATCGGATTGAGCCATGACCAGCTTTGGCTTTTCGCTTCTGGGCAATGATGGTGGGGCGCGCCGCGGACGCTTGACCACAGCCCATGGCAGTGTGGAAACCCCCACCTTCATGGCCGTCGGCACGGCGGGCACAGTGAAGGGGCTGACGCCGGAGATGGTGGCCCGCACGGGAACCAGCATTGTCCTGGGCAACACCTATCACTTGATGCTCCGGCCCGGTGCGGAGCGGGTGGCACGGTTGGGTGGCTTGCACCGGTTCATGCAATGGCCCGGCCCGATTCTGACCGATAGCGGCGGCTATCAAGTGATGAGTCTCGCGGGCCTGCGCAAACTGTCGGAAGCCGGGGTGGAGTTCCGTTCGCACCTGGATGGCAGCCGCCACATGCTATCGCCGGAGCGCTCCACAGAAATCCAGCATCTGCTGGATGCCACCATCACCATGGCGTTCGATGAATGCACCCCGTTCCCCGCGACGGAAGAGGTGGCAGAGCAATCGATGGCGCTGTCGATGCGGTGGGCCGAGCGCTCGCGGGCGGCGTTTGTGCCGCGACCGGGCTATGGGCAGTTCGGGATTGTCCAGGGCAGCGTCTATCCTGAGTTGCGCAGCCGGTCTGTCGCAGCGCTCACGGCCATTGGCTTTGAGGGCTATGCCGTTGGTGGCCTAGCGGTGGGTGAGCCGCAGGAGGAGATGTTCCGCATTCTGGAGCACACCACCCCCCAACTGCCGACCGACCGACCACGCTATCTGATGGGGGTGGGCAAACCGGGCGACTTGGTGGGGGCGGTGGCCCGCGGGATCGATATGTTCGATTGCGTGATCCCCACGCGGTCGGGCCGCACCGGCCAAGCCTTCACCCGCCAGGGGCCGTTGAACATCCGCAACGCCCGCTATGCGGAAGATACCAGACCGCTCGATCCCGACTGCCAGTGCCCCGTGTGCGCGGGGGGCTTCTCGCGGGCCTATCTGCACCATCTGGTGAAGGCCGAGGAGATGTTGGGGCCGATGCTGCTGACTTGGCACAATCTCAGCTATTACCAAGACCTGATGGCCGCCATGCGCAGCGCCATTGACGCTGGCGCGTTCAGCGCCTTCCAAGCCCGCTTTGCGGCCGATCAATCCAGGGGGATCGACCCATGACCACCGACGTCTCCGGCCTCACCATGCTGGGTGGTGCCGCCCGCCTGCCCGCCTCGCCGGAGGAGGCCGTGCTGGAAACCGTGCCCAATCCACACCCCGGCACGGTGTATCTGGTGCGCTTCACCGCGCCGGAATTCACCTCCCTCTGCCCAATGACCGGCCAGCCGGATTTCGCCCATCTGGTGATCGAGTATGTGCCCGATCAACGCCTTGTGGAATCAAAGGCGCTGAAACTGTACCTGACCAGCTTCCGCAACCACGGCGCCTTCCACGAGGACTGCACCATCGCTATCGCCAAGCGCTTGATCCAGGCGATCAGCCCGACATGGCTGCGCATCGGCGGCTACTGGTACCCGCGCGGCGGCATCCCCATCGACGTCTTCTGGCAATCCGGCGCACCACCCGCAGGCCTCTGGCTACCCGACCAAGGTGTCCCCAGCTATCGCGGGCGGGGGTGAGGGGGGTGGAGGAATGGCAGTCCGGCTATCGGCGCGGGATGGTCTCCGCCAGAGTGTTGGGTGTGCCAGAGGAATGCGATCCCGTTGGCCTCTGCCGAGGCGATTCTCGGGCACTTTGGTTGAGCGTGTCGAAGCCCGAGGGTCGATCACCATCACGCGCTACGGCACCCTCGCCGCATGATTGTCTCCTGTCGCACCGCGCCGTAAGCCCATTGATGCCGAGCGTTTGTACTCGATCACGGGAGCTATGGCGCTAAGCGCCGAAGCCACCGCCGACTTGGTGTGCTCGATGCGGAATGGTGATTGCGCTTGAGTCTTTGTCTCGACCCGTCCTTGAGTGTCGCAGTGCTGCCCAAGTTGCCTGCCTGACCGATTTACGGTGGGTATTGTGATCGGGTATAGGAACCACACGGACTGCTGACCCACCACAGGACGGATCGGACAAGACCCGCATGCTCCGCCATCTCAAGTTCTCCAACTTCAAATCCTGGCCTTCGCTAGATATGGAGTGCGGACGGATTACAGGTATCTTTGGGACAAATTCGTCTGGGAAATCGAGTATTCTGCAGTTGATTCTGGTGCTGAAGCAAACTCAAGAGTCGACAAACCAGAACGCGATTTTGGAGTTAAACGGCGACTATGTCACACTCGGGAGATATGCTGATATTGTCGGGGTCGGTGTAAATCAGAAGATAGAAATCGGTCTGAATATATTCATACCCGATATATATTGGATTCAACCTAAATCACTTCGGCCAAGTCCGATTGGGACAAACCTGGTCTTGGAGCTAGGAATAGACCTTCAAGACAATATTTCTCCAGATATCGAATTACGGTACTCTGCATTCGGGCAGTCGCGCAGCTTCTCAAGGAAAAAGCCGGGAAAATTCTGGGGGCATGTTTTAGTAGAAAATCAAGATGGAACTAGATATTTTGAAATGGTCATAGAGCCAATCAAGGGGCCAAGAGGAAAGTCTTATATGCTACCCACTTCCATCAAAATAGTTCCTTATGATGATGATGATGATGATGGTGATGGTGATGGTGATGGTGATGGCACTGGCACTGGCACTGGCACTGGCACTGGCAGTGGCACTGGCGATGGCACTGGCTATGGCGCTGAGGAACGCGGGCTCCAAGCGATGGAGGGGGAAGATCAAAAATTCAGTCCAGTCGGCTACGATATGTTGACTCCTTTCGCTCCGCATGTGCATCTAGAAAATTTTTTGAAGGATATTTACTATTTGGGTCCGGTCCGAGTTTTTCCTGAGCGGAACTATATCTTTTCTAGTTCGCGGCCCTACGACCTTGGCGCCGCGGGTCAGCGTTGTGTGGACGCCATCCTCTATCGAACAAATCTAGAGGCGGTCGAGGAACAACCCGAATCGCGGATACCATTTCAAGCTAAAGTTGCGTCTGCTTTGAAGCAAATCGGGCTCGTATCAAGCTTTCGGATGGAGCAAATCAGTGAAAAAGCGAGTATCTGGCATGCTTTAGTGAAGGTCCATCCGACGTCTAAGGAGGTTCCGTTAACCGATGTTGGGTTCGGCATCTCACAGGTATTGCCTGTGGTGACTCTGCTTCACTATGTTCCGGAAGAATCAGTGGTACTGCTTGAGCAACCAGAATTGCATCTCCATCCATTGGCGCAAGCAAATCTGGCAGATTTTATCATTGATGTGGCGCGAGAGCGGAATCTGCAAATTATCGTGGAAAGCCATTCCGAACAGTTTCTGTTGCGCCTGCAGCGACGCGTTGCGGAAGAGACTGTTCCTGCCGATGAGATCAGATTGTATTTTGTTGATATGATTGATGGCAGGTCGCAGTTGGTTAAGCTCGATTTGGACGAGTTCGGATCGATTCGAAATTGGCCGAAAGACTTCATGGGCGATGCCTTCGGAGAAACCGCAAAGGCGGAGCTTGCACGGGTCAAGCGGCGCAAGCGTGCGCGGGGGGAGTGAGCGTGCGGTTGGTCATCGATACGAATGTCTTGATGATTGCAGATCGGCGCGGGTCAGATATCACTCAGCTGTGTGTCGACTCCGCGATTGAGTGTGTTGCCAGCCTCTCTGATGGCAACGTTATTTGTCTCGACGAAGATGATGCCATCCTAGATGAGTACGCAGCGAACATAAAAGAGATACGACCGTACAGTTTGGTCGCCAAGCTTTTGATTGATCTCCGACTGCAGCGATATAGTGCAAGCAACATTCACAGAGCCCCGCTCCCGAAAAATCATGCTGGCGAATACAAAGACTGCCCCCAATCCCTCATCGACGCGAACTTCGACCGCTCCGACCGCAAGTTCGTTGCCCTTGCAAAGGTCACCGAAGCAACGGTTTGTAACGCCGTTGATACCGACTGGTTCGACCACGCGGACCTCCTTTGTCGGGAAGGCATCCAGGTCAACAATCTCTGCGGTACAGACCCGGACCGCTATCGCGCTACCCCTTCATCGGCAGGCTAACCAGCGCGCGCGTGCCGTGGCCGGGGGCGGAGGTTAGGGAGAAGGTGCCGCCGTGGGCTTCGACGAAGCGCAAGGTGAGGGGCAGGCCAAGGCCGCTGCTGCCCGCGGCGCCGGAGCGGATTTGGCTGAAGGCGGTTAGTGCGAGGCGCACTTCGTCTTCCGTCATGCCGATGCCGGTGTCTTCAACGACAAGGTCCAGCCAGTCGGGCACGGCGCGGGCAGTGATGGTGACGCGGCCGCCGGGCGGTGTGGCGCGGATCGCGTTGCGCACCAGATTGATCAGGATTTGACGGCAAAGGCGGGGGTCGCCTTGCACCATCAGGCCGTCGGGCACCTCGGTGGTGTAGCGGATGGCTTGGGAATGGGCGCTGGGCTCCATCAACTCCTCCACCTCGCGCGCCAACAGGGCGACATCAATCGGCTGGCGCTGAATCGTCAGGCCACCGGATTCCACCTGCGACAGGTCCAGCAGATCATCCACCATGGTCAACATCTGCCGCCCGCTCTGGGCGATGTCGGTGAGAAAGCCGCGCTGCTCCTCATTCAGTGGGTCGCTGCCGGAGGTCAGCAGGTCGGCAAAGCCCAGAATCGCGTTCAGGGGCGTGCGCAACTCACGGCTAAGGCGCAACAGGAAGTCGCTCTTGGCGCGGTTGGCGCTGATCGCCTCGCGCGTCGCACGCTCCATCCCCTCCCGTGCCAGGGCGAGGTCATTGCGCTGCTGCAGCACTTGGCGCTCCAGCTGGACGAGGCTGCTCACATCTTGCAGCACCAGGCCAAGACAGCCCTCGCCGCGGGCGAACACGTGAACCGTGATCACTGGCCCCTGGCCCTCCGGCCCGACCAGAGCCAGACGCGGCAGGCAGAAGGCAGGCTCGGTCCCGGCTGCGACGGCGCGCAGGCGGTCCTCCAGCCCAGCCAGGAAGGGCCACGCCTCTGAGGCAGGCAGGTGGTGATGGCGGTCGGCTGCCAGCACGCCTTGCTGGCGCACCACTCGGCCGCTGGTATCCAGCAACACCAAGGTGATGTCGCCCGCGGCAATCATCTGGGCGGCACCGCTCAACAGCGCGCGGGTTAGATCATCATCCATCACAAGCCTGCTGCCAGAATTCGGCGAGAGAGGTCACGGAACAAGTCAGGCACAGCCGTTCCCGACAAGGCGCTGGTCAGGCGCGGCGGCTCGCCCATCGCGACGGCGATCGGCGTGGCGGCAAGGTTGAGTGCGCGGCCTTCTGCCAGATCCCCCTTGTTCATCGCTGCCACGGCTGGGCGGCCTGGCAGCAGGGACTGGAACAGCAACAAGTGGTCGGTCATCAGCCCGTGGGTATCAGGCCGGGTGGCATCGCCGACGATCACCGCGCCCGACGCCCCTTGCACATAGGTTTTCAGCAGCGGTGCCTTGGACTCGCCGCCCTCAATGTCCCACAGCACCAGATCGATCGGATCGTCGGCGCCATCATCGCGGAACTTATAGATGTTAACGCCCAGGGTGGCCTTGTACCGCCCGTCAAACTGCCCCAGCACATAGCGCCGAACCAGCGAGGTTTTGCCGACGGCAAAGCTGCCGAGCATCACGATTTTGCGCGCGGCCATGGCTAGGGTTCCCCCGCGCGCACCAGTTCGAACTCAACCCGGCGGTCGCGTGGGTTGGGGCCGGAGCCAGCGGCGAGGCGCCGCTCCGTCGCGCGGCCAACGGCTAGCAGGCGTTCCGGGTCCACACCACTGGCGATTAACAATCCGCGCACCCGCTCGGCCCGCTGCTGGCTGAGGCTAGCATTCAACCCGGCCCGGCCCGTTGGATCGCTGAAACCAACCACGCGCAACCGTGCCTGCGGCACCTCGGCCAGCAGGGCTGCCACGCGGTCGACCGTTTCGGCGGCGGTGATGGGGTCAGCGAAAATGTCGTCATCGACGAAGAAGATTGCGGTCTCCGCCACTGCTTCGGCCAGCAGACGGGCAGGATCGCCTGCAATGTCCTCCAACGGCCGCACCCGCGCATCCAGGGTTTGCAGATCACGACCATAATCAACCAGTGTCTCGGTCAAGTCGGTCGTGCGCTGATCCAGGCGGTTGGACAGAGCCGCGATTTCCCCCTCCAGCTGCCGTCTCAGGCTGCCCAAAGCACCGCCCAGATCGCTCAACGCTCCGCCGAAGCGGTTGCCCAGCGCATCGAGCCCGCTGCCGGTTGACTGCTCCAATTGCCCAACGGCATCGGCGACGGTGCGCTCCAACTCGCCCAGGCGCTGGGTGAGGGCGGCCAACCGCGCGGCTGTGGCGGCGCCATCAGCCTCCCGCTGCTGCCGCGCCTGCTGGTCCACCTCGGCCAAACGCTGGGTGAGCGCGGCGAGTTGTGCGGCTGCGGCTGCAGCGTCGGCCTCACGTTGGTGCTGCACTTGCTGGGTCAACGCGGTGAGCGCATTGGCAGCCGCCGCCCGGTCAGCGTCGCGGTGCTGCCCGGCCTCCAGCGCTTGAGCCGTCAACAGGCGGGTCAACTCCGCTGCCAGACTGGTCCGCGCTGCAGCTTCGCGATCCCGACCGGCACTGACCAGCCCATCGGCGCGCTGGGCATCACCCAAGCGGCGCTGCAAGGCGGCGGTAACCGCGGCCACACTGGCGTCATCGGGCACCAACCCGCCGACATGGACCACGCCCGCGTGATACTGCACGGTAACGGGCCAGCCCTGGGCAGGTGCCACCTCGGCAATCGCGGCGCGCGCCTCGGCCTCCAGCCCCGCGATCCGCCGGGCGTCCAGCCAGGACCAACCAAACCAGCCGATCACGCCCGCGGCGATCAGCGCCAGTGTGATCAAGGCCCCGGTCTGGCGCCGCTTCGGCTGGCCCAGACGGTGCAGCAGACCCAACAGGGCGCGCAAATCCAGGGCGAGACGCTCGCGCACGGCGTCATCCAGGGTGCCGGTGAAATCGGCCAGCCCGGCTGCGGTGTCGCCGGTTCTGGCAGTGCCGCTGTAGCTGTCGATCAGTTGCGCCAGCGCCTCGTCCAGCACAGCTGGCAGAGTGGCAGGGGCCGTCCCCTCACCGCGCAGAGCCAGCAGCAGCGCTGGCGAGGCTGCGAGGTGGACACTGCCCGCCCCGAAGGCAAGGGTTTTGACATCACCGTCGCCTTCGGTCCCAAAAGCATCGCCAGCAAAGCCCAGAATGGCGGTGAGCAGGCCCGACAGCACATCCCCATCAAGGGGGGAGGCCCCTTCGGCCTCCCGGTGGATCAACAGACCAGAGCCACGATGGATCAGCAGCACATCGACCGGTAGAAAGCTGGGATTGCGCCGCAGCAACACCTCCGCCACGGGTTTGCCGGTGACCATCGCCTCCAGCCGGGCGGCAATGCGCTCAAACGGCAGGGTTCCCGCGATGCGGCGGTCCAACTCCACCAACAGGCGCTGAAACGCATCGCGCACGGCCGCACTGACCATCCGACCGGTGATCGGGTACAGCGCGTCCACCATCATATCGCGGCTGTTGCGGATTTCCGCGTGGATGGAGGACACAACCGCCGGGGCAATCACCCCCGCCAAGCGCCGGGCATCGGCCACCTGGGCATCGCGCAGCGCATCGACAATCACTTCCCGCACGGTGCCGCGCGCTGCCGCGGCATCGAGAATCCGGGCCTCCAACCGATCCAGGCGCGCCTGTTCCTGGGCAACCAGCAACAGACGCAGCCGCTCGGTTTCCCCATCCGGGGCGGGTGGTGGAGACGGGTCTGATGGGGGCACCGGTTGCAACCGGATCAGCCCTCGCGACCCACTGCCGACGCCAGTTGCAGATAGGCAGTCTCGCCCTTCAAGCGCATGCCCAGCTCAACCAACAGGTTGCCCAGGTCTTCGTTGCCCGCCTTCTCCTCGGCCACTTGCTCAAAGCCCTCACGGGCGTCGGCCTGCACGGCGTCCAGCCGTTTGCGGGTGGACGCTGCCAGATCCGCCAGATCGGCCTGCAGCTTCTTAACCTGATCGGCCAGCCGGTCCGCACTGTCGCGCAGGCCTGCCTGCAATTCCCGCCGCGCCGTCGCCTCAACGTCGTCAACGCGCTGGGACAATTCCTTCAGCCGGTCAGCGAAGCCCGCGCGCAATTCATCCAACTGTCGATCAAAGGATTTCTGCTGCTGAGCCAGCGCGGCCTCATGCTCTTCGCGCATTTGCTCCAGGGCTCGATCCATCTGTTGGAAGCGCAAATCCGCTTCCCGCTTCTGGGCCCCGAACAGGATATCGCGGATCTGATCCATCGATCCGGTCATCTGGCTGTCCGCTGGTACCATGGTCGTCACCATCCGCTCGCCCCGCTTCATGGCATACCCCCCTTTGCTTAGCAGCGAGTGTATCGAGACAGCCCTGGAATTGCCACGAATCGAGATCTGACCTGCTGGCATGGCCTGGCCGCAGTCAACCGAAGCTGCCTGTGGGACTGGCAGGCGCGGAGGCCCTAAACTGGCGCTGGTCCCTGGAACCCGAGGTCTGTTGTCGATGCGACCCCTGCGCCCTGCCCCTGATCCTGCTGGTGCTGCTGTGCGCGATGCGGCGCTGGCTTTGGGCTTTGATGCTGTGGGGTTTGCACCTGCTGCCGCACCGGCGCTGTGGGGGGAGCGGTTGGCGGCATTCCTAGCGGCGGGCTATCACGGCAGCATGGGATGGTTGGCGGATACAGCCGAGCGTCGCGCCAGCCCCACCACTCTGTGGCCGGAGGCGCGCTCAGCCATCGTGGTTGCGATGAACTACGGCCCTGAGCGCGATCCCTTGGGCACCCTAGCGCTGAACGACCGTGCCACTCTGTCGGTCTATGCACGCAACCGCGATTATCACGATGTCTTGAAGAAGCAACTGCGGGTGCTGGCGCGGTTTATCCATCAAACCTGGGGGGTGGAGGTAAAACTGTTCGTCGATACCGCTCCTGTGATGGAAAAGCCACTCGCCGCTGAAGCGGGCCTTGGCTGGCAGGGCAAGCATACGAACCTGGTCTCGCGCGCCCATGGGTCGTGGCTGTTTCTCGGGGTGGTGCTGACCACGCTCGATCTTGAGCCAAACGAGCCGGAGGCCGATCATTGCGGGCGCTGCCGGGCCTGCCTGGATGCCTGCCCAACAGCCGCTTTCCCGGCGCCCTATCAACTGGATGCCCGGCGCTGCATCTCCTACCTCACGATTGAGCATGCAGGCCCGATCCCGGAGGAGCTGCGCCCCGCCCTCGGCAACCGCATCTATGGCTGCGATGATTGTCTGGCCGTCTGCCCGTGGAACAAGTTCGCGACCCCCACCACCACGCCAGAATTGATGGGGCGGCAGGACTTGGCAGCGCCCGCGTTGGCCGACCTTGCTGCCCTGGACGATGCCCAGTTCCGTGCCCTGTTCCAGGGCTCTCCGATCAAGCGGATTGGGCGCAACCGCTTTGTCCGCAATGTCGCGATTGCCATTGGCAACAGCGGTGACGCCAGCTTGCGCCCGAGTGCCGCCCGGCTGGCGGCTGATCCGGATCCAGTGGTGGCCGAGGCGGGGTCCTGGGCCGTCGCTCGGCTGGATCAGGCCGGTGGCAATGCCACAATGTCTTGATGGCCAACGACAAGATGCAATGCCTGCCCGGCGATCGCGACGCGCCGCGCATCGGCCCAGGCCTCAACGGCGTCGGTCTGGTCTGGCGCCTGCTCGGCCGCCGCATCCGCGATGCCGCTGACCATCGCCTCCAGCAGGCGGGGCTGATCGGGGCCTAGCACCCAGTCGGAGGCGCTGGTCGCCACCCGAAAGCCGTGCCGCTTTAAGGCATCGGCGAAGTGACGCCAAGCACCGGCGCCCAGACTGGGACCAAAGCCCTTGTCGCGCTGTTGATGGGCCAGAAACGCGCGGTCGACGACGGCATCATCGGGATGGGCGGGCGCCCAGCCATGGCGACCATCGAACGACAGGGCGGCATAGACTGGCAGGCGGCGCGCGGCCAGAGCGGCGGCAAACCAGTCAAGCCAGTCGGCTGAGCAGAGGTCTAGGAGGGCAGAGCAGGTGATCGCATCGGCCCCCGCAAGTGCTGCGTCCAAGTCGCTGGCAAGGTCCAGCTGGTGGCCCGTGCAACCCGCTGGAGCCAGCGCCAGCAGACCGGCATCGCCGTCGATCAAGGTCCACTTCGCCTGGGGCAGCAGGGGCTTCAGCGCCCGCACCGTTGCCCCCGTGCCTGCCCCCAGATCGGTGATACGGGGTGCTGCCGACAGGGCGGCCGCGAAGTGGCGCGCCAGCGTCCAATCGCGGGCAGCTGCGTCGGCCGGCGCGCGCAACGCCAGCCAGTCGGAAGAAAAGCTCATGGCAAAAACCCTAACACGGTTCGGGCCGTGTCTGACCAGTCGGGCAATGCCTGCCCGGCGTGGTGCGCGGCGATGGTCAGCCGTCGTCGGTGGCGCAGCGCATCGGTCAGCGCACGACGCAAGCCCTTGGCATCGCCAGGACGTGCCAGACGACTGGCAGATGCAGGCACCGTGGTCGGCACGGCGCCCGCACGCGCTGCCACCACGGGCAGCCCCGCGGCCAACGCTTCGGCGAACGCCATGCCATAGCCCTCATGGCGGGACGGCAGCACGAACAGCGCCGCCCGGCGGTAGGCCAGCGCCAGACCAGCAGGAGCCACCTCGCCCGCGACCCGGCAGCGGCGGGCGACTCCACTGGTCCGCACCGCTGCGCGCACGGCGCGGGCGTAGGCTGGATCGCGGCAGTCGCTGCCCAAGGCCAACCAGCGCCAGCGCCCGGGGAGGCGCTGCAACGCCCGGATCAGGGTTAGATGATCCTTGCGCGGGGTCACGGTTGCCACAGTCAGCAGCAAAGCCGTGTCGCGACGGCGCAGCTTGGCCCGCCGCAGACGATCCGTCCCCGGCAGGGCGACGGTCAATCGGTCGGGGGAGACACCCAGCGCCACTGCGTCGGGCCGTGTCGCCGGGCTGGTCACCACCACCCGCGCAGCATGGCTGAGCACGCCTTGCTCTGCTGCTCGCAGGCTCCGTGCGGCGGCAGCGGAGAGGCCCGTTTCCAGATGCAGCGGGTGATGCAGCAGCACCAGTGCGCGTGCCAGGGCGGGCTCCGCGGCAAAGGCCAGGGCAGCCAGCCCATCGATCACCAAGTGATCGCCCGGTGCCAAGCTGTTGGCGACGGCGCGGGCCGCCGCCACAGCCTCGGCATCGGGGTCAGGAAAACGTCCGGGCAGCTCAGCAACGCGGATCGTTTGCCCAGCAGCCGCCATCGCGCGGGCCAACTGCGCCATGTAGCGATAGCCGCCCGTGGTTTGCGTGATCGGCCCGGGGACGACGATCCACACGGTGCCGCCCCCGTCCCTCACGACAGCGGCGCCTCATAGGCGGCATAGGCAACCGGGCTTTCGCGCAGCAACACCCGCATGGAGGCCAGTGCCCCGGCAGCATCGCCACCCAAGGCACCGGCACGAATGCGCTCCGCCATCACATCGAAGACGTGGCGGGCCAGCACCTCAGTGGTGGTGTTCACGCCTGCGAACTGCACCTCCTCATCCAGATTGCGGAAGTCGAGGGCGGCGAGGATGGCGCGCAGCACGTCGCGAAACGCGCCGATATCCACCACGATGCCATTGGCATCCAGCGCTGGACGCTTGACCTCCACCTCCACGGTGTAAGTTGCGCCGTGCAGGCGTTGGGCTGGCCCAAACACTTCCCCGCGGAAGCTGTGGGCAATCATGAAATGGTCAGAGACAGACACCGCGTACATGCACCCTCGCACCGTCGACCCTTGGGCTGCGGCACCCTGCCACGCCAAGGGGTGATCGGGGAGCTACATAACCGCTGCCACCGCTTGGGCAAGGGGGTCTGTGCTACTGGCGAGGGCCGCGCGCACGGCCAGGCGATCACCTTCGCTGCGGTTCTGGGACAGCTTGGCCTTCGCCTCCACGCGGGTAAGGCGCAGGCGGAACGCCACGAGACCACGCAGCAGCCCTGCCCGCTGGCTGGCGGACAGGCGTCCAGGGTGCCATTCAGGCTCGTAGGCTGCCGTCAGCTGGGCCAACAGATCCAGAGTGGCAGCTTCGTCCAGCACCTCCGGAACGCCATCCAGATGGACCGCCAGATAGTTCCAGGTGGGCACGCCGCGGTCGGGCTCGGCATACCAGGTGGGGGAGACATAGGCATGCGGGCCGCTCACCACCACGCGCTGCGGAACGCCAGCCATCAAGTCGGCAGCATGGGGATTGGGCCGCGCGAGGTGGCCCAGCAGGGTGAGCAGGGGACCCTCGGCAGGCTCCACCATCACCGGCAGGTGGGTCACCTGCGGGTCGGCTTGACCCAGGCTGATCAGGATGGCGAACGGGTTTTGGGTAACCAAGGCACGGATCGTGGCTGGGTCATCCAGGCGGAAGGCAGCGGGCGTATACATGACCATGACGCTAGCGAGGGTGCAGGCCGCCATACCAGGGCCATTGTGACCAGCAGACTGCGGCGTTGCGGCATCCCACGGTACTCGGGAAGGTGGCAGGATCGCGCGGTGTCTGCATTGACCCGCCGTCGGTGCCGACCGATACTGCCGCGCTCGTAAAGCTTGCAAGAATCCCGCCAGGAGCCCATGGCCCGTTCCGCCGCCACCCCGATCGCCGAGCCCCCCTCTCGCAGCCGTGCCGCCGCCGTGCGTACGCTGGAGTTGGAGGCCGAGGCG
>RDXE01000013.1 GCA_004292755.1 Alphaproteobacteria bacterium
CGCGACCAACGTCATCCCGCCGCCGCTGGTCACGGTCATCACGCCGGTCGGCATGGACCATATGGAGTTTCTGGGGCCAGACATTGCCACCATCGCCATCGCCAAGGCGGGCATTCTGAAGCCAGATGTGCCCGCCGTGATTGGCCGCCAGAGCGCAGCGGGGTTGGCCACCATTCAGCGCATTGCGGGTCAGGTTGGGGCGCCGCTGTCGGTCCTGGGCCAGGATTGGCAGCTGCACGCAACTGCCGATGGCTTTGACATTGAGCAAAGCGGCAGCCACAGCCGCTGGCCACGGCCAGCCTTGGCAGGATCCCACCAGGTCGACAACGCAGCCGTATCGGTGATGGTCGCCCGTCTGCTCGCGCACGCGCTGCCGCAACTGACCGGTGCGGCAATTGCAGCGGGGCTGAGCCGAGCGCGCTGGCCTGGTCGGCTGCAGCGATTGACCCACGGTCCCCTGTGCGACCTGCTGCCACCAGGGGCGGAGGTGTGGTTGGACGGTCTGCACAATCCCCACGCCGCCGATGCGCTGGTTGCCACCGTGCGCACCTGGACGGATCAGCCGCTCTCCCTGGTGACGGGATTGAAGGCCAACCGGGCACCGGCTGCGATCTTCGGCCCGCTGCTGCCGTTCGTCGGTCGCGTGCGCTGTGTGACCATCCCGGAGGAGCCCAACGTCCACACAGCCGAGAGTCTGGCGGAGGCGCTGCGTCTGCAAGGTGTTGTCGATGTCGCACCGGCTCCCAGCCTGTCCGCTGCGGTCGCGGAGGCCGGGACGGGGGGTGGGCGGGTGTTGATCTGCGGGTCGCTCTACCTTGCTGGCGCCGTGCTGGCAGACAATGGTTGAGCCGCCCTCCCCCGTTGATATCCCAGCGGCGGGCTGGATCGCCCGGCTGCCCCAACCCTTGCGCGCCTGCGCCCGCCTTGCCCGCCTGGACCGTCCCATCGGGACGTGGCTGTTACTGTTCCCGTGCTGGTGGGGCTTGGCGCTGGCGGGCAGCTGGGACCCCTGGCTGTATCTGTTGATGGCAGTGGGGGCCGTGGTGATGCGCGGGGCCGGTTGCACTGTGAACGATATTGCCGACCGCCACTTCGACGCTCAGGTGGCTCGCACCGCGACGCGCCCCCTGCCCGCGGGGGAGATCACCGTGGCAGGCGCCACGCTGTTCCTGCTGGTGCAGCTGGCTTTTGGACTGGCCGTGTTGGTGCAGATGCCGTGGGCGGCGGTGGTTGTTGGTGCCGCCTCGCTGGTCCTGGTGGTGTCCTATCCATTTATGAAGCGGATCACCTGGTGGCCGCAGGCCGTGTTGGGGCTGGCGTTCAATTGGGGTGCGCTGCTGGCGCCAGCAGCCGTGCTGGGCGATCAGGTGTGGTCGTGGTGGCTGGCGCCGCTGCTGCTGTGGCTGGGTGGCATTGCCTGGACCCTGGGCTACGACACCATCTATGCGCACCAGGATAAGGCTGACGACGCGCGCATCGGCGTGAAATCGACAGCGTTGCGCCTCGGCGTGCACAGCATGGTCTGGATCCGCGGCTTTTATCTGGCCGCGTGTCTGTTGTGGGCGGCTGCGATCCTGGTGGCAGGGTTGAGTTGGCTGGCCTTGATCGCGGTGGCTGGCTGTGCCGCGCTGTTCTATCGTCAGCTTCACGGCTTAGACTTTGATGACCCCTCCGCCTGTCTGACTGCCTTCAAGGCCAACACGCAGATCGGCTGGATGCTGCTCGCGGGCTTGATCGCGGGGAGTATCTGATGACCCCACGCGCCTTTGTGCTGCAGCAAACCCGCCTGAGCGAACCCTCGCTGGTGCCGGAGTTTCAACTTTATCTCGCCGATGAAGCCGTCCCGCTGTGGCAGGCGACGGAACAGGTGCTGGAGCGGGTGAATGTTCCGCCCCCCTACTGGGCGTTTGCTTGGCCAGGGGGTCAGGCACTGGCACGCCTGCTGCTGGATCAACCGAACCTAGTGGCCGGGCAGCGCGTGGTGGATCTTGGTGCGGGCTGTGGCATCGCCAGCTTGGCAGCCGCCCGCGCGGGTGCGGCCTCTGTGCTGGCAGCCGACATTGATGCGTTTGCCGCGGCGGCGATTGCTTTGAATGCCGAAGCCAATGGCGTTGTCCTGTCCACCACCACCGACAATCTGCTGGGCCAGCCCCTGGATGCCGACGTCTTGTTGATCGGCGACATGTGCTACGAGCGGGCCTTGGCGGAGGCGGTGCTGGCCTGGGCGCGACCTGCGGCTGCGGCAGGGCGGCTGGTGCTGCTGGCCGATCCCGGTCGGGCCTATCGCCCAACCGATGGTCTGGCTGCGATGGCTGACTATGTCGTGCCGACCAGCCTTGATCTGGAAGATAAAACTGAGCGCCACACGCGAATCTGGCGCCTCTTGTCCGGGGGGACACCATCATGACGCTGTTGCCCACTGCTGCCGATGTTGCCGCGGTGCGGGCGGAGGTGGCAGCCGCCACTGCAGCCACGCCGTGCCTGAAGTCACACACCTTGTCCGAGATTTGCGGCGCCGAGGTGTGGCTGAAGTTTGAGAACCACCAGTTCATTGGTGCGTTCAAGGAGCGTGGTGCGGTTGCCAAGCTGTCACGCCTGACGGCAGCCGAGCGGGCGGCCGGTGTGATTGCCATGTCGGCTGGCAACCACGCCCAGGCCGTCGCCTACCATGCCAAGCGTCTCGGCATTCGCGCCGTGATCGTGATGCCCGCCTTCACGCCGTTCAGCAAAGTTCAGCGCACCCGCGATCATGGGGCGGAGGTGGTGCTGGCCGGAGAAACCCTGGCGGAGAGTGCCGTGGAAGCCCGCCTGCGCGCCGCTGCCGAGGGGTTGGTGTTCGTGCATCCGTACGACGACCCCTGGATTGTCGCAGGACAGGGCACGGTGGCGTTCGAGATGCTGGAGGCGGCTCCCGAGATCGACACGCTGGTGATCCCCGTTGGCGGCGGTGGCTTGATCGCTGGGGCGGCGCTGGCTGGGCAGTCGGTCAAGCCGGGGCTGGAGGTGGTTGGCGTCGAAGTGGACAGCTTCGCCGCCTGTGCCCAGCGCCTCGCCGGCCAGGAGATATCCGTCGGTGGCGCAACCATCGCCGAGGGCATTGCCGTGCGCGATATCGGCGCGGTTCCTTTCGCCATCATTCAGGAACGGGTGAAGCAGGTCCTGACCGTTTCCGACGCCGATATCGAGCGCGCGATCGCGCTGCTGGTGGAGGTGGAAAAGACCATCGTCGAAGGCGCCGGAGCTGCTGGTCTTGCAGCCCTGCTGGTGCATGGTGAGCAGTTTCGCGGTCGTAAGGTCGGCTTGATCCTGTGCGGTGGCAACATCGACAGCCGGATGCTCGCCTCCATCCTGATGCGCGCGATGGTACGCGACGGTCGCATTCTGCGGCTGTCGATTGGCATCACCGACCGCCCCGGCGCTCTGGCCGACGTTGCCCGCCTGATCGGCGCCGATGGCGGCAATATCCTGGAAGTGCAGCACGAGCGCCTGTTCGCCGCTGGGACCGCCAAAGCCGCAGGCCTGGACGTCACCATCGAAGTGATGGACCGCGCCCACGGCACCCGACTGACCGAGCGGCTGGTGGCGGCAGGCTATACAGTGCAGCGCCGGTAGCGGGTCACCGCCAGGGCCACGCCTCGAACGGCAGGGCCGCCAGATCGGCGAGGGTCATCTCCGCGCTCTCATCGGGTTCAGCGATCAACCGGGGGCGGCGAAGGGCTGACAACGGCAGGGCGCCACGGGGGATCGGCTGAGGCAGGACCGTCCGTTCGTCGACTGTCAGCCAGAGGAAAGGCCCCCCGTCGATGTGCGCGCCGTCTGCCAAGCGCCCGATGGTGCGGACGGCATCGATGGGGGGTGGCTCGTACAGCATCACGGTGTCGCCACGGGTGAGGTGCCGGACACTCTCGGGCAGCAGCAGCGGTCCCGCAAAGCCGCAAGTGCGGATGGTCCGGGTCAACCGTCGGTCGGTCAATGGTATCAGCAGGGCGGGCAACGGCGGCTCGACACCGGGGCTGTACTTCATCTCCCGTTCATCGCGCCATGGTTCACGCTCATGGTCCGGATCGAAGAAAATGTGCAGGTGGCCTTCTTCGTCATCGCGCCACTGGCCCAGACTTGGATCAGGCGTCAGCCAGGGGATGCCCATTTGATTGAGGGCTTGGCTCAGCGTGGCCCCGAGTGGATTGGGCGGAGTGGTGGTAGGCTTGCCTCTCAGACGCACCCGACCAGCGTTCCGAGCCCGGCAAGCCAGATCGGCCAGGACCTGGGTCCGGTCAAACCGGCCGTCCGGCCAATCAATCGTGACGACAGCGCTGGCCGAAGCCGCCAAGGCGTCAAACGCCGTCGCTGCGGGCGACCAATGCTCTCCCAGTGCGGTCAGATCGACCAGGCGAAGCTCTGGCGCGGGTTGCCCGAGGGCTGACACTCGGTCGAACTTTATCAGTGCGATCTGTTGCCGGTACCAATGGCACGGCTCGCCCCGGCGGACCACGGTTGCCTCCCAGGTGCCCTGGGGACAGCCGATCCGCGCCGTTCCAGAGGTGACACGCACCCAGAAGGGTGCATCTTTCGGTCGGGCGGCCACGATGGGCAGATGGGGGAGGCGGGGCTCCATCGGCTCAGCCCGGTGCCGGGGTGCTGCCTCCTCAGCGGTGCGTGGATCGACGGGACCGGACATCAACGCCCGTGCACGGTCTGGCAGAGCTGGGTTCGCCCCGGCCCGGGCAGCCCAAATCTCCAGCATCACGCTCGGCATTTGAGTGGGTGGTGCTCCAACGGCGAGTACCACGGCAATCACCGCTCTGTCCTCGGCCAAGACTGCGGCAATCGCTTCAGCCAGGGGGCTTTCCAGGCGGACGAGGGGCGTTCCGTCCGGGGTGGCGATCGCCAGGGACGGGGATGGGACATCAACCGTTGGCGGCAGCTCACACATCGGCAGCAGGGTGCCGGGGAGAAGGGTCCACAAAGGGTTTGGGTCCAGGCAGTCTTCGGCATTGAGGGGGAAGCGGCGGGTCAGGCGCTGCCAATCGGGCTGGTCGGGAATCACGTCCCAGCGCGGTGGTGCTGCCTCCTCCCCATCTCCCACCCGCCACACCCGCATCAGGGCATCAATGCGGGTGACGCGCGCCCGCGGCGTGCCGTCGTCGGGATCGTCCGCCAAGGGTGCCAGCTTGATGCGCTGGGCATAGAGCCGCCCATCGCCAATCAGCCGTGTCTCCCGGGTGTGTTGGCCGATCGACAGGATTTCCCCAGCGATGCTGTCGCCTGCGTCCAAGAGGGCGGCCACTTGCGCATTTACCCGCCGTGGCAGATAGCCGATCCGCGGACCATCGACCAGGAACACGGCAACGGCGCGCTCGTCGTAGGCGTTGGTTGGCTCCCGCTCCAACCGCAGCGGTGTGCCTTCGGCCAACAGCGGCAGCAAGGCGGGTGTCAGTGCATAGGATAGACCAGCAATCTCAATCGCGGAGAAGAGGAGTGCAGTGGCAGCCATGCTATCGATGATAGCAGTTTCGGTCGCAGCTGTGATCTCTGATCCTAGGTGCGATCACTCTCCAAGCAGCTGTGATCGGCTGGCTCCAGGAGGGTAGCCGTCCGTTCGCGGGCGATTGTGCGGTTCCCGCCGCGACATACCCTCCCACGATACGCGAGTTAGGCTCGCAGCGACGGCGCGTCAGCGTCTTTCCCCAACCATGGCGCGACCACTGTGTCGTACACTGTTGGGTCATCCAGGCTGCGGGCGAGGATCATCGCGCCGTGGATGGCGGCCAGCAGACGGCGCGCCTCCGCCGATGGGTCGGGCGTGTTTCGCTTGCCACTTCAGGGGGCAGGCTCGCCTCCTCAGCACCCAGCATGCCTGCTATGCACAATCCATCCAAGGTGGTCAGCGTGGTGCGATGGGCTGCGATCAGCGCGGCAAGCGCAGTGCTTGGCGGCTGGTCGTCGAGCGGTTCTAACGCCGCCAAGATGCGCTGCCGGTAGCGCTGCACCAGGGCCACACCAAGCGCTGCCTTGGTTGGGAAATGGTGATGCACACTGGCGCTTTTGATTCCGGTCTCGGTCGCCAGATCGCGGAATGAGAAGGCGTGGAAGCCAACCTGACGGATGTAGTGCTCCGCGACGTCCAGAAGGCGGTCGTGGGTGGTGCGGGGTTTCGGCTGGTCGGTGGCTGGCATCGGTCTCTCCCTATCAAGTGATAGATAGCTCTTGACGGGCCACGAGGGAAGTGGGATCGTCCCTTCACCGACCTATCGCTAGGTAGGTATCACAAGGAGATCAGACATGAGCACCATCCGCCCAGTTGACCCCGCCACCGCCACCGGCAAAGCCAAGACCCTGTTGGATCAGGTTCAATCAAGCTTTGGCGTAACGCCAAACATGATGAAGGTGATGGCCCACGCGCCTGCAGCGCTCGGTGGCTATCTTGGTCTCGCTGGCGCCCTGGGTGGCGGCGTGCTGGATCGCAAGCTGCGCGAGCAGGTGGCGCTGGCAGTCGCCGGTGTGAACGCCTGCACCTATTGTGCGTCCGCCCACACCGCGATCGGCGCCCAGATGGGCTTGTCGCCTGAGGAGGCGAAGGCCAACCTGCTGGGCAACAGCGCCGACCCCAAGGTGAAGGCAGCGCTGGTGTTTGCGCGCGCCGTGGTTGCCAAGCGTGGCCGCCTGGATGCACGCGACATCGAAGTGGTGCGCGCGGCCGGTTACAGCGATGCCGCCATCGTGGAGCTGATCGCCCACGTCGCCTTGAACATCTTCACCAACTACTTCAACTTGGCGGTGGCGACCGAAGTTGACTTCCCCGTCGTCGACCTGTCCAAGCTCGCGGCGTAGAACCACCACTGGGGTTGCGACATTTCGCCCTAGGCAAGCCATCCACCTGCCTTTAGGGTCGGCGGATGGCACCGGGCTCTCCCGCTGCAGGCATCGTTGCGATGCTGGCGGCATCGTTCGCATTCAGTTGGATGAGCGTGGCAGGCAAATGGCTTGCGGATGATTACCCGGTCGGCGAGATCGTGTTCTTCCGCAGCCTCTTTGCCCTGCTGCCGCTTGCCATCGTGATCCACCGTGCTGGTGGCTTTACCACGTTGAAAACCCATCGCCTCGGCGGGCACCTGCGCCGGGGCAGTCTGGGCATCGTCGCGATGGGGGGGCACTTCGTTGCCCTCGGCATGATGCCGCTGGCGGAGTTGACCACCATCAACTTCACGGGTCCGTTGTTCATTGTCGCCCTGTCGGCTCTGGTCCTGCGGGAAGTTGTTGGCACCGCTCGGTGGACTGCGGTGATCGTCGGGTTCCTTGGCGTTCTGATCGTTGCCCGGCCAGGGTTGGATTCCGGGTTCGTCGGCCTGGGTGCAGGCATCGCCCTGGTTGGCTCCCTCGCCTATGCCTTCGCGATTATCACAACGCGCCAACTGGCCCGGACCGAGCGTGATTCCACGATCGTCTTTTATAACTTGACCAGCTGCACGGTCGCCTTCGGGCTAACCCTGCCGTTTGCCTGGGTCACCCCGAGTTGGCCCGACCTGCTGATCTTCATCGGCATGGGTGTGGCCGGTGGTCTGGGACAGTATTGGATGACGCGCGCCTATCACATCGGACCCACGGCGCTGGTTGCTCCGTTCTCCTACGCCTCGTTGCTGTGGGCGGTGCTCAATGGCATCGTGGTTTTTGCCGATTGGCCGGACGTGACAACGCTGGTCGGGGCGGGCGTGGTGGTGTTGAGCGGCGTCGCTCTGTTGCGGGCGGAACAGACCAAAGAATGATGTTGCGTTGGCTTATGGTGAGCGTCGGCGCAGCAATGCTCGCCCTCGACGCCCTGACGGGACAGGTGCTGGTGCATCTGGCGGTGCCTGCTGGGCTAGCCGCCGTGCTCCTGGGTATCGTGGCGGTGGTGTGTCGGCGCTGGTTCATTGCGCTGACTGCAGTCGCGACCGTCCTTCTCGTGTTGACGCTCGTGGTGCCATCGCTGCTGGTCCGTCCCCAGTCTGGTCCGGTGCTTCTGCGGGTGATGACCTTCAACCTGCAAGGGGTCGAGGCGGATCTAGAGGGAGTGGCGGCACTGGTAGCGCGTGAGCAGGTCGATTTGCTGGCCCTCCAAGAAGCGCCAGGCATGCCCGCAACGAGTCTGCTGGCTCTCACATCTGTGTTGCCAAACCTTGTGGTGGTGCCAGACCCGAACCCGTCCATTGGAACCCGGATCGCCATTCTGACGCGCGTGCCTGTGCTCGCCACCGCAGTCGAGCGGGTGGGAGAGGGGGAGGGGGCTGTGCCAGTGACCAGCCTCCGCGTGACGATTTCGACGGGTGGG
>RDXE01000076.1 GCA_004292755.1 Alphaproteobacteria bacterium
CGAACATCAGCGCTGTGCCGGTGACGTTTGATGCGTCAGCACTGACCGGCAGCAACCGCGTGATTATGACCGGCGCCTCCCCGGTCCGCGTTGGTATTACGGGCGGCGCTGGCAATGATGAACTGTATGGTCGCGCTCAATCCGGCGACTCGCTAAATGGCGGTGCGGGCGATGACAAGCTTTACCCGATGCTCGGCGGCACCGGTGACTTTGTTACCATGGGCGGTGGTGCGGACACTGTGTTTGGTACTGCCTCCGACTTGGACAATTTGACGATCAGTGACTTCGGCAGTGGCGATGTGATCCAGATCACCTCACACGCCTTCACCGGCGGTGTGATGGCGGGCACTGGGTCGTCAACTGGGATGACAGCCTTCTCGATCCGTGTCGATACCGCAGGCAACAAACTTTACTTGGAGACCAGTGGTGACAGCACCGCTGATGCCACGATCAACCTCAGCAGTGGCGGGTTCAGCGGCAGTAATTTCAGCGCGACCGGCGGCATGATCAGTTATGTTGCTGGCCCCTCCCTGGTGTTTACCGCAACAGGTGCCGAGACCATCACTGGCACTGCTGGCAATGATACCTTCACGGCTGCCACGGGAACCTTGGGGGCAGGCGAACGCGTGGTGGGTGCCGGTGGCTCCGATACGTTGCATCTAACCGGCGGCGGTGCCTTCAACTTGAATGGTGTGCTGGGGCTTACCTCGATCCACCGGATCACCACCGACAACGTTGCCACGTCTGTGATCCTGCCAAATGACGGTATCAGTCGACTGCTGCTCGGCAGCGGTAACGACACAATCACCATCGGCGCTGGCACCAGCGTGAACACCATTTGGGGCGGGGCTGGCAGCGACGAGGTTACGCTGGGGGGTGGTAACTTTACGAGCGTTGTGTCCAATGGTGGATTGGATACAGGCTCCATGCTGATCAGCGTCTCGGGTAACCCGAACGCCACCATCTTCGCCGATGGCGATACCATCACGGGTGGCAGTTCGGCCAATATTGTCGTGGTCGCCACCACGGCGGTTGCGCCGACGGTGATCAGCCTTGGCGGTTCGTCTGGAAGCGTCACAGCCTTTGTTCATGGCACAGCAACCACTGTCGTTACCGGCTCCAACAGTGACTTGCTCTATGGCGGCCCCGGCTCCCAACGGTTTGATGCTGGTCCTGGCAGTGATATCTTGATTGGTGAGGCGGGGCGCGACCTTTTGCTGGGCGGCGCAGGCAATGACATGCTGGTCGGCGGGGCGGATGGCGACATCCTAGTCGCCGGGAGCGGCCAGAACACCGTGTGGGGCGATGCTGGCCAAGACGTGTTTGTGTTGGACACCACGGGCGTCGATCTGATCACCGACTTCGTCTCGGGCGTGGATCGCATCAATGTTCGCGCGATCAGCGGCTCAATCGTTGATTTTGCCAGCTTCGAGGCGGAGATGACCGCAACCCCTGCAACAAATGGGTGGAGCTACCGGCTGGTCAGCGCCCCGTCGATCGGGTTCGATGTCATCACCGCCACCAAGCTGACGGCTGCCGATTTCATCTTTGGGCAGATTGGCGTGGGCGCGGCGGGCGCCGCCAACGAAACCATCAACGGTACATCTGATAGCCTATTTGGCTCGGCTGGAGCCGATACCCTGGTCGCAGGCATGGGCGCTGACACGTTGGACGGCGGAGCCGATGGGGACGTCTTCGTCTTCCCCGCTGGTACCAACGCTATTATTGGCGCGGCACCAGACGTTATCGTGGGGCTGGAGGCATCCGACACGATTCGGCTTGGCCCCTCCTCGCTTAACCTCTCGCTGTCCGCGTCCACCACCTTCACCGTGGGCGCCGTCACCGCAGGCCCCGCAAACGGTATGGCCGACGTGCTGGGCTTGTTCAGCGGCACCCCAGGCTCCACCAACAGCATCGTTCAAACCCGCAGCGTGACCATCAGTGGCGGAGCGCTGGCCGGTAACGTCTATTTGTTTATCAATGACGGTGCAGTCGGTGGCAGTGCGGGACCTGATATGCTGATCCGTTTGGTCGGAGGCTCCCTGCCCGTCGCCAGTGCGTTTACGGTTGGTGAATACCTCTAGGGGCGGCAGCGCAGGACGCCGCACCATGTGGCCCATGGACAAGGGCGCATCCGGTGTGGTTCCTCTGCCGCGGCGACCTGGAGATCGGAGGGGACGCATGGACGACCGGCTAGCCGAAGAGTTGATGCAGGAATTGCGCACACTCAACGCCAACCTTGTGGATTTGAAACAGACGATTGAGCGGTCGGCGGGTTTGGTCGCAGCGTCTCAATTGATCGCCACCGACGCCGCGCGCTCGGAGGTATTTGCCACTCAACTGGATGAACATCTGGTGGAAGTGGGCGCGAAACTGGTGCGCATGAGCGTCGGCGGTCGCTCCTGATCCGCAGCCCCTGTCCTGGCACCAAGCCCACGCCGCCACGTGGGCTGCTCGCGAAGAGAGGATACCATGCCACGCTACAAGGTGTTGGCGCGTAGCAAAGGGTCGGTGGAAGTCTTAAAAACCTTCGGAAAGAAGGAAGAGGCTGAGTCCTTTGTGCGCATGACACAGCGCAATCCAAAGTATGGCTCCTTGATGATTGAGGAGGAGAAGGCGCCAACCCCGGCTGCTGCCACGCCAGCGCCAGAGCCAACCGCCGCAGTTGCAAAGCCGAAGTCCACTGGCATGCCCTATTGGGCGATGGGACTTTTGTTGCTGGTGATTTTGGGCGGCGCCATCGCGGCGATTGAAGGCATCAACGCCATGCTGTCGCGGATGTGACGTGCTGATCCGCGGCGCCACGGTTATCGATGGCACGGGCAGCGCCCGAATTCGCACTGATGTTCGCATCACCGATGGCCGCATTGCGGAGATTGGTCAGCTGAGCCGGGACGACCACACCATCGATGCTGATGGCTTGGTGCTCGCCCCTGGCTTTATTGACTGTCACACCCATGATGATGAGGCCGTCCTGGCCGACCGAACCCTGGCCTGCAAGACCAGCCAGGGCGTGACCACCGTGGTCACCGGAAACTGCGGGATCAGCCTCGCACCGATGCGGCACTGCCCGGAGCCAGCACCACCGCCGCTCGATTTGTTTGGTGGTGCTGGGCGCTATCGGTTTGCCCAGTTTCGCGACTATGCGGCCGCCCTCGCCGCCACACCACCCGCTGTGCATGTTGCTGCGTTGGTTGGGCACATGACCTTACGGGTCGAGGCGATGGACCGCACGGACCGGCCTGCCAACGAGCGTGAAATCGCCCACATGGCCGCCCGACTGGATGCAGCGCTGGCCGAGGGGGCGCTCGGTCTATCCACAGGTCTGGCCTACAAGCCCAACCAGGCCGCCCCCACGGCCGAGGTGATTGCCCTGGCCCAGGTTGTGGCGCGCTACCACGGCGTCTACACCACTCACATGCGTGATGAGGGGGCCGCGATCCTTGCCAGCATTGAAGAGACGGCCGAGGTCGGTCGGGCAGCTGGCGTGGCAGCCATTATCTCCCACCACAAGCTTGCCGGGCGTCCCCATTTTGGGGGAAGCACTGCCAGCCTGCCGCTGATTGAACAATTGGCCGCGCGCCAGCCGCTTGGCTTCGATATGTATCCTTATCCGGCCTCCTCCACCGTGCTGGAGGCACATCGGGTTGCGATGGCGGAGCGCACCATCGTCACTTGGTCGGACCCGCACCCCGACTGTGCTGGCGAGGATCTTGCTGTGATTGCCGCCCGTTGGGGTGTCACGGTCGAGGCCGCAGTGACGCGTCTGGTGCCAGCCGGTGCGATCTATTTCTCCATGGATGAGGGCGATGTCCGGGCGATCCTGTCCCATCGTCTGGCGATGGTTGGCTCTGACGGCTTGTGGATGCCAACCGGGCGCCCGCATCCGCGGCTCTGGGGCACCTTCCCGCGCGTGTTGGGCCACTATGTCCGAGATGTCGGACTGTTTGACCTGGAAACCGCTGTCCACCGCATGACTGGCCTGACGGCAGAGCGGTTTGGTTTGAAGGATCGCGGACGCATCGCCGTCGGCGCCGCTGCTGACCTTGTACTGTTCGATCCGACCACGATCCGCGACCGGGCCACCTTCGACTCGCCCGAGGAACCGGCCGAGGGCATTCACACTGTGTTCGTCCACGGCACTCCGGTGTGGCGTGACGACCGCCCAACTGGCGCAACCCCGGGCACCCTGCTCGACCGCCGCACACAGTCCCGACCGATGAGCACTTGGCGCCCCCAGGATCACGCCCCGCAGTTTTGAGCGGAGCGAGCGCGTTGGATCGCGTCCTCCCACTTGAGCTCCTTGTCGAGGGGGCAGATCGATCTTTGCAAGCCACCTGCGGTTCAGGACAATTATTGAAGATGGCAGGTAGACCTCGCATGGTTCAGGCGGGCATTTTAAACGGCTTGTTGTCGATGCGAGAGTTCGGGCGCCGATGGTTCATCACTACCTAGCCGATCTCCTGCTGGTCCTCGTTGCGGCGATGGCGGCGGTGTTGGTGTTTCATCGCGCGGGCATCTCCTCCATCCTCGCCTATCTGGCGGCGGGGTTGGTGATTGGGCCGTTTGGCTTGGGTGTCATCTCCGATTTGACGAAGGTTGAGCACTTTGCCGAGTTCGGCGTGGTGTTCATGCTGTTTGCCATCGGCCTGGAGTTGCCAATCCAGCGTCTGCGCACCATGCGCCATTGGATTTTTGGCTTGGGCACGGCACAGGTGCTGATCAGTGCCGCGGTGATCGCTGGCTTGGCTGCCTTGGCGGGTCAGCCAGCGGCGGCAGCCGTGGTGATTGGAGGCACCCTGGCACTGTCTTCCACCGCGACGGTGCTGCAGCTGCTGACCGAGCGCGGCGAAGCGGCGGCACGGTTTGGCCGGGTCTCGGTCGCGGTCTTGTTGTTTCAAGACTTGGCGGTGGTGCCGCTGCTGGTGTTGGTACCGCTGTTGACGCACGGTGGCGATGGGCTGATGACGGCGCTGGCCCTGGCCTCGGTCAAAGCCGCCGCTGTGCTGGCGCTGATCGCCGTCAGTGGGCGGTACATCGTGCGACCGATGTTTCAATTGATCGCCAGCACCCAGAATGCCGAGGCGTTCACTGCCGCTGCGTTGTTATTGCTGTTGGGCCTTGGTTACGCCACGGCTGAGGCAGGCATGTCGATGGCGCTGGGGGCGTTCTTGGCGGGCATCCTGTTGGCAGGCACGGCCTACCGCCACCAGATCGAAGCCGACATCCAGCCCTTCCGCGGCTTGCTGCTGGGCCTGTTCTTCATGACGGTCGGCATGACCATCGACCTTGGCATGCTGCTCGCAAAGCCAGAGGTGGTGCTGGGGACCACGCTTGGGCTGCTGGTGGTGAAGGCCGCAGTGCTGATCGGTTTGATTCGTCTGTGGGGTCTGCCCTGGCATGTTGCGGTGCGCAGCGGGTTGCTGCTGGCCCAGGGCGGGGAATTTGCCTTTGTCGTGTTGGCTCAATCCCTCCGAGAGGGCTTGATTGACCCCGTGAGCCAGCAGGTGCTGGTCGCGGCTGTGGTCGCCAGCATTGCCGTCACGCCGCTGCTGGCCTCCCTCGCGGCGCGGCTGTCCACCACCATCCGCGTGCGCACCCAAGAGCCGACGCCATCAGTCGCCGAGGAAGGGGCGCATCTGGTCGATCATGTGGTGGTGGCGGGCTATGGTCGCGTGGGTCAGACCATCGGCACGGTGCTGACCCGCCAGGGCATCCGCTGGCTGGCGCTGGACTTGGACGTGCAGCGCGTGCTGGCCGCGCGCGCCCTCGGTCGTCCAGTCTATTTTGGCGACGCAAGCCGGATTGATGTGCTGCGCGCCGCGGGGATCGAGCGGGCACGCATGGCTGTCATCACGCTGGATGCACCGCGCCTAGTCGATCACGCTGTCACAGCCCTGCACACCCTGCGCCCTGACCTTCCGATCCTGGCCCGCGCACGCGACAGTGCCCACGGCGCCAATCTGCGCATGCTTGGCGCCACCGAGGCTGTCGCTGAAACCGTGGAAGCATCGCTCACCCTGGGCGAGCACATGCTCGCCCTCACTGGTCTGGAGCGCGCGATCATCGACGACACGCTGGCCGCCTTACGCGCAGATGACTACGCGACCCTGGAAGCCGACCGCCGCGCCCTGGCCGAGGCGACGGTTCGGCGCTAGACCGGCTTGGGTTCGCGATGCTCCCTCAGCCCACTCTCAGTCCTTGTTTTTGCGGATTTTGAGGCGGTGAGAGGGTTCCTCCCGACCGCGATCTGGTCTGACCCAGCCCCCTGGTTAGCGCCCCGCATCCTCCCGCAGGATGGCGAACAGCAGGTGGTCCTCCCAGCGGCCTGCGATCTTCAGGTATTTGCGGGCAATCCCTTCGCGCTGGAAGCCGCAGCGGTCCAGAAGACCAGCGGAGGCAGTGTTGCGCGGCAGGCAGGCGGCCTCCACCCGATGCAGACCAAGGTCTGCGAAGGCGAAGTCGAGGGCCGTGCGCAGGGCCTCGCGCATGTAGCCTTGGCGGGCATGCGGCTCGCCAATCCAGTAGCCGACGCTGGCGGCTTGGGCGACGCCGCGGCGGACATTGGTGAAGGTTAAGGCGCCCAGCAGGGCTTGATCCTCGCGCCGGATCAAGTGGAAGGCGTAACCGGCATCCTCCCGCCAATCCTCGGCAGCCCGCTTCAAACGGCGGCGGTAGCAGGTGCGGGAGAGGGCGTCACTGGGCCAGAGCGGCTCCCACGGCTCCAAGAAGGCGCGGGATTGGCCACGCAGTATCGCCCAATCCCGATAGTCCGCCCGTTGGGGCGGACGCAGCACAAGGCGCGGGGCCGTCAGCAGCAGGTCGGGCAGCGGTTCGGAGAACAGCACGACCACCGCTGCACCTCTGTCAGCCGAGGGTGCGCCGGATCACCGCCTGCGGATCAACACCCGCCAGCGGACCGACTGTGGCCACAGTTGGGACCGTGCCGCGGATCGAGCGGGCGAGCCGGGCAATGTCGGCTGCCGTCACGGCCTCCAACCGCTCCATCTGCTCGGCCAGCGGCACCACACGGCCGAACACCATCAATTGCTGCGCCAAAGCTTCGGCCCGGTGCGAGGTGCCCTCGCGCCCCATCAGCGTGCCTGCGCGCAGCTGCGCCTTGGCCCGACGCAATTCCACCTCAGAGACCACATCGCCCAGAAGAGCGAGTTCGGTGCAGGTAACCTCCAACACCTCTGCCAAATCCTTCGGATCGGTGCCGACATAAATGCCAAGCGTGCCGCCATCGCGGTAACTGGCCCCGAAGGAATAGATCGAATAGGCCAGTCCGCGCTTTTCCCGCACTTCCTGGAACAGCCGAGAGGACATGCCGCCGCCCAGGATCGTCGAATAGACGGACCAGGCGTAATAGTCCGGATCGGTGACCGATCCGGCTGGAAAGCCCAGCACAGCGTGAACTTGTTCCAGATCGCGATCCTCGTGCAGCACACCACCTTGGTACTGCGCCGCTGCCCCGGCCGCCCCAGCACGGGCTGGCAGGTCCGCGAAGGCGGTGGACACTTCGTCCAGAAAACGCTGGTGGTCCACCCGTCCGGCTGCAACGGCCACCATCTGGGTCGGGCCATAATGGCTGCTGAGATACTGGATGAGATCATCCCGCCCCAGGCGAGCCACCACGTCAGGATCGCCCAGCACCGGCTTGCCCAGCGGCTGATCGGGATAGGCTGCCAGTTGGAACCGGTCGAACACGATGTCGTCCGGCGTATCCTCCGCCTGCCCGATTTCCTGTAGGACCACGTGGCGCTCGCGCTCCAGTTCCTCCGGATCGAAAACGGAGTTCTGCAGGATGTCCGCCACGATATCGAGGGCGAGGCTGGTATCGTCCGCCAGTACCTTTGCGTAGTAGGCGGTCTGCTCCCGCCCAGTATAGGCGTTCAGGTGGCCGCCAACATCCTCAATCGCCTCGGCAATGGCGCGGGCGCTACGCCGCGTCGTGCCTTTGAACGCCATATGCTCCAGCAGGTGCGCGATGCCATCGGCGCCAGCTGGCTCATCACGGGTGCCCACGCCAACCCAGACCCCAACCGAGGCGGTCTCGACCGATGTCATGGTGTCGGTGGCGACCGTCAGGCCCGACGGCAGGCGGGTGACAGTCACGCTCATCGGGCAAGTGCCCCGCGCATCAAGGATTGCACGGCGGCGACGCTGTTGGGCAGCACCGTCATGCGCTCCTCCGCCGCCATCAGGCCGCTGAGGTGGCGCGGAAGCGGGGCTGGGGTCCCGATGGCTTGCACCGCGGCATCCACGAACTTCGCCGGATGCGCGCAGGCAAGGCTGATCATCGGCACGCGCGGATCACCCCGATGCGCCAAGCTGGCAGCAACGCCGACAGCGGTGTGGGGATCCAGAAGCTCCCCCGTCTGGTCGTGAACCCGTGCCATGGTCGCGAGCGTGCCCTGGTCATCCACCCGATGGGCCGAGAACAACCGCTGGGCAGTGGCGAGCAAGTCCGCTGGCAGCGCAAAACGGCCTGTCGTCCGGAACCCGTGCATCGCCTCGGCAATCCTAGTGCCGTCACGCCCCATCAACTCAAACAAATACCGCTCCAGATTGGAGGAGACCTGGATGTCCATCGACGGGGACAGGCTGGGTTCCACGGCACCGATCTCCATCACGCCCGTGGTAAACAGCCGGGTCAGGATATCATTGCGGTTGGACCCAATGACCAAGCGATCAATCGGCAATCCCATCGCCCGCGCCACAGTGGCGGCGTAAACATTGCCAAAATTACCTGTCGGCACCGCGAAAGAGACAGAGCGCGACGGCGCGCCAACGGCAACCGCTGCCACAACGTAGTACACCGTCTGGGCCACAATGCGCGCCCAGTTGATGGAATTGACGGCACCTAGGCCAACCTCATCCCGAAACGCCAGATCACCAAAGCACGCCTTCACAAGGTCCTGGCAATCGTCAAAAGTCCCCTCGACTGCGATGGCGTGAACATTGGCCGAGGCGACTGTGGTCATCTGCCGCCGCTGCACATCGCTGACCCGCCCATGGGGGAACAGGATGAAGATGTCCACTGCGCTGCGGTCCTTACAGGCCTCGATCGCAGCCGAGCCCGTATCGCCCGAGGTCGCACCCAGCACCGCCATGCGCTGGCCGCGGCGGGTGAGGACATGGTCGAACAGCCGCCCCAGCAACTGCAGGGCATAATCCTTGAACGCAATGGTCGGCCCGTGAAACAGCTCCAGCAGCCAGTCATTGCTGCCCAACTGCTTCAAGGGTGCGACGGCCGGATGGCGAAAGTTACGATAGGTGTCGTGCACCATCGCCGCTAAATCCGCTTGGGAGATGGTGTCGCCGACAAAGGGCTTCAGCACCCTGACCGCGATCTCGGCATAGCTCAACCCTGCCAGACTGGCCCACTCCGCCTCGGACCAGCGGGGCATGGTTTCTGGCACATACAGGCCGCCGTCACGGGCGAGCCCCGTCAATACCACATCGTCAAAGCTCAAGACCGGGGCGGCACCGCGGGTTGAAACGTAACGCACTGGCAAAACTCACTTTCGTTAGGGGGCAGGCCGACAGCAGCGGCAACTAACCAAGATAGCGCCGCTCAAGATGACGGCGATAGGCCGCGACGTCGAGCGGTCTGCCCGTCGCGTGGGTCAGCAGCGCATCGGTTGGCAGGCTGCTGGCGCGATGATGGATGGCGTCCCGCAACCACGAGACCACGGGTGCAAAGTGACCTGCGGCCAACTGCGACTCCAAGTCTGGGATTGCCTGGTCCACCGCCTCGCGCAACTGGGCAGCCGTCATCGCACCCAAGGTGTAGGTGGGAAAATAGCCAAAGGCACCCGATGGCCAGTGGATATCCTGCAAGCAGCCATCCTTGTGATCGGGGGGCGTAATGCCGATCAAGCGGCGCATGCCTTCCGCCCATGCGTCTGGCAAGTCTGCCACGTCCAGCGCGCCATCGATCATCTGGCGCTCCAGCCGGTAGCGCAGCAGCACATGGGCTGGATAGGTGCACTCATCGGCATCGACGCGGATCAGCGACCGCTGCACCCGTGTGCCAACAGCGTACAGATTCTCTGGTGTCCAGGCCGGACCGTCGACCCCAAACGCCTCGCGCACCAGCGGTGCGAGGAAGTGCTGAAACGCAAGGCTGCGGCACAGCTGCATCTCAACAAACAGCGACTGGCTTTCGTGAATGCTCATGCCGCGCGCAGTACCGACGGGCTGGTGCCGCCACTCAGCTGGGAGCCCGGCTTCGTAGAGGGCGTGCCCGGTTTCGTGCAGGGTGCCCATCAGCGCGCGCGCGAAGTCCTGCTCGTTGTACCGGGTGGTCAGGCGCAGATCGTCTGGCGTGCCACCACAGAAAGGGTGGGCCGAGACATCGAGGCGCCCGCGGTCAAAATCAAAGCCCAGCGCCGCCATCAAGCGCTGACCCAGATCGCGCTGCGCGGCGACTGGAAAGTGCCCGTCCAGCGGCAGCGGAGCCGGACGGCTCGCCTGTCGCTCAAGTGCCGTGGCGATCAAGTCAGGCAGGAAGCCGGACAACTCGTCAAACAGCTGGTCGATGCGCGCTGAGGTACCACCGGGCTCGTACTGATCCAGCAGTGCGTCATAGCGGCTGACACCAAGAGCCTCTGCCTTCGCCGCTGCGATCTCCCGCTGGGAGGCCAGCACGGTGCGCAGCAGCGGGGCCAAGCCGTCAAAATCATTCTCGTGCCGCGCGGTGCGCCAGCGATGCTCGCATTGGGAGGCAGCGCGCGATGCGGCCTCCACGAGGTCAGCTGGCACCGCAGTCGCGTGCAGCCATGTCCGCCGCATACCGTCCAGATTGGCGCGCTGCCAAGGGTCGAGGGTGGTTGCGTCGACGGCAGCGAACACCTCCCCCAAATCCGGGGCGGTGAGACGCTCATGCACCTCCAGCGCCAGGGCAGCATCCACTTCGGCACGGGCCTCGGCACTGCCGGGCCGCATGGTGGTCGCACTGTCCCAGGACAGGATTGCTTGAGCATCGCCCAACAGGGCGATCCGGCGGAAACGCTCAACCAAGCTTTGGTAGGCGGCGTGGGGCGTGGTCATCCTTGCTCCCGTAGGCGGCGGCGAACCCATATCCCATAGATCACCACCAGCGTCAGGCCAAACGAATACCAAGTCAGCGCATACTGCAGGTGGTTGTTCGGCAGATCGAGGCGGGTTTGCCCACCAATCGGCAGGCCACCGGGGTTGGGCGTCGCATCAGCATCGATCAAGAACGGGCGCACATCGCCATAGCCGGTCGCAAGGGCCATAGCGGCCACATCGACATAGAACCAATTGTTGCGGGCGGGCTCGTTCTCCGGCTGCATCCAGGTGCGCTGGCTGCCGAGGCGGATCAGTCCCGTGACGGTGACCGGCTCCGCACTCTGTCCGGCTGCCCGCTGGCCGGGGTCGCGCGCCGCGTTCGGAACCCAACCGCGGTTGACCAGCACCACCCCGCCGCCCTCCAGGATCAAAGGCGTGATGATGTGCAGACCCGGACGATCGCGATAAGCGCGACCGGTTAGGTGCAGTTCGCGAGCGTGGTCAAAGGTGCCACGCACGGCGGTGCGGACAAACTCCTGCTCCGGCGTGACGCGCTCAGGCACAGGGATGGGCGGAGCGGCCACGGCGCGGGCGCGAGCCTCGATCAGCCCTTGCTTCCAGGTGAGCCGCTGCACCTGCCAGGTGCCCAGCACCACCGTCAGCACCACGCCAACCAGGGTGATGACCGACGGCCAAAACAACGACCGCCGGGAGGGCATCCCGGCGGTCTTGGATAGGGACGCGTCAGCAGGCAGTGTCTCAATGACCGGCGCTGTGGCCGGCCCCCCACCAGTAGATCGACACGAACAGGAACAGCCACACCACGTCGACGAAGTGCCAATACCAAGCAGCACTTTCAAAGCCGACATGCTTCTCGGGCGTGAAATCCCCCCTCATCGCGCGCACCAAGCACACAGCCAGGAAGATCGTGCCGACGATCACATGAAAGCCGTGAAAGCCCGTCGCCATGTAGAAGGTGGAGGAGTAAATGCCATCGCGGAAGCCGAAGGCGGCGTGGCCATACTCATAGGCTTGCAGCAGCGTGAAGATAAAGCCCAGCGCCACGGTCAGCGCCAGACCTTGGATCAAGCCCTTGCGATCCTTCTCCAACAGCGCGTGGTGCGCCCAGGTGACGGTGCAGCCCGACAGCAGCAAGATCAGAGTGCCGAGAAACGGCAGGTGGAACGGGTCGAAGGTGACGACGCCCTTCGGGGGCCACACGCCACCAGTCGCTGGCTGCGGAAACAGGGCCGAATGGAAATAGGCCCAGAAGAAGGCCAGGAAGAACATCACCTCCGACGCAATGAACAGGGCCATGCCGTAGCGCAGGCCGATGTTCACCACGGGATTGTGGTAGCCCTTCTTGGCTTCGCGCACCACATCGCGCCACCACATGTACATGCAGGCGACAACTGCCAACAGGCCGACCACCATCAACCAGGGGCCAGACTTGTGCATGTACATCACGGCGCCAACGGCCAACACACCACCCGACAGGGCGCTGATCAGCGGCCACGGGCTGGGGTCAACCAGATGGTAGGGATGCTTTTGGGCGTGGGCGTCGCCCGCGTGACCGGGGGCGTGAGTGGTAGTGGCCATGCTCTGGTCTCCTCGGTCTTGTCTAGCCTGGCGGCTGGCGCGATCCGGCCGCCGAGGCCGTCGGCGTCTTTGCCCGGAAAAACGTGTAGGACAGGGTAATGGTGTGGACGTCCGCTAGGTTCGGATCATTGACGATCTCGGGATCCACAAAGAACGACACCGGCATGGTGACGCTCTCGCCCGGTGCCAGCGGCTGCTCGGTGAAGCAGAAGCAAGCAAGCTTGTTGAAGTAGATCGCAGCCTTGTGGGGCGTGACATTGTAGGTGGCCGTGCCAACGATCGCCTCTGCCCCGCGATTGCTGGCGAGGTAGTTGACCAACCCGTTCTCGCCAACGGCGAGGGTGACGCTGCGCGTCTCAGGGCGGAACTGCCAGGGCAGGCCATCGGCCAGCGACGCATCGAAGCGCACGGTGATCCGCCGCTCCACTGGAGCCGCAGGCAGGGCGGTTGCCACCTGCGTGGTGCCACCAAATCCAGTCACCCGGCAAAACAGGTCGTACAGCGGCACGGCCGCGAACGACACACCAATCATCGTGCCAACCAACCCGAGGCAGGCCAGCATGGTGCGGCGGTTGCGGTTGCGAACCTCGCTCATCGGCCAACCTGAACCACAGTGATGGCAAAGAACAGCGCCGTCAG
Source organism: Alphaproteobacteria bacterium (assembly GCA_004292755.1). Lineage (GTDB taxonomy): Bacteria > Pseudomonadota > Alphaproteobacteria > Elsterales > Elsteraceae > RDXE01. Next base: position 13,279 of record RDXE01000076.1, read on the forward strand.
GCCCAGCAAGGCCAGCATGACGGCGACGTTGCGACCGCGGCGGCGGCGATAGAACTCCGCCCGCTCAGCCTGGGTCATCTCAACGCTCTGCATGATCACGCGATCCCCCGCAAGAGAACACCATCCACCAACAACAGCAGGAACAGGCCGAACAAGTGCGCCAGCGAGAAGCGGAACATTGCCCGCGGCCAGCGATCCCCCGTGCTGCGCAGCACTGCCACCGCCATGGCGACAAAGCCCAGCGCCAGGGCCAAGGCTGGCACGCCATACACCCAACCGGCAAAGCCCAGCGCCACCGGCGCCATGGTCACCGGCACGAGGACCACCGTGTACAGCAACATTTGCCGCTTGGTTGCAGCAGCCCCGGCCACCACTGGCAGCATCGGCACGCCGGCGCGGTCATAGTCACCGCAGCGATACAACGCCAACGCCCAGAAGTGCGGCGGAGTCCACAAGAAGATCAGCGCGAACATCACCAGCGGGGCGAGGTCGACTGTCCCCGTCACTGCCGCCCAGCCAATCACCGGCGGAAACGCACCAGCAGCCCCGCCAATCACAATGTTCTGCGGCGTGCGGCGTTTCAGCCATACGGTGTAGACGAACACGTAGAACAGGATCGACAGCGCCAGCACCGCCGCTGCAACCCAGTTGACGCCAACCCCCATCACAAAAACCGAGGCGGCTGCCAAGGTGCAGCCAAAGGCCAGAGCCTCCCCAGCGCTGACCCGGCCTGCCGGGATCGGGCGGCCACGCGTCCGGCTCATCACCGCGTCGATATCGCGGTCATACCACATATTGATGGCACCGGCTGCCCCGGCCCCCACGGCAATCGCCAGCACAGCTGTAAAGGCGATCACCGGATGCACGTGACCGGGGGCGAGCAGGAGGCCGACAATGCCGGTAAACACCACCAACGACATCACCCGCGGCTTCAACAGGGCGATGAAGTCCTGCGGTTCCGCACCAACCACGCGCGGATCCAATGTCCGCTGCGTGATTGGGGCGGCAGTCATGCTGTCACTGGCGGCGATATCCGACACCGTCTGTCCTCCTGTCCAACACCAGCGGCTTAGTGGGCAACCGAGCCTTTGACGCGCGGCAGCTCGTCAAAGGTGTGGAACGGCGGTGGCGAAGACACCTGCCATTCCAGCGTCGTTGCACCCTCGCCCCACGGATTCGCAGTCGCCCGCTCACCCGCTGTGAACGTCCGCCACAGCACGAACAGGAAGAACACGAAGCTGCCAGCCGAGATATAGGCGCCATAGCTGGCAACCATGTTCCAACCGGCATAGGCGTCTGGATAGTCCGGGATGCGGCGGGGCATGCCTGCCAGACCCAGGAAGTGCATCGGGAAGAAGGTCAGGTTGACGCCGATGAAGGTCCACCAGAAGTGAATCTTGCCCAGCATCTCCGGGATCTGACGTCCCGACATCTTGCCCATCCAGTAATAGATACCGGCATAGATCGCGAACACTGCCCCCAGCGACAGCACGTAGTGGAAGTGTGCGATCACGTAGTAGGTGTTGTGCAGCGCGCTATCGAGACCCGCATTGGCCAGCACCACGCCCGTCACACCACCAACCGTGAACAGGAAGATGAAGCCGAGCGCGAACAGCATCGGGGTGCGGAACTCAATAGACCCGCCCCACATGGTGGCGATCCAGGAGAAGATCTTCACTCCGGTTGGCACCGCGATCACCAGCGTTGCAGCCGTGAAGTAGGCGCGCGTGTCAACATCCAGGCCCACGGTGTACATGTGGTGCGCCCACACGACGAAGCCGACCACACCAATCGCCACCATCGCATAGACCATGCCGAGGTAGCCGAACACCGGCTTGCGGCTGAAGGTCGACACCACGTGGGACACGATGCCGAAGGCCGGCAGGATCATGATGTACACTTCGGGGTGACCGAAGAACCAGAACAGGTGCAAGAACAGCATCGGATCGCCGCCACCTGCGGGATCGAAGAAGCTGGTGCCGAAGTTCCGGTCGGTCAGCATCATGGTGATGGCACCGCCCAGCACGGGCACCGCCAACAGCAGCAGAAACGCCGTAACCAGCATCGCCCACACAAACAGCGGCATTCGGTGCAACGTCATGCCCGGTGCGCGCATGTTGAAGATCGTGGTGATGAAGTTCACGGCACCCAGGATCGACGAGGCGCCGGCAAGGTGCAGCGACAGGATCGCCAGATCAATCGAGGGACCGGGGTGGGATCCCGTCTTGGCCAGCGGCGGATACAGGGTCCAGCCGACGCCAGCCCCTTCGCCCACCACTGACGACGCGAGCAACAGGCCAAACGACGGCACCATCAGCCAGAAGCTGATGTTATTCAGCCGCGGAAATGCCATGTCGGGAGCGCCGATCATGATCGGCACAAACCAGTTGCCGAAGCCGCCAATCAAGGTCGGCATAACCACGAAGAACACCATGATCAGACCGTGGGCCGTGGTAAACACGTTCCACACCTGACCATCAGCCATGTACTGCATACCGGGCTGTTGCAGCTCCATGCGCATGTACACGGAGAAGCCAATCCCGATCACCGCCGCAAAGACAGAGAACACAATGTACAGTGTCCCAATGTCCTTGTGGTTGGTGGACAACAGCCAGCGCCGCCAACCGGTCGGCGCGTGATCATGGCCGTGATGGTCGGCCGCAGCAGTTGAATAACCCATTGCCTGCTCCTTTGATCTCGTCCGATAGCGTCAGCGGGTGGCAACAGTGAGCGCACCCGGCTCCAGCGTCGCCTGAGCCACGCCCGGCGTCTCAGGCGACGCAGCTGGGGTGGCGGCAATCGCCGTTGTGGGTGCGGGTGCGGCCGCTGGTGCGTCGGCAAACTTGCGCTTGGCTTCCTCGGTCCAGGCGGCGAACCGCTCGCGGCTCACAGCCTCCACAGCAATCGGCATGAAGCCGTGATTGACGCCGCAGATCTGGTTGCACTGGCCGTAATAGACGCCTTCCTTGTCGATCCGCACCCAGGTTTCGTTGGTACGACCGGGAATCGCGTACATCTGCACGCCCAGGGCGGGCACAAACCAGGAATGCATCACGTCAGCGGCGGTGACGAGGATCCGAACATTCTGGCCGACCGGCAGCACAATCCGGTTGTCCACCTCCAGCAGGCGGATCTGACCGGGCTTCAGCTCGTTGGTCGGCACCATGTAGCTGTCGAACTTGAATTCCCCATGGTCGGGGTACTCGTAGCTCCAATACCACTGATGGCCGGAGACCTTGACGGTCAAATCCGCCTCGCGGGTCTTGTCAGCAAAGTACAAGAGCCGGAAGGAGGGGATCGCAATCACGATCAGGATCAGCACCGGCACCACGGTCCAGATGATCTCGATGGTGGTGTTGTGTGCGGTGCGGCTGGGGTTGGGATTCTTAGCCGCCGAGAAGCGGAAGATCACATACAGCAGCAACGCCAGCACAAACAGGCTGATCGCGGTGATGATCACCAGCAGCAAGTTGTGCATGTCGTTCATCATCGCCTTCATCGGCGACCCGGCGGGCTGAAAGCCCAATTGCCACGGCTCGGGCACGGCTGCGCCCGCAGACCCACTGCCCACCATCCACACCAAGGCGACCGCCAGCGGCGCCAGGCAGAGCGCGATCCAACCGTTCCGCTTCATCCCGTACCCCCAATAACCCTATGCCCAGAGCTTCAGGCCGGAACCCCCGACCAATCCCCCGGCGCTGAAAACCGCCAGTCCCTTGGACCAGCCATCCGCGTGCTGACGCTGCGTCAAACAACCTCAACACACCCAAGCTGCGCTAAGGATGCGCTATCCCGCGATCCGCGTCAAAGCGTCTCGCGGTCTGATCGCTGGCTCTTGCCGCCAGCCCCGATGCCGCTGATATAACGGAGCATCGGAACGGCGACAGTCGCTCCAACGCGGCGGCGACAGTATGTCGCGCGGCCGGTTTGATCCAGCGCAATGCAAAGGCACCCCCATGGCGAACCACGCGATAGCAGACCAAGTGTTCTTCCAGCAAGCTGGATTGGATCGCACCGCTGTCGAGGGGTTGGTGAAGGAATCCCTCGCCGCAGCTGACGACGGTGAATTGTACCTGGAATATATTCAATCTGAGAGTCTGTCCTTCGATGATGGACGACTGAAGGCCGCCAGCTTCGATGTCACCCAAGGTTTTGGATTGCGCGCCGTCGCTGGCGAAGCCGTGGGCTATGCCCATGCGTCGGTCTTGGACGAGGCCGCGATCCGCCGCGCTGGGCAGACCGTTGGTGCTGTCACCCGCGGCTACAGCGGCAGTCTGGCGCTCGCACCGCAGGCCACCAACAGCCGCCTCTACACCGATCTGAACCCGATCGCCCTGGTTCCGTTTGAGCACAAGGTCGCCCTGCTGGCGGAGATCGACGCCTACGCGCGGGGTCGCGACCCGCGGGTGCGTCAGGTGATGGCCTCTGTCGCGGGGGAATGGCGGGCGGTGTCGATTCTGCGGGGCGATGGCAGTTCCGCAGGGGACGTTCGCCCACTTGTGCGCCTTACGGTCACGGTCATGGTGGGTGATGGTGCCCGCCAGGAAACCGGCAGCCACAGCATGGGTGGGCGCCTGACCTTCGAGCGCTATCTGGAGCCGGAACAGTGGCAGGCGACCGTCGACGAGGCCCTGCGTCAGGCCTTGGTGAACCTGGACAGCGTGCCCGCACCGGCTGGAGAGATGCCCGTCGTGCTGGGGTCCGGCTGGCCGGGCATTCTGCTGCACGAGGCGATTGGCCATGGGCTGGAGGGGGACTTCAACCGCAAGGGCACCTCTGCCTTCGCGGGCCTGATGGGTCAGCGGGTCGCCTCTCCCGGTGTCACTGTGGTGGATGATGGCACCCTGCCCGACCGCCGCGGCTCGATCACCATTGATGATGAGGGCACCCCGTCCAGCCGCACGGTCCTGATCGAGGATGGCATTCTGGTTGGATACTTGCAGGATCGCCAGAACGCCCGGCTGATGAACATGCGCCCCACTGGCAATGGTCGCCGCCAGTCCCACGCCCATGCGCCAATGCCACGGATGACCAACACAATCATGCTGTCTGGCGCCCATGATCCAGCCGAGATCATCGCCTCGGTCAAGGGGCGCGGGCTCTATGCCGTTAACTTCGGCGGCGGTCAGGTTGACATCACGTCCGGTAAGTTCGTGTTCTCAGCCGCGGAAGCCTACTTGATCGAGGACGGCAAGCTGGGACCCGCCGTGAAGGGGGCCACCTTGATCGGCAACGGGCCAGACGCGCTGACCCGCGTGCGGATGATCGGCACTGATTCCCGCCTCGACCCTGGCGTTGGCACCTGCGGCAAGGATGGTCAGTCCGTGCCTGTCGGTGTTGGCCAGCCCACTCTGCTGCTGGATGGATTGACCGTCGGCGGCACTGCCTGAGTACTGGGCAGACGCCCCCCTTCCCTGTTACCATTCGTGCGGCGGCAAAGGGATCGGGTATGGACGTTCAAGCAAAGATTCAAGAAGCGCTGGTCCTTGGCCGCGGTGACATGGCCAAGGCCGTGCGTGCCCTGCAGGATATGTGTGTGAAGGATGAACGGCTGCTGCGGGCGCTGATCCAGCCGTTCCTGCCGGGCATCTTGGCACACGCTGTCCAGAAGGCGATTGGGGCTGCAGGCGGACGGGTGCGCCAAGCCAGTGGCACACCGCCGCGCGCACCGGTCAGCACCGTCCAGAAGAATGGTTTGACCATCGTGAAGGGCCAGACGGGCCGCAAACCGCAGGCGGTTCCAACCTCCGTCCTGGATGCGTTGCTGGAAAAGCTGGGCCAGGAGTTGCCGGTCAAGCGTCCAGACCCGACACCGCGCCCCAAGACCGGGGCTGACATCGCCAATTTGCTGGGGGCTGACCCCAATGCCCCCTTGCCGCCAACTCGCGCTGGCAAGGTGCATCAGGCATCAATCCACGTGCTGGCGAAAAGCTTCAAGCGCTAGACAGGTGCCCGGCCCAGGGGCCGCGCCTATTTGCCCGCTCTGGTGGTCAGCGCCCCGGCTGAGGGGGGTTCGAGGTGGGCATCAACTCGCTCACCATCCGCTCCAGGATTGAGGCATAGACGCGCAAGCGGGCCGCTTGATCGCTATCCCCACTCGACGTGCCGCCACTCTGCGCCATGTCCTGAAAATCTTGCGCAACATAGCGGAGCAGACCGGCATGGGTGGCGAAGTAGGCAGACATCGCGGGGGTCTCTCAAAACGGGGCGGCAGCCGCAAGGGCACCACCGGGGGGCTCGTTGCTGCGATGCAGCACCGGGGTCTGTGCATAGCACGCGCGTATGTGGAGGTCCCATGAACGGTTTGTCACGCGGCCTTCTGTCTGGCGCAGTGCTGATCGGCTTGACCTTCGGTGCCAATGCGACTGAACTGACAGTTCAACTGACAGGTATCAGTGATGGTCGCGGCGATGTGCTGGTCATCGCTTGTGACGAAACTGGTTACGCCGCTGAGATCACGGGTCGCAGCGCGACCCCGGCCTGCACCGCGCGTCAGGTGCGCGCAGCTGCAGCGGGTGACGTCACCGTGGTCCTGGGCAGCCTGCCACCGGGCCGCTACGCCATCCGCGCCTTCCATGACCACGACCGCGACGGACGCCTGGGGCGAGGCATTTTCGGCGTGCCAACGGAAGGATTTGGCTTTTCCAACAACCCGGACACCACCTTCGGCCCGCCTGACTTCGCGGCTGCCGCCGTTGAGATTAGCCGCCCGACCAGACTGTCGATCCGGCTGCGCTATCCCCTGGGCGCACCCTAGGGCATCACCACACGGCTGGGTGAAAGCAACGAACCGTGTGGTGATGTGTGCAAGCACAAGCCTTTAGAGCAGGTCTGGTCAGCGAAGGTGTACTCACGCCGATCTATGGCGCCTGTCCCGCGATCACCACACCATCGACCAGTGTGACTGCCTGGGCGCGACCGCCCGCGCGGGTCCAGCGTTGCTCCACCACGCGACCGGCTGCGTCAGCCGCCCGCACCAGCAAGCGCACCACGTCCCCCTCCTGGCTCACGGCGATCTGGCCCGCCTCCCCCGCAGCGGTGAGGGTGAGGAGGGTGATCGCGTCGCCTTGAACCTCCAGGCGAACCGCGGCGCGGGCAAAGCTGGTGCGGCCACGGCTCAAGGCGGTGAGCACGGCAGCATCAGCGCCCTGAGCCAGAGCCTCGGCCATCGCTGTCAGATCGCCGCTGATGCTGACGCCCTCTGCGGTTCCCGACACCGCACCCGACGCCCCCGCCTCGGTCACAGCAACGCTACCAGCCACGCGGGCCAGACCATCCACACCCAGATCGGCCAGTACCGGCTCCAGCGCCAACGGCAACCCATCGGTATCCAGCAAGAAACGACGCCCGTCCCGATCCGTTTGCTTCACGCGCATTTGACCAGTCGGCAAGGTCAGCGTGATATCCAGCATCGGTGCCGCCGTGCTGCCCGACACGATGACGGAGCCTCCCGAAGCGTCCAGCGGACCCAAGCGCACTTGTGGCAGCGCCACTGTCGCCTGCAGCACCCCGTCAGGCAGCACCACGCCCAGACAGCGGGCCAGCGCCAACGGCAAGGGGCAGGTGGAGCGGAGTTGCCCCTCCAAGCTCAACTGGCTGCGCCCCTCGGCCGCAAGCGGGCCAGCGGGACCAAGGCCAAGCACGGCACCACGCCAGAAGCCTGTCGCCGACAGCGGCCCTGCCACCAGTTCCGCCACTTCGGTCGGATCGACGCCGGTGAGCGTCGCACTCACACTTCCGGTTCGGCTGGCAAGCACTAGGCCCATCCTGGGCCAGAGCGGCCCCCGCACCAGCATCGGTTGACCGTGCCAATCAATGGTTCCCTCAACGCTCACGCCCGTGGGGCTGAGATCAAAGGTGATGTCGGCCGGGTGCGCGCCGCCAAGACGCACATGTCCGGCAAAGCGCGCTGGGGCTGCTGCGGCGAACAGGGTCCCGCCGACCGTGACATTGCGCCCCTCCCACATCGCAGAAAGCTGGTCGAGCACCATCACACCAGCATTGCCTCCACCCGTGGCGCGCACGCCCTCCAGCGCCACATCGCCGACTGTCAGGCGCTGGATCACCACCTCCGCCCGTCCATCCCAGTCAGGGATGATCGCCAGAGGAAGGTCTGGCAGTGTGAGCTGATCCAAGCGCAGCAGCAGGTCGAGACGGGGGCGGGCCGCATCACCAGTGGCTGCACCCAGAGTGGCAGCACCGTCGATGCGGCTGTCGCCAAGGCTCACATCCAAGTCACGCAGCACAAGGCGTCGGGGTGTCCAATCCACCACGGCAATGCCAGCGGCATCGCGGGCCAGCGGCGCTGGCAGAGCCGGTGCGGCCCCCAACCACCAGCCGAGTGGACGGCGCAGATCATCGGCGCCGAACTCCAGCCGCCCTTCCAGTCGGTCCTCAGTCCAGCGCCCATCGGAAAAGGCAAGATGCAGGTCGCCCGGCAAGTGCGCTTCCGCCCAAGGGATGCGGATGCCCTCAGCACCCGCCGCGGCCTCCAACACCAAACCGCGCACCGGCCCACCACGCCAGCGCGCCGTCTCAGCCGTCAGGCGCAGGTGAACCGGCAACTGCGGCGCACTCCCAAGCCGCCCCGGCGCCTGCAGCAGATGATCGATCACGAGGGAGGGCACCGCCACCTCGACAGTCAGCTGTGGGGCGGCAAAGGCCATCTCCGCGTGACCTGTGAGGCGCAGCAACCCCGTGACATAACTGGCTGCCGTCAACCGCAGACTGGTGGGGTCCAGGCTGATGTCGCCTTCCAGCACGCCAGCGGGGCGCAGCATCCCAGGCGGTTCTGCGATGCCCATGGTGGCGAGTAAGGCCTTGGGGTCGGCAATCTCGGCCCGCACGCGCCCATCCAGCTGCTGGCCGCGCAGCACACCGGAGAGACGCGCCGTGCTGCCGAGGGCCGTCACGGTGGCGCTGATGGCTGGGTCGGAGCCGGGGGTGAGTGTCCCCTCCACCCGGAGGCTGCTAGACCCAAGGGTGAACCGGCGTTGACCCTCGCGCGTCTCGTAGGAGGCTCGGAGCGCCTCCACCCGCTGCCCGCTGGGCAAGTGGACGGTCAGGCTCTGCACCTGCACCGATGGTGCTGGCATCACCAGCCCCAGATCAATTTCCACCCGCGGGCTCGGCACAAGGATCAGACGTGGCCGCTCCACCACGGCATCCTGGCCCAAGTGATCCGCGACGGCGCGGATCAGGCGCGCTTCGTCCCATTGGGATGTCAGCCGCCACGCCATCGCTGCGGCGGCCAGTGCTACAAGACAGCACAGGGCAAAGACCCATCGGCCGATGGTCACATCCGCACTCCTGATCTGGTCACATGCGCAGGCCGCACGGTCCCATCCCATGCGCGACCAGCACGTCCGGCGCCCAGATCCCTCCGGCCAATCAGGCGCGGGCGATGCGGGCCAACTCAGTCAGGGATTCTTGATCCAGACGGGTGAAGCGGAATTGTGCGGCGCGCTCCTGCGCGTCATAGCGCACCACCATACCAACTGCGGTCAAGACCCGTCCGGGGATGGCGATTCGCATCGGTACTTCGGTGCCCTCAGGTGCGGGAGGCGCTGGCATCCGCAGACGCATGCCGCCGAGAGACCAATCCAGCGTGTCAAACACCCCGTGGGGAAGTTGCACCCGCAAGCGCGGCGCGCCTGCAATGGGACGCGCAGACGCACCGCCTAGACGGCTGGCACGCACGGTGCCTAGCAGATCCAAAGCCAATGCCTGACGCGTGTCACTCATGCTGAGCACCACCCACCTTCAACCAAGCCGTTACCAAGACGCGCTTGATACGCGATGCGACCAAGTCCTGTCCGTGACGGTCGTCACTCTTTACAGAAAATTGTTGGAAAATGCGCCTCCAATCGCGTTGCGAAGCGGTAACAGTCCCTTGATCTGCCAGCACTTTATGGCGCTGGTGAGGCAAGCAGCCCTGCATCGCGGTACCAGCGCTGCGCACCCAGGTGCAACGGTACCCTCACCCCCGCTAGCGCCTGCTGCGGCCTTGCGTCACGCGCCTCGGCCGAGCCGGTGAACATCAATCGAAGCGTCGCCGGGTGCCACAGCGAGCGGGTGATCTGGAACACCAGATCGAGATCGCTGTCCGCTGGAACGAACAGCTGGGTCGGTACACCGACTGTGGTCGCCATCGCCCCACCCTCCACCAGGGTGACGGGCAATTGGCGCGGTACGAGGTATAGACGGTCAGCGATCAGCTTTGCCGCCTCGGCTGCGGACAACGGCACCAGCTTCAGCCGCCCCTCCACCAGTCCAGGCCAGGGCTGGGGCCAAGTCGCCAGCACCAGGGCCGCGGGCAGGCGCCCATCGGCGACGGTGGCCACGGCATCGTCGCTTTCAACGAATCGGATGAGATCAGTCTGGAAGCCCAGCGCCGTCGCCATCTCCCGCAACAGGCTGGAGGGCTGGCCCTGGGCAAGGCCGACTGCAATCTCGCCGTCGGTCAAGTCACCCAGCCGAGTGGCTTGGCTGGAGGCTGGCACCAGCAGGTGCAGTTCTTCAACGAACAGCGTGCCGACGGTCCTAAGGGCTGCTTGCGCTCCAGCACTGGCCTCATAGCTGCGCACGGCGTCCGCTGCCGACAACACCACGCCATCGATCTGGCGTCGCGTCACCTGGTCCAAGGCATCGGCAACGCCAGTCAACGCCTGGGCTGCCGCCAGCATCCCCGGCACCCCGCAGGAGCCGCCACGCTCGCACGGTCGACCACCCGGTGGATTGGACAGCCCGCTGGCCACCAGCGCCGCCACAGCAAAGGTTGGGCTGTCGACTGTCGGCGCCCCGATTCGGAACATCCTGGGCTGCGCTACGGTTTGCGCCGTGGCCGCACCGGATAAGGCGAGGATAATGGACCACACCACCATCAAGGCGGGAATACTGCGGAGGCGAGTATGGTCCCAATGGGGAGTCAGACAGTCGCGGCGATCCAATCGCAGGTGCAACCCCATGGGGCCAGTCCTGGCGTACCGACCTGCGACCCCCGGGAGCAGGAGTGCGGCGGCATCACTTGACACCCAAACAATAGGTAGACCTTCGCCACCACTCAAGGGGACGAGATCACGCAGGCAAACTCAGCCCCCACTGTGGCCCCCCAGACACGGCAGCCAAGGAGGACTGACCCGCACGCCAGGTGGCAGCTCAGCGCCGACGCAACATCGCCCCCAACACGCCGCGGACAATCTGCCGACCGACTTCGCTGCCCACTGTTCGCACCACGGTTTTGGCGAGTGTTGCCCCAAGGCCTTCCGGTGCCCGGGGCTGCACGGTGCGCCGCGGCGCTTGCGGGGCGCGCGGGGCTGCGGTGCCGCCCCCGCTACGCCAGGGATTGGGCGCTCGCTCTTGCGGAGCGGGTGTCTCCCACCCTGCCCCACCGCCGCGTCGCCCGCTGGACGGTACCGGGGGAGCCGTGGGCGCTGGGGTCGTGGTTGGTATGCCCAGCACGGAGCCCAGGGTGCCGAACCAGCCGCCTTCCTCCGGCGGGGTCTCGGCTGCCCCCGCAAGCACCTCGTAGGCGCTTTGGCGGTCGATTGGCGCGTCATACTCTCCTGCAAACGGGCTACCCGCCAGCACCTGCGCCCGCTCGTCTTGCGTGAGGGGGCCGATGCGGCTTCCTGGCGGCAGCACGAAGGCACGCTCCACTGGGGTCGGCACGCCCCGCTCATCCAGCACGCTGATCAGCGCCTCGCCAACTGCCAGTTCGGTGATGGCCTCGGCGGTATCGATCTTGCGGTTGGGGCGAAAGGTTTCCGCAGCCGCGCGCACGGCCTTCTGGTCACGCGGCGTAAAGGCCCGCAGCGCGTGTTGCACCCGGTTGCCCAGCTGCGCCAGGACGGTATCCGGCACATCCAGCGGATTCTGGGTGATGAAGTAGACACCCACCCCCTTTGACCGGATCAGGCGAACCACGCGCTCCACTTCATCAACCAGGGCCTTTGGTGCGTCAGAGAATAGCAAATGCGCTTCATCAAAGAAAAAGCACAGCTTTGGCCGATCTAGATCACCGACCTCCGGCATCTGCTCAAACAGTTCTGCCAACAGCCAGAGCAGAAACGTGGCGTACAGCGTTGGTCGATTGACCAGCTTGTCTGCCGCCAGCACGTTCACGATGCCGCGCCCATCGGCATCGGTCATCAACAAGTGCTCTAGATCCAGCGCTGGTTCGCCAAAGAAGCGATCACCACCCTGATCCTCCAATTGCAGCAGGCCGCGCTGAATAGCACCGACCGAAGCCGTGGTGACATTGCCGTACTGAACTGCAAGGTCACGCGCGTTCTCGGCAACATATTGAAGAACGGCGCGCAGATCCTTCAGGTCCAGCAGCAGCCAGCCATTGTCGTCGGCGACACGAAAGACAATCGCCAGAACCCCGGCCTGTACCTCGGTTAGACCAAGCAGGCGCGCGAACAGCAGTGGACCAAGATCAGACACAGTAGCGCGCAATGGGTGGCCCTGCTCACCCAACAAATCCCAAAACACAGTTGGATTTGCTTGAAATGTTGGATTGTATCCAATGGCGCGACAGCGTTCCATCAGTTTGGGCTTTGGTTCACCCCGTGCGGCAAGACCAGACAGATCACCCTTGATGTCGGCTACAAACACGGGAACACCCGCCTGGCTCAACCCCTCGACGATGGTTTGCAGCGTGACAGTCTTGCCTGTGCCGGTCGCCCCCGCGATCAGGCCATGTCGGTTGGCGAGACGCGGCGAGAGGGAGATGTCAGTACGGCCAACGCGGCCAATCGGAATATCAGCAACAGGCTCGGACATCGGTGATCCTCGATCAGCGCGGGATGGCTGGTTACAGATGGCAACGTGCTGGCTCAATTGCCAGCGTCTGGACAAGCGATGGCCGGTTCCGTCATACACAGACGCGAGTTGAGCGCGGGAAACGGGCATGTATTCCAAGACCACCGAGGGAATCACCGTAACGGTTCAGCCGTTTTATCTGGCGGAGCAGTCCTCTCCCGATGAGGGGCACTACGTCTGGGCCTACCATGTTCGGATCGAAAATGGTGGGCGACAGACCGTGCAACTCAAGACTCGCTATTGGCGGATCACCGATGCCCATGGCCGGGTCCAGGAAGTGCGCGGTGCAGGCGTGGTTGGGGAGCAGCCAGTTTTGGATCCGGGCGATTTCTTTGAATACACCTCGGGCACCCCGCTCTCGACACCGTCGGGAATCATGACCGGCACCTATCAGATGGAAGCGTCAGACGGGCGCCAGTTTGATGCCGAAATTCCTGCCTTCTCGCTCGACTCCCCGCACCAGTCGATCCGTCTGAACTGACGGTTGCATCCCCTTGGACGGATGAGGCCTGCGGCACCCTGCCACAGAGGCCATTGACCAACCGCGACCTCGTGTCATTTCATTCTTGTGGGCGCTGATGCCGAGCGTCCATCAACCCTTTGATCCATCTGGGTTTTTCCCGCGTATAGGGATTGTCCGGGGGTGACAAGGCCGCAGCCGCACCCGCGCGGCCCATCGCATCAAGAAGGAATGCCACCATGAATGCCGCCACCTTGCACCAGTTGAAGCGCGATCTGCCGCCCAGCACACGTCCGTCCCGCGAAGAGGCGGAACGGGCCGTGCGGACCTTGATCGAATGGGCTGGTGATGACCCGGACCGGGAAGGTTTGGTCGACACCCCCTCGCGCGTGGTGCGCGCTTACGAGGAATGGTTTGCTGGCTACGGGATTGATCCCGTTGATGTGTTGCAGCGCACATTTGAAGAAACCGATGGCTACGATGAAATGGTGCTGCTGCGGGACATTCGCTTCGAAAGCTTTTGCGAGCACCACATCGCCCCAATTATTGGCAAGGTTCACGTCGCTTACTTGCCAGAGCGGCGGGTGGTTGGCATTTCCAAACTGGCGCGCGTGGTTGAAGCCTATGCCAAGCGCATGCAAATCCAGGAAAAGATGACCGCACAGATCGCCAATGCGCTGCACGAGGTGCTGCAACCCAAGGGGGTTGCTGTGGTGGTGGAAGCCCAGCACCAGTGCATGACCACCCGCGGCATTCACAAGCCCGGCGTGTCGATGGTGACCAGCCGGATGCTGGGGGCGTTCCGCGATGATGCAGCAACCCGGCGTGAGTTCTTGTCGATGATCCAGACGGGCAACTCCGCCGCAGTCTGACAACAGGACGCAGCGGTCGGCAGTTGTCGCTTATCCGCAACAGGCGCATGGATATGCCGCCCCGCATGGAATTGTGCCATGCGGGGCGGTTTCGTTTCTCCCCGGAGGACCCGTCCAATGCGCGCGCCGACTCTTGCTCTGATGCTGACTGTTGCTGGCCTTGCCCTTTCCGCCCCAGCATTCGCTGAGGGTAATCCGGAGAAGGGTGAAGCCGTGTTCCGCTCCAAGTGCCGCTCCTGCCACCAGATCGGTGAGACGGCGCGCAACGGCGTTGGCCCGGTCCAGAATGGCATTGTTGGCCGGGCGGCTGGCACTGTTGCTGGCTTCGCCTACTCCCCGCTGAACAAGGCTGCGGGCGAGGCGGGCCTCACCTGGACACCGGAAAACATCACGGCCTACCTGCCTGACCCCAACACCTTCCTGCGCACCTTCATCACGGGTAAGGGTGGCACGGTGCCTGCGGGCGTCACCAAGATGACCTATCGGCTCAACAACGCTCAGGAAATCGCCGACGTGATCGCCTACTTGGCAAAGAACTGATCGTTACGCAGACACCTCCTCCGGCGTGTCCGGTCGCGGGCGGTGAAAGTCACCGCTCGCGACCAAGCCGGAGAAGACACCGCCAGCCGCAGCCAAGTCGCCGAAGCGACCGCGCTCGACAATCCGACCGGCCTGCAGCACCAGGATTTCATCGGCATCGGCGATGGTAGACAGTCGGTGCGCGATGATCAGTGTGGTGCGCCCCTGCCGCAACCGATCCAGCGCGCGCTTGATCGTCATCTCGGTGGTGGGGTCGAGGGCGCTGGTGGCTTCGTCCAGAATCAAAATCGGCGCGTCCTTCAAGATCGCCCGCGCGATGGCGAGGCGTTGACGCTCCCCTCCCGACAAAAACAAGCCCCGCTCGCCAATCACAAAGCCGTAGCCACCGGGCTTTGCCTGGATGAAGTCGTGGGCTTCAGCGGCGCGAGCAGCCGCCTCCACCTCAGCGTCGGTCGCATCGGGGCGGCCGAGGCGGATGTTTTCTGCAATTGAGCGGTTGAACAGACCCGCATCCTGGAACACCACGGCGACGGCCGCGCGCAGGTCCGACAGGCGGATCGTCGCGATGTCCACGCCATCGACGAGAATCTGCCCCGCTTCAGGCTCGCGCACCCGCTGCAACAGGGCGAGTGTGGTGGTTTTGCCGGAACCCGTGGCACCAACCAGCGCCACCGTTCGCCCCGCTGGCACCTCAAAGCTGATGTCAAACACCCCTTGGCCCGAGGCGCTGCCATACCGGTAGCTGACCCCGTGATAGGTGATCGTCCCCGTCACCGGGCCGAGCGGCCTCGCATCGGCTGCGTCATGGACCGCAGGCGCCTGATCAGCAAAATCAAAATAGCTGCGCAGCACAGGGGCGGATTGAAAGGTGCGCACCGCAAAGGCCGAGAGGTGGTCAAGCTTGCTGATCAGCAACCCAGCCAGCGCGATGAAACTGACAATCTCGCCCACGGAAATCTCGCCGCGCGCGGCGAGGATGGAGCCTAAGGCGAACACCACCACCATGGTGATGGTGCTGGCCGCACTGGTCAGTACCGTCAGCAATCCCCACCAAGTCAGCACAGGGTACTGCTCCGCCAGCACCTTCTCCATCAAACCGCGCATGGCAGCCATCTCGGCCGCAAACCGGCTGTAGGACTGCACGACGGTGACATTGGCCAGCACGTCGCCGACACGGCCATACACCTCGCTATGGTACCGCTCCACTGCGCTCTGCCCAGCCGAGGTGCGGGAGACCACCAGCGCATTGGCGGCGACAAAACTCGCAGCCAGCAACCCCAGCACGGCCGCCATCCGCCAATCCAGAACAATCGCCAACGGCACCAGACACAGCACCCCGACCACTGCCGCCACTTGTTCGCGCAAGGCCGACAGCCACAGCCAGAACAAACCATCGGTGCCCGCCAGGATGGCGCGCACCACCGATCCCGTCCCCCGCTCCGCATGCCAGGAAATCGGCAGCGTCATCGCCCGCTCGAACGCGGCCGCCATGGCGGCGAGACGGCGGCGATGGGCCATGCGATCGGCTGAAACCGCAACCGTGACCCCGGCCAGAATACCAAGGGTGCCAAGCCCGGCCCACAGCAGGATCAAATCCCCGGTCGGCTGCTGACGGCTCAGCGCATCGATCACGCGGCCAAACAACACGGGCTCTGCCAACTGCACCAGGGCGACCAGGGCATTGGCGAGCACCAGGCCCCAAATCCACCACCCCTCCGCCCCCAGCAGTCTCAGTGCGCGCAGATACAGCGTCACGGCTCGGTTCCTTTGACGAAGGAGTACGCACCGGGCAGCGCCTGATGGCGGAGGTGCTTGAACTTTCCCGGCCCCAATGCCAGAGCAACGGCGTTCACGCAACCCCGCTGGCCGGTCTGTCACACCTAGCCCGCCTGCGCCGATCAACCGGGCCCGACGGCCCTAGCCGACATGGCCGCGCACCCCATCTTGCTGCGGCACCCGCCTGTGATGAGGACCTGCCGCCGTGATGGATGGCCCGCCCCTGCTGATCGACGCCGCCCCAGTCCCCTCCCCACTGGGGCGCTTGGCGACCAGTCGGCCCGGGGATCACATCATTGTTGGTCAGTTGGGCCAGACGCTGGACGGGCGCATCGCCACCGTGTCGGGTGACAGCAAGTGGATCAATGGCTCCGACGCGTTGGACCACTTGCACCGGCTGCGTGCAGCAGTCGATGCAGTGGTGGTCGGCGTCGGCACGGTGTTGGCCGATGATCCGATGTTGACCGTGCGCCGCGTGCCCTGCCCCGTGGTGCCGCCAGCGCGGGTGGTGATCGATCCCCGCGGGCGTCTGGGTGCCGATTGTCGCTGCCTTAGCCCATGCGATGGTGCACGCTGTCTGGTCATCCGCTGCGTCGATGCGCCTGCCCCACCGGGGGCCGAAGTCGTGCTGCTCCCCGCGTCCTCGGGTCAGATTGATCCTGCAGCCCTGGTGGCCGCACTCGCCGCGCGTGGCCTGACCCGGCTGTTGATTGAGGGGGGGGCCACCACCCTGTCCCATTTCATGGATGCCGGGCTGGTGGATGACTTGCACCTGCTGGTCGCCCCAATGCTGCTGGGGTCTGGCAAGCCAGGCTTAACCCTATCGCCTGTCGCGCGGGTGGCGGACGCCCTGCGACCCGTGACGACACTGCATCCATTCGCCGACGGCGACGTATTGTTTGTGTGCGCGCTTCCGCGTCGCACCGCTGAGGGATCATGAGCGACCGAACCCACGCCTCCGGTGCCGCTGCGGGACCGACGATAGCCACCCCTGCCCGCCCGCTGACCACCCCTGCGGGGCTGCAGTCGACCGCACAGTTGAGCCGTCGACGCTGGCTGGTGTTGGGCCTGAATGTCCTCACCACGCTAGCATTGCTGGCGCTCGTCGCCCTGGTGTTGGCCAGCGATGGCTGGCACGCGGTAGAGGTGGTCGCGCTGGCGGCGATCAGCATTGCCATGCCGTGGACTGTGCTGGGGTTCTGGAACGCCGTGATTGGCCTCACGCTGCTGCATCGCCCTGGCGATGTGCTGGCCGATGTCGCCCCCTACGCAGCAGCTGGGGCTGAGCCAACACCGCTCACCATCCGCACGGCGGTGCTGATGACCCTGCGCAACGAAGACCCAGCCCGCGCGCTGCATCGCCTGCGCGTCGTGAAGACCAGCCTGGACGCGACAGGAAGCGGTGCGGCGTTTGACTGGTTCGTGCTGTCCGACACCAATCGCCCGGAGGTCGCCGCGGCCGAGGAAGCCGCGATCGCCCGCTGGCGGGAAGAGGAGCCGGACTCCGCCACCCGCATCCACTATCGCCGCCGGAGCGAGAACACCGGCTTCAAGGCGGGCAACCTGCGGGATTTCTGCGCGCGCTGGGGTGCTGACTATGAGTTGATGCTGCCGCTGGACGCCGACAGTGTCATGGACGGGCCGACGATCGTGGCCCAGGTGCGCATGATGCAGGCCCACCCACGCCTTGGCATTCTGCAAAGCTTGGTGGTTGGCATGCCCGCCCAGGCGGCCTTCGCGCGGCTGTTCCAGTTTGGCATGCGCCACGCGATGCGCAGCTACACCATGGGTCAGGCCTGGTGGACTGGCGATTGCGGGCCATTCTGGGGGCACAATGCTCTTGTGCGCATCCGTCCCTTCGCCGATGCCTGCCATTTGCCGATGCTGCCGGGCAAGCCGCCCCTGGGAGGGCACATCCTCTCCCACGATCAAGTGGAGGCAACCTTGATGCGGCGCGCGGGCTATGAGGTGCGCGTTCTGCCGGTTGAGGGCGGGTCCTGGGAAGAGAATCCCCCCTCGATGCCCGATTTCGTCCAGCGCGACCTGCGCTGGTGTCAGGGGAACCTGCAATATCTGAAGCTGCTGTCGCTGCCCGGCCTGTTGCCGATGAGCCGCTTCCAGCTGGTGTGGGCGATTGCCATGTTCGCCGGCATTCCGGCCTGGACCCTGGTGATCGCCCTCCTGCCCCTGCTGGCGCTGGCAGCGGGACCAGCCTTTCCGGCACCCTTGGCGATTGCCCTGTTCGTGCTCTACCTCGGGATGTTCCTGACGCCGAAGCTGGCTGGCTTGGTGGATGTGTTGCTGACGCCGGGTGGCGCCGCCCGCTACGGCGGTGGAATGCGCCTAATGGCCGGGGCAGCCGCTGAAACCCTGTTCAGCTTCCTGCAAAGTGCCGCCTCCACCCTACACACCACGCTGTTCATGATCGGCATCCTGTTCGGCCGCACCGTCAGTTGGGGTGGGCAGGCGCGGGATCCGCGGCGGCTCGCGTGGGGGGAGGCCGCTCGCCTGCTCTGGCCGCAAACCCTGTTTGGAACAGTGGTGGTTGGCTCGCTGGTGATCCTGGCGCCTGCGCTGGCTTTGTGGAGCTTGCCACTGACCCTTGGCTATCTGGTTGCGATTCCCTTCGCCGTCGTCACGGCCAACCCGGCCCTGTCCGCGTGGTTGGTGCGCCATGGCATCGCCGCCATTCCAGAGGACATCGCCGCCCCCGCTGAGGTGCAGGCGGTGGCGGCTGGGCCCGGCCGATGAGCCCGGCCCTCGCGGGTCTGGTTCGATCACTGGCTGTCTACCGCCGGGATGCCGCCCATGCCCAACGGCTCGACGGCATGTATCGCCGGTATCTCCAGCCCGGCACGCTCGCCTTCGACATTGGCGCCCATGTCGGCGACCGCATCGCCTCCTTTCGCCGCTGTGGCGCGCGCGTGGTGGCACTGGAGCCGCAGCCGCTGTGTCTGCGCGCCTTGCGCCTGCTGCATGGTCGTGACCCAGCAGTCACGTTGCTGGCCGCCGCCTGCGGTGCGGCGGTGGGCAAGCTCGACCTCCTGGTCAACCGCGCCAACCCCACCGTGACCACAGCCTCCCCAGCCTTTGTCGCCGCAGCTGATGGCGCCGTGGGGTGGGAGGGACAGCGCTGGGATGCGCGCCTCACCGTGCCGGTGACCACCCTTGATCAGCTGATCGCCGAACACGGCCTGCCTGCCTTCATCAAGATTGATGTTGAAGGCTTCGAAGATGCCGTGCTGGCTGGCCTCAGCCAGCAGCCAGCCGCTCTGAGTGTGGAGTTTACCACCATTCAACGCCGTGTCGCTCTCGCCTGCCTGCACCGCCTGGAGGGACTCGGCTACCGGGCCTTTCGGGTCGCCCTGGGGGAGAGCCACAGCTTCCTGCACCCTGAGCCCTTGTCCGCTGCGGCGATGGCGGCTGTGATCAGCACCCTGCCGTCCGAGGCAAATTCCGGAGACATCTATGCCGAACGCGCCGATTAGTCGTCGCTTGCTGCTGGCCGCTGCTGGCCTTGCCCCATTGCCACTGGGGGCGGCGACGCTGGATGGATTGGCCGTAACTGTGGTGAACAGCTCCGAACCAGTGCTATGCGCCGAAAAGGACAATGTGACCCTGACGGTCGCCTCGCCCGAGATTGGCTCGTTCAGTTTGGAGGCGCTGCACCCGGCGTACATCGACACCCTGCAACGCGATCGTTTCGCCCCAGACTGGACCGCTTGCGACATGGCAGGCGACCCAGTCCATCCAGCCGAACCGCGCCGGATCACCCTTTATGAGGATTGGGACCTGCAACTGGTCGGCTACACCTTTCCTGGTTTCTGGCGCCCCGGTGAGGTTCCATTGATGATTGGGGAGCGTCGGGAAACCGGTCTGCACATGCTCCAGCTCTGGGTCCGCGTCGACGAACGGGCCGAAGAAGTGTTGGTACTCTACCCACCCGACGGCTACTGGCGCGCGCGGCCTCTGCCACCCAGGCACCTCGGCTGGTCCGCCTATGGCACATCCTTCCTGGTTGGCCCGGTGGAACTGCTGGGACGCCCAACGGTTCGCCTGACCGAGGTGCGCTTTGTGCCACGCGAAAAACGGTTCGACTTACGATTCGCCGCCGGTGGCCACGGCACTGTGCGGCTGGCAGAGCTGACCAGGGATCGTCAGTTGTTGACTGTCGCGTTGGCCGACACCCCAGGCGCCCTGCCCTTCGCGGCCCTGCGCTCAATGTATATCACCGAGGTGAATGCCGATGCCGCGCGCGTGGCGATGCGCGGCCCTGGCGCGCGCGGCTGGGTGGAGGCGCCCGTGATGGGCTTTGCTGGCGGCGAGGCGACCGACCTTTGGCTCGGCCGACACATCCCCTCGCGCCACAACACCTCGGCGCCAGACATGCACCTGTTCCAGTTCCGCCGCCGGTAACACCCGTCCCCGGGGATCAACATCAGCCGAGAAAACGACAACAGGCGGAGGATTGCTCCTCCGCCTGTTGCGTGTTCGGACTTGAGCCTCGCCGACGTGGCGGTGGCTTAGGCCGCTGCGTCGCTGGTTTGCTGCGAAGCACCGGAGCCCTTGGCTGCCGGGTCGCGATCCACCAGTTCGATCACGGCCATCGCAGCCGCGTCGCCATGACGGAAGCCAGCCTTCAGCACGCGGGTGTAGCCACCCTTGCGCGCCGCATAGCGTGGGCCAATCACCTCAAACAGCTTCTTGGTGGCGGCATCGTCGCGCAGATGCGAGAACGCCAGCCGCCGCGCAGCGAGGTCGCCACGCTTGCCGAGGGTGATCAACTTTTCCACCACCGGGCGCAGGTCCTTCGCCTTCGGCAGGGTCGTGGTAATCTGCTCATGGGTGAGCAGGGCAACACACATGTTATCGAACATGGCCTTGCGGTGGGTCGAGGTCCGACCGAGCTTCCGGCCGCTCACTCCGTGACGCATTGTGGGCTCCTCAGTACGGCTCTTCCAGGCGCTTGGCCAGGTCTTCGATGTTCTCGGGCGGCCAACCAGGGATTTCCATACCAAGATGGAGACCCATCTGCGCCAGCACTTCCTTGATCTCATTCAGCGACTTGCGGCCGAAGTTCGGGGTGCGGAGCATCTCCGCCTCGGTCTTCTGCACCAAGTCACCGATATAGACGATGTTGTCGTTCTTCAGGCAGTTCGCCGACCGGACCGACAGTTCCAGCTCGTCAACCTTGCGCAACAGGTTCTTGTTGAACGGCAGATCGGACGCCCGATCCTCCGCCACCGCCTGTTGCGGCTCCTCGAAGTTGATGAACAGCTGCAACTGGTCCTGAAGAATGCGGGCGGCCAGCGCCACGGCATCTTCGGGGCTGATCGCGCCGTTGGTTTCCACCGTCATCAACAGCTTGTCGTAGTCGGTGACCTGCCCAACGCGGGTGTTTTCCACCTTGTAGGCGACCTTGCGCACCGGCGAGAACAGCGCGTCCACAGGGATCAGACCAATCGGTGCATCCTCGGGACGGTTCTGCGTCGCGGCGACGTAGCCCTTACCAGTCTGCACCGTCATCTCCATCGAGATGCGTGCACCGGTGTCGAGCGTGCAGATCACCAGATTGGGGTTCATCACCTCAATGTCGCCGGTGGTCTCAATCATCCCCGCCGTCACAGCACAGGGGCCTGTGGCCTTCAAGCGCAGCTTCTTGGGGTGATCGCCCTGCATGCGCAGGCCAATCGACTTTACGTTCAGCACGATGTCGGTCACATCCTCGCGCACACCCGGCACGGAGGAAAATTCGTGCAACACGCCTTCAATCTGGATTGCCGTGATTGCAGCACCCTGCAACGACGACAACAGAATGCGACGCAGTGCATTGCCGAGCGTCAACCCGAACCCACGCTCCAACGGCTCAGCCACAATCGTGGCGAAACGCGCCGGGTCAACGCCGGGATCAACCTCAAGCTTGCTCGGCTTGATCAGGGTCTGCCAGTTCTTCTGGATCACAGGATCAATCCCCTGGCTGGAACACACAAACGGCCGAGGGAGGCAGCAGCCCCCTCGGCTGTTTTTCGGCTCGGATCAGACGCGGCGACGCTTCGGTGGGCGGCAACCATTGTGCGGGATCGCCGTCACGTCGCGGATGGAGGAGATGGCAAAGCCAACCGCCTGCAATGCGCGCAATGCCGATTCACGTCCAGCACCTGGGCCCTTCACCTCGATGTCGAGGGTCCGCATGCCATGCTCTTGCGCCTTGCGGCCGGCGTCCTCGGCGGCAACCTGAGCGGCGTACGGGGTGGACTTGCGTGACCCCTTGAAGCCCTTGGTGCCAGAGGACGACCACGCGATCACATTGCCCTGGGCGTCCGTGATCGTGATCATGGTGTTGTTGAACGACGCGTTCACATGCGCGACGCCAGCGGTGATGTTCTTGCGTTCGCGACGCTTGACGCGCGCTGCTGCGGGCTTTGCCATTGCTTCGAATCCCTGGCCTTACTTCTTCTTGCCGGCAATCGGCTTCGCCTTGCCCTTGCGGGTGCGGGCATTGGTGTGGGTGCGCTGACCACGGACCGGCAGGCCCTTGCGGTGACGCAGGCCCCGATAGCAGCCGAGGTCCATCAACCGCTTGATGTTCATCGCCACTTCACGGCGCAGATCGCCCTCGACATGGTAGTCGCGGTCAATCACCTCACGGATGCGCAACACTTCCTCGTCCGAGAGGCTGTGGACCCGGCGTTCGGCAGCGATGCCGAGCTTGCCACAGATCTCCTTCGCCTTGGACGGGCCGATGCCATAAATGTACCGCAGACCGATCTCGACCCGCTTCTGCGTCGGGATGTTCACGCCAGCAATGCGCGCCACGCCACACTCTCCTCACACCAAACACATTCGCGTTGCCCATGCCTGCCAGACAGACTGTCGAAGACAGTGTCTTCAGGTGGCACAGATGAATGACCGTTCGGCCCCAACGCTTAAGGCCGCGCAGTATAGGGATTGCTCTGCCTCCGTCAAGGGGAGCGTTGCGACGGATCGTCGCGAACCCCCCTCAGCGGCCTCAAGCTGGAACGCCACGCACCTCAGCCAGCACAGCCTCGATCTGGCGCGTGACTTCGTCGATCTCTTCCATCCCGTCTACCTTGTGCAGGATGCCCTTTGCCGCGTAGTACGGCAGAATCGGGGCGGTTTGCTCCCGATAGACATTCAACCGCTTGGTGACGGTGCTGACGGTATCGTCGGTCCGGCGGGTCAGATCGCGCGAGCCGCACGCATCGCACACGCCAGGCAGCCGAGTCGGCTTGAACACATCATGGTAGCCAGCCCCGCAGGAGGCACAGCTGTAGCGACCGGTGATGCGCTGCACCAGTGCATCCTCGTCCACCACCATCTCCACCACCGCGTCCAGGCGCAACGCCTTTTCGGTCAGCATGGCGTCCAGCGCCTCGGCCTGGGCCGTAGTGCGCGGGAAGCCATCCAGGATGAAGCCGTTCTGGCAATCTGGCTGGTCGATCCGATTGGCAATCATGCCGACGATGATGGCGTCTGACACAAACTGGCCAGCGTCCATAATCTTCTTGGCTTCCATGCCAAGTGGCGTGCCCGCGGACACCTCGGCGCGCAGCATATCGCCAGTCGACAGCTGGACGGAGCCATGGGCATCCTGCAAGCGCTTAGCCTGCGTGCCTTTCCCAGCCCCCGGTGGGCCGAGCAGAATGATGTTCATCCACGCCTCCCTCGCAACTTTGCCTTCTTGATCAGGCCTTCATACTGATGGGCGAGCAGGTGGCTGTGGATCTGGGCAACCGTGTCCATCGTCACCGTCACCACGATCAGCAAGCTCGTGCCGCCCAGATAGAACGGCACGGCATACTCAGCGATCAAGAGTTCCGGCAGGGCACAGACTGCGGCCAAATAGAGCGCCCCTAGCAGGGTCAGCCGCGTCAGCACGTAGTCAAGATAGTTGGCGGTGTTCTGACCCGGACGGATGCCAGGAACAAAGCCGCCATACTTCTTCAGATTGTCTGCCGTCTCCTGCGGATTGAACACGATCGCGGTGTAAAAGAACGCGAAGAAGATGATCAAGCCGACGTACAACACCAAGTACAGCAATTGACCATGCGCCAAGTTGTTGGCCAGCCAATTGAGCCACTCCGGCCGATCCGCGACATTGCTGAAGCCCGCGATGGTCGCCGGCAACAGCAACAGGGAGGACGCAAAGATTGGCGGAATCACGCCTGAGGTGTTCAGCTTCAGCGGCAGGTGACTCGATTCGCCACCGAACATCCGGTTGCCTTGCTGACGCTTCGGGTACTGCACCAGGATGCGGCGCTGCGCGCGCTCCATGAACACAATGAACGCCGTCACACCAACGGCCATGATCAGGACGAACAGGATGAAGAAGGTCGACAGGGCCCCTGTCCGGCCCAGCTCCAAGGTTCCAGCCAGCGCCGAAGGCAGGCCCGCCACAATGCCCGCAAAGATGATCAAGGAGATGCCGTTGCCGACGCCGCGCGCGGTGATTTGCTCGCCCAGCCACATCAGAAACATCGTCCCACCGGTCAAGGTGATCACGGCCGTGATGCGGAAGAACCAACCGGGATCAATCACTGCCGCGCCAACAGACCCAGTCATGCCCTCCAACCCCACGGCAATGCCGTAGGACTGAACAATCGCCAAGGCCAGGGTCAGGTAGCGGGTGTACTGATTGAGAATCTTCCGGCCGCTTTCGCCCTCTTTCTTCAGGGCTTCCATCTTCGGGCTCACCGCGGTCATCAGCTGAATGATGATCGAGGCCGAGATGTACGGCATGATGTTCAGGGCGAAGATGGTCATCCGGCTCAACGCGCCGCCCGCCAGCATGTCGAACATGCCGAGGATGCCACCGGCATTCTGGCGGAAAATCTCCCCCAGAATCGTTGGGTCAATACCGGGCAGTGGGATGTAGGTGCCCAACCGGTAGACAATCAACGCGCCGAGGGTGAACCAGATACGATTCTTCAGCTCCGTCGCCTTGGCGAAGGCGGAGAAATTGATGCTCTGCGCGAGCTGCTCGGCTGCGGATGCCATCCTGTTCGACCCCGTTCCCTCAACATGCAAACCGCCGGTGCCCCGTCTGGGCCACCGGCGGCTGATCCTGACCGGATGCCCCGGTGCAGGAAAGCACTGATTGCAGTGGCGCTGGCCTGTCGGCTCGCAGCGCCAGCTGCACCTACTCTGCTGCCGGCAGCGTAACGGTCCCGCCCGCTTGCTCCACCGCCGCCTTGGCCGCATCGGATGCGTCCTGAACGATGATGGTCAGCTTCGCGGTCAAGGAGCCCTTGGCGAGCAGACGGATTGGTGCGGCACCTTCGCGCACCAAGCCAGCTGCTTCCAGCACCGCCCCATCAATGGGGGCGTCCACCGCCAGACGGCCATGATCAATGGCATTCTGGATGGCGCCGACATTGACGATCTGCATCTCGACCCGGAACGGGTTCTTGAAGCCCCGCTTCGGCAGACGGCGGTGCAGCGGCATCTGGCCGCCTTCAAAGCCGTTGATCGAGACGCCGGTACGGGCCTTCTGACCCTTCACACCACGGCCGGAGGTTTTCCCCAGGCCCGACCCGATGCCACGACCGAGGCGCTTCTTGCCACGGCGCGCGCCATCATTGTCGCGGATTTCATTGAGCTTCATCGCCCTACTCCTCAACCCGAACCAGGTGCTGGACCCGCCGGATCATGCCACGCACGGCGGGAGTATCCTCCAGCGTGCGGGTGCGATGCATCTTATTGAGGCCAAGCCCGATCAGGGTGGCCCGCGCCCACTCCTCACGCCCAATCGGGCTGTGGATTTGGGTGACCGTGACGGTCTTCTTTGCCTCAGCCATTGGCCGCACCCTCATCACGCTTGCCGAGGATGTCCGCCACCTTCTTGCCGCGGCGGGCCGCAACCGACCGCGGGCTGGAGCACCGCGCCAGTGCATCGAAAGTGGCCTTGATCATGTTGTGTGGGTTGGAGGTGCCGACCGACTTGGCCACCACATCCTGCACGCCCAACGCATCAAACACCGCACGCATCGGACCACCGGCGATGATACCGGTACCCTGCGGAGCCTGACGAAGCACAACGCGACCGGCGCCAAAGTGGCCCTGGACATCGTGGTGCAGCGTCCGACCTTCACGCAACGGCACGCGCACCATGGCGCGCTTGGCGGCTTCGGTCGCCTTGCGGATGGCTTCCGGCACTTCGCGTGCCTTGCCAGCGCCATGGCCAACCCGGCCCTTGCCGTCGCCCACAATCACAATCGCCGCGAAGCCGAAGCGCCGACCGCCCTTCACCACCTTGGCGACGCGGTTGATGCCAACCAGCTTCTCGATGAATTCGGACTCCTCGCGGTCCCGCTCCCGCGGCTGACGCTCGCGGTCGCGGCCGCGGCCCGAACGTTCGCGCTCGTTCTCTGCCATG
Organism: Alphaproteobacteria bacterium; assembly: GCA_004292755.1. Taxonomy (GTDB): domain Bacteria; phylum Pseudomonadota; class Alphaproteobacteria; order Elsterales; family Elsteraceae; genus RDXE01. Next base: position 40,148 of record RDXE01000076.1, read on the forward strand.
GTCTGGCCCTCAGAACTGCAGACCGCCCTCACGGGCGGCATCGGCCAGGGCCTTCACCCGGCCATGATAAATGTAGCCGCCGCGATCAAACACGACAGCCTCGACGCCTGCGCTGCGCGCCCGCTCGGCAATCAGCTTGCCAACGGCCTTCGCCGCCTCGATGTCGGCGCCAGTCTTCAGCGTCTCCCGCATGTCCTTTTCGATGCTGGAGGCCGCCACCAAAGTGACGCCCTGAACATCATCAATGACCTGCGCATAGATGTGCTGAGACGAACGGAACACCGACAGCCGCGGGCGGCCATAGGCAACCTGCTTCAAGCGATGACGAGTGCGACGCTTGCGCCGCTCGAACAGAAGATCGGACTTGTCCATCGGTGCCCTCCTTACTTCTTCTTGCCTTCCTTGCGGAGGATCACCTCGGACTCGTACTTGATACCCTTGCCCTTGTAGGGCTCGGGTCCGCGGTACGAGCGGATCTCGGCGGCGACCTGTCCGACGCGCTGCTTGTTCGCACCGCTGACAACCAACAGAGTCGGCTTCTCTGCCACCACCTTGATGCCCTCGGGCACCTGGTAAATGACATCGTGAGAGTAGCCGAGCGACAGGGTCACGGTTTGACCCGACACTGCGGCCTTATAGCCGACACCGTTGATCTCCAGACGCTTCGAAAAGCCCTCGGAGACACCTTTGACCATGGTGTTGACCAGCGCGCGGGTGGTGCCCCACATCGCGCGGGCCTGCTTGCTCTCGCCCTTCGGCTGAACCAGCACCTTGCCGTCTTCGATTGTGGTTTCCACCACGTCCGACAGCGGCAAGGTCAATTCACCAAGCTTACCCTTGGCGGACAGCACGCGATCGACAATCGCAACCTGCACGCCCGCCGGGATCGCCACTGGATTTTTGCCTACACGGCTCATCTCGTGCCTCCCCCGATTAGAACACGCGGCACAGGACCTCGCCGCCAACATTGGCGACGCGGGCTTCCTGGTCCGACATGACCCCCTGCGGGGTGGACAGGATTGCAATGCCGAGGCCGTTGTAAACCCGCGGCAGGTCCTTGATCTTTGAGTAGACGCGCCGCCCGGGCTTGGAGATCCGCTTGATCTCCTTAATCACCGGCTCGCCCTCGTGATACTTCAGCTCGATGCGCAGTTCGGAGATGCCCTTGCGGACCTCCGACTGGCTATAGCCACGGATGTAGCCTTCGCGCCTCAGAACCTCGAGAACGTTGGTGCGCAGGCTCGATGCCGGGGACATCACCACCGACATGCGTGCGCGCTGCGCGTTGCGGATGCGCGTCAGCATATCCCCAAGGGGATCGCTCATCGCCATATCCAGACTCCTTCCTTACCAGCTCGACTTGACCAGACCGGGGATCTGGCCGGTCGAGCCGAGTTCGCGCAGTGCAATGCGCGACAGCTTAAACTTGCGATAGTTCGCCCGCGGACGACCGGTCAACTCACACCGGAGCCGAACCCGAACACGCGAGGAATTGCGCGGCATCTCGGCCAGCTTCAGGCGAGCGGAAAACCGCTCCTCCATCGACAGGGCCTCGTCATTCGCCGTCGCCTTCAGGCGCGCGCGCTTCTCTTTGAAGCGAGCGACCATGGCCTCGCGGCGCTTGTTCTTTTGAATCGAGCTTTTCTTCGCCATCGATCCGGCCCTCAGTTCGCGAACGGCATCTGGAAGCCCTTCAACAGGGCGCGGGCTTCGTCATCGGTCTTCGCAGTGGTGCAGATCACGATGTCCATGCCGCGCACGGCATCAACCTTGTCGTAATCGATTTCCGGGAAGACGATCTGCTCTTTCAAGCCCAGCGCATAGTTGCCACGGCCATCGAACGACTTCGCCGACACGCCGCGGAAGTCACGCACGCGCGGCAGCGCGATCGTGATCAGACGGTCGAGGAACTCGTACATCACCTTCTTGCGCAGGGTAACCTTGCAGCCAATCGACAAACCGGCGCGCAGCTTGAAGCCAGCGATCGACTTCTTCGACTTGGTCTTCACCGGGCGTTGGCCCGTGATCGCCATCATGTCGCCGAAGGCGGCATCAAGCTTCTTCTGGTCCTGCACTGCTTCGCCAACGCCCATGTTGACGACGATCTTCTCGATGCGCGGCACCTGCATCACGTTCTTGTAGCCAAACTCCTGCATCAGGGCTGGCTTCACGACCGTGTCGTAGTGCGTTTGAAACTTCGTGCTCATGGCCGGCCTCAGACGTCGATGGCTTCGCCGGAGCGCTTGGCAAAGCGCACCTTGCGGCCGTCAGCAAGGAACTTGAAGCCAACGCGGGTTGGCTCCTTTGTCTTTGGGTCGATGTGGGCGACGTTGGACACGTGGATTGGGGCTTCCTTCTCCACAATACCGCCCGCCTGCATCTGAGTGGCGCGAGTATGGCGCTTCACGATGTTGACACCGCGAACCTTCACCCGGTTCTCAGATGGCATGACCTCGAACACCTCGCCGGTCTTGCCCTTATCGCGACCAGTGATCACCACCACTGTGTCGCCCTTCTTGATCTTCAGCTTCGTCGCCATGGTTACAGCACCTCCGGCGCCAGGCTGATGATCTTCATGAAGTTCTTCGAGCGCAGCTCACGTGTCACTGGCCCAAAGATACGCGTGCCAATCGGCTCGTTCTGCTTGTTGATCAGAACGGCAGCATTGGTGTCGAAGCGGATCGAGGTGCCGTCTGGACGGCGGATTTCCTTGGCGGTGCGAACGATGACGGCGCGATGCACGTCACCCTTCTTCACCTTACCCCGCGGAATCGCCTCTTTGATCGAAACGACAATGACATCGCCGACAGCGGCGAACTTGCGCTTCGACCCACCCAGCACCTTGATGCACATAACGCGGCGCGCGCCGGAATTGTCGGCAACGTCCAGGTTTGTCTGCATCTGGATCATGGATCAGTCCTCAGTCGTTCACGCAGCCGGAGCCGCGCCCTGGGCCTCGTCAGAGACGACCTCCCAGCGCTTGGTCTTCGACAACGGGCGGCATTCACGGATTTTCACCGTGTCGCCGATCTTGTAGCGGTTCGTTTCATCATGCGCTGCATACTTTTTGGAGCGCGTGATAAACTTCTTGTACATCGGGTGCATGACGCGCCGAACCACCAGGACCGTGACGGTCTTGTCGGTCTTATCGCTCACCACCGTTCCTTGCAGGATGCGCCGCGGCATCGCCTACTCCCTTAGCCCTGGGTTTGAGCGGCGGTCTTCTGGGCCAACACGGTGCGGATGCGCGCGATATCGCGACGCACTTGACGCACCTGTGCGGTGTTCTCCAGCTGACCGGTCGCCTTGCGGAACCGCAGGTTGAACTGTTCCTTCTTAAGCTGGGCAAGCTGTTCGGTCAGCTCGTCCGCCGTCTTCGCCTTCAGGTCAGCCGCCTTCATGGCGTCACGCCTCCTCACCGATGCGCTGCACGAAGCGCGTCTTGATCGGCAGCTTGGCGGCGGCCAACTCGAACGCGCGTTCAGCGAGTTCCTTCGGCACGCCGTCGATCTCGAACATCACGCGACCGGGCTTCACCCGGCACACCCAGAACTCCGGCGACCCCTTACCCGAGCCCATGCGGACTTCGGCAGGCTTCGTGGAGACCGGCACGTCCGGGAAAATCCGGATCCACACCCGACCTTGCCGCTTGATGTGGCGGGTCAGAGCGCGACGCGCGGCTTCGATCTGGCGGGCAGTGACGCGCGCGGGCTCCAGAGCCTTCAGACCGAAGGCGCCGAAGTTCAACGCAGTGCCACCCTTGGCGACGCCATGGATGCGGCCCTTATGGGCCTTGCGGTATTTGGTGCGCTTTGGCTGCAGCATCGTCCACCTTCCTCAGCGCGCCGGCTGCTGCTCGAGGGCGCGCTTGTCTTGCGCCATCGGGTCATGCGCCAGAATCTCGCCCTTGAACACCCACACTTTGACACCACAGGTGCCATAGGTGGTGCGGGCCGTGGCCGTGCCGAAATCGACATCCGCGCGCAAGGTGTGCAGCGGCACGCGACCCTCGCGATACCACTCCATCCGCGCGATCTCGGCGCCGCCCAGACGACCGGAACACTTGATCCGGATGCCCTGGGCGCCAAGACGCATGGCCGACTGCACGGCACGCTTCATCGCCCGCCGGAAAGCCACGCGACGCTCCAGCTGTTGCGCAATCGACTCGGCCACCAGCTTCGCATCGATTTCCGGCTTGCGGATTTCGACGATGTTCAGGTTGACCTCGCCACCGGTGCGCTTCGCCAGATCGAGGCGGAGCTTCTCGATGTCGGAGCCCTTCTTGCCGATGATCACGCCCGGACGGGCGGTGTGAATGGTCAACCGCGCCTTTTTGGCCGGCCGCTCAATCACCACCCGGCTGACGCCAGCGGCAGACAGCTTCTTCATCAAGTAATCGCGCAAGGCGAGATCAGCATGCAGCAGCTGAGCGTAATCGCGGTTGGCGTACCAGCGCGAGTCCCAGGTGCGATTGATGCCGAGCCGCAGCCCGATCGGATTGACTTTCTGACCCATGTTACGCCGCCTCCCCGCGCTGCTCTTCGCGCTCGCGGACGATCACCGTCAGGTGGCTGAACGGCTTGATGATCCGCGCGCCACGGCCACGCGCGCGGGCGTGGAACCGCTTCATCACCACCGACTGGCCGACGAACGCCTCAGAGACGTACAGGCGGTCAACATCGAGCTGATGATTGTTCTCGGCGTTGGCGATTGCCGACTGGAGCGCCTTCTTGACGTCCTTGGCAATGCGCCGGGTGGAGAAGGTGAGTTCGGCCAGCGCCGAGCTCGCCTTCTTCCCGCGGATCAGCTGGGCCACGAGATTCAGCTTGCGCGGGCTGATGCGCAGATTGCGCACCACCGCCTGGGCCTCGGTCTCACCAAGCCGGCGCGGATTTTGAGGCTTGCCCATCGGCTACTTCCTCTTCGCCTTCTTGTCGGCCGCATGGCCGTGGAAGGTGCGGGTCGGCGCGAACTCACCGAACTTGTGTCCGATCATGTTCTCGTTGACCAACACCGGAATGAACTTTTGGCCGTTGTACACGCCAAACGTCAGTCCGACAAACTGCGGCAGGATCGTCGAGCGACGCGACCAGATCTTCACGATCTCGTTGCGGCTGCTCGCGCGCGCCTTGTCCGCCTTCTTCAGGAGGTATCCGTCGACAAACGGACCTTTCCAGACAGAACGAGCCACGTTAGGCCCCCGTTACTTAGTGCGACGACGAATGATCAAACCATCCGTCTTCTTGTTGTTGCGCGTCTTCTTGCCCTTGGTCGGCTTGCCCCAAGGGGTCACCGGATGGCGACCACCGGAGGTCCGACCCTCACCACCACCGTGGGGGTGGTCGATCGGGTTCATCGCCACACCGCGCACCGACGGGCGTTGGCCCATCCAGCGCATACGGCCGGCTTTGCCGAAGTTCTGGTTCGATTGGTCCGGGTTCGACACCGCACCCACCGTCGCCATGCAGTCGCCGCGCACCATCCGAAGCTCGCCGGAGGCCAGCTTCAACTGCGCGTAGCCCTGGTCACGACCAACGAGCTGAGCATAGGTGCCGCCCGCGCGGGCCATCTGACCACCTTTGCCGGGCTTCAGCTCGACATTGTGGACAATGGTGCCGACCGGCATGTTCTTCAGCGGCATCGCGTTGCCCGGCTTGATGTCGCAGCGTTCGCCGGACACCACCGTGTCGCCCACCGTCAGGCGCTGTGGCGCCAGAATGTAGGCCAACTCGCCGTCAGCATAGCGGATCAGCGCGATGAACGCGGTGCGGTTGGGGTCATACTCCAACCGCTCCACCGTCGCCGGCGCACCAAACTTGCGGCGCTTGAAATCGACCAAGCGATAACGCTGCTTGTGCCCGCCGCCGCGACCGAACGCCGTGATGCGACCCAGATTGTTACGACCGCCGGAGCCAGTCTTGCCCTCGGTCAGGGCCTTGACAGGCTTGCCCTTCCACAGCTCGGACCGGTCGATCAGGACCAGTTCGCGCGTGCTCGGCGTGATCGGGTTGAAACTCTTGAGCGCCATCGCGTCAGATCCCCGTCGTCAGGTCGATGGATTGGCCAGGGGCCAACTTGACCATCGCTTTCTTCCAGTCGGACCGCTGGCCCGGCCGTCCGCGCCACAGCTTGCGCTTGCCATGCACCGTGATGGTGTTGACCTGCAGCACTGTGACATTGAACAGCCCCTCAACCGCCGCCTTGATCTCCGGCTTAGAGGCGCCTGTCGCGACCTTAAAGGTGACGAAATTGGCATCCGTCACCATCGTCGCCTTTTCAGTGACCACTGGGGCGAGCACGATGTCATACATGCGCTCGCGCGGCAGCTTCACCGTTGCTTTGAACCGGCTGCTCATCGCGTGATCTCCGCGGTCAGGCGCTGCTGCAGATGCTCAACGGCGGCCTTGGTCAGCACCAGCGTGTCGCGACGAATGATGTCGTACACATTGGCACCCTGCTGCGGCAGCACATCCACATGCTTCAAGTTGGCGGCGGCGCGACGCACACCGGCATCCACCTCCGGACCGTCAATGAACAGCACCGAGGACAGGCCCAGCTTCGCCAGCCGATCCGCAAACTCCTTGGTCTTGGACACGCCACCCAGGCTGTCCACCACCACCAGCTTGCCCTCGCCCTGCTTCACCGACAGCGCGGTCTTCAGGCCCAAGGTGCGCACCTTCTTCGGCAGCGAATAGCCGTGATCGCGCACCACGGGACCAAAGATCACCGCGCCACCGCGGAACTGCGGCGAACGCAACGAGCCCTGACGAGCCCGGCCAGTACCCTTCTGGCTGTGCGGCTTCTTGGTGGTGCCCGAGATTTCAGACACGCCCTTGGTCTTGTGGGTGCCTGCGCGGCGCTTGGCCAACTGCCACTGGATCACACGATCCAGGATGTCGGCCCGCGGCGCCAACCCAAACACCGCCGGGTCCAGATCGATCGTGCCGACCGTCTGGGCATCCAGATTGACAACGTTAATCTGCATTGGAGGTCTCCGCGGCCGGGGTCTTCACCTGGCCCGGGAACGGCAGGCCGTCCGGCGCCTTGCGCTTGACCGCATCCCGCACCAGCACCCAGCCGCCTTCGGCACCAGGCACTGCGCCCTTCACCATGATCAACCCGCGCTCCACATCGGTGCCAACCACCTTGAGGTTCTGCGTGGTGACCCGCACATCGCCCATGTGCCCGGCCATCTTCTTGCCCGGGAACGTGCGACCTGGATCCTGACGGTTACCCGTCGACCCGTGAGAGCGGTGCGACACCGACACGCCGTGGGTAGCCCGCAAGCCACCGAAGTTGTGCCGCTTGATCGCGCCAGCAAAGCCCTTACCGATGGTGGTGCCGGTCACGTCGACGAATTGCCCTTCGACGAAGTGACCAACCGACAACTCGGCGCCCACTTCGATCAGCGCATCCGCCGACACGCGGAACTCAACCAGCTTCTTCTTCGGCTCAACCTTCGCCTTGGCGAAGTTGCCGCGATCAGCCTTGGTCAGGTTCTTCACCTTCGCCGTGCCAACGCCCAGCTGCAGGGCGGTGTAACCATCCCGCTCCACGGTGCGCTGTGCCACGACCTGGCAGTTATCAACCTTCAGCACCGTCACGGGCACGTGCTCGCCCTCGGCGGTGAACAGCCGGGTCATCCCCAGCTTCTGTGCAATAAGACCCGTCCGCATGGCGCGCCGTCCTTACAGCTTGATCTCGACATCGACACCCGACGCAAGGTCGAGCTTCATCAGCGCGTCCACGGTCTGCGGGGTCGGGTCGACGATGTCCAGGAGCCGCTTGTGGGTGCGGATCTCAAACTGTTCGCGGCTCTTCTTGTCCACGTGCGGCGAGCGGTTGACCGTGAACTTCTCGATCTCGGTCGGCAGCGGGATCGGCCCGCGCACCCGCGCCCCGGTCCGCTTCGCGGTCGACACGATCTCCGAGGTCGACTGGTCGAGCACTCGGTGATCGAACGCCTTCAGGCGGATCCGAATATTCTGGTTGTCCATTGTCGTGTTGTCTCCGGAACGCCGCGAGGGTTGGCTCCCCCGCGGGTCTTCCATGACCTGTCGTTACTGAACCACCTTCGCGACGACACCGGCGCCGACGGTCCGACCGCCTTCGCGGATCGCGAAGCGCAACCCTTCGTCCATCGCGATCGGCGCAATCAGCTCGACTTCCATCGAGATGTTGTCGCCCGGCATCACCATCTCCGTGCCTTCCGGCAGCTTGATCATGCCG
>RDXE01000014.1 GCA_004292755.1 Alphaproteobacteria bacterium
GTCTGTCCCAGCATGGCGCCCTTGGAGCAGAGCTGGCCGCGGTTGGCGGGGTGGTCTGGGTCGCCGGCGATCGTGTGCCGCCCCTCCCCATCGCTGGCCACCGTCACACCGCAGCCCACCCCGCAATAGGGGCAGGTGGTACGGGTGGGGCTGGTCATTCTGCTGCCTCCGCCAACGACTGGGCGACGGCGATGTGCACACGCTCGTCCACGATGCGCACCTCGAAGCGGGGCGTGCAGCCATGGTCCGGCGCGCGGGCGGCGCCGGTGGCGAACTCAATGGTCCAATTGTGTAGGGGGCAGGTGACCGCGTGACCGTGGACAATCCCTTGGCTCAAAGGGCCGCCCTTGTGTGGGCAGCGGTCCAGCAGGGCGAAGACCTGATCATCGCCGGTGCGGAACACCGCAACGGGCCCCATCGGCAAAGCGACCACGCGCGAGCCGCGGCGCGGGATGTCGGCAAGGGCAGTGACATCAATCCAGCGGGTCATGGCTCACGCCTCCACAGGGTCAAGAGAGCGGAACTCGGCAGCATTGCGCCCGGCGATGATTTCCGCCCAGGGGTCCACTTGCGCGAAGGTCTGGGCGTGGCGGAAGCGCGCGGCCAACTCGGCCCGGCCCGCTGGATCCTCAACAATACGGGCTTTCACATAGGCAAGGCCGACGCGCACGACCCAGGGAGCTGTACGCTCCAAGTAACGAGCCTCCTCGCGGTAGAGCTGCAGGAAGGCTGCACAATACTCCAGTACCTCATCATCGGTGGTTACCTTGCACAGAAAGTCCGTCGCGCGGACATGAATGCCACCATTGCCGCCGATGTGGAGTTCCCAGCCACTGTCCACGGCAACAACGCCGAAATCCTTGATCGTCGCCTCAGCACAATTGCGTGGGCAGCCAGACACCGCCAACTTCACCTTGTGCGGATGCCAGGAGCCCCAGGTCATGCGCTCCAGCGCGATGCCCATGCTGGTGGAGTCTTGGGTGCCAAAGCGACACCACGTCGAGCCGACACAGGTTTTCACGGTGCGCAATGCCTTGCCATAGGCGTGACCAGAGACCATGCCTGCGGCATTGAGGTCGGCCCACACGGCGGGCAGGTCCTCTTTCTTCACACCGAACAAGTCAATCCGCTGGCCGCCGGTGACCTTCACCTCGGGGATCTCATAGCGGTCCACCACATCAGCGATGGCGCGCAACTCGGCTGCAGTGGTAACCCCACCCCACATCCGCGGCACGACGGAGAAGGTGCCATCCTTCTGGATGTTGGCGTGGGCGCGCTCGTTGATGAAGCGAGACTGCGGATCATCGCGGTAGATACCGGGCCAAGCGATCAGCAGATAGAAGTTCAGGGCTGGACGGCAGGTGGCGCACCCATCGTCGGTCTTCCAGTCCAGCGCGCGCATCACTTGGGAGATGCTGGTCAGGCCCTGCTCCCGGATGGCAGCGCGGACATGGTCATGACCATGATCGGTGCATTTGCACAGCGGCTTTTCGGCGGGGGCGGCGGCAGCCTCCCCAATGGCCAAGGCCAACACCTGCTCGACGCGTGCGGCACACCCGCCACAGCCGGAGGCTGCCTTGGTGTATGCCTTCACATCGTCCAGCGTGGTCAGCTGATGCTTGGCGATGGCGGCCAGGATGTGACCCTTGGTCACGCCGTTGCAGCCGCAAATCTCAGCATCGTCCGGCAAGGCGGCGACAGCAGCAGTGGGGGAGGCATCGCTGCCACCAGTCGCAATCGCCTCGCCGAACACCAACAGATCGCGCATCGCGCCGAGCGGCGTGCCTGCTTTGATCAAGGAGAAGTACCAATCGCCATCGGCGGCATCGCCGTAGAGCACCGCACCAACCAGACGATCCCCCTCCAGCACCAGCTTGCGATAGCGGTTGCGCGCGGGGTCGGTCAGCAGAATGGCCTCGGTGCCGTCGCGCCCGTCGAAGGCACCGGCCGAGAACACTTCAACACCCGTGACCTTCAGGCGTGTGGCCAGTTGGCTGCCGGTGTAGACAGCCTCAGCACGGCCAACCAACTGGTCGGCAATGGTGCGCGCCATGTCCCACAGCGGTGCCACCAGCCCATAGCAGACGCCGCGGTGCTGGGCACATTCGCCCACAGCGAAGATCGCGGGATCGGAGGTTGCCATGGTATCGGCCACCACCACGCCACGCTCTACCGTCAAGCCAGCACTGGCAGCGAGGCTTGCGTTCGGGCGGATGCCGACAGTCATCACCACCAGCCGCGCGGGCAGAACCTCCCCCGTGGCAAGTTCCACTCCGGTTACCTGGTCCGTGCCGAGGATTGCGTTGGTTTGGGTGGACAGGCGAATGCGGATGCCGCGCCGCTCCAATTCCTGGCGCAACAGATCGGCGGCAGCGTGGTCCAGCTGGCGTTCCATCAGGCGGTCCACTAGGTGGATCACAGTGACTCCCATGCCGAGCTTGGCAAGGCCATAGGCGGCCTCCAGCCCCAGCAAGCCGCCGCCGATCACCACAGCCTCGCCACCCGCCGTCGCGGCCTCGGTCATCCTGGTCACGTCGTCGGCATCGCGGAACGTCACCACGCCTGGGAGATCGCGCCCCGGCAGTGGCAGCAGGATCGGGTTGGAGCCGGTGGCCAGCAGCAGGGCGTCATACGCCTGCACCATCCCGCTCGCCGTGGTGACGGTACGGCGATCCCGGTCAATGGCGATCACGGGGTCATTGGCGTGGAGGGTGACGCCGTGGTCGCGGTACCAGGTGAGATCGTTGATCACGATTTGATCGAACGACTTTTCGCCCGCCAGCAGCGGCGACAGCAGGATGCGGTTATAGTTGGGCCGCGGCTCAGCCCCGAAGACAGTGACCTGCCAGAGGCCGGGGGCACGAGCCAGCAGTTCTTCGACGGTGCGCATCCCGGCCATGCCGTTGCCAACCACCACCAGACGCTGACGCAGCGACATATCCATCGGTCGATCTCCGCTGAGGGGGTGGCTTAGTGGGCCGACGGCGCGCGGTGGCGCTCGTAGAGGAAAGCCAGCACGGCAGCGCGGGCGCGGTGATAGGCCGGGTTGTTGGCCAATTCCAACCGGTCGCGCGGGCGCTCCAGAGTCACGGGCAGCACCTCGCCGATGGTGGCGGCTGGGCCATTGGTCATCATCACAATGCGGTCGGACAACAGCACTGCTTCGTCCACATCATGGGTGATCATGATCACCGTGTTGCCCAGGCGTTGGTGCAGGTCCATCACGGTGTCTTGCAGTTGGGCGCGCGTCAGCGCGTCGAGGGCGCCGAACGGCTCGTCCATCAACAGCACCTTCGGCTCCATCGCCAGCGCGCGGGCGATGCCAACGCGCTGCTTCATGCCGCCGGAGATCTCATTGGGTCGCTTGTCCAGCGCGTGGCTCATATTGACCAGCGCCAGATTGTGGCGGGTCCACTGGTCACGTTCGGCGCGGGTCTTGGTCCGCCCGAACACTTTGTCCACGGCCAGCCGGACATTGTCATAGACTGTCAGCCACGGCAGCAGGGAGTGGTTCTGGAACACCACGGCCCGGTCTGGGCCGGGGCTGTCGACTTCCTTGCCCTCCAACAGCACCCCGCCGGTGGAGCATTGCAGCAAACCGGCGACGATGTTCAGCAAGGTGGACTTGCCGCAGCCCGAGTGGCCGATGATCGAGACATAGTCGCCGCGCTGGATGGTCAGCGAGACATCGGTCAGCACAACACTGGTCCGCTTGCCGCCAAAGCTCATGCCGACATGGGAGATATCAAGGTAGGCTTGCATCGCCGGTCTCCGGGGAGGCTGGAGGGAGGGGGCAGGATCAGAGCGTGGCGCCGCGGGCGATCAGGCGACCGGCCAGGGCAATCAAGCGGTCGAGGCAGAAGCCGACCAGACCGACATAGATCAGGGCGACAATGATGTCGCTGATCAATGAGCTGTTCCAGGCATCCCAGATAAAGAACCCGATGCCCACGCCGCCAATCAACATCTCAGCGGCAACAATAGCGAGCCAAGACAGGCCAACACCAATACGCAGACCTGTGAAAATGTAAGGTAGGGCTGCGGGCACCATGATTTTGATAAAATATTCAATTCCATTCAAGCGCAGCACACGGGCAACATTGCGATAGTCTTGCGGGATCGCCCGGATACCGACCGAGGTGTTGATCAATACCGGCCACACTGAGGTGATGAAGATCACAAAAATCGCCGAGGGGTCGGAGGCGCGGAATGCCGCCAGCGACAAGGGCAGCCAGGCGAGCGGCGGCACGGTGCGCAGGACCTGGAACACTGGGTCCAGGCCGCGGGTTGCCAGCGTGCTCTGGCCGATCAGCACACCCACGCCGATGCCAACCACGGCCGAGAGTGTGTAGCCATAGGCAACGCGGCTTAAGCTGGCGATCAGGTGCCAGAACAGCCCTTTGTCGAGGCCGCCCCGGTCATAAAACGGGTCGGTGATCAGTTCCCAGCTGGTGTCCAGCACGGTAGAGGGCGGCGGCAGCGAGCTTCCGGCCTGCCGACACACCACTTCCCACACGCCCAGGATCAGGGCGATGGTGATCACCGGCGGCAACAACCGAAGGGCGACATCGCGGGCGAAGCCGCCCAGTCTTGGCAGGGCGAGGGAGAAGGCGGGGCTGGACAGCCCCGCTTTGATCGGTGTGTCGGTCATGGCCAGTGCTCCCGCTTAAACGCGCTTAATGCTCAGGGCTTGCAGATAGGCGCCTGGGGCCGCCGGATCGAAGCGGACGCCGTCGAAGAAGGTTTCCACCCCGCGGGAGGTGCTGGCTGGAATGTCGCTTGCTGCAACGCCTGCAGCCTTGGCGGCGCTGCGCCAGATATCCTCGCGATTCACCTCGCCGATCAGGGCCGCGGTGTCTGTCTCAGCTGGCACCACGCCCCAGCGCATGTTCTCCACCAAGAACCACAAGTCATGGCTGCGGAACGGGTAGGAGGCATTGTTGCGCCAGAAGGTCATCTTCACCGGGCTGTTCTGCACCGTGCGGCCAGTGCCGTAGTCGATGTTGCCTTGAACACGGCCCAGAATGTCGGGCACCGGCACGTTGAACCACGCGCGGCGGCCGATGATGTTGCACATCTCCACCTTGTTGGCGTCTTGGTCGCACCATTGCTGCGCTTCGATCACGGCGGCGGTCAGGGCCTCGGCTGCGCGCGGGTTGCGGGCAACCCAGTCGGCGCGCAGGGCGAGGCTCTTCTCCGGATGGTCCTTCCAGAACTCACCCGTGGTGATCGCCGTGTAGCCTGCCTTCTGGTTGACCAGCTGGCCGTTCCACGGTTCTCCTACGCAGAACACTTCCATGGAGCCAACCTTCATGTTGGCCACCATCTGCGGCGGCGGCACCACGATGGTCTGGACGTCCTTGTCCGGGTCGATCCCACCGGCTGCCAGCCAGTAGCGCAGCCACAAATCGTGGGTGCCGCCGCGGAAGGTCATCGCGGCCTTCACTTCCTTGCCACCGGCCACCAGTTGGCGGAACCGATCCGCCAACGGCTTGGCGTCCAAGCCGATCTTCAGGTCGGCATGGGAGTTTGCAACGGAAATGCCCTGGCCGTTGGTGTTCAGGCGGGCCAGGATCGCCATTGGCAGCGGCTGGTTATTCTTGGTGATCCGGCCGGTGTGCAGCATGTACGGCATTGGCGTCAGGATATGGGCGCCATCGATGCCGCCTGCGCTTGAGCCGAGTTCCAGATTGTCACGGGTGGTGCCCCAACTGGCCTGCTTGGCCACTTCCACATCGGGCATGCCGTACTTGGCGAACAGGCCGCGCTCCTTCGCGATGATCAGCGGGGCTGAGT
>RDXE01000077.1 GCA_004292755.1 Alphaproteobacteria bacterium
GATGATCTGCTCTTCCGTGAACCGTGATCGCTTCATTGTCCGTCCTCACTCCGGGCCGGACTCTAATCCATCTTGGCGGAAAATCAGGGGGTCAGGTCATCCGCCAATCAATATGTCCGGAATCCCATTGTCAACCGCATTTGCCGGACAGCATTTCGCTTGGCCGACAGACCCTCGTTTCTCGGACACCCCGCCACAGCAGACCCAGAAAGCTCAAAATCCAACAAAGTCAATTGCTTGCGCGGCTTTGCGCCACATAACCTGTTGAATTGACTTGGCTTCCTTACCGTCACTTTTGACACGGCGGTTACGGAAAGGCCGTCTACCGCGAAATGCCCAGGCTCGGTGTCAGCAGGAGACCATGAGCGCTGTTCGCGCTTCGTTCGACCCTAGCGTTGTTTAGCGGGCAACCAGCGCTATGCCCTCCAATTGGCCCGGATCGCCCGAACCAAGCGGCGCAGGTGACCCGCGAGTTCCCGACCACTCGGACGCTTGGCCGGGCGCAGCACGGCGGCGTCGAAGGTGTCGTCAAGGTCCAGCACGATGCGTCGCGGCACCTGCTGAAAGCTGGCGCAGTAGAGATCCACCATGGCTCGGCCCATGCGCAGCAATGCACGGGCATCTGGCCGGTTCTCCAGCCGCGAGATCGTCGATTGCGAGCAGAGATCCACGGCGGACGACTGAATTCTAAACCCGATCAAGGACTTATGCTACACCCGCCACCCTCCAACGCTATCCTGGTGCATAATCCGGGCTAGGTAGTTTCCAGTCCTAGTGGCGTCTCCGCGACGGGGCGTAGATTGGGGACCGACGACAGGAAGTTTTTTCTTGCCAGAATGAAGAGCGGGCAGATGAGCCGGAACGTCGCGATCATCCTTCCGGCGTTCGCGCTATCGATAGCCGCTATCGCCGTCGCGCAGCCGACGATCGCGGCGCCCAACTCGGGCCGCGACCTCGGTTCTCAGGACATCACCAAACGGAAAATGGCTTGCACCAACCGTTGGCACAGCCGAGCGATGACGAATACCGCCACGGGTCTCGTTCTGTCAGCGCCAACCCGTCAAATCATGACCTTTGGCGTATGAGCGAACAGCCAGCCTCTTCGCCAGTGTGGCGGATCGAGGCAAACGCCGACACCTATGTTCTTCATCTGACAGGCGACTGGTTGAGCGTCGCTCTCGGCGCGGATCAAGGGACCGTGGACGCGGTTGCATCGGCGTTGGTGGGCCTCCCAGGTGCGACGGTTCGAACCGACGCGATCGGCCGCTGGGACACTGGGCTGATCGTCTATCTGCTCCAACTGCGCGCGGCCGTCGCCCAGGGGTTCGTCCTTGATGATACCGCACTGTCGAAGCCGGTGGCGCGGTTGCTCCGACTGGCAGAGGTCGGTCTCGCCGCTCCGTCGCCGCCAATGGCGCGACCGACCGTTGGCTGGCTGGCTCGCTTGGGATGGGTCGCCATTCGCGGCGGTCGGGAGGCGATCGCTGTATCGGACCTGCTGGGCTCGACACTCCTGCGCACCGGCGTCGGCTTGACCGGGCGCTCCCAGACCCGCCGCGGTGATGTGATCGCCTTGATGCGCGACGCGGGCGCAGGCGCGCTGGCGATCGTCGCGGTGGTGAACTTCCTGGTTGGCGGCATCTTGGCCTTTGTCGGCGCGGTGCAGCTCGAGCGGTTCGGGGCCGAGATCTTCGTCGCCAATCTGGTTGGTGTCGCCGTCGTGCGCGAGATGGCGGCGATCATGACCGCGATCGTGTTGGCCGGGCGCACCGGCGGCGCTTATGCGGCCGAGATCGCGGCGATGCAGGGCGCCGAGGAGATCGATGCCCTCGCCGTGCTTGGCGTCTCGATCCAGGACTACCTTATCCTGCCGAGGGTCGTCGCTTTGTCGACCATGATGCCGCTGCTCTATGTGTACGGCTGCGCCTTCGGTTTGCTCGGTGGGCTGCTGGTGGCGGTGCTCACCCTTGATCTGTCCGCGACCAGCTTCGTCAACCAGTTGATCGCGTCGGTGAACGCCGACCAATTCTGGATCGGGCTCTCCAAGAGCGTCGTGTTCGGCCTGCTGATCGCGCTCGCCGGATGTCGGCTCGGGTTAAAGGCGGGGCGCAGCGCGTCCGATGTCGGCCGAGCGGCGACGGCGGCCGTGGTTGCCGGGATCGTCGGTGTCATCGCGGTCGATGCGGTGTTCGCCCTCTGCGCCAACGCGCTGGGGATTTGAGCCATGGTAACCGATGCCGTCGACCAGGCCCGACTGACGGTGGAGGGAATGACGCTCGCTTTCGGGAAGAGGGTGGTGCAACGCGATCTGAGCTTCAGTGTGCAGCCGGGTTCGATCTTCGCGGTGATGGGCGAGAGCGGGTGCGGCAAGAGCACGGTGCTCAAAGCGTTGATCGGGCTGATCACGCCGACGGCGGGCCGCCGCGTCGTGGCAGGGGAGAACTATGACGCAGCAGCCCCTGCGCGCCGACGCGAGATCGGGCGCGATTTCGGCGTCCTGTTCCAGAACGGCGCGCTGTGGAGCTCGCTCACGGTTGCGGAGAACGTCGCGTTGCCGCTCCAGATGTTCACCTCGCTCCGACCATCTGCGATCGACGCGCTTGTGCGCGTGAAGCTGGCCCTGGTCGGCCTGGCGCCGGTCGGCGACCGTATGCCAGCGGAGCTCAGCGGCGGCATGCGCAAGCGGGCGGGTCTCGCGCGGGCGTTGGCGCTGGACCCGGGCTGTCTGTTCCTTGATGAGCCGTCGGCGGGGCTGGATCCAATCACCGCGAAGCGAATGGATGATTTGATCCTGGAGCTGCGCGACGGGCTGGGCGCGACCATCGTGATCGTCAGTCACGAGTTACCCAGCCTGTTTGCGATCTGCGACGACGGCATCTTCCTCGACGCGAAAACCCATTCGGCGATCGCCCATGGCGCGCCCAGAGACCTGCGCGACGGCTGTGATCACCCGACCGTTCGGGCCTTCATGACCCGCGCGCTTCCACCAACCGAGGTTCTGCAGGAGAACGGCCATGGCGGACTCTAAGCCAGCGATCGTCGGCGGCTTTGTTCTGGGCAGCTTGGCGCTGGCCGTGGCCGCGATCTTGATGTTCGGCGGGGGCAAGCTGTTCGAAAAGACTGCCCGCGTCGTTGTCTATTTCACCGGTTCGATCGCCGGGTTGACCGTTGGTTCCCCGGTGACGTTTCGGGGCGTTCAGATCGGCGCAGTCGAAAGCATCGTCGTAAAGGTCGATCCCGACGCCGGAAACGTCAACATCCCGGTCTATCTGACTCTGCGTCCGCAGCGGGTCGAGGGCACCCAACCTGCCGACATCATCCGCGACTATGAACGCCTGATTGCGGCCGGTCTGCGCGCCAAGCTGGTCAGCCAAAGCCTGGTCACCGGGCAAAGCGCGGTCGACCTCGACTTCACGCCGACGGCGCCGCCGGTGCTGGTCGGTGGCGACCCGACGGTGATGGAGATTCCAGCACTGCCATCCGAGCTTCAGAAACTGAAGGACCAGGTGGCCGATCTCCCGTTGCGCGAATTGGCCGACGGCGCGTTGCGCACCCTGGCGTCCCTTGATCTCCTCAGTCGCCGTCTCGAAGAGAGATTGGACGGGCTGGGCGATGACAGCAAAGTGATCATCGCCGCCGCCGCCGAGACTTTGGCCGAGGTCACCCGAACGGCGGGGGAAATGTCCGGATTGATCGAAGATGGTCGGCGCGAGTTGCGCGGCCGCGGCGCGGAGTTTGGCCGCCTGCTGTCCACGGTTGATCGCGCCGCTGCCGACACCCAGACCTTGGTCAAATCCATCAATGCGTTGACCGATCCCCGCTCCCGCCTGCGTGCCGATCTGGAGGCGACCGCGCGCGACGCGGCCGCAACGGTCGCGTCGTTGCGCGGTTTCGCGCGGGAGATCGAGCGCAATCCCAGCGCTCTTGTCACAGGACGGAAGTCGCCATGACCTGTTTCTCGACCCGCGCGGTCGCTCTTCTTCTGCTTTTCAGCGTCGCGGGGTGCGGCGCGCTGTCGGGGCCGCCGGTGCGGCTCTATGTTTTGGGTGAGATCGCACCGCCAGTGGCGGCCCTCGTGGATGAGTCGGGGCGGCCGGTGTTCGTGCTGAAAACCGTCCAAGTGCCGGATTACCTCGACAACCAAGACATGCTGACGCGCGCTCTGGACAACGAGGTGGTCGCCAGCCGGTCTGGGCGTTGGGCAGAGCGGCTGTCCATCGGCATGACCCGGACCCTGATCACGGCGTTGAGTGAACGGGCGCCAGGTTATGTCCTGCTCGCCGCCACGCCCGCGTTCGGCGCGGTTCCCCGACAGATCACCGTCGATATCGACGCGTTCGACGCGCGCGCCGATGGTCAGATTTTCCTGGCGGCGCGATGGTCGATCGGGTCGGCGGGCGGCGATGTCGCCGCTGGTGGGCGGGTCGGGTTGGTCGGGTCTGCGCGCGCTCTCGGCGACGCCAACCTAGCCGCGGCAACGACGGCGATCCTCTATCGGCTCGCCGATGCGATCGCCGTGACTCTGCCGCCGGGCTGATGGCGGCTTTGAAGGGAGGTCGGCGCGACTGGCGCCGGGTCGTGGGCGCGCAGTGCCCGGCGCGCTCACGACCGTGTCTGAAAGGGCAGCCAACAAAACTTGTCGCGTTTGACGCCGAAGAGTGACTTGCTCTGGCTCCCGCGCTGGGAACCGGCTCTATGACTTTATTGTATCAAGCATGGTCAATCGCTCGAATCAACCCATCCGAGCGGGATTTGTTCTCAGATCGCACAAAATGGGAACGTCAGGCGGCGTGGTGGACGTCGTGGGTTCCGTCCCTTGACGTGGCGCAGCAGCAGCACGGGTGGTGTTCCCCCGGCAGGCCCGATCCTGCGCGTGCCGCCGCGCCCCGAACTCGGGCGGTGGCAGGCCGCCAGCCGGGGCGTGCCTGACTCGGACGACGCCTCCGAACTGCTGCGGGTGCGCCCATTGCCGTGCCCAACGGCGGCTCCCAGGGATTATTGGCGCATAGGGGGCGATCATCTTAGACATGGCCCAAAAAGATCAACACCACGAGCACGAGCAAAAGAAAGCCAACTCCTCCGCTCGGTTGATAGCCCCAACCGCGACTGTAGCCCCAGTGCGGTAGCACTCCAAGGAGCGCCAAGACCAGAAGGATGAGGACAATAGTCGCCAACATCTTTTCCTCCAGCATGTGGTTGACGATCGACCCCTGCGACCGCAGGCCTAGAGTAAATTTCCCTCACTTTGGCTCGGAATATTTACTCTAGATGCTTGTTTCTACGTGCTCTCGCATCAGCTACGCTGACCGATGCGTCACCCGCTCGAATGAATCCATTCGAGCTGGATCTGCGCTAGTCTCGGTGGACAAAGGCGAGATAGGCGGCGCAGACCAGCGCCGTCGCCCCAGCCAGAACGATCCAGGTGGTTTGGTCGGTGTAGCGCCCGGTCAACGCTTCGCTGAGACGCTCCAACGGCGCGCCAGAGCTTTGCCAGGCGCTGCCCAGCATCACGACTCCAGCGGTACCGAGCGCGACCGCGGCCACCCGAGCGGCGATCATCGGACGATCAAATCGTTGCGGACACCGCGGACCCCCTGGACCGACCGGGCGATCTCACCAGCGCGGCTGCGGGTCTGTTGCGACTCAACGAAGCCACTGAGCTGCACGACGTTCTGCATGGTTTCGACGCCGATCGCGCCGGACTTCAGATTTGGTTCGCCAAGCAGTGCGGAGTTGACCCGCGCGGTGATCGACGCGTCGTCGATGTATTCGCCAGCTGTCTCCTGGCCCCGGATCGCGGCACAACCAGCGACCGTGCCAATCAGCGCGGTTGCCAGCATCAGCGTTCGGATCGTCGATGACATCTTCATGATTTCCTCCAGCGGAATTCTCAAGAGTGAGGAAGCGTTTTGTATGCCATTCACGATAATTTATAAACACGCAGTTGTACGCATTTTTTGGTAAATGTAAAAATGGGAACTAATCATAATCAGGTAATACTGATCAGGAAGCAGAACGCAGCTTCCGAAATCGGGAATTCTCAGTTCGAGTTCTTATCCACACGCCTGCCGGTGATTCGGCTCAAGACGGAGAATCACCGGCAACCTGGTCAATCAGCATGCGGCCTAGGTTGGCGTCTTGAGGCTATCGCGCGCGCTGCCGACGGCGTTTTGGATCTTGCCTTCGGTCTTGTCTCGAATGCCATCCGCGACAAGCTTGGCATCACCGACAACATTACCAATAGTTTCCTTGATGGTGCCCTTGGTTTGCTTGGCGACACCTTCGATTCTGTCTTTGTCCACGATGAGCTCTCCTGTCTTCGAAACGATGCAGATCAGTCCGCAGTGCGGAACATTGGCACGGAACCACCGGGTTCGCCCTGCTCGGACGGCGCGGTCACACACCGCTCGCAAGGTGGGCAATGCACGCCACCAGAGCCAGGATCGGAAACTACTCTGAGCCATGCCCCATTGGCGGGCACCGGTGTTGTCGAGCCGCCGTCGCGTGCTCAAACCGTAGTTTCCGACTCTGCTGTCATCCGCAGCGGTCCGACATGAATTGCAGGCGTGCCGAACCATCATCGGTCACTGAACCAAGCCCGTGGAGGCAGTCATGCCAACAGATAGCCAAATCCAGAAGGATGTCATCGCGGACCTCAACTGGGATCCATGCGTGACCGCCAGCCAGATCGGCGTAACCGCCCGGAATGGTGTGGTGGCACTCACCGGCCATGTTGGCTCCTACAGCGAAAAATACGCGGCGGAAAACGCGGCAGGGCGCGTCAAAGGCGTCAAGGCCGTGGCCGAAGAGATCGAGGTGCGCCTGCATGACACGGGCAAGCGGGGAGACGAGGAAATCGCCGCCGCCGCAGTTCAGCGGCTGGGTTGGAACGGCTCCGTGCCCCACGATGCGATCAAGGTGAAGGTCGAGAAGGGGTGGGTCACGCTCTCCGGCGAGGTCGAATGGCGGTTTCAGCGAGACGCGGCTGCAACCGAGATCCGGCACCTGCTGGGGGTGGTCGGCGTGTCCGACGCGATCACGATCAAGACGAGCGTCAGTACCGCCAGCATCAGTGCCAACATCACCAACGCCCTGCAACGGTCGTGGCTCTGGGAGGATGACAGCAACGTCAAGGTCACGGCCCAGGGCGGCGCAGTAAAGCTCTCTGGGACGGTTGAGTCCTGGCAGGACCGCCTCGCCGCTGGCCAGATCGCCTGGGCTGCGCCGGGCACTGTCTCGGTCGAAAACACCCTCATCGTCGTCTAACAGCCACGGTAAGGTAACCGCTTTGGTCGGCCCGTGATTTGGGCCGACCGCCTTTCGTACGAGGAATTCTGCCATGGCTGATCCTAAGCCTGCTATCCGCCCCACCACTGGTCGCGAGGCGACGAAGTACTGGCTGGTCGGGGGCGGTATCGCCTCCCTCTCCGCCGCCGCGTTCTTGATCCGCGATGGTGATGTCCCCGGTCACGCCATCACCATTTTGGAAGAGACTGGGGAACTCGGCGGCAGCCTCGACGGCACGGGAGATCCAGGCCAAGGGTACGTACTGCGCGGAGGGCGCATGCTTGAAAGCAAGTACCTCTGCACCTTTGAACTGTTTGACTCGATTCCAGCGCTTGACGGCAGAAAGACCGTGACCGAGGAGATCTTCGCGTGGAACAAGACGCTGAAGACGGCCTCCAAGGCCCGTCTGTTTCGAGATGGTCACCCCCAGGTCGCTCCCAAATTCGGCCTCAGCGAACAGCATATCCTGACCATCGAACGTCTGGCGCTACAGCCGGAAGGTATGCTGGGAAAGAGCGCGATCACCGATCAGTTCAGCGCCAGCTTTTTCGAGACTGACTTCTGGTTCATGTGGTGCACCACCTTTGCATTTCAGCCCTGGCACAGCGCTGTAGAGTTCAAGCGCTACCTGGTGCGCTTTGTGCACATGGTCGAAGGGTTCGAACGCCTGCACGGTATCATGCGCACTGTCTACAACCAGCACGACTCGCTGGTCCGCCCGCTGCAGAAGTGGCTCGAGGAGCGTGGCGTGGTCTTCACCCTGAACACCCGCGTCACCGCGTTGAACAGCATCGCGGCCGCTGGCCGGAGTTTGGCGGTCAGCATCGACTTCGAGCGCGCTGGCGAGCGCGGCACGATCGGCGTCGCCTCCACCGACCATGTGTTGGTGACTCTCGGCTCGATGACCGAGGCCTCAAGCCTTGGCACCAACGATCAAGCGCCGCTGTTGCTCGGCAAGCCGGACGGTGGCGGTTGGGCATTGTGGGAGGCGCTTGCCCTCGGCCGACCCGAACTGGGCCACCCAGGTGTCTTCGCTGACCATATCGACCAGTCCAAGTGGGTATCGTTCACGACGACGTTGCGCGACCCGAGCTTCTTGAATGCGGTCCGCGACATCACCGGCAATGTGCCCGGCGAGGGCGGTTTGATCACGCTGCCGGAGTCTGCTTGGCTCGCGTCGATCGTAATTCCTGCGCAGCCGCATTTCATCGGCCAGCCGGACGATGTCAGTGTCTTTTGGGGCTATGGCCTTCGGGTCGATATCCCCGGCGACTTCGTCAAGAAGTCGATGGCCGACTGCTCAGGCCGCGAGATCATGACCGAGTTGCTCGGTCATCTGCGACTGGACGCAGAGGCGGCACAGATCCTCGATACCAGCCTCTGCATCCCTTGCATGATGCCCTTCATCACCAGCCAGTTCCTCTGCCGGGAGCATGGCGATCGACCGCAGGTGACGCCGGCTGGCTGGAAGAACCTCTGGCTGATGGGACAGTTCTGCGAGCTGCCGGACGATGTTGTGTTCACCGTCGAATACTCGATCCGCTCCGCGCAGGTCGCGGTCTACGCTGCCCTCGGCCTGAAACGGTCGCCACCCCCCGTCTACAAGGGCGCGTTCGACCCGCGCGTGCTGTATCGCGCGTTCCTCGCCTTGCATGATGTCCGTGCTTAGTTTGGAATCCAGGTGTGCCCCGGATTGCTCATGCACCACAGCAGATGGGCCTCAGGCCTCCCGACGCCGCGGGCAGGAAACGCGAGGGGGTAAGTCCCCTGCGCTCCATACCGACGGCGCCGGGCAGCGGGTTACTTCGGTGGTGTGTGTGATTCAACAAACCACAGCTGGTGGTCGATGCCGCCAGAGACCGCGGAGAACAGGTCTGCCGTATCCTGATCGCCGAACGCGGCGGCCAGGGTGACGGCCTCGCGAACCGACTGTCCAAACGCGGCCAACGCCCCGGCGACCGCGAAGATGTGCTTGCGCTCATCCGCGACACCGAGCGTGTAGGGGATCAGGAACGACCGCTCCGCGGCCACCTGGATTGTGCCATGCGCGGTGCCGCCCAGCGCGGCGGCGCGCTCGGCCATTAGGTCCGAGTAAGCCTCTGCCTCATGAGACACCTTGTCGAATAACTCGTGCACCGCAATGAAGGCGAGGCCGCGCACATTCCAGTGCGCCTGCTTCATCTGCCCATGCAGGTCGATGGCGGCGGCCAGGTGCTTGTTCAGCAACTCGACCGATCGCGCCCGAATGGCTTCGGGAAGAGTGTTGTGGGTCGGATACATGGCAGGAGCTTTCACGCGAGAGGGAAGCAACCAGGGTCAGACCGCAAAGAGTCCAAGCCCGTAGTAGGCCGAGATGGCTTGGGCATAGGTATCGTCGACCGTGACGGCCTTGCTGGCTGCGGGGGCGTCGCGCACCTTCTGCTGGGTTGCATGGATATGCAGAAGACTGTTGGACCAATCAACTTCGCGCACCATTTGCGGCAGAATCAGCACGCGTGAGTCGGGCCACCAGTTGTTGGTATCCACACCCAAGTAAATAATGCGCCAGCTGGCGTCATCGAAGATAAAATCCTCGACATGACCAATATCGCCATCGGTGGCGCGGATGTGATAGCCGGTAACATTCGCTGTGCTCCGGAGATGCGAGTCGCCAGTATTTGCGACGATCTCATCGCCCTCGAAGCGCTCCGCCGGCTCGGTCGGCGACGGAAATCCGATCAGCGGCGAGAGGTACGCATTGCCGCGCGGCTGGTAGCCGTTGGCACCGTAATGGTTGGCCAGATGACCTTCCATCTGGCGCGAGACCGGCAGGTCAGCCTCGGCGCCAGGCGCGTCTTCGACCTGCTGGCGGGTTAACCGCACCGGCAGTGTCCGCAACGCGATGCTGGGGATGCCAAGGGCCGAGGTCGGCAACAGCACCTCACGCCCCGGGAGCCAATCGCCGGTATCGACGACCAGCCAGCGGATTGTCCAGCTCTGGTCGTCGAACAGCAGATCTCGAACCGTTCCGAGCGAACCGTCCGTTGCCTCGATGCGATAGCCATTGATCGCTGACGCATGCCACAACATCGGCTTAGGCCGCCGCCGTGACGGGACTGTCGGGCAGGTCGGTAATGCTTGGATGTGCCGCCACCGGATCGGCATCAGCAGTGTCCAGGATTGCTTCGGGAAGGATATTCTGAGTCGGGTCCATAACAGGAGCCTTCACGGCAGGAGTTGGAGGGCGGGGTCAGATCGGAAAGGGCTGAAAGCCATAGTAGACCGAGAGCCTATCGGCAGCGTCGGCATCACCGGTCTCGGCGGCGCTGGCTGGCGGGCTGTCGCGCACCTTCTGCTGCGTGGCGCGGATGTGGATCAGGCTCGCGGACCAATCGACCTCGAGCACCAACTGCGGCAAGATCAACACGTGCGCACCCGGCCACCAATTGCGGGTGTCGACGGACAAGTATTTGACGCGCCAACCATCGTCATCGACGATGAAGTCGTCGATGTGGCCAATATCGCCGTCGGTCGCACGGAGGTGATAGCCGGTGACCGTGGCGATGCTGCGCAGATGCGCGTCGCCCATTTCAGTCACAGTGCCTTCACCCTCGAAGTGGCGCATTGGTTCGCGGAGCGATCCAAGTCCCATCAATGGGAGGACATCGGCGCCGCGGGGTAGGTACGTATTGGCGCTGTAGTGGTTGGACAGCTGGAGTTCCATCTGGCGCGAGACCGGCAGGTCGGCCGAGATTCCGGGTGCATCCTCCACTTGCTGGCGCGTCAGCCGCACCGCCAGTTGTCGCTCCTCGGCGTCCGGGATGCCGAGGCACGCGGCTGGCAAGAGCACCTCGCGCCCCGGGGAGCCAATCGCCAGTATCGACGACCAGCCAGCGGATTGCCCAGCTCTGGTCATCGAACAGCAGATCTCGCACCGAGCCGAGCGAGCCGTCGGTCGCTTCGATGCGATAGCCCCGGATCGCGGCGGCGTGGCACAGCATCGGCCTAGGCCGCCGCGACAGAGGGCGTGCTGGGCAGTGCAATCACGCTGGGATGCACTGTCACTTGCTCGGCGTCCGAGCTGTCCAGGATCGCGCGCGCGCGCTCCATGTCCTGTTCGGTGCCATGGACCATCACCAAGAAGCCGTCGGCTTTCACCGCGGCCTCATAGGCAAGAATGCTGTCGTTCGGGACACCCATGCTGAACAGCGCGGCGCCTAAGGCACTCAGCCCGCCGATGATCACCGCGTTCTCGACCGCGAACAGCAGTGTGGCGGCAAAACTGCCCAGCACCACGAGGCTGCCGACGACCGGCACGGTGAGAAACATGCCGCCCATGAACAAGCCCCACAGCGCGCCCCAGAACGCGCCTTGACGGCCCCAGAACCGAACTCGGTCGCCGGTGCTGTAGAAGCCGATCACCTTCTCCTCGATATGGTATCCCTGGCCGACGATGCTGAGCTTCCGCATCTCGAAGCCCGCACCGGCGAGTTTACGGATCGCTGCCTCAGCAGCGCTGTGCTGGGTGAACACCGCGATTGTGGTATCGGACATGGGTAGCCTGCGCGTTGAGGTGGAGACCTCAACTTGGTAGCGGTCGCGCCGATGCGCGGGCAGCGTCGGACTCTACGCAGCTGTAGCGCCGTATCGTCAGTAGCGGACACCCAACCGCACCGCGCCTGCGTGCTTCCCGACCCTGGTGGGCACGCCAGTGGACCAGCAAGCTCAGTCCAACCGCTGAGGTGTTCCCGTTGACCGACCTTTCATCTCCGACGTGCTCGTCGCTGCCAGCGGCAGCCACTGTGCATGGCTCGGAACCTGTGATGGAGAACCGGACGTTCGATGACCTGGTCATCGGCGACACAGCGCAGATCTCCCAGATATCGACCCAACGCGACATCGATCTGTTCGCGGCGGTCAGTGGGGATCGCAACCCAACTCATCTTGATCCGGCGTTCGCCAAAGCGCATCCGACACACCGCGTTGTCCTGCACGGCATGTGGGGTGCCGGGCTGATTTCTGCGGTTCTGGGCACTCGATTGCCAGGCGCTGGGACGGTGTATCTGAGCCAGTCGCTGGAGTTCCACGGTGCGGTCAGCATCGGCGACACCATCACGGCTTCGGTGACGGTGCGCGCGAAGTCTGCTCAAGACAGCGAGGTGACGCTCGATTGCCGGTGCGCCAATCAGCACGGTGAAACCGTGATCACCGGTACAGCCAAGGTCCGCGCACCAACTCAGAAAGTCCGTCGTGAGATGGTGGCGCTGCCCTATCTCCGCCTCAGCCACCGGGATGGCACGCGTGCCTTGCTGGCGCGGGCCGCGGGCGGTGCCCCGTCAGCGACGGCCGTGGTTTATCCGACCGATGCCGCCACCTTGGAGGCAGCGCTCGACGCCGCCGCGGCGGGACTGATCGTGCCGATCCTGATTGGCCCGAAGGCGCTCATCTACGCCGCGGCCGATGCGGCGGGGCTCAAGATCGGCACCTTGCGCGTGATCGACGCCGCCGACGCCGCGGACGCCGCTGGACAAGCTGTCGCCCTGGCCCGTGCGGGCGGTGTCGCCATGCTGATGAAGGGCGCGCTGCACACGGATGTGCTGCTGCACCCAGTGATGTCGTCGACCAACGGTCTGCGCACAGCGCGCCGCATCAGCCACGTCTTCCTGATGGACGTGCCCGACTACCCGCGCCCGTTGCTGCTCACCGATGCCGCGATCAACGTTACACCGGACCTCACCGCTAAGGTCGGCATTGTCCAGAATGCCATCGACCTCGCGGTGCGCATCGGTGTGACGCAGCCTCGCGTCGCCATCTTGTCCGCGGTCGAAACCGTCAGCGCCTTGCTGCCCTCCACGCTCGACGCGGCCGCGCTCTGCAAGATGGCGGATCGCGGCCAGATCACTGGAGGGCTGCTCGACGGTCCGCTTGCCTTCGACAACGCGATCAACGAGGCCGCGGCCGCGCAGAAGGGCATTGTCTCGGCGGTCGCGGGCCGCGCCGATATCCTACTCGCGCCGGATCTTGAGTCGGGCAATATGCTGGTGAAGCAGCTGACCTTCCTGGCAGGTGCTGAAGCCGCGGGCGTGGTACTCGGCGCGCGGATACCGATCATCCTAACCAGTCGGGCGGATGGCCCGTCGTCGCGGCTGGCGTCCTGCGCATTGGGTGCGATTATGGCGCGCGCCGCAGTATGACAGACGCGATCCTGACGCTGAATGCTGGCTCCTCCAGCTTGAAGTTCGCGGTGTTCTCCGGCGGCAAAGCGCAGCTTCGCGGCGAGGTGGCGAGCCTCGACGACGCCCCGCGGCTGGTGGCCCGAAATGCCAACGGCAGGCTGCTGCCGGAGCATCCCTGGTCGACGGAGGCCCCACCACGCTTCGCTGAGATCCTGACTGGGTTGCTTGGCGTGATTGACGGCCATCTGGGTGCCACCCCACTCGCCGCCGTCGGCCATCGCGTGGTGCATGGCGGAGGCGCATACATCGTGCCCACTCAGGTGACGCCGACGCTGATCGCGGCGCTCACAGCGCTGGTGCCGCTGGACCCACTGCACATGCCGCGCAATCTCGCGCCAATTCAGGCGCTCGCCGAGGCGCGGCCGGGGCTGCCGCAGGTGGTCTGCTTCGACACCGCCTTCCACCACACCATGCCTCCCGTCGCGACCCGGTTCGCGTTGCCGCACGCTTTGGCCGATGCCGGGCTGCGGCGCTATGGGTTCCATGGGCTGTCGTTTGAATACGTCGCCGGGGAATTGGCGTTGACATCGCCAGCGCTCGCGGCGGGCCGCGTGATCGTGGCCCATCTGGGCGCCGGCGCTAGCCTGTGCGCCCTTCTCGGGGGCCGCAGCATCGAGACCACCTTCGGCTTCAGCACGCTGGACGGGCTGGTGATGGCGACGCGCTGTGGCCGGATCGATCCGGGTGCCTTGCTGCATCTCGGCCGCCAGGGTTTGAGCTTCGCGGAGATCGAGACGATGCTGTATCAGCAGTCTGGCCTGCTCGGCGTCTCCGGCATCAGCGGCGACGTCCGAGTGCTGCTCGCCAGTCAGGATGCCCGCGCACGCGATGCCTTGGAGCTGTTCAGCTATCGGATAGCGGCGGAGGTCGGGGCGCTGGCGAGCGCATTGGGTGGTGTCGACGGGCTGGTCTTCACGGCGGGCATTGGGGAGCACATCGCCGAGATCCGCGCTGCCGTCTGTGGGCGGCTCGCTTGGCTTGGTGTGCGCCTCGACGCGACCGCCAATGCGGCCGATGCGCCGTGCATCAGCACGCCCGACAGCCCGATCGAGGTGCAGGTGATCGCAACCGACGAGCAGACGATGATCGCTCGCCACACCCGCGCAACCTTGGACGCGGCGGCGGGCTAGCGGGGTTATGCCAGCACCGATCCGATCGGCCGACGCGCCGAGAAGGGCAGGGTCGGACCATACCCAAACCGCATCACGATATCCGGTCGGCGGCCGGTCGCGCCGACCAAGGACGCCAATTCAGGCCGCAACCCTGGCACTTCGACCGGCTGATTGATGTGCGCTTGCGATAGTCCCAAGGCGGTTGCCTGCAACGCAAAGCGTTGGCAGGCGCGCCCGACCTGTACCCAGTGCGCCGGGTCTGCATGCTGACCGATGAACACCGCAATTCCGGACGAGCTGCGCAGCTGGAGCGCGTAGCGGTCGGCCTCGCTTTCGGCACTGACCGCCAGGTCAAACATCAGTGGGCCCAACCAATCCGGCGCGGTCGGATGGTCGCTGGCGGCGCTGAACAGGCCATCGCCGGTCTCGGCCGCGCGGCGCGGGCTGAAGCGGAGCCAGGTCTTCAGTTCGCGCAGGAAGGCTGGATCGGTCATCTGGGCCGTGTTGCCTGCGACCACCAAGTCGCGCAGCCGATCGATCATCGCCGGTTCGGTCAGGAGGATCAGCTCGACACCGGGGAGCGCGGCGGCGCTGGTCAGCTGCTGCAGGGCATCTGTTGCAACCGATCGGCCATCATACTCGGCCCGGCAGGATTGTCGTCTTGGGATGGCATCGAACAGCGCCGGTTCATCGGTGGGCGCACCGCCGAAGGTGAACAAGACGCGGCGGCCGCCGTTGGGATCGAAGGTGATCTGCCCCGGCTGGCCGCGCGCTCCCGCTGCGATCGCGAGCGTTTCGGCAACGCAGCCGAGACTGACAAACAGATGGTGATCGTCGGGATCGACGATCGGCGTCCGCCGCGCGAGGTCGGGGATGATGGCGATCTGGCGCTCGCTGACGTCGAACCGCCAGGGCTGCGCGTTGTGGCCGCTGCCCGCGAGCGTCGCGTAGCGCAGCAGCTCAAGGGCGGCGGGCTGCAAGGACAGCGGGCGGCGAGCGGCGGTGACGCCTGCGGTGTAGTCCGCCATCGAGCCCATGGAGCGCCATTGGAGGTATCCCGCAGCGCCGACCGCCACGGCGCCAGCACCCAACAGGGCGGAGCGCCGGTTCACACCAGCCCTGCCAAGCGCGTGGACGCCCCGACATCACCGGGGACGTAGGGGCCGCGGTAGCCAATCAGGCTGTCAACATAGGCATGGCGCTGGTGCGCCTCGGCATCAGGATGGGTGTCGCGCAGCAAGCCCTGGATGGCGGCGACGGACGAGAACTTCCGCGCCTCCAGCCACTCCCGCAGCCGCGCCAGCATCCCGCTGAGATGATCGGGGCCGTGGCGCAGCAGAGATGCGGTGGTCATCACGGCGTCAGCCCCGGCGAGCAGGTACCGGATCACTTCCGGCGCATCTTCGACTCCCGTACCGGCCGCGAGCGAGAGGCGCGGTGTCCGCCCTGACAACACCGACAGCCACAGCAGACCCAGCCTGATGTCCTGCGCGGTGCTCAGCGCGACATCGTTGTACCAACGCAACCGTACCAGATCGATATCGGGCTGATAGAGCCGATTGAACAGCACCAACCCGTCAGCGCCAACCTGGTGCAGATTGCGCGCCAGCGCGCCGAAGGCTGAAAAGTGCGGGTGCAGCTTGACTGCCAAGGGGATCGTAATGCGAGCACGCACCGCCCGTACCAGGTCCACGCAGTCGGATTCCGCCTCAGGTCCAGTCACCGCAGCGCCGGACGCCACCCGATAGATGTTCAACTCAAGCGCAGAGGCACCCGCCTCCTGGATCAGCCCGGCGTGATCGACCCAGCCGACCACCGTGCTGCCATTCAGGCTGGCGATCACGGGGATCTCCAGGGCGGCGCGGGCGCGGACGATTAGGTCGAGATAGCCGTCTGGCCCCGCATTGTAGGCGGCAGCGCTGGGAAAATACGAACTCGCCTCGGGGGAGCTGTCCGCCCCCAGCGCCAGCATCTTCCAGCTGCCGCAACGAGTCGAGTTGGCCGCAGAGCGGCGAGGCCGAAGCGATGATGGGGTTGCGCAGTGGCAAGCCGAGATAAGTCGCGCTCAGATCCATGGTCGTCAGCCTTTGATGGCAGGTGCGTCGGGCTGGAACCGGCTGCCATCGCGGCGCGCCAGGGTTTCGTATTGGCGGTATTTCTCCATCACGGAGGCTTGCGCGGTCGCGAGCAGCTCGGCTGCCTCGGCTGGGCGACTGCTTGCAAGGCTGCGGTAGCGCAGCTCGTTGTAGGCATAGTCTTGCATCGGGATGTGCGGGCGCGGGCTATCAAGCCGGAACGGTGCCTCACCAACGCTGCGCATCGCTGGGTTGAAGCGGAACAGTGGCCAGTAGCCAGAGGCAGTGGCGAGATCCTGCTGACGCATCCCAAAGCGCAGATCGAAGCCATGCGCGATGCAATGGCTATAGGCCAGGATCAGCGAAGGGCCAGGCCAGGCCTCGGCTTCGCGGAAGGCCAAAAGCGTATGCTGGGGATTTGCGCCGATCGCCACCTGCGCGACATAGACATTGCCATAGGCAATCGTCTGCAATCCGAGATCCTTGCGCGCGGTGCGCTTGCCAGCGGCGGCGAATTTCGCGACCGCGCCGATTGGCGTGGCCTTTGAGGCTTGGCCGCCGGTGTTGGAATAGACCTCGGTGTCCAGCACCAGCACATTGACATCACGGCCGCTGGCCATCACGTGATCCAGCCCGCCATAGTCGATGTCGTAGGCCCAGCCATCGCCGCCGACGAGCCAAATGCTGCGGCGGAGCAGGTGATCGATCACCGAGAGCAGATCGAGCACCAGCGGTGCCTCTCCCATACTCGCGAGCCGGCGCCGCAGTTCCGCAACGCGTTGGCGCTGGGTGGCGATATCCGACTCGCGGATTTGCGGCGCCGAGAGGATCGCCTCGACCAGCGCTTCGCCCAATTGCGGCGCCAACTGCCGCAGCAGACGCGCCGCCAATGCGCCATGCATGTCGGCGGCCAAGCGGAAGCCAAGACCGAACTCTGCATTGTCCTCAAACAGGGAGTTGGACCAAGCAGGGCCACGGCCGTCGCGGTTGGTCGTCCACGGTGTCACTGGCAAATTGCCGCCATAGATCGACGAGCAGCCAGTCGCGTTGGCGATCTGCAGCCGATCCCCAAACAGCTGGGACAACAACCGCAAATAAGGCGTCTCGCCACACCCGGCACAGGCGCCGGAGAACTCGAACAGCGGCTCGAGGAACTGCACACCGCGGACATTGGCGAAATCAACGAGCGCTCGGTCATTCACCGGAAGCGTTTCAAAGAAAACGATGTTTTCTCGCTCGGCCTCAAGCACCGGCGCTTTCGCAGCCATGTTGATCGCCTTCTGGTCCGGCACGCTGGCGCTGATCGCCGGGCAGACCTCGACGCAGATGCCACAGCCGGTGCATTCCTCCACATAGATCTGCAGGGTGAAGCGGCTATCGGGGTAGCCGCGCGCGTTCACGGGTGCGGCCTTAAAGGTGGCGGGTGCCGCGTCGGTCAGACGCTCGGCCTCGAAGAAGCGGGCGCGGATCACCGAATGCGGGCAGGCGATCGAGCACTGGCCGCATTGAATGCAGAGTTCCTGATCCCAGATCGGCACGCTATCGGCGATGTTGCGCTTCTCCCAGGCGGCGGTGCCGAGCGGGAAGGTGCCATCCACGGGCATCGCGCTCACCGGCAGGCCATCGCCCCGACCAGCCATAACGATTGCGGTGAAGTCGCGGACGAAGGCGGGTGCCGAGGCGGGCACGATCGGCGGCCGCTCCAAGAGGCTGGTCGCGGTCGCAGGCACGGTGACTTCGTGCAGATGCTCCAGGGTATGGTCGACCGCAGCATAGTTTTTCTCGACCACCCCGGCACCCTTCCGGCCGTAGGTCTTCTCGATCATGTGTTTGATGCGCTGTATCGCTTCGTCGCGCGGCAGCACACCCGAGATGGCGAAGAAACAGGATTGCAGCACGGTGTTGATCAACCCGCCAAGCCCCGTGTCGCGCGCGACCTGGGACGCGTCGATCACATAGAGGCGGAGTTGCTTGTCGATGATCTCCTGCTGCACAGAGCGTGGCAGATGGCTCCAGGCCTCCTCCGCGCTATAGGGGCAATTCAGCAGGAAGGTGGCGCCAGTGCCCGCCAAGCTGAGCACATCCACCCGGTCCAGAAAGGCGAATTGGTGACACGCGACGAAGCTCGCTTGGGCGATCAAATAGGGGGCCTGAATCGGCTCTGGCCCAAAGCGCAGATGCGAGACGGTCTGCGCGCCCGACTTATGCGAGTCATAGACGAAGTAACCCTGGGCGAAGCGGTCGTCGTCTTCTGCCAAGATTTTCACGCTGTTCTTATTGGCGCCAACCGTGCCATCCGAACCGAGACCATAGAACACTGCGCGGATGACGCTGTCGGGTTCGATGTCAAACGACGGGTCGTAGGCGAGGCTGGTTCCTGACACATCGTCATTGATGCCGATCGTGAAGCCATTGCGCGGTGCTTGCTTTGCCAATTCCTCGAACACCGCCTTCGCCATCGCCGGGGTGAATTCCTTCGACGACAGGCCATAGCGCCCACCGATGACTCGCGGCATGGTCGCCCGCTCTCCGCTGGCGAGCGCTTGGGCCAGTGTCGTTATGACATCGAGGTACAGCGGCTCGCCGGTCGCGCCGGGCTCCTTGGTGCGGTCGAGCACTGCGATGGCGCGCACGCTGGCCGGAAGCGCCGCCAGAAAATGCTGGACGGAGAAGGGCCGGTACAGGCGCACCTGCAGCACGCCGAGCGCACCCTTCAGGAACTGCGCTGTGTCGCGCGCAACCTCGGCCGCCGAGCCGAGCAGCACGATCACCGACTCAGCATCGGCTGGGCCGTGATACTCGAACAACCGATACCCGCGCCCAGTCAGCGCTTTGAACCGCGCCATCGCCCGTTCGACGATGATCGGGGTCGCGGCGTAGAACGGGTTGGCGGCCTCGCGCGCTTGGAAAAACGTGTCGGGGTTGTGGGCCGTGCCGCGCATCACGGGGCGTTCGGGCGTCAGCGCGCGGGCGCGATGGGCGCGGACATGGTCGTCGCGGATCATCGCGCGGATGTCGGGGTCGGCGATCAGGGTTAGCTTGTTGAGTTCGTGCGAGGTCCGGAAGCCGTCGAAGAAATGCATAAACGGCACACGGCTCTTCAGGGTCGCGGCCTGCGCGATCAGCGCTAGGTCATGGGCTTCCTGCACCGAGGCCGACGACAGCATGGCAAAACCACTGGCGCGCGTCGCCATCACGTCTGAATGATCGCCAAAGATCGACAGCGCCTGGGTGGCGACAGCGCGCGCCGCCACGTGGAAGACAGTTGGTGTCAACTCGCCAGCGATCTTGAACATGTTGGGCAGCATCAACAGCAGCCCTTGCGAGGAGGTGAACGTGGTGGTGAGCGCGCCGGATTGCAGCGCACCATGCACCGTCCCAGCGGCCCCACCTTCGCTCTGCATCTCCTGCACCACCGGCACGCCGCCCCAGATATTGGGGATTCCAGCCGCAGCCCATTCATCGGCCAACTCGGCCATCGTCGACGACGGCGTGATCGGGTAGATCGCGCAGACTTCGTTGACCCGATAGGCGACGTAGGCCGCGGCGGTGTTGCCGTCCATGGTCGCGGTCACCGGGGCGGCTTTGTCAGGTCTTGTCGAAGGGATCGCGCTCATGCTCGCAAAGCCTTGGGTTCGGCGATCATCTCGATCGCGTGGCAGGGGCATTGCTCGAAGCAGACGCTGCAGCCGGTGCATCGCTCGAAGTCAATGGCGTAGCGCTTGCCGGGGCCGAGCTTGACGATTGCTTGCTCTGGGCAGGCCCCGAAGCACTGGTCGCACTCGTAGCAGTTACCGCAGGAAAGGCAGCGCTGCGCCTCGTGCACGGCCTCCGGCTCCGTTAGACCGCCCGTGGTTTCGGCAAAATCCCCGCGCTCCGAGGGCGCAAGTTCACGCTGCACGGCGAGCGGTGCGGCGGCGTAGATCGGCAGATGTAGGTCAGCAAAGCCGATCAGCGGCGGGCGCAGCGAGGGCGCAACGGTCGCGCCCCGCAGCCACGCATCAATGTGGCGGGCCGCCTTCTTGCCTGCGCCGACAGCAGCTGTGACGCTGCGCGCACCGGGCACGGCGTCACCGCCAGCGAAAATGCCAGCGCGACCGGTCATCATCCCCGCATCGACCACCAGCGTGCCATCGGGCGCGAAAACCAGACCAGACAGTTGACGCAGAAAGCCGGTATCGGCCTGTTGGCCCAGCGCCAACACGACACTGTCCGCCGACAGGGTTTCAAACGTGCCGGTCGGCTTGGCGTTGCCTTCGGCGTCAAGCTCCATCCGCTCGATGGTGATCGCCTCGGCGCCGATGTCGTGGATGCTGCTGAGCCACTTGATTTGGATCCCTTCGGCCAGGGCTTCATCCGCTTCAAAGGGATGCGCTTCCATATGGGCGCGGTCCTTGATGAAGACGACCATCGCCTCCTCCGCACCCAGGCGTCGCGCGGTGCGCGCTGCATCCATCGCGGTGTTGCCCGCGCCATAGACAACAACGCGGCGACCGAGTGCAGGCGCCGTGCCCGTGCTGGCATCGTGCAGCAGGTTGATCGCGGTGAACACGCGCGCGGCATCGCGGGCCGGGATGTCGATGCGACGCCCGATCTGCGCGCCGATGGCGATGAAAACCGCGTCAAACTGGCCTTCCGTCTGTTCCGCCAGCAGGTCGACCACCGTGTGGTTGCTGGTGATGCGCACGCCGAGAGCTTCGATGCCGCGGATCTCCTTCATCAGATCCTCACGCGGCAGCCGATAGGCGGGGATGCCGTAGTGCATCATGCCACCGGGCAGCGGACCGGCGTCGCGGAGCTCCACAGCATGGCCCAGACGCGCGAGGTGATAGGCAGCGGCGAGTCCGCTCGGTCCACCACCCACGACGAGCACGCGTTTACCGCTGGGCGGCGGTGGTGCTGGCAGCGTCCATCCCTGTTCGGCCGCCATGTCCCCGAGGAACCGCTCGACCGCATGGATGCTGACCGCGCTGTCCAACTGGCCGCGATTGCAGCTCGTCTCGCAGAGGTGGTAGCAGACCCGACCGTGGACCGCAGGAAACGGGTTGTCGCGCAGGATCATCTCCCACGCCGCGCGGTGTTTGCCCGCCTGGGCCAGTTCGAGCCAGCCCTGAATGTTCTCGCCGGCCGGGCACGCGTTGTTGCAGGGCGGCATCAGATCGACATAGTCGGGGCGTACGGCTCGCACCGGGCCAGCGCCCTTGTGGCCGACAAGATCGATCACAGGGGTCAAATCGGCGGTCATGACGACTTCCTGCTTCCGGTTTCGCGCAGGAAAAACGTCAAGACCAGCGCCAGCACGATCGCCCCAACCCAAATGCTGTTCGCCATGCGGAAGGTATCCAGGTTCAACACGCCGCCGCTCGACAGCCGCATCAGCACCAAGCCGAACACGGGTGCTAGGAACGCGCTGAGGCTGAACACCAGGAAGTTCATCGCCCCGGTGGCGCTACCCTTAACGTTGTCGGGATTGGCTTCCTTAATCATTGTATAGGGGATCATCGCGGCGCCGGAGCCGATGCCGAACACCAAGCCGCCGATGTAGGGCGGGATGATGTGGCTGAAGTGGGCGACGGCGACGCCCGAGATCAGCATGACGATGATCCCGCCATACAGCACGGGCTTGCGCTGGCCGCTGCGGTCGGCCAGATAGCCCAGCAGCGGCGCGCCGATCACCCATCCCAACGGCACCATTGAGGCTCGGGCGACCGCGTCGACGGTTGAGACGCCGAGACCCAGATGCAGGAACGGCACCCCCCAGATCATGTCGCCAATGGTGGTCGGCATGAACAGCAGGCCGCCGATAATCCCACAGAGGTAGGATTGCGGGTTGGTGAGCACAACCTTGTAGGGGGCGAACATCGACCAGAACGAACCGGGCGCGCGATCCTCGCGCCGCGGCGTCACGACGAGCGCGATCACCGCCAGCACCACCAAAACGACGCCCGCATAGATCCAGAAGGCTTCCCAGGCGATCGGCCCATGCACGAGCGGGCTGACGGCGAATTGACCGGCGAAGCCGCCCAGCATGCCAGCCAACTGCGTGAAGCCCACGGCGGTGGCCAGCCACTTGGCGGAGAAGCCGTGTACCGCCAGATAGACCGCCCCCGTGAAGGCGAAGGCCGACCCGGCGCCCTGCAACAGGCGGCCACCCTCAGCCATGCTCATGGTTCCCATGCCGAACAGAACGCTGCCGATACCGGTGGTCAGGATGCCTATGAAGATCGGCAGTTTCGCGCCATAGCGATCGAGCGACGCGCCGGAGACCAAGGCGAAAGTCGCGTAGGTGTAGTAGTAGAGCCCAAGCAGCGAGCTGATCCCCAGCGTCGTCAGCGCGAACGCGGCCGTCAATTCCGGGATCATGACGCCCGGTGCCGACCGCAGCGCGTATTGCAGAAAATAGAACAGGCAGCACAGCACCCAGGCTGCCACAAACATCGTTCGGGGTTCTGAGCGTGCGGGCGTGAGCGTCACTCCCGCGCTGATCGATTCAGCCATGGCATGGTGTCCGTCGCCTGGAAGTCGGCAGTCCAACTGGTGACGAACGCTACCTGCTCGATCTACCGAAGCGGCAGGCTCGGAAACTACCGACCGTGGGTAGGGTAGCTCGGTAGATTCCGGCCCTGCGCACCCGGGCCTCCAGCCGCCACAACAATCGCGGGCGCGACTCGAGCCGGACGTGGCTCTGGCGAGGGCGGGGCCGTCACCAACCGATCGAGGGAACTCCCATGGACGTCACCGTGTTCAGCGCCAAGCCATATGACCGCTCCTTCCTGGACGCGGCGGCCGGGACGGCGCATCGGGTGACCTACCTTGAGGCGCATCTGACGCCGGGCACCGCGGTGCTGGCTGACGGCGCCGATGTGGTGTGCGCCTTCGTCAACGACCGGGTCGATGCGGCGGTGCTGACCGCACTTCAGGGACTAGGCGTGCGCCTGGTCGCGTTACGCTCCGCGGGTTTCAACAATGTCGATTTGGTCGCGGCAAAGCATCTGGGCATCACAGTCGCGCGCGTCCCCGCCTATTCGCCGCAGGCTGTCGCCGAGCACACGGTCGCGCTGATGCTGTCGCTCAACCGCGGCATCCATCGCGCCTTTGCGCGGGTGCGGGAGGGCAACTTCGCCCTCGACGGCTTGCTTGGCTTCAACATGCAGGGCCGCAGCGTCGGCGTGATCGGCACCGGGCGGATCGGCGCTGCTGTGGTGACCATCTTGATGGGGTTCGGCTGTGATGTGCTGGCCTGTGATCCGCACTCCAACCCAACTCTGGTCGAGCGTGGGGTACGGTACATGGAATTGCCGGACCTGCTCTCGGCGTCGGACATCGTGACCCTGCATTGCCCACTGGTGCCGCAAACCCGCCACCTGATCGATACGGCCGCGATCGCCGAGATGCGGCGTGGCGCGATGCTGATCAACACCAGCCGTGGCGCCATCATCGACACCAATGCCGTGATCGCTGGTCTTAAGGATGGCGTGATCGGCCATCTCGGACTTGATGTCTACGAAGAAGAAGCAGCGCTGTTTTTCGAGGATCTCTCCGACCAGGTGATCCAAGACGATGTGTTTGCCCGACTGCTGACCTTCCCGAATGTCCTGATCACCGGTCACCAGGGGTTTTTCACCAGGGAGGCGATGGCTGCCATCGCAGAGACCACCTTCGCCAACATCACCGCCTTCGCGGCGACGGGGCATGCGCTGCACGAGGTTTCCGTCGATAAGGCGTGATGACCGCGGGCGAGCAGGTCGTCACCCTGTCGTGTGGGATCGACACCGACCCTGGCGAGGCAACCCCGAGCCGCTGGCAGGTCAGCAGGCGGGTCGATCCTCACCCAAGCAGCATACGGCGAAACCGCCACGCACTGAACGCCGCAAACAGCGTGCCGATCCCTGCCGTCGCGGCAAAGCTTGGCCAGACGATCTCGATGCCAGCGCCGCGAAACAGGATCGCCTGGGCGAAGCTGACGAAATGCGTCGAGGGCACAAGCTGCATGCCGTAGCGCAGGAACGGCGGCATGCTCTCCAACGGCGTGTTGCCACCCGACAGCATGTTCATCGGCAGCACGATCAAAATGAACAGCAGCCCGAGCTGGGGCATCGACCGAACGATCGTGCCAAGGAAGATGCCGAGCGAGGTCGCGAAGAACAGGTACACCGCAACTCCCGCCACAAACAGCGGCAGCGATCCCGTGATCGATAGGCCGAGCACGCCACGTAGAATCAGCACCAGCGACAACACCACGGCGACGAGAATGACCGCGCCGGTGGCCAGGATTTTCGCCGCCATGATCTGCATCGGCGTCAGCGGCATCGCCAGCAGATGATCGATGGTACCGTGTTCGCGCTCGCGGATCAGCGCCGCGCCACTCAACAGCACCGCAAGCATGGTGACGTTATTGATGATTGCCATCACGCCCCCAAACCGCGGGCTGTCGAGCGTCTGGTTGAAGGCCATACGCTGTTGCAGAGCGACCAGCTCGACGCGGGGCGCGACCGCGGCGTCGCCGCCGAGGTGACGTGCGATTTCGTCGGTCAGAATGCTTTGAATGTACCCTGCGCCGATGCCAGCCAGCATCATCGCCGTCGCATCGACATTGACTTGAAGTGCTGGGTGTCGCCCGGCCTGTAGGTCCGCCTCAAAGCCAGGCGGGATATCGATGACAAAGGTGAAGCGCGCGCTGTCCATTCCCGAATCAATCGCCGCGACGCTGATCATCGTCGGTCGCTGAAACTGGGGCGCCAGAAACGCATCGGCGATGCGCCGCGATAGGACTGACTGATCCTCATCAGCGATGGCGATCGCAGCATTGCGCAGGTCGAAGGAAATGCCTGTCGCGGAGCTGTAAACCGCGAGACTGAACGAGTAGATCACGAAAAACATCAGAAAGCGGTCATGCCGAAGGCTACGCAACTCCTTGATACTCAGCCAGAAGATGTTGGCGAGACCACGCACAGTCAACGCTCCTGCTTACGCAACAGCGCAGCGCTGGCCGCGGTCAGTACCAGAATCGCGCCAACCAACGGCGCCATAAACGGCACCAGGTCAGCGAGCGGCAAGGCCTTGGTGAAGGCGCCAACGCTGATCTTGATGAAATAGGTGGTCGGGAACACGCTGCCGATCCAGTACGCCAAGCCCTGCAGGCTTGATACCGGCTGCAACAGGCCGGAAAACTGCGTGGCTGGCATCATCACGATCAACGATGTGCCGAATAACGCCGCGGTCTGTGTGCGGGTGAACGCCGATGTTACCAGACCAATTCCAGTCGTCGCCGTCACATAGAGCAGCGCACCAAGCGTCAGCCCCACGAAGCTGCCCTTGAGGGGCACCTCAAACAGAAACACCGCCATCAGCACCATGATGAAAAAATTCACCATGCTGAGCCCGATATAGGGCAGCTGCTTGCCAAGCACGAACTCCAGCCGCGTGACCGGGGTGACGTAGAGGTTGGTGATCGAGCCCAATTCCTTTTCGCGCACGACAGCAAGGGCAATCAAGATCGCCGGGATCAACGCCAGCAGCAGCGCCAACGTGCTCGGCACCATGGCGTAGATACTGGCGAAGGCCTGATTGTAGCGGAACCGCACTTCGATCTCAGCCTGCGCCAGAGAGGCGCGTTCGCCCGCAAGGTCGCTGAGATGACGCTGGTGGGCGGCCGCCACATAGCCGCGCATCGACTCGGCCCGGAACGGCATGGCCGCATCAAGATGGGCGGCCACCGCTGTTGGCCGTCCCCGGCGCAGATCACGACCAAAGTTCGGGGGAAGCTCCAATGCCAGCGAGATGTCGCCCGATCGCATTCGGTGCTCCATATCGGCATGGCTCACGAGCGGCGGTCGACGCGCGAAGTAGCCCGAGCCGACAAAGGCATCGGTGTAGGCGCGGCTGCCAGGCGTGTCGTCGCGGTCGAGCACGGCGAAGCGGATCTGGTCGACATCCGTGCTGATGCCAAAGCCGAACATCAGCATCAAGATCGTGATGCCAAGCAGGGCGACCGTCATGCGGATTGGGTCGCGCCGCAGTTCCAGCAACTCGCGCCAGGAATAGGCGAGCATACGCCGCCGGAAGGCGCTGCCTGATGGTGGAGTGGACGGCGGTGGCGTCAGGTCGAGCGTTGTCGCCACTTCGCCGACAGCGTCGCGCAGATAGCCGATGAATGCCGCTTGCAGGTCAACGGCACTCCCTGCCGCGCAGACCTCCGCCGGGGTACCGCTCGCCAGCACGCGTCCCGCATGCATCAGCGAGATCCGGTCGCACCGCGCCGCCTCGTTCATGAAATGGGTCGATAGGAAGATCGTCACACCGTCGTCGCGCGACAGCCCAATCAGCAGATCCCAGAATGCATCACGCGCCACGGGATCAACGCCAGAGGTCGGCTCGTCGAGGATCAACATCTCCGGGCGATGGATCACGGCAACCGCCAGCGACAGGCGTTGGCGCACGCCAAGGGGCAAGTCGTCGGCCAGTGCGTCCATATGGGCTGTGAGGCCAAACCGCTCCGTCAATTCCGTGATGCGCGGCGCGATCTCCGTGGCGGGCAGGTGGAACAGGCGTGCGTGTAAATCGAGGTTTTGCCGCACGGTCAATTCGACATAGAGCGAGAACGACTGCGACATGTAACCGACGCGGCCGCGCATCGCCACGCCACCCGCCGCGGTCGGCTGGCCGAACAGCAGTGCCCGACCCTCGCTTGGCAGCAGCAGGCCAGTCAGCAGCTTCATGGTGGTGGTCTTGCCGCAGCCATTGGAGCCGAGGAAGCCAAAAATCTCGCCGCGTTCGATGCGGAAGCTGACATTGTCGACGGCAACGAAGTCGCCAAAGCGCTTGGTAAGGCCGACGGCGATGATCACCGGGTCACCTGAGAATTCTGGGCGCGGCGGGATCACCAAGGGGCCCTGACGGTTCCCTCGGACAGCTGCGGGCAGCAAGGCGACGAAGGCCTCTTCCAGAGTCTCCGTTCCGGTGCTCTGGCGTAGGTCACCAGGGGTACCGAGAGCCAGCACGCGGCCTGCATGCATCGCAACCAAGTGGTCGAACCGATCCGCCTCTTCCATGTAGGCGGTGGCGATCAGCAGGCTCATGCTTGGTCGACGGGCTTGGATCGCCGCGATCAACTCCCAGAACTGTTGACGCGAGAGCGGATCGACACCAGTGGTCGGCTCGTCCAGGATCAGCAAGTCGGGGTCGTGGATCAGCGCACAGCACAGCGCGAGCTTCTGCTTCATGCCCCCCGACAGCTTCCCCGCTGGTCGGTCCACAAACGCCGAGAGACCGGTCGCCGCCAGCAGTGCGGCGATGCGGTGCATGCGCTCCGCCGTATTCTGGCCAAACAGACGGCCGAAGAAGTGCAGGTTCTCGCCGACCGTCAGGTCGGGATAGAGGTTTCGCCCCAGGCCCTGCGGCATATAGGCGAAGCGCGGGCATGCAGCGCGACGATGCGCGGCATCGGCCATGTCGCCTCCGAACACAGCCAGACTGCCCCTTTGAAGCCGCCGAGCTCCCGCGACCAACGCAAGCAGCGTCGACTTGCCAACGCCGTCGGGTCCGATCACGCCCAGCGAGGCCCCGGGCGCGAGGGTCAGCGTCACATCGGCAAGCACCTCGATCCGGCCATAGCGGTGGCTTAGGCCACCGGCACGGACGACATCGTCAGCCGCGTCGGTCACGGTGGGTCCCAGCTTTCGCGAGCAATCGACGACTGCAATTCGTCCGGCCATGCGACGGCGGGATCGATGCGGACATAGCCGATACCCGTCAAGCCAACGCGGACTTCCTCGGCATAGCGGCGTAGCAACAGCGGCGGCAGGTGGACCCGAGTCCGATACATCATCTTGTCGCGTTCGGACTGGGTCTCAACGTGGCGCGGCGTGAACTGCGCTTTCGCGTCGACATAAGTAACGCGGCCCGGCAGCACTGTATCGGGCCGGGCGTCGAGTTTGATCCGCGCCTCGGCGCCGATCTGCAAACGCCCCCCGACGGCCGTTGGCAAAAACAGGGTCATGAACACCTCGCTCAAGTCGAGCAAGGTCAACAGCTTGCCGCCGGAGGCCAATACTTCGCCCGGCTGCGCGAGTCGGTACTGAACCCGCCCGGCGCGCGGTGCGCGCAACGTCGCCTCGCCGAGTTTTTCGCGCAGTGTATCGGCAGCGGCCGTGCTGGCAGCAACCGCCTCGCTTGCGGCTTGGACGCGGGTTTCAGCGGCGTGGAGCACTGCGAGCGCTGTGGCGGCCTGTGCGCGTTCTTGATCCACCCGTTGCTGCGCGACATGCCCTTGGGCGGCCAGGGTGAGCGTGCGTTGCAGATTGCGGCGCACGAGATCCAGTTCGCTTTGATGCTGCACCACCAGCGCGTCCGCCTCGGCGACGGATTGCTGCTGGCGGCGGGTCTCGGCCTCGGCTTGGCGCAGGTGGGCCGCGGCCTCCGCCGTGTCCATCCGAGCCAGGATTTGCCCCGCCACAACGAGATCACCTTCGCGCACCAGGATTTCTGCGATGCGACCGCCATAGGTCGTGGCAACGTCGACCTCTTCGGCTTCAAGCCGTCCATTGCTGAACGCGATCCCCGGCGGCAGTTCGGCTTGCTGTCGCTGCCACCACCGCCAGCCACCACCCAGAGCGGCCAAGACGACCACCAGCGCCAGAAGCCCTTTAGCGATGCCGCCACTCCAGAATGAGGGCCGGACCTCAGCAGTCGGCGGTGCGTCCGGTCCAGCGTTGGGCTTGGTCTCCATCGTCTCAGGCCCGCCGTGATTGGCTGGCCGACAGCCGGAGAAACGGGAGGGCCGGGCGCCAGCAGGACCACACCGCGACAGGCATCGCCGTGTGGCAGCGACTGCGTCGCCATGTTGGCGACAACCCGGCATCGACTGTTGACCCTGTTGAGACGCGCAGCATTCACCAATCTAGCCCGTCAATGCACGGCTGTAGCAGCCTCGGAAACCACCCAGCGAGCACAGCAACCGACGGGGGTCGTTTCAAACACGCTTTAAATAAACAAAATAAAAATCAACCTGTCTCGAAACGATTGTAAAAAAATGCCGAATTTTCACTGCGTACATTCCGAGGCTTCTATTGCGAAATTTGTAGTTTTATCAAGGTGGTTGGCGGATCAACAGCGCCGTAACCAAGATCTGAACTGGAGATCCGAAATGCGTCTCACCACCAAGCTAGCGGGGGCATCCCTGTTGATCCTCAGTCTGTCCGCCTGCGGCAACTCGCAGGGCGATCGGGCCATCAGCGGTGGCGCCATCGGAGCAGGCGCTGGGTTGCTCGGCGGCGCTCTGCTGGGCGCGCCAGCGACGGGTGCTGTGCTTGGCGGCATTGGTGGCGCTGCCACCGGGGCGCTGACCGACCCTAAGACGATCAATCTCGGTCGGCCAATCTGGCGCTAGCGCAGACCCTGCGTTCGAACCCGGGTCATCTCCGCCTCACCGCGCGACGCTCCCCACCCCGGGGAGCGAACCGCATACTCTGCCATTGGAATGAAGGAAACAGCTATGAACACCACCTTTAAATCGGCTCGAACGCTTGTGCTTGTCGGGTCTTTGGCTGTGCTGACCGCGTGCGCCGGGATGGAGACCCCTCCTCAGACAGCGAACACGGCTGTGTCGCCCACGCCGATGCAAATCCCCGGCGCTGGTTGGTACCAAGTGATGTTCGATACCGCGCATTCCGACATCAACGCGAGCGGGCAAGTCGTGGTCCGCAGTGTCGCCACTGCGCTCCAGCGCGATCCAAACCTGCGCGTGACCGTGATTGGCAAAACCGACCGCGTCGGCACTGAGGCGGCGAATGCAGCACTCTCGGAGAAGCGGGCCGGGCGCGTGCGCGACGCCTTGATCGCGACCGGGATGGTGCAATCCAGCCGGATTGAGGTCCGCTGGCTCGGTGAAGGTCGGCAGGATGTTCTGACCGCCGATGATGTTGCCGAGCAACGCAATCGCGTCGTCGACATCACGGTGCAATAGCCCCCTCTGGCTCGGCGGTGCGCCTCGGCGCGCCGTCGACACCCTCAGCCGATTTGCCGTATCCAGCAGTAAAGGTAACCCG
Source organism: Alphaproteobacteria bacterium (assembly GCA_004292755.1). Classification (GTDB taxonomy): domain Bacteria; phylum Pseudomonadota; class Alphaproteobacteria; order Elsterales; family Elsteraceae; genus RDXE01. The sequence goes on from RDXE01000077.1 coordinate 30,735, forward strand.
CATCAGCGCTGATATGGAGCGCACTCCCATCTTTCTCATGATGGCAGCCCGGTGGTTCTCGACTGTGCGCTGACTAATATTCAAATCAGCAGCGATGTTTTTACTTGGCATTCCATCGACAACGAGCTCAAGAATTTGCCGCTGGCGGCGCGAGAGCGATTTAATGTGCGCGGCTGCCGCGTCCCGACTCAAGCCAGACCGGTTGGACTCATCGGCCTGCAACAGAGCCTGCTCCACCGAAGCGCGCAGCCGCAGAGTGCCGACTGGCTTCTCTAGGAAGTCCAGCGCTCCTGCCTTCATTGCCGAAATCGCGATCGAAACATCGCTCCGACCGGTCACGAGAATGGGGATCAGTCGACTGTGCTGCTGCACGAGGTGGCGCAGAAGGTCCAGCCCACTGATGCCAGGCAAGTAGGCATCGATCAGGACGCACCCAACCTGCGCGGCAGCGTCGGCCGCCAAGAACGCCTCGCCACTGTCAAAGGTCTGGACGACGGAACAGAGGTCCTGTAGCGCCTCAGCGAAGCTGGAACAGATCGCTGGATCGTCATCGATGACGATCACGCTCAATCCGGCGTCGGCCGAAAGCATCCGAGGGGGCTGCCGATCGGCTGGTACGTCGATAATCTGCTCGATGACCTCAAGCAGGACATCGGGTTTGATCGGTTTGTCGATGCGCCGATAGGGGTGCGCGGCGATCGCCTGCAATGCATCTGCCGACGCATCGCCGGACAGCACCAGGATCGGGACATCAAACCCTAAGGTCGCGCGAAGTGCCGCCGCTGCGGCCAAGCCGGTTCCATCCGCCTGTCCGAAGTCCAGGATGGCCAAATCCGGCGTCACGCGGTCACGCCTGACCACATCGACCGCCGCCGCGCTATCGGGCACAGCAACCACCCGGTGCCCACCTGCTTGCAACGTCAGCGTCAAGAGGTGGCGCAAATCCGGTTCTGCGCCGACGACCAGGATCTCACCCGGCCGCTCACGCGTCATCCCCATCGGCGCCGCCGGCTGCGAGACCACAGCCGCAATCGGGACATCAATGGCAAAACTGGATCCGCGATGGAGCTGGGAATCGACACGCACCGAGTGTCCGAGCAATTCCGCAAGATGGCGGACGATCGTCAAGCCCAAACCCATGCCCTTGTTGCTCGTGCGCACCGCGTTGGCAACCTGGTGGTACTCGTCAAAGATGACTGGCAGTTCGTGGTGCGGAATGCCGATGCCGGTGTCCCAGACCTCGATGCTTAGGACCTCACCGCGGCGGCGGCAGCCGAACAGGATCCTGCCGCGCTCCGTGTATTTCAGCGCATTCGACAAAAAATTCCGCAGAATTTGTTCGAGCAGCATCGGATCGGTGGTGACCGACAGACCACACTTGATCGTTCTCAGATCAACACCATTGGTTTCAGCGATCCCGGATAACTCTGCGTCCAGGCGTGCCATCAGGGGCTGGATTGGCACTGGGGTGAGATTGACTTGGACGACACCGGCACCAATCCGATTGACATCAAGCAGCGCGTTCAGCATCCCAGACATGGCGTTCAACGCCGTGTCAAACCGCATCATCAGCGCGTGCACCGCCTCGTCAGAGCTCGCGCGTGCCATCAGCCCTTGCAGGAGTTGCAGATTCTGCAAGGGCTGGCGCAAGTCATGGCTGGCCGCGGCGAGGAACCGGGTTTTCGCGACGGTGGAGCGTTCGGCCGTCGATCGAGCCTCCTCAAGCGCCTGCGCTGCGTGTTTGCGCTCGGTGACATCGGTGAAGGTGATCACCACGCCCTCCACCTGTCCGCTATCGGTGCGATACGGCAGCACGCGCCGCAGGAACCATTTGCCAGAGCCAATTTCGATGTCGCGCTCGATCGGCTCCTGATGGGCGAGAACAGTCCGGGCGTCCTGGGTGAGGTGCGCGTCCCGCGCCAGAGAGGCCAGATCGGTCAGTGGCCGACCGACATCTCCCATGCGGACGTTGAAAAAACGCTCAGTCGAGGGTGTAAAGAACATAATCGTCAGTGCGGGGCTTAGAAAAATAGTTGCCACCAGGGTGCTGGATAACACGTTCTTAAGATATTCTGATGTCACTCGACTTTTCTCTAATGTTTCTTGTAATTCATTGTTGAGGGCGGCGAGCTCGTCATTCAGTGATTGCAATTCTTCTTGGGAAGTTATCAGCTCTTCATTTGTGGTGTGAAATTCCTCGTTGATCGACAAGGCTTCTTCGGCGAGTGTCTCGCGCTCTTCAAGCGACGCCTCGGCTGCGGACGCGGCGTCCTTCAGGGACTCGCGCAGGGCGTCGAGTTCGCGTTCAAGCTCTGCGATCCGGGTCTCATCGACCGATCCGCTTGCCGATGGAAGGACGCCTTGCGGTTCAACAAAGCTGACCAGCAGCAGTGCTTCTGCGCCCACGCGCAGCGGCCGAACGTCGATCCGAACACCACCAAGCGCGGTCTCGGTTTCAACGCGCTGCGCCCCGTTTGCTGCCACAGCGGCATGCAGCGCCCGCTGCACCGCAAGGCGCAAGCGCGCACGCAGCGGCGGGTTGACCATCGCCAGCAGATCTGTGGTCGGCGGTCCTGGTGGGGTCGCGATGTAGAGCGAGGTATCGCCCATCAGAAATCGGCACCGGAACTGGCGATCGATCAACACCGACGGCGGTGCGAAGGCATCGACCAGAACGCCCTGACACAGGCTTTCCAGGGTCTCCGGTCGCGTGCCTTCGCTCTGCGCGCCAACCAGGCGCTGGGGCTTGGGGGACGCGACGGTGTCTAGCACCATGTGCAACGCAGTTGGGCGACTGCCCCCTGCTTGGCGATAGATACGATATGGCTTGGATAGCGCATCGAAGCGGTCATCCAGAGCGCCGACAGTTTCTGCCCGGCCGAGCATCAAGATTCCGCCCTCGCTTAGCGCAAAAAGAAACAACAGCATCGCTTTCATCTGGGCGTGTCTTCTCAAGTAAATCAGAAGATTCCGGCAGGAAACAAAGTCGATTCTTGAAAATGGTGGATCTGTTAAAATATCTTGTACGGCAAATATTATGTTTGCGCGTAAGTCTGCGGATACATGAAGTGTATTGTTTTTTCTAGAAAAAAACCGCGAGATTCGACTTGGAGAGATCTGTTCCGCAATTGAGTCTGGATAGACTCCGCGGCGCGCGATCGTAATTGAGTCTGCATCGAGGTCGGAGGCAAAGATCTGGAGCTTCAGCGGCCGGCCGGATGCCTCGATCGCCTCAGTGAAGAGAATCGCGAGCGAGTAGGCTTCCTCCCCGCTGCTACAGGCGGCGATCCAAACCCGAATTGGTTGCTGCACGGGATGATCGCGCACGATCTGCGGCAACACAGAGCCAGCCAGATAAGCGAACACCTCAGGATCTCTGAAAAACGCCGTAACATTTATTAAAAGGTCTTTGGCTAATGTCATTATTTCATCTGGATGATTTTCTAGATACGCTGCATAATCGTTTACTGAATCTATGTTAACTTCTGCTTGGTTGATCCGTCTGCCAATCCGTCGGTAGAGTGTACCAGGCTTGTAGTGCCTGAAATCATACGATGTCTTACTCAACAGAATCTGCACAATCGTCGAAAGCGCGTCCTCAACATCGAGCCGCCGAGCCTGTCGTTGCACCGTCGGATCCTGCGCAGCCTGGTCGATACTGTCGGTCAGCGCCTGAAGCACGGCGTCCGGTGTTATCGCGCGATCGAACGCCGTCACTAGCAGCGCACCCTGCGACGGATCATCACGGGCTGCTGGGTCCGGCGCCCTCACGATCGCCAACCCGCCGCTGTCTGTGATCGCTTGCAGTCCGAGGCGACCAGTCGTCGGATCGTCGCTCAGCACGATGCCTGCGACAGTCGGGGCGTAGTTCGCTGCCAACGTCGACAGCAAGTGGTCGATCGGTGTGAACTCGCTTGGTACCCGAGGGTGCTGTGACAGTCTGATCAGGCCATTGGCGATCACAGCGACCACGCCCCTCGGGACGATGTAAACATGCGATCGTTGGATCGACATGCCCTCCGTCGCGTCAAACACTGACATTTGGGTGTTGCCAGCCAACACCAACGCCGACAAATCTGGCTCGTCTTGGCCGAGTGACTGCAATATGATGATGGCCATCTCGCAGTCCGATGGAATGTCAGAGAGCAGACGGCGACAAAAGCCCACTCCTCCCGCAAAAATGCCCATCCCAACCACCAGTCTCGGGCGAAACATGGCGGTCACCGTGGTAAACGCCGTCTGTGATTTTGCCGACATTGGAGCACTGCTCCTTTCACGCTTCCAGATTTTGAGCCGACGGCATCGGAAGCCTGATAACGCCGGAAGTATGACAATAACACAAGAATCTCTGATTAACTCAAAAATCACACAAGAAATATTGGAACAGAGGCATGACGCGATCTCTGAAAACTAAGTAGATACCGACTCTAGGCAGTTTGGTTGGGATTAGAGCCCTTAGGCAGCGGTAGATCGCGCTGCTAGGCCGCGTTCTACCGCAAAGCCGGTTCCGCGGCTGGAGCTGAGCACGACCCCCTCCCATGCTCCTCCGGTCGCGGAAGCGCTGCTGGCCCCAATCTCGCCTAGGTTTGCAAGGAAAACATCATGTCGATCAAAAACCAGATCCTGTTGGCTGGCGTCCTGGCCGCGGCCATTGCTGTCCCGGCGATGGCGCAGACACCGCAACCAGCCCCCGCCCCGGCGCCAAGTGGCCTTACTCTCTCGCCTGCTGTGACCCCGACCCCGACACAGTCCACGGTCATGCCGATCGCAACCCCGATCGCGGTGTCGATGTTCTACAACACGCGGCCGACGTCGAAAGCGTGGAACTCCTCAGAGGTTCTGAACACCTCGGTTCACAACCGCAACAAGGAGAAGATCGGCACCGTCGAGCAGATCCTGGTTGACGATGATGGCCGCGCGGTCGCGCTGGTGCTGAACGTCGGCGGTTTCCTCGGCATGGGGGAACATCAAGTCGCGGTCAGCATGACATCATTACAGCTGAGCCGTGACTCCGCTGGCGCTTTGTCCGTCGTGCTTGATGTGACCAAGGCCTTGCTCGAGGCAGCGCCGAAGTACGAGATGCGCCGCAGCTAGCGCAGGTCCCGATCAAATGGTTCCATTGGATCGGGTACAAATGCGCGCACAAACAACAGGTTAGAGAGGGTGGCCTTTAGCGAAAGCGAAGAGCGCCCGCTCTCACACGACATCAGCCCGACCCGTTGCCCATTGGGCCACTGGTCGGGCTGGCAGTCCGTTACGGCCGGGAAGACGGCGGCATCTTTTCCCGGCCGACCAAGTCCCATTGCCGAGGTCATCCCCATGCCCCGATCATGCTGCAAGCCCAATGCCCGCCGACCGCTGCCGCGCCACCTCGGGCGCATCCTGCAACCGGTTCCGACCATGGGAGACCTCTGTCAGCGTCCCATGCGTGACGGCGCCGTCACCCGCGCTCCCGGGCTAGGCCCGGTTCCCTGGACACCCGCAGACGGATTGCTGTGAGCCAGGCGTCGTGTCTACTCCTCCCGTGCCGGGTGGCTTGCGACGAAGCCCAATGCGGCGTTTTGGCAAGATCGCCTTTCTATACTGGCAAGGGCCAGGAGCCTGGCGGTCTTGGGTTTTACTGATCAGCTTAATTTCAGCTGTGCTACTCGAAATTTTGGTTCAATATCTGATCAATATTTGGAATAGAGACTTCTTTAACGCGATCGAGAGGCGAGATCTTACGGTTTTGTTTACAGAAGCATTGGCATTCATACCGCTTGCCGTCGCGAGCTTGGTCTTTGCCCTAATCTCCGTATGGGGCCGCCAGACCCTACACCTGCGATGGCGCGCATCGCTCAGCGAATACCTCTACACGCTCTGGCTGAGTGAAGACCGCATCGGACGGATGCGTGCCCTGCCAGCAGACCACAGGATGGCGGAGTATCGCATCGCTGAGGATGGCGGGATTGCGACCGAGCTGCCAATTGAACTTGGTCTCGGTCTGCTGACGGCCGTAGTCACTGCGATCACCTTCGTTGGCGTGTTGTGGTCGGTCGGCGATGGATTGCAGATAGTCGTTTTCGAGCGCTCGGTCACCGTCCATGGGTACCTTGTCTATGCGGTCGTATTGTACTCCGCCATTGTGACCGGTGGCGCCATGCTGATTGGCCGCAACCTTGCGCGCATCACCGGCTCAACCAAGCGGGCAGAAGCAGAACTGCGAGCGATTGGCTCTGGTCTGCGCGAAGCGGCAGAACGGGATGATGGCGAGCCGCCGACGGAAGACCCCAAACACGCAGTCACCATTGCGCTTGGAGAGGTAACCGCACGCAGGCTTGCCCTCCGCCCACAGTCGCTCCGGATGACTGCGATCGCCCATGGCAATCTCCTCTTGGCGTCGTTTGTCGCGCTACTACTCTGTGCTCCCAAGTACATTAGTAATGCGATGACACTTGGTGAGGTTATCCAAGCATCAGCGGCGTTCGTTGTGGTTCAAGTGGCGTTCAACTGGATCGCCAACAGCTATGGCCGGATCGCGGAATGGACGTCCTCGGTGACCAGGGTTTCGACCTTGCTGTATGCGTTTGATCGGCTGGATTTGGAACGGTTGGAACGCGTTGAAGAGACCGTCGAGAGCGCGAAAGCGGATTGAGGGGTATCCATTCGGCGAGGCCCGCAGACCAGGGTTCAGGACTTTAATGACCTGACGCGGTTGTACTCGTGGAGGAGGAGATGAAGCTCCTCGACGCCTTCATCGGTGAAGGCGAGTGTGCCGTCGTCATCGTCGACGCCATAAACCCAGATGACGCCGTCCTCGGAGTCGAGACCGATCGTCAGCTCATGAATGAGATCTTCGTCGACGCCGAGGTTTTTGGCGACGCGGCCGACGGTGTGGACGTGGTGGACCTTGTTGCGCTGCATGTCAGGCGGCCTGGGCCAAGGCGATGGTCCTGGGCTTCCAGTTCCACGGGAGCAGCTCATCGAGTCGGTGGGCTGGGTAGCCGGCGATCCGGGCGAGCACGTCGGCCAACCAGGCTTGGGGCTCGACGTCGTTCATCTTGGCGGTGATGATCATGCTGTACATCGCCGCGGCGCGCTCGCCGCCCCGGTCTGACCCACAGAAGAGCCATGACTTTCTGCCAAGAGCGATGCCTCTGAGCGCCCGTTCGGCGGCATTGTTCGACAGACAGACTCTGCCGTCATCGAGGAACAGAGTGAAGGCCGCCCAGCGCTTGAGGATGTAGGTCATGGCCTTGGCCAGGTCGTGGCCGCGCGAGAGCTTGGCGCGCTGTTCCAGCATGTAGGCCTTCAGTTCGGCGACCAGCGGCGCGCTCAGTGCTTGGCGGACCGCTCGTCACTGTTCGGACCCTTGGCCATTGATCGAGCGCTCGATGCCGAACAGGGCGTCGATCCGGCGCACGATCTCGACGGCGATCGGCGAGACGACGATCTCTTTCTTGCCGGCCGCTCGGCGACGTGCGTTCTCGGTGAGATCCGCCATGGCGAAGAAGGGCCTGCGGGCATGAACCCAGCAGGCCGCCTCCTTGATCGGCGACGGACTTCGCCCGCCTTCGTAGAGTTTGCCGTATCCGTCAAAGGCATCGGCCTGAAGGATGCCGCCATAGTCGGCGAGGTGGGCCTGGGGATGTTCGCCCTTCCGATTGCGCGAGTAATAGAACATCGCCGACGGGGCATCCGAGCCTCTGAACGGCCGGTCGTCCCGCACGTAAACCCAACATCGGGCGATGTCGCACTTGCCGAGCGCCAGTACCGGTACGGTCGTGTCATCGCCATGCAGGCGCTCAGCCGCCATGACGTGGCCTTCCACCAGCCTCAGGAGCGGCTCCAGCGCCGCACAGCCGGCGCCCACCGCATCGGCCATGGTCGATAGGCTGATCGGCACACCTTCGCGAGCATAGCGCTCGGCCTGCCGGTTCAAGGGCTGATGCTGGCCGAACTTCTCGTAGTGGATCATGGCCAGAAGGCTCGGCCCCGCCCACCCCCTGGGGATCACGTGGAACGGTGCCGGCGCCTGGCTGATCTTCTCGCAGTCCCGGCAGGTGAACTTCTCCCGCACCGTCTCGATCACCTTCCAGGAGCGGGGGATCGACTCCAGGGTACAGGTGACGTCTTCACCCAGCTTGCGCAGGCGCGCGCCACCGCAGCAGTCACAGGCGGTCGGCGGATCGATCACCACCCGCTCGCGCGGTAAATGCTCAGGGAAGGTGTTGCGCTCGGTCCGGCGCTTGCGCACGAAGCCGGCCACGGTGGTGGTCGTGGCCACCGCCATCTCCGCGGCCAACTCATCCTCCGTGGCGGCCGCGTCGGCCTCCTCCAGCTGAAGCTCCATCTGATCGATCAGCCGGACCGACCGCTCGGAGCGCTGCCCGTAGATCTGGCGCTCGAGCTTGGCGATCCGGAGCTTCTGGTGGGCGATCAACGCCAGGTCTTCAGACGCCCGAGCCCGCGCCACCGCCAGCTCGGCGGCGACGACGTCCCTGTCGGCGAGGATCTCCAGGTTGCGCGCTCGCGCCGTCATCAGCGCGCTCTTCAGCGCCGCGACATCGTCCGGAAGGGCCTCGAGATCGCCATCCATGACCATTATGGAATCATAGAATCCGCTGTTTGAGACTCCCCAAAATGCAGGTTCGGCCAGGTTTTTTTCGGCCTATCCGGCACTCTGCGGACGCCAGGTCTGCCGCGGATTGCGCCAATCGATCCCTTCGAGCAGATAGCCCATCTGGGCGGGCGTCATCGACACCACGCCTCCGGCCGTCTGGGGCCAGATGAACCGCCCACGGTCCAGCCGCTTGGCATAAAGCGACAGCCCCACACCGTCATGCCAGAGGATCTTCAGGAGGTCGCCGCGGCGACCGCGGAAGGCGAACAAATCACCCCCATGGGGATCGCGCTTCAGCCCTTCTTGGACCTGAAGCGCCAAGCCCTGCATGCCGCGTCGCATGTCCGTGTGGCCAGTTGCTATCCACACCCGCACCCCGCCGGGAACCGGGATCATCGCCGCGACAACGCCTTCAGCACGCGCGCCAACGCGGCCGCGTCGACATCGCTGCCCGCGACGATCCGGTCGCCCTGCGCCAGCACGATCTCCATCCGACCGGTCACCGTGACGACAGGCTCGGCTGGCGCGGCTGCAGGCGCCAGCTCGGCAGCACCGGCAAGCTGGGCCGGCACGAACGTCACCGCGGCGTCGGTCGAGGGCACGCCCACCAGCCCTAGCTGCCGCCGCCAGGTGAACAGCATGTTCGCGTTCAGGTCATAGCGCCGGGCAACCACCGAGACCGACGCGCCGGGTGCATCCGCCTCGGCAACGATCCGCCGCTTCTCATCCTTCGACCAGCGACGCCGCCGCCGACGGCCCTGACGCAGATCGGGTACACCGTCCAATTCCGAAACCGACATCAACGATCGTGTCCACTAGCAGGTAAGTGGACACGATCATCGTATCCACACTAGCGACCAATATCGGGAGACCGCCTCAATCCAGTCCAGGCGGCCCACGCCGGAGGGGTACCCAGCCGAAGCCGTGAACTATTTTGCTGCGGCAGGATACGATCTGGAATGAGCGGAAAAAACTCTAGCGTGTCAGCAGCGACAAATCTTGTCGGCGCCCAAGGGCGCTCGCCTCGGCCGACCACGCGGCGTTGGGGCGCGTGCGCGACGAAATCGATGCGGTGCTGCCGTTACAGGAGTATCGGGGTGGCTGTGGGGTAGGGCAGGGCGAGCTGGTCAAAGGCTTGGTGACCTGCCCTCTCGAGAGTCGGAGCCTCCGGCCAACCCGAGACAGTTCAGGCATCGACCCCGCCGGTGCCAGAGCGCCGCGTTGGGCGGGCGAAGGACGCGGCAGTGAGGGTTTCCAGTTCTCGAAGACCGTAGCGTGCGTGCCTACTCGGACAAAGACTACCACCTCAGGCTTCGTCGGGGTATCCAGCTTATAGATCAGCACAAAGTCGCCGCCGATATGACAGTCACGATGGCCTTGCCACTCCCCTATAAGGGGATGGTCCTTGTACTCAGGCGGCAGTAGGCTGTCATTGGCGACAAGCAGCATCATGACTTTTTTGAGTTTTGACATATCAAAGCGTCCGCTTTCAGACAGACTCGCGAAGTCTTTCACGAAACGCTTTGTGTAGTCGCAAGCCCGCGGTAGCGGTGTGCGCTTACTGGACGTGGGCTTCTTCAAGGTCGTTCAACAGGGCATCGGCGGACGCGAACCGGGCCGCACGAACGCGCACGATTTCGTCGGCTTCCAGCATCGCTTCGCGGGTATCGGCGTTGGGAACGCGCACTTCGAACGGCAGAGCTTTCTCGACGGCGATCCGCCGCAGCAGCAAACGCACGGCATCGGACACGGAGAGCCCCATAGCCGCGAGCGTGGCTGTGGCTTGTGCTTTCGTATCTGGATCCACGCGGACGTGTACCATGGCGGTGGCGGACATGACCGGTCCCCTTCTTCGGCTTTCCAGCGGGCACCCTCAAACGATCCGGGATGCAAATGGTGCTTCAGCACATATATCGCGTCAAACACCGTAATACAATGTATTACACACTGAGCGCTTGGATGGTCGTTGCCGCCATTGACCGCGGCCGGATCGAGGCGTTGTAGGCCTCAAGCTCCCGCCGGGTCAGCCGAATATCTGGGGGTGACGAAATGTAGTGCTACCCAGAATATCGCATAATTCTGCTTATGCGTTTGTTGAGCATGGTACCTCAATCGCTGCTTAGCTTGTCACGGTCGGCCTCCCGCTAGCAGGCTGTTGAAGAACTCACCACGGCTCGCAGACGAAGCCTGAATCGTCGCCCTTGTGAATGAAGATGTGGCCTACCAGCCGTCCGGCGGTTCCAACCGCGACCCAGCCGCGCCCGGATCGTTGATCTCCTTCATCGACGCCTTCCCAGGAGAATTCGGCGACTGGTGAGCCGTTTTGCGCGCCATATCGGATGTCGAGCCAAGCGGTGAGCGCGATGAAGCGCATTTCACCTTCCTGCTTTTTGATCTCGATGAAGCCGGGGCCGAGGAGCTCAACGGCAACGTCGTCCCAGGTGTCCATCTCGGCGATCCGCCACTTGCCTTGGAAGGGAGCAGCCAGCAGCTCGGCCTTCTTCCTGGCCATCACAGGGCCGCCAGTTTGGGCAGACGGATCAGATTGTAGGCCGCCGCAGCGAAGGTGAACGACCAGTCG
>RDXE01000038.1 GCA_004292755.1 Alphaproteobacteria bacterium
CTGTGTCCGATAGCGTTTGATCGGCTTGGCGGTACGCTGTAGGAACAGCGCGTGCCAGTGCTCCGGTTCGGATGGCTGGGCATCACAAGTGGCTGGGGGAGGCGTGCGACGATGGTCGGTGCCTCTACACTCAGGCCAAGGGTAAGGAACTGTCGCAATGATGCAGTCGCTCAACCGCATGCAGCCCAAGAGCCCAGAGATGAAACGGGCGCTGAAACTCTGCATGCCATACATTGGCGCCGCCGCACTGTTTTCCGGGGCGATCAATCTGTTGTTTCTCGCCCCTTCGCTCTACATGCTGCAGGTCTATGACCGTGTGCTGAGTTCTGGCAGCGGCTGGACGCTGGTTATGTTGACGGTGGCGGTTGCTTTGGCGCTGCTGGTCATGGCGGTGCTTGATCCCTTGCGCGCACGCGTTCTGATCCGCGTCGGCATCAAGCTGGACAATCTGATGGCCAAGCGCGTGCTGTCAGCGCTGGTGGAGCGTGGCGTGACTGCTGGCTCTGACCGGTATCGCGAAGCACTGCGTGACTTTGACAATTTCCGGCAGGTGATGACCGGCACGGGCATTCACGCGATTTTCGATCTGCCTTGGGTGCCGATCTATATGGCCGTGATGTTCTTGCTGCACCCCTGGTTTGGTGTGCTGGCGGTTGGTGCTGCTCTCGTACTGGGCCTGCTGGCAATCGCTAACGAGTTGGCGACCAAAAAGGCCTTGCAGGTCGCCAACTCCTACGCTGTGCGCACCTATGGATTCACCGATGCCACCCTGCGCAATGCGGAGGTGGTGCAGGCCATGGGCATGCTGCCGGGCGTGACGAAGCGATGGGCACGCGACCGCGAGGCGATGATGGGCTATCAGGCCGCCGCCTCGGACCGCGCTGCCGACTTGGGCGGTGCAATCAAGTTCGCCCGCATGTTCGTGCAGTCCGCAGCCCTTGGCATGGGCGCGTGGTTGACCGTGCAGCAATCGGTCACGGCCGGCGTGATGTTCGCGGCCACCATCCTGCTGGGCCGGGCGCTCGCCCCAGTGGAGCAGGCGGTTGGCGCCTGGAAAGGCTTGATCCTGGCGCGGCAGTCGCTGACCCGCGTCACGGATCTTTTGACGGCGGTACCACCGCGCGAAGTGGCGATGCAACTCCCTGCCCCACAAGGGCGTGTGGGGTTGGAGCGCGTGGTCTATGCGCCCCCAGGTACCGAGAAGGCGATCATCAAAGGCGTCAGCTTTGACCTTGCAGCTGGTGAAAGCCTGGGTGTGATTGGCCCATCGGCCGCTGGCAAATCGACGCTCGCCCGCCTGATCGTGGGTGTGTGGCGGCCCAACAGCGGTGCCGTGCGCCTGGATGGTGCCGATGTGTTCACTTGGGACCGGGCGGACTTTGGCCGCTATGTCGGCTATCTCCCCCAGGATATCGAGCTGTTTGCTGGCACAATCCGCGAAAACATCGCCCGCTTCAGCGATGCGGACCCCGATCAAATTGTGGAAGCTGCCAAACGGGCGGGTGTGCATGACATGATCCTGCGCCTGCCCCAGGCCTACGACACAGAAATCGGCCAGGGCGGCGAGGTACTGTCCGGTGGTCAACGTCAGCGGATCGCGCTGGCACGGGCGCTGTTCGGCAATCCGCGCCTCCTGGTGCTGGATGAGCCCAACGCCAACCTCGACAGCGAAGGCGAGATGGCGCTGAACCAGACCCTGATGGATCTGAAGCAGGCTGGGACCACCATCGTGATCATCGCGCACCGCCCGTCGGTTTTGAACGTGGTGGATCGGGTGTTGGTGATGCGCGATGGCTTGGTGGAAATGTTCGGCCCGCGGGCGGAAGTGATCGCTAAGTTGACCTCCAATGTCGTTCGTCCGGCTGCCTTTGCCGGGTCGCCGCAGCCGCCAGCCCCGCAGGGTTGAGGAGAGCCGCCATGATGATGACTCAGTCCGGCGGGTCGGCCCCGACCCCGGCTCAATCCCAGCGCGCACAGATCGAGCGGCTGGCCCAATCCGTTCCCTTGGTCACCGAAGACGCCACCAGCACCATCCGCTTGGGCGTTGCGATCATGATCTTGTTCTTTGTTGTTCTCGGCGGCTGGCTGGCGGTAGCCCCCCTGGCCTCAGCCTCAATGGCGCCTGGGACGATTCGCGTCGAATCGCACCGTCAGGCTGTCCAGCACCTGGAGGGTGGCATCGTCCGCGAAATCCTGGTGCGCGAAGGCCAGTTGGTGCGCGAAGGCGATGTGTTGATCCGTCTCGACGACACCCAAGCCAGGGCCGGCTACGAGATCGCGCTGAACCAATACCTCGCCCAAAAGGTGGTGGAAGCACGGCTGGTTGCCGAGCGTGACAATCAGCCAACCATGACACTTCCGCCCGAGGTCACGCGCCATCAGGCGGACCCGGCGATTGCCCAGATGATCCTGGCGCAACAACAACTGTTCCTCGCCCGGCGAGAGACGCTGTTGGGCCAGGAGCAGGTACTGCGGCAACGCATCGCCCAAGCGCAGGAGCAAATCCGCTCTGCGCTAGCGCAGGAAACCTCCCAACGCCAACAGCTTGCGTTGATCCGTGACGAGCTGCAAGGCACGCGGGAGTTGTTTGAACGCGGCTATGCCCCGCGCACCCGCGTGTTGGCGTTGGAGCGCACAGCCGCCGCGCTGCAGGGGCAGATGGGCGAATACACGGGCATTGCCGCCCGCACGCGCCAACAGGTGGCGGAGAACGAACAACAGATCCGCCAAACCCAGCGTGACCGCATTCAAGAAATCGCCGACCAACTGCGGGACAGCGCGGCCCGTCTGGCCGACCTGGAGCCGCGGGTGCGTGCAGCACGCGATGCTCTTGATCGCGTTGAGATTCGCGCGCCGATGACGGGCTTCGTCGTGGGCTTGCAAGTATTCACCGTGGGCGGCGTCGTCAATCGCTCCGACCGGTTGCTGGAAGTGGTGCCTGAGGGTGCGACGCTGGTGGTCGAAGCACAGTTGCCGGTCACCGATGGCGATGATGTTCGCGAAGGCATGCGGGCGGAGTTGCATCTCACCTCAGTGAAACGCAGCCGTGGCATCCCTGTGGTGCAAGGCGTCGTGCGCACGGTGTCGGCTGATCGGTTGACCGACCAGCGCAGCGGCATGCCCTACTTCACGGCACTGGTCGAAGTGAATCAGGAGAGCCTGCGAGAACAGACGGACATCACCTTGATCCCCGGCATGCCGGTCGACGTGATTATTCCGCTGCGCGAACGCTCTGCGTTGTCGTACTTGATCCAGCCGCTGCTGGCGGGCCTGGATCGCGCGGGGCGGGAACAGTAGTCGCGCCTTTGCTATCGTCACCCGGATCGTCCCAACCCTCTGGTTTTCCGTGTCATGAAGATCTTATTCGCGCACCAGAACTTCCCCGGCCAGTTCAAGCACCTGTGCCGCCACTTTGTGGAGGAGGGTGGGCACGAACTATACTTCCTGACACGGGACAACCAGAATCGCATCCCCGGCGTGGAACGCTTGGTGTATGAACCGCAGCGTGAGGTGACGCGCGGCATCCACCACTACATTGCCGAGTATGAGAAGGCGATCCTCTACGGCCAAGCCTGCGTGCGCCATGTGGTGGCACTGAAAGAACGCGGCTGGAAGCCAGACATCATGATCGGCCACAATGGCTGGGGCGAGACCCTGTTCCTGAAGGATGTCTTCCCAGATGTGCCGATGCTCAGCTACTTTGAGTTCTTTTATAACTCCTGGGATGCTGATTGCTCTTTCGACCCAGAATACCCGATGAGTTTTGATGACCGTCTGCGCGTGCGGGTCAAGAACTCAACCAACCTGACCGGTCTGGTGGCGGCCGACTGGGGCTTGTCGCCCACCAATTGGCAGCGCAGCCGCTATCCGCTGGAGTTTCAGCAAAAGATCTCCGTCATTCACGAAGGGGTGAACACCGACGAGCTGGTGCCCGACCCAACGGTGACAGTTACCCTGGCCGATGGCCGGGTGCTTACCCGCAATGACGAAGTGATCACCTATGTCAGCCGCAATCTCGAACCCTATCGCGGCTTCCATACGGTCATGCGCGCCTTGCCGGAAATTTTGCGCCGCAGACCCAATGCAATTGTGTTGATGATCGGTGGCGATGACGTCTCCTACGGACGTCGCCTGCCAGAAGGCGAAACCTACAAGAAAAAGTATCTAGCAGAGGTAAATATTGATCCCAGCCGCGTGCTATTTCTCGGCAAGATTCCGTATGAACAGTTTGTTGGCGTGCTACGACTGTCAGCTGTCCATGTTTATCTGACCTATCCATTTGTGCTGTCTTGGTCGATGCTTGAGGCGATGTCACTTGGCTGCATGGTGGTTGGCTCACGCACGCCTCCCGTGATGGAAGCTCTGGAGCATGAGAAGACCGGCCTGTTGGTTGATTTCTTCTCTACCACTGAGCTGGCCGACGCCGTGGATCGGGTGCTGGACCATCCAACCCGCATGCAGCATCTGCGCGATGCCGCCCGGCAGCACATCATCAACACCTACGATCTGAAGCGGATTTGCCTGCCGCAAACCTTGACGCTGATCCGGGAGTTGGCAGCCCGCAAGCGACCGACCGTCGGCTTGTGGAAGCCGCCAGTCCAGATGGCTGCCCCAGCAGCTGCCAAGCCCGTTATCCTGCCCGCCAGTCGCTCGCGCGTGCCAGCCAATCTGCGCCGCGGGCGTTAGCCAGCGGCTGCCTCGCCCTCGCGCGGCCATAGCCACGCCGCACCGCGCACGCCAGAGCTGTCACCATGAACCGGCGGCAGCAGCGGCGTGTCGCACCGGTCAGAGAAGACGTAGCGTTGCCAGATCACTGGCACGGTGCAGTAGAACCGCATCACCTTGGAAAGACCGCCGCCCAGCACAATGGCATCGGGGTCCAACAGGTTGATCACGCTGGCCAGAGCACGGGCCAACTGATCCTCATAGCGGGCCAGAACCATGTCGGCGGCAGCCTCGCCTGCCTCGGCCGCTGCCACCAACGCAGCAGCGTCCCGTCCCCCCGCCCGTGCCAGCGCAGGGCCGCTGAGGAACGTCTCAATGCAGCCATGGCGACTGCAATAGCAGGCGGCTCCAGGCCGCTCGTCGTCGCGGGGACTGGGCAGGGGATTGTGCCCCCACTCGCCAGCAATCGCGTTGGCGCCCGCCAGGGGCACGCCATCCACCACAATACCCCCACCGACACCGGTGCCGAGGATCACACCAAACACCACCCGCTGCCCGGCAGCCGCACCGTCGGTCGCCTCGGAGACCGCAAAGCAGTTGGCGTCGTTCTGCACGCGCACTGGTCGCTGCAACGCCGCCGCAAGGTCCTGGTCCAGCGGTTGGCCGTTCAACACCACGGTATTGGCATTCTTGATCCGCCCGGTCGCGGGGGAGATTGCCCCCGGCATCGCGACGCCAACACTGGCACGCACGCCGGCCTGATGCTCGATCCCACGCACCAAATCGGCAACCGATGCGACAATCGCCCGATACTCCTGCGCGGGCGTAGGCACACGGCGACGAACCAACTCCTGACCATCTGGGGCGAGCAGGATGGCTTCGGTCTTTGTCCCGCCAAGATCGACGCCAATCCGGTAGCGCGCCTCAAGCATGGGGCGCGATGTAAATGCCGTGTGGGCTGCGCCCAACCCGGATGCGGTGCTTCAATTGACCCGTCGCAACATCCATCACCATCACCTGGTGGTTGACCCGCCCCGTGATCCACACCTCCCGCCGGTCCGGCGTCAGCGCGAAACAGTCTGGCCCGCCGGGGATCGGGAAGCTGCGCAGCACCTGCAAGGTGCGGTGGTCCAGTTGAGACACGGTATTGTCCACCCGGTTGGAAATGAACAGCGTGCCCTCATCGAAAAGTTGTGGGAATGCATGGGCGCCGCGGCCAGTGCGCACGCGATTGACAATCCGCCGCTCCAGACGATCCACCATGGCCAAATGGTCTGAGCCCATGATCGCCACCCCCAGGGTGCGATTATCGGCCGCGAGAATGATTCCCGCAGGCTCCGGCCCGACATCCATCGTCCAGGTGTGCTGCAACTGCTCCAAATCCACTTCGATCAGGCGACCGGTTTGCTGCACCGTCAGATAGGCGAATCGGCTGTCCGGCGAGATCACGATGTGGCTGACCATGCGCGGGATGCGAATGCGGGTCAGCAGTTGATAGTCCGCCGCGCGATAGACAGCGACGGCGTCCAGCCGCAGCTCAGCCACCACCAGGAACCGACCGTCGGGGCTGAACAGCAAGTGATAGGGGTTGGAGAATCGCTCGATCCGGCGCAGCGTGCGACCCGTGATCGCGTCCAGAAACACCAACTCATTGCCAACGGCATTGCCGATCACCAACTCCCGCCGGTCCGGGGTCAGCGCCCAGTGATGCGGTTCGCGCCCAATCGGCCGACGCTCAATCTCGCGATAGGTGGTCGGGTCCAGGAAGGACAGGCTGTCCTCGCCCGAATTCATCACCACAACAGGCGACGCAGCCGGAACGGCTGGCTGTGGCGGGTTGGTCTGACCTGCGGCAACAGATGGCAGGCCAGCAACACCGGACAGGCCAGCCATGGCTGAGCCAGCAAGAAACAAGCGGCGGGACGACGCATTCATCCCCGCCAGATAGTCCTTGGCACCCCGCTGGGCAAGGGCTGGCGCGCTGCTGCGTTGACAGGGGGGTGGCAGGTGCTTATCTGTCCCGCGATGCCGCCACCGGTCTCTCCCCGGCGGTCCGGCGCCCCTACGGTGTAGCAGGTTCGAGGTCTTTGATGTTCGCCGCCCTGGCGCGGAAGCTGTTCGGCTCCGCCAATGACCGGCTCGTGAAGGGCCTGCGCAAGACCGTCGACCAGATCAACGCTCTGGAGCCACAGATCAAGGCGCTGGATGACGCTGGTCTGCGCGCCCAGACGGATCGCTTCCGGGAACGGCTGGCGAAAGGCGAAACCCTGGATCAACTGCTGCCGGAAGCGTTCGCGACGGTGCGCGAAGCTGCTTGGCGGACCCTGGGTCAGCGGCATTTCGATATGCAGATGAAGGGCGGCATCGTCCTGCATCGCGGTATGATTGCCGAGATGAAGACCGGTGAAGGCAAAACCCTGGTTGCCACACTGCCGGTCTACCTCAATGCGCTGAGTGGCAAGGGCGTGCACGTCGTTACGGTGAACGACTATCTGGCCCAGCGCGACAGCGGCTGGATGGGCCAAGTCTACGCCGCCCTCGGTCTCACCACTGGCTGCATCATCCATGGGCTGGATGATGATGAGCGGCGGGCGGCCTATGCCGCAGATATCACCTACGGCACCAACAACGAATACGGCTTTGACTACCTGCGCGACAATATGAAGTACCGGCTGGCGGACATGGTCCAGCGGCCGTTCAACTTCGCCATTGTTGACGAGGTGGACAGCATTTTGATCGACGAGGCGCGCACGCCGTTGATCATCTCCGGCCCTGCCGAGGATAGCTCCGCCCTCTATCGCGCGATCAACACGCTGATCCCGGTGCTGACGCCTGAGGATTATGAGAAGGACGAGAAGGCGCGCACCGTCAATCTGACGGAAACCGGCCATGACCGGATTGAGGAAGCGCTGCGCCAAGCCGGTATGCTGGTTGAGGGGGATTTGTACGACGTCCAAAACGTCAATCTGGTCCACCACGTCAACCAGGCCTTGCGGGCTCACAAGCTGTTCACGCGCGATGTCGATTACATTGTGCGCAATGACAAAGTGGTGATCATCGACGAGTTCACTGGTCGCATGATGGAAGGCCGTCGCTATTCCGAAGGCCTGCACCAAGCATTGGAGGCTAAGGAAGGCGTTTCGATCCAGATGGAGAACCAGACTCTGGCCTCCATCACCTTCCAGAACTATTTTCGCCTCTACCCCAAGTTGGCGGGTATGACCGGCACTGCAGCAACCGAGGCTGCAGAATTCTCAGAAACCTACAATCTCGAAGTCGCGGAAATCCCCACCAACGTCCCCGTCGCACGACGCGATGAGGATGACGAGGTGTATCGCACGGCGCGCGAGAAGTATGAGGCGATCTGCACGCTGATCGACGAGGCGCAAAAACGCCGTCAGCCGGTCTTGGTGGGCACCGTGTCGATTGAAAAGTCGGAGCTGCTGTCCGAGTTCTTGAAGCAGCGCGGCATTGCCCATCAGGTGCTGAACGCCCGCTATCACGAGCAAGAAGCGATGATCATCTCCCAGGCCGGTCGGCCAGGGGCAGTGACCATCGCCACCAACATGGCCGGTCGCGGCACCGACATTCAGTTGGGTGGCAATCTGGACATGCGGCTGCGCCAGGAACTGGCCAGCGAAACCGATGCCGCGGTGATCGAACAGCGCTCAGCCGAAATCCGGGCCGAAGTAGAGCGGGACAAGGACATTGTGAAGGCGGCTGGCGGCCTCTACGTCATCGGGACAGAGCGCCACGAGAGCCGCCGCATCGACAATCAGTTGCGCGGTCGATCCGGGCGCCAAGGCGACCCCGGCGCCTCGCGCTTCTTCTTGTCGTTGGAAGATGACTTGATGCGCATCTTCGGCTCCGAGCGCATGGACAGCATGCTGGTCAAGCTGGGGCTGAAGGAAGGCGAAGCAATCGTCCACCCCTGGATCAACAAGGCCCTGGAAAAAGCTCAACAGAAGGTGGAAGCGCGCAACTTCGATATGCGCAAAAACCTGCTGAAGTACGACAACGTGATGAATGACCAGCGCAAGGTCGTCTACGAGCAGCGCCGGGACATCATGTCCGCTGACGAAGTGACGTCGACGGTGGCGTCGATGCGCACCGAAACCATTGAGGACTTGGTCACCCGCTGCATCCCACCCGATGCCTTTGCCGAGCAATGGCAGACGGAGCTGTTGGAGGGCGAAGTTGCCCGCATCTTCGGCCTCACCCTGCCCGTCAAAGCATGGGCGGCGGAGGAAGGCATCGCCGACCAGGAGATCCGCCAGCGCCTGACCGATGCCGTTGAGGCCAAGATGCAGCAAAAGCTGGACGCCTATGGGCCAGAGCTGATGCAGATGGCGGAAAAGTCACTGCTGCTGCAAATTCTGGATCAGGTGTGGAAAGAACACCTGCTGTCGCTTGATCATCTGCGCCAAGGCATTGGCCTGCGCGCCTATGGTCAGCGCGACCCGCTGAACGAATACAAGAAAGAAGCGTTTGAACTGTTTGATGCGATGCTGGTGCGCTTGCG
The DNA here is from genome assembly GCA_004292755.1 of Alphaproteobacteria bacterium. Lineage (GTDB taxonomy): Bacteria > Pseudomonadota > Alphaproteobacteria > Elsterales > Elsteraceae > RDXE01. The sequence goes on from RDXE01000038.1 coordinate 9,188, forward strand.
GGAAACCGTCACCACTGTGCTGGCCAATCTGGAACTGCGCTTTGACGCCCCGCCTGACGCTCCGGTGCCGCCGCCGATGCAAGAGGTCCATATGGACCCAGCCGAAAAGCAGGTCATCGACGCGATCTGGGACAGTGTGGCCGCACCGCAAGCAGCACCTGCCGTCAGCACGCTGCCGCGCCGCGCCGCCGCCGTCGATACCATCCCCGCCGGGTGGGAGTATGACGAGACCCTGGGCCGCGCGATTGACCGCAACGACCCGAGCACGTGGGGCAAGGTGGCCCGCAACGCCCCCTGCCCCTGCGGCAGCGGCAAGAAATACAAACACTGCCACGGCGTGCTGTAGGGCGGCTTGGGGCTACGGACAGATCACCGCAGCCCCAACCTGTTGGCACACCCGGCCATCGCTGCGGAACAGAGTGCCGCCAACGGCGCTGTACCGCTCGCCATCTGGGCCATGCAAGGTTGGTCCCAGGCGCTGAATTGGCCCGAGGTCGGAGCGAAACGGCTCCGCGGCCGGTACGTCCGGTCGCGATAGGGCTGGGCGGGCGGGCTCGGTCAAACCAGGGGTGAGACCCCGCACAGGCTCAGCCGGACGCGAGACCGGCCCAGGTCCCAGTGGGCGGGTGACAGGGGCCGCCTCCAGCCGACGCACGGGGCTTGAGTCGGTGCCAGTCCACATCGCAGGGGCTGGCGCACAGGCGGCAAGGCTGCCCGCGGCACTCGCGATGCTAAAAGCGGCGAACCAAATGGAGCGGGATGTCCTCATCCTCCTCCGGACCGAAGCCATCGAAGCGAATCGGGCAGCGATTGTTACGGCCATCCTCACGCACGCGGCCTGGAAACCACGCCTCCTCGGAGTAAGCAATCACGGCATCGCCGCGCCGACACTGGCTGACCGCGCGCCCCGGCCCTTCGCTGGCATAGGGCAGCAGCGCGCCGCTGGGCACCACCTCATCCTCATCGGCATCAAAACCATCAAAGCGCACCAGGCACCCGCCGCCGCGGCTGCCGAGCGCCCGTCCGGCATACCAAGCACCGTCAGAGAAGGCGAACAGACGGGCCCCCTCCCGGCACGCCGCGGGTGCGCCAACCGTCGGCGCCGGGACACCTGCCTGGGGGCGAGGGGCAGGCGGCGGTGGCCCAGTCACCGGCTCCAACCGCCACCCCGCTGCCCGCATGCACGCTGCATAGAAGCGGCTGCGGTCATCGGCGTTCACGTCGGTATAGCGGATATCCCGCTCGGTTGAGCTGTAGGTCCCACGGCGACCGCGCTCCCGGCGCGAGTCGCTGGTGACGGACGTTGCGCGCCGATCTACCGGCGCAGCCGCTGCACTTTCCCGCTGGCAGCGATAGCTGGTGGTGTTGAAGTCCTGGCTGCTGGCGCCAGGCTTACGCCACACCATCTCCGGCCCACAGCCAGCCAGGGCCAGACCGCTCAACACTGCCAGTATTGGCAAACGAATGGGCATGCTCATGGCAAACCCTTGCCGATCACCTTGCCAAAGGCAAGAGCAGCGGCCTGTCACCAAACCGCTGAGTGGCCCTGGCCCCGCGGGCGTCGGCACGCAAGGGTCTGGACCAACTGTTGGAGGCCACCGATGCACGCCACGATTCGCCCGATCACAGCTGGTGACTATGACGCTTGGCTGCCGTTGTGGCAGGGCTATCAGCGCTTCTATCAGGTTGATCTGGCAGAGGATGTCACCCGCACCACCTTCGCCCGGTTCCTGAACCCTGATGAGCCCGTGTTCGCTGCAGTGGCCGAAACCGCGGACGGCGCGCTGGTCGGCACCGTCCACTGGCTGTTCCGTCGCAACACCTGGTCAATTGCCGATCACTGCTACTTGCAGGATTTATTCGTGGCCGAGTCCGGGCGCGGCCAGCGCATTGGGGAGGCTCTGATCCACCACGTCTACGCCGCTGCGCGCGCAGTTGGTGCGCCAGCAGTCTATTGGCTGACCCACGAAACCAACACCACTGCGCGCCGCCTCTATGACCGCGTCGCCGACAACACCGGCTTTCTGCGCTATCGAAAGATGCTGGGGGCGTAACCGCGCCCCGGATCACTCCGGATCGGGAACCACTGCCAGGGCCTCGATTTCAATCTTGGCGCGGTCTTCCATCAGGGATTTGACCTCGATCACGGCCATTGCCGGATACCAGCGCCCCATCAACTCGCGATAGGCCGTGCCGACAGCCTTCAGCTCGGCCAGATAGGCCGCCTTGTCGGTGATGTACCAGGTCAGCCGCACCAGATGCTCCGGTCCTGCGCCTGCTTCCTTCGCCACGGCCAGCACATTGCTCAGCGCCTGACGGAACTGACCGGTGAAGTCATCGGTTTCAAACTCGCACGCGCCGTTCCAGCCGATCTGGCCTGCGATCACCACCAACGTGCCGCGCGCGGCAATGCCGTTCACATAGCCTTTGGGCGGCAGCCACTCCGGCGGTTGCAGAATCTTCATGCGCGTGTTCCCCCCTTCCCGGTTCAACCCCTCCTGGGTGCTGCCGGTGCCGCTATTCATGCGCTGTCCCCCATTGCCGCGACAAGATGCCACTGATACTTTAACCCTGAAACGCCTCGTTGGGGGAGGGGTGCGTGACCGACTCGGGCAAGGATCAACCGGGGCGCCAACCGGGGCAGGGCAACGCCTTGCAAGATCGACACGCGCTGGTCACCGGCGGCGGACGCGGCATCGGTCGCGCCATCGCCGTGATGCTGGCAGCGGAAGGCTGCCGGGTCACGATCACCGGGCGGGATGCCGGGCGGCTGGCGGCTACGCTGCCAAACCTGACTGGCACCGGCCACGGCATCGCGGCCAGCGACGTGGCCGACCGCGATGGCTTTCAGGCCGCCCTCACCGCCGCCATGGCGGAACGGGGGCCGATCACCATCCTGGTCAACAATGCGGGGATCGCGCCCTCGGCCCCGGCCCTCAAGCAATCCCTTGATGGATTTCAGGAGGTGCTGGCCATTGACCTGCTGGCCCCATTCCAGGCAATCCAGACCGTGGTACCTGGAATGATGTCCCAGGGGTTTGGGCGAATCATCAACGTCGCCTCCACGGCTGGTCTGGTTGGATATCGCTATGTTGCAGCTTATGTCGCGGCCAAGCATGGCCTGATTGGTCTGACCCGCGCCCTGGCTTTGGAGTTTGCCCGCACCGGAATCACCGTTAATGCCGTCTGTCCCGGCTTCACCGATACCGACTTGGTGGCAGGGGCCGTCCAGACCATCATAGCCAAAACGGGCCGCGACGCGACGGCTGCACGAGAAGAGCTTGCGCGTGGCAACCCGATGGGGCGACTGATCGCCCCGGAGGAGGTTGCCGACGCCGTCCGCTGGTTGATCCAACCCGCGGCCCAGTCGGTGACGGGGCAGGCGATTGTAGTCGCCGGGGGCGAGGTGATGCCATGAGCGTGGAGCGCGTTGATCGGGAAACACCTGTTGCGCATGATGACAGAATGGACATCAGGCTGTGGTTGCGGCTGCTGACCTGCACAAACTTGATTGAAGCCCGCATCCGCCGTCGCCTGCGGGATCGCTACGACATCACACTGCCGCGCTTTGACGTGATGGCCCAACTGCACCGCGAGCCCGAAGGCTTGCAGATGTCGGAGCTGTCCCGGCGCCTGATGGTCTCCAACGGTAATGTCACGGGCCTGATCGATCGCTTGGTGGCGGAGGGGTTGGTAACCTCGCGGCAGCACCCAGCCGACAAGCGCTCCCAGATCGTGGCACTGAGCGCTGCCGGACGCGCGCAATTTGAGGCGATGCTGCCAGAACACCAGTCCTGGGTCGCTGAGATCATGTCCGGCCTGAGCCAGGATCAGATCACCCAGATTTATGACTTGCTCGCCATCGTGAAAGCGGGCGCTGGAGGAAACGATGCCTGAGGCGGCCAGCCTAACCCCAACCCATTTCCGTCTGGCGGTCGCCGATCGCGTGGCGACCATCACGCTCGACCGGCCAGAGCGCAAGAACCCCCTCACCTTCGACAGCTATGCGGAGTTGGTGCAAACCTTTCGCGTCCTGAAAAGCGCGACCGACGTCTCAGCCGTGGTGATCACGGGGGCGGGGGGCAATTTCTGTTCCGGTGGCGACGTGCGAGAAATCATCGGTCCTTTGACCGAGCAGGCGATGCCGGAGCTGTTGGCGTTCACCCGCATGACCGGCGACTTGATCAAGGCCATGCGCGCCTGCCCGCAGCCGATCATCGCGGCGATTGACGGCATCTGTGTCGGTGCTGGCGCCTGCATTGCCATGGCATCCGACATTCGCTTGGGGACCGAAGCCGCCAAGGTTGGTTTTTTGTTTGTGCGCGTTGGGCTGGCGGGGTGCGATATGGGGGCCTGCGCCATGCTGCCCCGCATCATCGGTCACGGGCGCGCGTCAGAGTTGCTGTACACTGGCCGCTTGATGCGCGCTGGCGAGGGGTTGGACTGGGGGTTCTACAGCCGCCTCGTCGCCCCCGATCACTTGGCCGCGGAGGCCAGCACCCTGGCGCGGGAGATCGCTCACGGCCCGACCTTTGCCCACGCCATGACGAAAACCATGCTGCATCGGGAATGGGCGATGGACCTGGATCAAGCAATCGACGCCGAGGCAGATGCCCAGGCGATCTGCATGGCCACCGGTGACTTCCGCCGCGCCTATGAGGCGTTCATCGAGAAGCGCACACCTGTGTTTGAAGGCCGATGACCCCGCCCTCCCTGACCCAGGCGCGCGACCGCAGCTATCTTCAGTGGCCGTTCCTGGAGGAGCGCCACCGCGCCCTGGCCGACCGCCTGCTGGCGTTCGCCAACACCCTGCCCCACCAGGAGGTAAGCGAGGCGACCGTTGATGCGGTCACCCGCGGCCATGTCGCCCATCTGGCTGCCGAAGGCTGGCTGACCCATGCCGTGGCAGGCACGCATCCCCTGGATGTCCGCAGCTTGTGCTTGATCCGCGAGCACTTGGCCTTTGCCGATGGCCTGGCCGAGTTCGCCTTCGCTATGCAGGGCCTGGGCATGGGGCCGATCTCGCTGTTCGGCACGGCGGAGCAGAAGGCACGCTGGCTGCCGGAGGTGGTGGCGGGGCGTGCCATCGCGGCCTTCGCGCTGTCGGAAGCAGCCGCTGGGTCTGATGTCTCCGCCCTCGCCACGCGGGCAGAGCGGGATGGCAATGGCTGGGTGTTGAACGGCAGCAAGACCTGGATTTCAAACGCAGGCATTGCTGATGTGTATATCGTGTTTGCCCGTACGGGCGAGGCGCCCGGTGCCAAGGGTCTGTCGGCGTTCCTGGTACCCGCCGACACGCCAGGGTTCAAGGTCTCCGCCCGCCTGCCGGTGATGGCGCCGCACCCCTTGGGCAGCCTGTTGCTGGAGGATGTGCGCCTGACCGGCGATGCGCTGATCGGCGAGCCGGGGCGCGGCTTTGCCGTCGCGATGGCAACACTCGATGTGTTCCGGTCCACCGTGGGGGCGGCCGCCCTTGGCTTCGCCCGGCGCGCCCTTGCTGAAACCCTGGTGCACACCAAACAGCGCATCCTGTTTGCCAAGCCGCTGGCGGAGCATCAATTGACCCAAGGGCGCTTGGCAGACATGGCCTTGGGGGTCGATCAGGCTGCCCTGCTGGTCTACCGCGCGGCTTGGACCAAGGACGTGATCGGCGGACGGATCAGCCGCGAGGCATCGATGGCGAAGCTGGGCGCCACCGAGATCGCACACAGCGTGATCGACAGTGCCGTGCAACTGCATGGCGGCGCGGGCGTGATGGTGGGTGGCGTGCCGGAGCGTCTGTATCGCGAGATCCGCGCGTTGCGCATCTACGAGGGGGCCAGCGAAGTGCAGAAGCTGATCATCGCCGGCCAAACTCTGGCACCGCTGGAGACCACACCATGACCCTGCTGGAGCCGCTGGACCTGGGTCCGATCCGCGTGCCCAATCGCGTGCTGGTGCCCGCCATGGTCACGCGCCTGTCGGGCGAAGATGGCTTTGTGAATGACAGCATCATCGACCGCTATGTTCGCTATGCCACCGGCCATGTCGGCTTGATCGTCGTCGAGGCGACGGCGATTCACCAGTCCAAGTCCGGGCCACTGCTGCGCCTATCCGACGACGCATTCACCCCGGGCCATGCCGAACTGGTCCGCCGGGTGCGCGATGCCGGACCGTCGAAGATCGTTCCCCAGATCATTCACTTTCTGAAGGTCGCCCGCTCCGGCTGGCGCCAGACCATCGACAGCCTGAGCCCTGGCGAGATCGATGCCATTGTCACAGATTTCGCCGACGCGGCGGCGCGCGCCCAGGACGCTGGCTATGACGGGGTAGAGATCCACTCCGCCCATGCCTATACCCTGTCCAGTTTTCTCAGTGCCCGCAATCCACGCCGCGATGGCTATGACGGGCGCACCTTGGAGGGCCGTCTGGCTCTGTTCGGGCGGGTCTATCACGCCGTCCGCGCGCGGGTCGGGTCGGGGTTCGGGGTTGGGGCGCGCTTCCTGGCCGAGGAGTGCATCAAAGACGGTTACACCGTTGAGGATGCCAAGCGCATCGCCCTGCGCATGGCGATGTTGGGGGTGGACTACATCTCGCTGTCGGTCGGCGGCAAGTTCGAGGATGCGGTCCACCGCGAGGGCCAGCCGCTTTATCCCTACACTGGCTATTCTGGCGACCGCTGCATGCCGGGCGATGCCTATCCGCCGCTGCCGCACGCGCATCTGGCGGCTGCGATCAAGCAGTACGTCAACCAGCATGGCTACACGGTGCCGATTGCCTCCGTCGGCAAAATCTCCGATCCCGGCGACGCGGAACGCTTGGTCGCCACGGGTCAAGCAGACTTGATCGGCATGGCCCGCCAGCTGTTGGCTGACCCGGACTGGGTGAAGAAAGTTGCCCAAAACCGCAGCGACGAGGTGCTGCGGTGCATCTACTGCAATGTCTGCAAGCAATTGGACGAGAACTTCAAAGAGGTGCACTGCTTCTTGTGGCCCAAGGGGGCCCGTCAGGCACCAGCCGACCAACCAGGTGCCCGCCCACCCGACTGGGCGGCCCCGGACGTCACCGTCGAACAGCGCCCTGGGGAGGTGCGCTTGCGCTGGCGGCGGGCGGGCGGTGATGTGGCTGGCTATGACGTCTGGCGGTCGGAGGCTGGCGCCCCCTTCGTTGTCGCCGAGGCGGTGAAAGGCACCCAGTTCGTCGACCGGAAGGTCTTGGGTGGGCTGACCTATCGCTATTTTGTCCGCGCCTATGATGCCGTTGGTCGACAAAGCGCACCAACGGACACGCTGACGGTCGCCGTCCCAGCACCAGTTGCGTTTGACCGCCAGCCAGTCGCCACTGCGGACGACCTGGGGAGGGGGGAATGAGCACACCACGTTTGCCGGGCGCCGGTGCACCCAGCGCCCATGTCGATCACTTTGCCCGGGACCGCCTGCCACCGCAGGACCTGTGGCCGGTGATGGATTTCTCCACCCTGCCGGCTCTGGCCGCCTATCCGGATCGGCTGAACGCCGCCGATGTGTTCGTGGATGAGCGGGTGCGCCAGGGTGATGGCGACCGGCCCTGCTTGTTCTTCAATGAAGAGGTGTGGAGCTACCGGCGGCTGCAGGAAACCATTGATCGCCTGGCCAAAGTTTTGGTCGGCCACTATGGCATCCGACCCGGCCAACGAGTGCTGCTGCGAGCACCCAACAACCCGATGATGGTGGCTGCGCACTTCGCTGTTTTAAAGGTTGGCGCGATCTACATCGCGACCATGCCCCTGCTGCGCGCCCGCGAACTCGCCTTCATTGTGGAGGCGTGCGAGATTGACTTGGCCCTGTCCGACATCAAGCTGGCCGAGGAAATCGTTGCAGCACAGGCGCGCGCACCGGGCCTGACCCGCATTGGCCTGTTCACCGCAACCGGCGCAGGCGATCACCCCGATGCCAATCTCGATCGCTTGATGGCGGCCGAGACCCCCGGCTTCCAAGCGGTTGACACCAGCGCGGACGATATTGCCCTGATCGCCTTCACCTCTGGCACCACGGGCCAGCCCAAGGGGACAGTGCATTTTCATCGCGACATGCTGGCGATTGCAGACTGTTTCCCCCCGCACATTTTCGGCATCCGGCGTGACGATGTCATGGTGGGCTCGCCGCCGCTGGCCTTCACCTTTGGCCTTGGTGCTCTGGTGCTGTTCCCGATGCGGGTGGGTGCGGCGTCAGTGCTGCTGGAGAAGTTTTCCCCGGAAATCCTGCTGGAGACAGTCCAGCGCCAACGCTGCACAGCGATCTACACAGCCCCGACGGGCTATCGCCAGATGGCAGATCTGGCTGGACGATTTGATCTTTCCAGCCTGACGCACTGCGTCTCAGCCGGCGAGCATCTGCCAAAGCCGACCTTCGAGCTGTGGGCCGATCGAACCGGCCTGAAGATCATCGACGGCCTGGGATCGACCGAGATGCTGCACATCTTCGTGTCCTCCTCTGGCGATGGCATCCGCGTTGGAGCAACTGGACGGGCGATCCCAGGCTATCAAGCCTGCATCCTGGGCCCCGACGGCCAACCGGTACCCGATGGCGACATCGGGCGCTTGGCCGTGCGCGGCCCGACTGGCTGCCGCTACCTGAACAATCTGGAGCGTCAGCAGGCCTATGTGCAGCAGGGGTGGAACATCACGGGCGATGTTTATGTCCGCGATTCCGATGGGTACTTTTGGTATCAGGCCCGCAACGATGACATGATCATCTCGGCTGGGTACAACATCGCTGGCCCCGAGGTTGAAAGCGTGTTGTTGGACCACCCGTTGGTGAAGGAATGCGCCGTCATCGGCGCCCCCGATGCCGACCGCGGTCAAGTGGTCAAGGCCTTCGTCGTGCTGCGCGACCCCGCCGCCGAGGGCCCTGAAACCGTTGCCCTGCTGCAGGATTGGGTGAAGCGAGAGATCGCTCCGTTCAAGTACCCGCGGCGCATCGAATTCCGCAGCACCCTGCCGCGCACCGAGACGGGGAAACTGCAACGGTTCCGCTTGCGCGAGGAAGAACGCAGCACGTGATCCCAGCCCCCAACGCCCTGCGTGCATTTCCGCCATTGCCAGAGTGTCATTGAACCAGGATGATAGGCCAGACGCCTATGATCACGTGTGGCGGGTATCAATGGTTGGCCGTCTAGGCAACAGAGACGTGGAGTGAGGATGAACCCGGCAATCACCTCCTCCGCCGCGGAAGCGCATTTCCAACGCGGCATCGACAGTTGCTATGTCCTGATTGTTGACGACCACCCAGTCAATCGAAAGTTGCTGGACGTCGCCGCTCAACGCCTGGGGGTCGGACGCATCGAGTTTGCATTCGATGGTATCGAGTGTCTGGAAAAGCTGAGCGCTGGGCCCAAGCCCGACCTGATCTTGCTGGACATCATGATGCCGCGGATGGACGGGTTTGAGACCTGCCGCAAGCTGCGCGGCGAGTTGGGCATGACCGATGTGCCGGTGATCATCCAAACCGCGCTGTCATCCAGCCAGGATCGGCTGAAATGCTTTGAAGCAGGCGGCACCGACGTGGTGACCAAGCCGCTGGACCTGCAAGAGTTGGTGGCGCGCATGCGCGTCCACTTGGAAAACCGGCTTATGGTGGAAAGCCTGCGCGCCTTCCGCCTGCGTCTGGCGCGGGATCTGGATGTTGCCCGGCGCATGCAGCGCTCTGTCCTGCCTGACCCGCAAGCGCTCAGCAAGCACTTCGCCGGTGATGGTGTCCTGGTGCAGGCGGAGTACACACCGTCCGACGAGGTTGGTGGCGATCTCTGGGCGATGCCCACCTGCGATCCTGGCAAGATCGCCGTGTTCATCTCTGACATTTCCGGGCACGGGCTGGTGGCGGCGATCAATGCCTTCCGCCTGCACGGCTTGATCCCGCATCTGGTTGGTTTGACGGAGCGTCCCTCCGATTGGCTGACAGCCCTCAACCGCGAAGTAGTCGCTTCGTTCCAGGGGGAGTTGCTGGCAACGGCCTTCTATGCCGTGCTGGACTTGGCGGCAGGCGTGCTGCGCTATGCCGGTGCTGGGGCGCCGCAGCCACTGTTAGGCCGCCGCCTGCCCGATGGCACGATTGAAATTGAGGAACTGATCTCGCGCGGGTTGATGCTGGGCATCGGCGAGGACTGGACCTATCTGGAGCATGAGGTGGCAATGCCACCTGGCAGCTTCGTCTTCCTTTATTCGGACTGTTTGATTGAAAGCGGCGAACCGGTGGACAGCGAGTTGTTGAAGGCCTGGGTGATCCAGGCCGCCCAAGAAGAGGATCGCGTGGCGGCCATGAAACGGTTGCTGGCAGAGCATTCTGGTCCGCCCTGGACCGATGACCTGACAATGATCTGGCTGGAACGGTCATAGGCGGAACGACCGATGATGACCACCTGCCACAGGGACATCCGCGCGTGACCACACCGGCCAAACACCATTGGGCGCTGCAAGGGGTTGGCCTTCCCTCGCCAACGTGGGATGCGCTGGATGCGCATGCACGTGCAACGGGACTGTCGCCCCTGCCTCTGGTCCAGACGCTGCCGCCCTCCGCCCCATCGGCCACCATTCTTGTGGTACCGTCAACGTGGCAGGACGAACTGGGATCGGCTCTGGCTGCAGGCTTTGCCTATGGAGTGAGTGCTGACCTCCCCGTCAGCTGGATTGATCGCGTGCGGGCCGAGGCTGATCGATCCGGTGCGGTGCTGGGGTGGTGCTTCACCACCCGGCAAATCCTGGCCCACCGCCAAACCCCCCTGCTGCTGGACCGTTTGGTGGCCGAGGGGGTGATCACCGTCGAGTGTCGCGGGGATGTGGACCTGTTGTTGACCGAGGCCCTGGCGAATGCCGCCTTGCACGGCAACCTGCGCATCGCCGCCCCCAATGACCCCTACGAGGATGCCTTGGCTGGCCGTGGTGTTGGTGTGTTTGCCAGCCTTGACGGCGACAGTCTGTGGTGGCGCGTGTGGCAGGAAGGTGACGGCTCGGCCGACGCCATCCAGAAGCTCGACGATCTGTTGGCCGGTCAAACACCGGATTTGGAGAATCCGGGCGGCCGCGGGCTGTTCATCATCTCACGCCTTGCCCAGGCGGTGCAGTTTGAGGATCACGGGCGATGCCTTGCGATCCGGACCGCACGCCGCTAGTGCCCAGTCGCCGTCTGCTGCTGACGGCTCCCCTGGCGCTGATCCCCAGCCTTGCCACCGCGGCCGGAAGCGAGGCGTGGGTGTGGCTGACCAACCCAGCAGGCGATGAGGTGCGCCGGGTGTATCGCCGTGGCACGGCGTGGGATCGCGCCGCCCTTGGCGCCATTGCCGTGATGCTGCGCGATCGCGGCGCAGCCGAAAGCTTGGTGATCGATCCGCGCCTGATTGAAATCCTGGGTGCGCTGCAAGCAGGCCTTGGCTTTCGTGCACCGTTCTTGGTGACCTCGGGCTATCGCGCACCGGAAACCAATCGCCGCCTCGAAGGGGCGGCGCAGCGCTCTCTTCACTTGGCAGGTATGGCGGCAGACATCTCGATGGCGGGCACACCACCGCGCCGAATCGCTGAGCTTGCCTTGCAGTTGGCTGCCGGTGGCGTGGGCCTGTATCCTTCGGCAGGGTTTGTGCATATCGATTCGGGCGAGGTCCGGCGATGGACCTCGTGAGCCCACCGTCTGGATGTGTCGAGCTGAACCATGAAGATCCGTCCGCCCAGCGCCCTTGAGGTTTCCACCCGTCCCGACGCTGCCCGCAGCGATGCCACGGCTCAACCGGGCAGTTTCCGGTTGTTGGTCGGCAGCCTTGGCGGCAGTGACGCCAAGCCACCGGCAGGTCCTGGTCGGGTGAGCGATCAGACGTGGCTGTGGATGCTGCGCGAGCAAGGCGCCAGCGTCGGCGAAGCCAAGCTGGCCAAGGCCGTGACCCGGGAGGGCAACAGCTTCACCATCGCCAATGACATGGATTTGAAGCGCGCGCTGGCCCTGCGGGATGACCCCGCGATCGCAGGGCGCCTGGAACGTGCGTTCGCTGCGGCCGATGCCGCACGCATTGAGGCTGCCCGCCTGCGCTCGGCTGCTGGGCCAGGGTTGGTGGAGGCGCACGCCGCCACGGGTGGCAGCCTGGACACCGCCACGCGCCCGGCAAATCCTGCCGCAGCAGGCGTTGGCTCGGCAATCCCTGCCCGGCCAGAAGTGGTGCAGGAGATGCCACAGCTCGCCCTCGCCAGCCGCTCGCCGCTGCTCACCCTGCTGGCCCACGGCATTGGTCAGCCGGAGCGTCAACGACCCAGCTGGGTGGATGGTGATAGCAGCATGCGGTTGAAGCCGCCCGGCGTAACGCTGTAGAGCCGCCGCGATGGCCCGGATGCTGGCCCGGATGCTGGCGTTGCTGCTGGTGGGTCTGGCCACTCTGCCCATCCCGGCTGCCGCGCAGTCGCTCGACCGCGCCTTGATCGACGAGATCATCACCGGCCACCGCCTGAGCCAGGAGCGGGCGGAAGCGGCGCGGCGGGTGCTCGCCTCCTTACGGTTTGCGACCCAAGGAGTGGCGGGTGCCACTCGCCACCCGGTCAGTCGCGAACAGTGCCAAACAGAGGTGCTGGCCGCGGGACGCATCCCCGCCGACCCGGAGGCGGAGGCGATCTGCGGTCGCCCGCACATGGCGCCCCTGGTCGCGGCGGGCCGCCCCCGCTCCGAGGCGCGGGTGTGCATTGATCGGTTTGAGTTCCCCGGCTTGCCCTGCCAGTACCCCGTCACCTGGGTAACCCCTCGGGAGGCACAGGCCGTCTGCCGATCCATGGGCAAACGCTTGTGCGACGCAGCCGAGTGGGAAGGCGCCTGTGCTGGCAGTTATGCAGGACCCGTCGATGGTGGTGCCCGTGACGCCCACAACCGCGCCCGACGCCTTGTCTATGCCTACGGAGCACAACGCCGGGGGGATCTGTGCGGGTTCGGTATCGGCAAATCACCGGGGTGCGACCGCGCAATCCAAACCCCTGGCGGCGATGTGCGCGGCCAATGCGGCACCAACACTGCCCCCGCGGGCTGGTTCCACGCCTGCGTCTCTGCCTCCGGGGTCTACGACCTGCATGGCAATGCAGCCGAGCATATGAACTTGCCGCTGTCGCCAGCCCAGCGCGGCAGTGCGGGCGGCCAGGGGGTGACGGAGATGAAGGGCAGCTGGTTCGCCTTCAGCCGCTCTGCCACCCAATTGGTGCATCCTGACGACTGCCACTGGCGGGAACCCGGTTGGCATCGCACGACCATCGACGCCAGCAACGGCCACGCCAACTATCATTTGGGCTTCCGCTGCTGCGCCGACGTGCGCTGAGGGGCCGACGTGCGCTGAGGGCAGGACCCTACAGGGCGACCAGCGGCAGCCCACCCGCAGCTGTGGTAATCCCGCCAGTCCGGATCAGGGTCGCCACCGCTTCGATCTCGTCGGTGAACGGACGATCCTCTTGCAGCGGTGGGGCGACGCTGCGCACCAACCGATGGACGCTGGCGATCGCCGGGCCGGGCGTGAGAGGCTGGCGGAAGTCCAGCCCCTGTGCGGCTGCCAGCAGTTCAATCGCCACCAACCGCTCCAACGCCCGCGCCATCTCGGTCAGTCGCCGGGCGCCGTGGGTCGCCATCGAGACATGGTCCTCCTGGTTGGCGGAGGTTGGAATGGTATCGATGCTAGCCGGTGTGGCGCGCTGCTTGTTCTCGGCAGCCAGCGCTGCAGCCGTGACCTGCGGGATCATGAAGCCTGAGTTGAGGCCTGGTTGGGGTGTCAGGAACGCAGGCAGGCAACTGGTCGCGGGGTCCACCAACAGCGCAATCCGCCGCTCCGCCAGATTGCCAATCTCAGCCGCCGCCAGGGCAATCTGGTCGGCGGCAAACGCCACCGGCTCGGCGTGGAAATTGCCGCCCGAGATCACCTCGCCCGTGTCTGGAAACACCAGGGGATTGTCAGAAACGCCATTGGCCTCGGTGGTCAAGGTCTCGGCTGCGTGGCGCAGCAAGGTGAGGCAAGCCCCCATCACCTGCGGCTGGCACCGCAGCGAGTAGGGGTCCTGCACCCGGTCATCCCCCTCTCGGTGGCTGGCGCGGATCGCACTGTCGGCCATCAGCTGGCGCAGCGCTGCCGCCACGTCGATCTGGCCACGATGACCGCGCAGCGCATGGATGCGCGCATCGAATGGTGCGTCGGATCCAGCGGCCGCATCAACACTCATGGCTCCCGCGATCAAGGCCGCTTCAAACGCCCGGTGGATCGCAGTCAGACCCACCATCGCCAGCGCCGTCGAGCACTGGGTACCGTTCAGGACAGCCAGACCTTCCTTGGGTGCCAGGGCCAGCGGCGCCAAGCCATGGGCCGCAAGCACCTCGGCTGCGGGCCGTGGGTCGCCCAGCACCCGCCCCTCGCCAATCAACAACGCTGCGACTTCAGCCAGCGGTGCCAGATCGCCCGAGGCCCCAACCGATCCCTGCTGCGGCACCGACGGCAAGATGCCATGCCGCAGGCACGCGCACAGCAGGTCGGGTACCTCTGGACGAACACCCGAGACACCGTGCAGCAGGCTTGCGATCTTCAGCGCCATCATCAGGCGCACCACGGGTGCAGGCAGCGGCTCCCCCACGCCAGCGCGGTGGGAGCGGACCAGGTTCAACTGCAACCGTGCAAGGTCCGCTCGCTCAATGCGCTGGCGGGCCAGCTTGCCGAAGCCCGTATTGATGCCATAAGCGGCTTGCCCACTGGCGAGGATGGTCGCGACAGCGGCGGCACCGGCCGCCACGCGGTCGCGGGCCGGGTCTGCAATGACAGCGGGAGTACCATCGGCCAGCGCGAGCCACTCGACCAGCGCCAAGGGCCCCTGTCCCAAGGCGATCGCAGCAGCCGGGCCGGAGGCGGTGTGCGCCACCAGTGCTGGTGACGTGGTGTCTCGTGATGTCACGCGGCCCTCCCGCCCTCGGTCAATTTGAGGGTGGAGGTTATTCACCGGACGTTGACTTGTCTATACAATTGACCAGGCCAGCGCTTGCCCTCACTCTCACGGCAGGCGAGGGCAAGGATTGCATCATGGATCTGGCAGAGGGAGCGGGCCTGGCCAGCCCCGATTCACAGGACGAGCCGCAGCCGAGGTATGCGTCCATCAAGGCGCACATCCTGCGCCAGATCGCAGCGGGTGGCTTGCGCGGCGGCGATCGGGTGGCGTCGGAGAACGAATTGGTTGCTCAATTCGCCGTCAGCCGCATGACCGCGAACCGGGCCTTGCGGGAATTGATGGCCGAAGGCGTGCTGACGCGCATTGCTGGCGTTGGCACTTTTGTTGCCCATGGTCATGTCCATGCTGACTTGATGGCGGTGCGCAACATTGCCGACGAAATCCGCGCGCGCGGCCATCGCCACAGCGCTCGGCTGGAACTTGCGGAACGGACGCTCGCTCCCCAACCAGTCGCCCAAGCCCTGGCGTTGCAGGTCAGCGCGCCGGTGTTTCACACTGTGATTGTCCATCTGGAATCGGGCCAGCCGATCCAGTTGGAGGATCGCTATGTTAACCCGGCGGTGGCGCCCGACTACTTGGCCCAGGACTTCATGCGCGAGACCCCGAACGCTTACCTGTCGCGCATTGCCCCGATCAGCGAGGGTGAGCACATCATCGAGGCAATTCTGCCCGACAGTCACACGCAAACCCTGTTGGGCATCGCAGCCGATCTGCCCTGCCTGCGCCTGTTCCGCCGCACCCTGTCGATCGGTCGCCCGGTCACCTGCGCCTGGCTCACCCATCCCGGTGATCGCTACCGCATGACCGCGCGGTTTGGCGGCAAAGCCAACTAGCTTGGCAGGCTCAAACCAACCGACTCTCCGGCAAGCCAGCTTGAGCCAACACGAACCGGGCAATGTCTTCAACTGCTTTGCCCGCACGGATGTTGGCGAATAGGAACGGGCGCTCGCCGCGCATCTTGCGGGCGTCCCGGTCCATCACCTCCAGACTCGCACCCACCATGGGGGCTAAATCGATCTTGTTGATCACCAGCAAATCAGAGCGGGTGATGCCGGGCCCGCCCTTGCGCGGGATTTTATCGCCTGCCGAGACGTCGATCACATAAAGCGTCACGTCTGCCAGTTCGGGGGAGAAGGTGGCGGAGAGGTTATCACCGCCGCTTTCGATGAACAGCACCTCCAAATCTGGAAAGCGCGCGATCATGCGATCCACAGCAGCAAGGTTGATCGAGGCATCCTCCCGGATCGCGGTGTGTGGGCAGCCGCCGGTTTCGACACCGTCAATCCGGTCAGCCGCCAGCGCGCCAGAGCGGATCAGGAACTCCTGATCTTCGCGGGTGTAGATGTCGTTGGTAATCACCGCCACATTCACAGTGGCGCGCAGGCGCTTGCACAACGCATCAACCAGCGCAGTCTTGCCAGAGCCAACCGGCCCCCCAACACCCACCCGCAGCGGTCCGCGATTGCTGTCGATCATGTGCGAAACACCCTCGTGCTTAAGGTTTCATGGGCCATCGATGCAAAGTCGAGCGCGATGGCGCCGCTGCCCAGACTGTCCAACGCTGGCGGTGCGGCAGCCAAGGCCAGCACGGCAGGCTCCAAGGCTGCTTGGGCGGCTACTCCGTCAGATTGGCCTAACGGCACAGCACGCACGGCTGCCGAGACCATCGCCCCCACAAACGCGGCGAGATAGGCGGCGAGTGCTGGCTGACAGGCAATGCCTGCGGCCTTGGCGGTAGCGGCCACCGCCACTGGCAGCGGCAACCCCCGCGGTGGCTGGAACTGCGGCCAGCCCGCGGCGACGGCACGGGCAAAGGCATCGCCTTGCAACTCAGCCTCGTGGGCAAGCTCGGACGTGCTTCGCCAAGCGCGGGCGAGCGATGCAATGGAGCCAAGATCGTGATCCCACACCGCAGCGAACAAACCGGCATCCACCCGGCCTGAGCCCCGCGTCACCACTCCGTCCAGCCATGCGATCAGCTGCGCGCGCGTGCGCACCCAGCCGAGCTCCACAGCCGCTTCCAACCCATGGGAGAAGGCATAGCTGGAGATCGGGAAGCCAGGGGATAGCCACGTCTGCAATCGGATCAGGCGGCCTGCATCGATGCAAGCGCCACCCTCCCCCTCAGTGGTGGTGCCCATGATCGTGACCATGACCAGCGGTGCCGTGATAGGCGCCGGGGTCGGGCTCAAAGGGCAGGTCGACCATCTCAACTTCGGCGCCCAACCCGGCCGCCATCTCCGCCAGCACGGGATCGGCGGGTGTGATCAGCGCATCGGCCAGCACTTGAATGGGGGCGTGCCGATTGCCGATCGCCCAGGCGATGCGGGCCAGGGTGGCCGGGGCGTCGGCGCGCAGGCGCAGGCACGGCTCGGCCTTGGCGGAGACCAGGATGAAGGTGCCGTCGTCGCACTTCAGCCCATCACCCTCCGCCAACTGCACCGGACGCGGCAAATCCAGCAGGAAGGTTTCGCCACTGTCGGTCGTCATCTGGACGCGCCGCCGGTGGCGATCATGATGATCCAGAGTGACCCTGGCGTTCGCCGCCGCCAGGGACCACGTCCCGCGAATGAAGACTGCCGATGCCCGTCGCATGGCCGCACTGTGACCCGGTGCTGTTGCAGTGCGCAAGAGGCAGGCATCCCGTGACCGGTCCGGATGGGCGCGGTGGTCGCCCCCATCCGGCGGTCGGCGAGGTTAGCCAGCCGTCGCGATCACCGAGCCGAGAGGCACGGGGTTCGGGTCATTGCGATGCTGAATCGCATTCACCGCCCATTCCTCCAGCGTCACCCGGTCTTTCTGGAACACCATGACGTGAGTGGAGCCGCCGAACTCGAAATGGCCGATCTCGGTGTCGCGCTCAATCGGCTTCGGCTGGCCACCCTCTGGAATGAGATAGGCTTCGTCGATCACACAGGTGGACACTTCCACCATGCCGATGCAGATCAGCGCGACATATCCGCAGGTCTCGTGTTCGAACAGGAAAATCGCGCGGGTCGCGACATGGCCGAGATAGGGCTGAGACTCGGTCCCTTCCCAGGTACCGGGGTCTTCGCCTTGACCCGGACGCTGGGCAAAGTAAGTGCCCGGCTGGACCCAGGAGCGGAGCAGCGTGCCAGTCAGCGGCGAGCGCCAGCGGTGATAATGGGTGGCCGACAGGAAGCCCTGGTACAACTGACCGCCGACGAACAGTTCGGCAATGTTCCGCTGACCACCAAACAAGTCGAGCAGAGAGTAGTTGGCATCCTTAACCCAAAAATAGGTCTCGAGTGCCACGCTTTTCTCATACTGCCAAGGCGTGGTTTCGCAGCCGATGTTGATCTGGGTTACTGGATTCCCATGATAGGGCCGCGCACCCTTGACGAACTCCCGGATGAAAAAGCTGTTCCAGGAGTCAAACCCAAAGCCTGGCAGGTCTGGATTGTACTGCATGTCGGTCCAGACACCGGCCTTGAACGCGGCTTCAGAAATCCACGAACCCGGCTTCTCGCGATCATTGATGTCCAGTTTGTCGAGCGAGTCGGCGCGTTTCAGGAATGCGTTCCACGCATTCAGCACCTTCTTGAACTGTGCATTGAAGGTCATGTCGTGGAACAACGCCACACCCGCCCTGGTGCCCATCGCAATGGCCAGAAAGCCATTCATCGGCGTGCCAACCTGCGCGGTGTTGTTGAACGAGGGCGAGGTGGTGATGATCTCGTTCAGGATTTCGAAGAAGCTGTCGTAGCTCTTGATCCACAGCGTATCGCCATCATCATGCTTGATCTCGTCGCGAACCGACGTGTCGAGGGTGCAGGTCACGCCATTCGCCTGCCCGATCATCGAGGTCAACCACATGCGATAGACGCTGTTGGTGGTGACCCAATCCTTGAACTCCTGCATCTCAGGGGTCAGTGGCGCCAGGGTTCCGGCTTTGCGCTTTTCCTCAATGTGACGGCGCAGCGGCACCAGATAGGTGGCCGTGCCCCACACACTGTTGGGCACCCAGAATGCCATCTGGATCGGGTCGCTGGTCTCTAGTGTAAGCAACGGGTGTGACATGGGATCCTCCTCACTGCGCGCGAGAGGTCACCGGTCAACAATTATTCTGTCAATATCCTAAGACGCCTCACCACTGCTACTTTATTTGATTTGATTTCCTCTCAGTTTAGGCATTACTTATTTTAAATGCGAAAAACTAGGCGCCATCGCCAGACCGCCCGCGGCACGACGCAGCGCTGGAAGACCGGTGCGCGGTGCGCCGAAACTGGGTAACGTTGCAAGAGCACCATTGAGACCGGGCTGCAAGGCCCAGGCGTCTCAATCCCCTTGGCTGCTGTTGATGTCTGACGGCCGCCAGCTTGGTGACACGACCAACACCTCCCCCCTCTCTCGCCTAGATTGGTTGCGATGTCTGTTGCTGGCTCAGCTCGACCCCACCGTGATGACCTCGCGAGCAGCCGGTATCTGGCTGCCTTAACAATGCTGCGGTTCCCAGCCGCACTTATCGTGCTGCTGTATCATTATTTCGGTGCCGAGATCGCCGCATTACCGGGTGGTCGGAGTTTGGGAGCACTGGCCATTCATGGTTATCTTGGCGTGGTATTTTTCTTTGTCCTGTCAGGATTTATTCTAGCCCATGTTCATGGCAACGATCTCTTTGGTAGAGATTTTGGCTGTCCAGTTCGGCGCCGCTTTTACATCGCTCGCATAGCGCGGGTGGGCCCGGTGCTGTGGCTGTCGCTGTTGCTGGGGCTACCCGCCTTCCTAAAGGCGTTGAGCGACGGCGGTCGCGTTGATCCCTGGCTCGAGGCCTCGGCAATGGTTCTGGCACCGCTCGGACTGCACGCCTGGGTCCCAGGGGCGGCTTGCTCCCTCACCTGTCCGACTTGGTCGCTGTCTGTAGAGGCGTTCTTCTACGGGTTGTTTCCTTTGGTGGTGGCGCCGGTGCGGGCTGCTCCCATTCGAGCAATCGCCGTGGCGTTACTCAGCGGGTTGGCGCTGGCAGGTGCGGGGGACTGGGTCTGGCTGTGGGCAACCGGTGGTGTCGATCCGTTGTTGACCTACCTTCCGGAAAGCCGCAGCGGTCAGTTGTTACGCCAGGCCGTACTGTACAATCCACTGCTTCATTTGCCCGCTTTTGTCTGCGGCGTTGCTGGATATACAATCTGGCAGACTTACCAACAGTCTCTGCGCAGATCTGTTGTGGCGGCTCTGATTGGGCTTTTGGGATTGATAGTGTTGTGTGCGACGGCCGATGATCTACCCCCAGTGCTTCGTAGCACAGTGCTGCCAGTACCTGTGTTTCTTCTGCTCATTGTTGCCAGCGCCCAAATACCGTCCCGATCCGCACCGTTGGAATGGCTTGGCCAGATCAGCTTCGCTCTGTACGCGGTTCACATTCCAATCTACCAAATCATCACCTCTCGTACGGTGATGGGACCTACACTCACGGCAAAATTACTTGCGACGATACTCTCGCTGATCGTTGCAGCACTGGTGTTTCGATATCTGGAGGGGCCGGGCAGACGCTGGGTGATACAAACCTTTGGCACCCGCACTCAGCACTGATCACAGACCAGCCAACGGCGAAAGCGTTGGGCCGCGATGCCGTCAGGCTAAAGATGTCGATAGAGGAACCGAGGAATGTAAAATCTCCGGCGATTCAACAGCACACCCGCAAGATTTGCGCGGGCATCGACCAGCTGATCGCGAAGTTTATCGGCGACGGGAGCACGGGTGTTGTCTGCGACCAGCACCATGACCACTGCCTCCGCCATGCTAGCCGCGATGATACCGTCAAATGATCGCGCGGGAGCAGGCGCATCAATGATCACCCATTCGAACAAGCTTTTCAGCTGAGCCAAAAACACGTCGGCTTCCGGTGGCGGCTCGCCAATCGCAAACCCAGGCGGCAATCGCCGTGAGACCATGAGTGTGGAGTTTTCCACTGGTACCACGTCAAATGCCTGGCCCCCCAGGGACGCAGGCAGCACCATGGTGCCCCAGGGGTCCTCCCGCAACAGATTGCTCGCTTCCAAGGCGTCGGCCTGGGCGTTGCGCGGTTGACCCAAGTCGAGCAAAAGGATTGGCCTACCCGCTTCCTCCGCCGTCAGCAGAGCAAGGTCGAGCGCGAGGGTCGAGGTACCGGCCTTTGGTTGCGGGGCAATCAACTCGATGACCCGCGCATCCTCGCGGGTCAACTGCCGGACCATGAACAGCAGCTGGCTCGCCTCTTCCGCGCGCATGAGCAGGGGTTTCAAGCTCATCGAGTCGGCGCCACCCCAACGCTCAACCGGGGCGGCAATCGACGGAAATCATCGACGGCAAGCAAAACAGGCAGGTCGTAATGCCGCTCCACTTCATCAGCAGTCAAGAACCGCTGACGCAGTCCGGCGCGAACCAACGCCACGGAAACGCCCACCAGCATCCCAACCAGCACCGCACCAATGATGATCAAGGGCCGTCGGTCCGTTGGACGAGCGGGAACGGCGGGCGGCTGTGTCAGGCGAATGTTCGCCTCGCGGCGTGCCTCTCGCTCTGCAATCGCTGAAAACTCCTCCAGCTTACGGGCATAGAATTGCTGGCTCTCCTCTAGGATCTGGCGCTCTCGGGCAAGACGGTCATGATCATTGGTGTTGCCAATCACTTCAGCCAGGGTTTGATTCAGTGCCTGAATGGTAACCAGAACAGCTGACCGCTGAGCTTGCAGTCCCTCCTGCGCAGCCGTTAGCGAGACTTGGCGCTGCACAAAATCATCCCGCACTGAATTGATCTGCGTTGCGCGAAGTTCCTGACGCCGTAAAGCAGTCCGATCAATGAACTCTTTCAGAGATGCGATTTGACGGTCAAGGTCCTGTACGAAGGCAGATTCCTCTGTAAAGCGTGTCAACAAATCCTGTCGTCGGACCTCAAGTGTGACCAATGTCGCGCGCGCACCTTCAACATCAGGTCGTTCTGATTGCTCCACAAAGGCGTCAACCTGCCGTGGCATTGTTGCAATTGCTCGATTGAAGGCTTGCAGCTGCGCCTCACTCTGCCGGACTTGCTGGTCGATCTGTTGCAACAGTTCCTCAGCCTCCGCGCGCTGGCGCAGCAAGGTGATGGTTTGGGTTTCAATGCTCCACAGCCGGGTGCGCTGCTGAAAGCTGCGCAACGCCTCATCCGCCGCGGCAAGGCGGCGCTCAAACTCCTCGGCTTGGCGCTCAATGAAGTCCGTCTGCGGCGGGCGGAACACGGCACGCCGACGTTCCAGGTACTTCTGGATCAGCAGCGCCAACGCGCGTTCGGCCAATGCCTCGTCTGGATGGCGAAACGAGATGCGGATCGAGCTTGCCTCAAACGTGGTGTTGAAGGTGAGTTGCCCCTCGAACCGCCGCACGGCCTCATCCAAGGCTCCAGGCGGCAGACCGGGATAGAGTTGCCCCAGGCCAATCTCGCCAATGACCTGGCGCTTGGCCTCGGCCTGACCAATGATTTCAATTTCCGCTGCAACAATCTGGTCGCGGTCCAACGCCGACCCGACCCCGGCCTCGCCGATCTCAGAGCGGAAGATGTAGTCAGTGGACGGCAAAATCAGCAGGCGCGCCTCTGCCTCATAGATCGGTGTCTGCCTAGAAGCAGCCATAACCCCCAGCATCACGGGCAGACAGAACCCTGCCAGCACCCAACGCCAATCCCGGAACAGGTTCGATAAGAACTCCTGTCCCAAAAGATTGAGCGTGCGACGCCGGGGTTCGGTGCCAAACGCTGCGGGTTGGGAGGCTGGGGTCAAGCTCAGTCCATTGGCGAAATGAGGTTACGGGCCGACTCTCGCATGGCAGGCGAAAAAAATCAGCCTCTGTATTGACGAGAAACGATAATTCAGGTGTTTTCGTGGCATGCAAATCGGTTCCGTGCTGATGCGGTTTGGACTGGACCGGTGGCTGCGCGCCGTCGCGGGGGGCAGTGGCGTGATCCTGGGCCTGCACCGCCTCAGACCACCCGCAGTAGATCGTTGGAGCTATCTGGACGGACTAACAATAACACCGTCCGCCTTGTCTGCCACCCTGGCTGTGTTGCGGGCGGAGGGGTACCACCCCTGCCGACTGCGCGACAGCATGAACTGGAGCCGCCGCCAGGGGCGGTTTTTCTGCCTGACGTTCGATGATGGCTACCGCGACAATCTCACCCACTTGGTTCCAGTGCTGGAGCAGTGGCAGGTGCCTGCAACGGTGTTCATCGCTACGGGCTTCATTGATCGCACGGCACGCCTGTGGTGGGACGACATCGAAACCATCCTGAGCGCCGAGACTTGCCTGATCCTCACCACACCGATGGGAGAGGAGCAGTTGGATATCGCCACGCCCGCAGCGAAAACCGCGGTTGCCTGGCAGTTGGTCCGCCGCCTCCTGGCCGCACCCGCCGAGGCCGCCACGGCATTGCTGGAGGGGTTGGAGGCGCGCTACCGGATCGACCCGGTGGCCAC
Organism: Alphaproteobacteria bacterium; assembly: GCA_004292755.1. Lineage (GTDB taxonomy): Bacteria > Pseudomonadota > Alphaproteobacteria > Elsterales > Elsteraceae > RDXE01. Next base: position 32,584 of record RDXE01000038.1, read on the forward strand.
GGTCGACTCCGCCATGCTGACCGCCACCGAGTTAGCTGAGCTGGCACGCCATCCGCTGATCGAGATTGGCGCCCACACGGTAGACCACCACCCGCTCACCGCCCTGAACGAGGCCGATGCCATGGCCGCCATCACGCACGGGCGGGCCCGCCTGGAAACCCTGGTCGACCAGCCGGTGAGCAGCTTTGCCTACCCGTTTGGCAGCGCAGTGACCTTCTCTGATCGGGATGTACGCCTGGTGGAGGCCGCTGGGTTTGAGCGCGCGGTGACCAGTCTGCCGGGACCAGTCCGTCACCCCATCGCCTCCCATCGGCTGCGCCTGCCGCGCATCCCTGTGTCTGGTCACAATGCCGGTGCGCGGGTGCGGTTGGCGCTCACGGGTGTCCGCCGTCCGGGGCGGTGACAGCACGTCGGACCAGCCAGGGCAGTGCCAGCCGCCCCAACAGACTGGTAGCCCCGACGACGCGGCCCAGCGGGGCCGCCTGGGTCGCCCACATCGCCTTGTAGGGCTCCGCCCCGCGCAGCAAGTCAATGCCGGCGAGCCCCTCGGCAAAGGCCCGTTCGATCAAGGTCCAGAGCAAGACATGACCTGGGGAGCGGTCTGCCCAGCGCGGGTCATAGCCCGGCAGCCAGTACATCTGCCACAGCCCCTCCCGCCACCCGACGTGAACGGCAATCGGTACGCCCTGAACCCGCAAGGCATCCACCGTCACACCCGGCAGGTCGACGACGTGATCGAGGAATGGCAGGATGCGTTGCTGCCAGGCGTGACGCCCAGCCGCGTCAGGCTGGCGCGCCAGCAGCCAGCCACGCAAGGCGTGCAGGCAGGTGGCACGCTCCTCCCCCCTCACCGCACTCGCCTCCAGCCCTTGATCGAGAAGACGCCGCCGGTGCCGCCCAATACGGGCGCGCAGATTGGCGGAACGGCTGAGCCAATAGTCTTCTGGGCTGCCGACAGTGGCGATCCTGGCCGTGCTGGTTGGCGGCAACGGCTGTAGCCCGGTCCAAGCGAGGTCCCCCACGCTATCGTCGAGACGGATCAAGTCCACAGGCAGATCAACCAGGGCGGCCCGAAGCTCGGCCAAAGCAGCCGGCGGGGTAGGACCCAGCACCCGATTGTGGTCGGTCACGGCAATGCCGCTCCACTCCGCCACGCGCAGACCAGCCACGCGACGCAGCGCCAGCGGCAGGATGGTGGGGGCGTCGCCCTCCCACACCAGCCAGCAGGGTGTCACGGGCCGAGTGGTGATCGCTGCTGCGGCCCACGCAAAGGTGTTCGGCGGTGCCGCAGCCTCAGGCCAGCGTTCCGCCAGGGCCGCGATCTCGGCGGGCGTGGTCAGGCGGCGAACCCGGTGGGTCACGGCTAGAACTGCTTGTCGGACGGGTTGATCGGCTGCACCGGCAGGCGCATGCGCCCATCGAGTGTATCGATCTCCAGCACATAGCCTTGGGTGCGAGCACCCAGCCGACCGTCATCGACGACGAACAAATCCAGGATTTCTTCGCGCGACAACACCAGTCCGGCGATGCTGCCACCAGCGCGGTTCAGCACAGTACTGCCAGAATCCCGCGTGACCAGCAGCAGCGGATGGCGGGAGTGCTCAACGGTATCCCACACCGAACTGCGGGCATAGGGATGGGACAGGCGCATCCAGCGCACGTGCCAGCCACTGCCGCGGGGTACCGAAACATGCAGGTTGCGAACGGTCAGGCGCATCCACACCGTTGGCACATTGCCGCTTTCCCGCGGCAAACGGTCAAGGGAGACCAACGCCTCCGACCGGCTATAGCCGACGATATAGACGAAGGAGGGCTCGCGCTGCTGGGCCGCCACCGGCAGGCCGACGGTGGCACCTGCGATGACGCCAGCGAGGCACGCGCGCCGGTTCATGGGGTCCGCCGCTGGGGCAACTCGATCACAGTGGCGGGCAGGCTGTCCTGCTCCCTCAAGCGCTGGCTCAGCAGCACGGCACCGGATCGATCAGGACCTGCCAGCACCCGGACCAGGAACCAGGGCTGCCCACTGCCATCCACCACCCGTTGGCGCTGCATGCGATGGCCCGTGGTGGCCAGGCGCGCGGCCAAGGCCTCGGCCGCCGCCTCGCCCCGGAAGGTGCCGACCTGGACTGCCCAGCGGTCACTGGTGGCGGGTTCCTGCCAAACCGGCTCGGTCGACGGGCTGCGAGGCTGCGACGCCGGGTCCCCAGCCGGTGGCGGCGCTGTTGGTGCCGCACTCGCGGGAACAGCCGGGGGTGGCACGCCCTCTTCCGGTGCTGCGCGGCGGCGTGCGACTGGGGGGCCATCGGGCAGCACAGGCGCCACCCCAGTGCCAAGGGGGATCGCCACCACTGTCAGAGCATCAGGCAACTCTGCTGGCGGGGCTGGTGGTCGCGGTGGCCCCTCGCTGGACCGCGGGAAGTCCGCCGGTGCAATGGTCTGGGCGGGGGCGGGGGCGAGGTCGAGCGGGCGGCTGGTCTGGTCTGACGCAGACGGCAGCACTTTGGCGACCCAAGCGGCCACCCACTGGACCGCTCCTCCAGCTATGCGCCACAGCGCCTCGGTCCGCAGCGGCACGGCGGAGGCGAGCAGCAAGGCCACCACCAGCACCAACACGGTCAACACCCGCCGCACGGTCAGATGCCCGGCCCAGCGGCGAACCCAACCATAGCGCCGTTGCCGGTCAGTGACAGCCGCTAACACCGGCAGGCGCAGGCGCCGCTCCACATCCCGCTCATCCAGCAGCGTCTGGCGGAACACCCCGCTCAAGGCCAGCAGGAACACCGAGGTCATTGCCGCACCCACCAGCGCGACCAATGCGATCGGTCGCTTCAGGCTTGCGCCGCGGGTTGGCACTTCTGCGGGTTGGATCACGCGCACGGTGGTGCGGGAGCGCCGCTGCAACTCCTCCGCCACTTCGGCTTCGGCGAAGCGTCGGCGGGCCTGGGTGTATTGCTCGGTCAACAGCTTGACCTCGCGCAACGCCTCATCCAGCAGCGATGATTGCGTGACCAGAGTGGCAATCGCGGCCCGCGTTGCCTCCATCTGCCGACCAACCTCATCGCGGCGTGCAATCAAACCCGGCAGGTCGACGCGGGTGAGCGCCACCTGCCGCTCCATCTCGTCATTGGCATTGGTGCGCCCGCGCCGCACCGCTTGTTCGCGCCGGAGTGGGGAGGCTGCCAGCACGCGCTCCAACTCGCCGATCTGGCGCTCCAAATCCTGCGCCTGCTGGGTTGGGCGCAAGAACCGCGCCTGCAGCTCGGCGCGCCGCAACTCCAACTGCACCAAAGTGTTGGTGCGATTGTCGAACTCCGGGCCGGCCGTCTGGTCACGCCCCAGTTCCTGAACCCGGGGCAAGCTGGATTGCCCGGTGATCAGTCGACCCAACTGGGCCGTGGTCTGTGCCACCTGTTCGCGCAGACGGGCATCAACTGCCTCCAGCCCGGCGAGGCGGCGCACCAGCAAGTCGCGCTGTTCCACGGGATCAATGATGCCGGTTTGCAGTTGCAACTGCGCCAGCCGGTCCTGCGCCTCACTGAGGCGTTGTTCCATGCGGTCGCGTTGCAGGGCCAGGGTCGGCGCTTGTGGGCGCGCAAAGACCACGGCCCGGCGTTCCAGATACAACTCGATCAATACCCGCAACGCCTCGGCAGCCGTCTCGGCGTTGGCGTGGCGATAGCTGACGCGCAGCAGCGAGGTTTGCTCCGGCGTGTTGGCGGAGATGTCGCGACCGAACTGTACAGCTGCCCGCTCCTCCCCCTCCGGATCGCGGACGAACTCAGGATAAAGCCGCTCCACACCCAAGCGCGCCACGACTTCGCGGTGTAATTGGCGGCTGGCGAGGATGTCTTGCTCCGCCTTCACGATCTGGGAGCGGGAGAACACATAATCCCCCGCAGCGATGCCCAACTCTGGCCTTAGCGCATACTCCGAGCCGATCAGCACCAGCAGCCGCGCAGAGGACGTAAAGGTGGTGGGTGCCTGCATCGCCGCCCACAGACCCAAGCCTGCGACGGTGCAAAAACTGATCACAATCAACTGCCAATGCGCGAACACCCGCTGAAACAGCGGGGTCAGATCAAGGCGTGACCGGGACGGTCCGCCGCGCGCAAGGGCGCTGTCAAACATGGTTTCGGTTGGCGCCAGAACAAAGAGATTCGCTGCCGGCGTCCCGGCCCTTTGTGTTAACCGATTCGACCCGCCGACTCCAAAGTGAATCTGGCCCCCCGGCCAAGACGGTTTGCCTAAGTCCTACCCAGGCGCCTATCGTCCGCCCTACCAGCGGGGCGGGCAGCAAGAGGTGCCGGGGCGATGTGCGGAATTGCTGGAGTGTTTGATTGGCAGCGGCGCATCGAGCCCGCCTCCCTCGCGGTCCAATGCCGGGCGATGACCGCTGCCATTGCCCATCGCGGCCCCGATGGTGAGGGCGTGTGGCACGATGCGGCCCAGGGCATCGCGCTTGGTCACCGCCGCTTGGCGATCCAAGATCTCTCGGTCGCCGGGGACCAGCCGATGCACAGCGCCTCTGGTCGCTGGAGCATCGTGTTCAATGGCGAGATCTACACCCATCTGACGGAGCGACCGGCCCTAATTGCTGGCGGCGCGCGCTTTCGCGGCAGTTCAGACACCGAAACCATCCTCGCCCTGGTCGATGCACATGGCGTGGAAGCCGCACTGGAGCGGCTGGTCGGCATGTTTGCCCTGGCACTGTGGGACCATCAGGAGGAAGCGCTATGGCTGGTGCGCGACCGGCTGGGGGTCAAGCCGCTCTATTGGGCTGAGGTGGGTGGCAGCATCTTGTTCGCCTCCGAGCTGCGCGGCCTGTCGGTGCATCCAGACTGCCCGCGCAGCGTCGATCCAGCGGCCATGGCGCTCTATTTCCGCTTCGGCGCGGTCCCGGCACCGCACACCATGTGGGCTGGGGTTGGGAAGCTGGAGGCTGGCAGCTGGCTCAGGATCAGCCGGGATGGCCGTCGCCGCCAGGGACGCTACTGGGACATTCGCACTATCGCTGCGGAGGGCATCCGCCAGCCCCGCCTGCAACCCGTTGATCGCCTGATCGAAGAGGCTGAGGCTCTCATTCAAGACGCAGTCGCGTGCCGCCTGATTTCGGACGTGCCGCTGGGGGCGTTTCTGTCTGGCGGCATCGACAGTTCGGTGGTGGTGGCGATGATGCAGCGGGTGGCAGGCCAGCGGGTGCGCAGCTTTGCCATCGGCTTTGACGATCCAGCTGCCAACGAAGCCGCCCATGCCGAAGCCGTCGCCGCCCATCTGGGCACCGATCACACCACCTTGATGGCCACGGAGAGCGATGCCCAGCGGCTGGTGCCGCAGTTGCCCGCCTTGCTGGACGAACCCTTGGCCGACCCCTCAATCCTGCCAACCTTCCTGGTCAGCCGGTTAACCCGTCAGCACGTCACGGTCGCCCTGTCCGGTGATGGCGGGGATGAGCTGTTCGCTGGCTATGACCGCCATCGGCTGGCCCAGCGCCTGACCACCCTGCGGCAGCGCGCGGGGTTTGCAGGCCCCCTGCTGGCGCCTCTGGTGGCGGGTGCCGCGGGCTTTGCCGGTGGGCAGCGCGACACACTCCTGAAACTGTCGGAGGTATTGGCGCTGCCGGGGGCTCACGCACTCTACGCTTGGTTTGTCGCCCAGTGGAAAACCACCGAAGCCATCCTGCCGGGGGTCACAGCCGCACCGGCGGCAATCGATGATCCGAGCCTAACCTTCACTGGCTTTGCCCCGGCCGAGCGGATGCAGCTGCAGGACATGCTGTGCTACTTGCCCGAGGTGGTGTTGACCAAGGTGGATCGGGCCAGCATGGCCGTCGCTCTCGAAGCCCGCGAGCCCCTGCTGGACCATCGTTTGGTCGCCTTCGCCTGGCAGGTACCGCTGGCAGCGAAGCTGCGCGATGGGCGCGGCAAATGGCTGCTGCGGGAGGTGCTGTATCGCCATGTGCCCCGCACGCTGGTAGATCGCCCGAAGCAGGGCTTCAGCCCGCCGATTGGCCGGTGGCTGGCTGGCCCCCTCCGCGCCTGGGCCGAGGATTTGTTGAGCGACCAAAGCCTGAAAGCGCACCCGATGCTGGACGCCGCCACTGCCCGCCAAGCCTGGCAGCGCTTCCTCAGCGGTCGGGACCAGCGGCCCTATGCGGTGTGGACCCTGCTGGTGTACCTGGCGTGGAGCAGAGCCCCGTTTGGCAACCCGGCGAGCCTGCGCACCACCTAAGCGGCCCGCGCAACTGTGCCGACCACATAGACCGAGGGCAAAAAACGCTCCGCCAAGCCCAGGGCGCGCAGCGTTGTGAGGGAGCGTGCCTCCGGTCCGTAGAGGCGATTATAATAGGCATCGGTGATATCATCGCCGGTGCCAAAGGCCGTTTGACACATCGCGGTCAACTCCCGCCGACCAAAGCCCGCATGGGCGCCCAGCTCGTTGCGGAATCGGCCCGTTGCCATGGCCTTCCAGTCGATCCAGTTCCAGGCGAGCTTGGTCCGCCAGTCAGTCGGCGATCCGATGTAGCCAACCCAACGGCGGCTGTTGGGCGTTCCTACACAAAAAGTTGCGCCCACTTTCGCGACACGCGCCATTTCTGCGAGTGCAGCGGCAGGATTCAGCATGTGTTCCAGGGCATGGAAGCTGAATACCAAATCGAAACATCCATCGCGGAAGGCCATTTGCTCCGCGTTCATCTGCACAAATTGGGTCCGACCAACAAACTGCTGCGGAATTCCGATGTCAATGGCGACACCCTGCGCCTTGAAGTAGTCAGCAATCACCTGAGCCTCGCGACCATCGCCGCAACCGACAACAAGAACGGTTGCAATTTCTTTGCGACTCGCTTGTGAGATTAGGGCGCACAAGGCCTCAGTCTTCGCATCGCGAACTGTCGAAAAATCTTCATTAGCCATCGGCGACACTCTTTCCTTTTCTTGCCATGCATCCAGTCTCAGCAACGGGACCGTATGTACCATGGCTCTGGATGGTATTTTACGCTAAAGCAACGAGGAACGGAATGTGAGCGGAGGTGACGCTGTGCGCGTGAGTGTTTTCGGCCTGGGTTACACTGGGTCTATCACGTCTGCGTGTCTGGCCGAGATGGGGCACCGAGTGATCGGTGTCGATCTCGATGCAGTCAAGACCCGCCTGATTGCTGAAGGTCGCTCCCATGTGGTTGAGGCGGGCCTGGATGCACTGATCGCTGGCGTCGTCCGCCGCCGCTTGCTGACAGCGACGGCCCGCGCGGCAGATGCGATCCAGAACACCGACGCCTCGGTTGTGTGTGTGGGCACTCCCAGCCGAGACGATGGCTCGGTGGATCTACACGCCATTGCCAGCGTGTGTCAGGACATCGGCGCCGCCTTGCGCGATAAGGACGGCGACCATGTGGTGATCATCCGGTCCACGGTCCCTCCGGGCACCACGCGCCACATGATCCGGCCGATGCTGGAAGAAGCCGCGGGCAAGCCCGTGAAGGTGTGCTTCAATCCAGAGTTTCTGCGCGAAGGCTCGGGCCTGGAGGATTTCCGGCGGCCCGCGAAGATTGTGATCGGCGCCGAAGACGCAATGACGGCCCAAATGGTTGAGCAAATGTATCACGGCCTTGCTGCCGAGGTTTTCCGTGTTGGCTTCGAAGCCGCTGAGTTCGTAAAGTACACTGATAATGTCTGGCACGCCCTGAAGGTTGCCTTTGCCAACGAAATCGGCAATCTCTGCCAACCGCTTGGTGTCGACAGCCACGAGGTGATGGGGCTATTCTGCCGCGATACCAAACTGAACATCTCCCCCACCTATCTCAAGCCAGGTTTTGCCTTTGGCGGCTCGTGCCTACCGAAGGAGCTGCGGGCGATGCGGGGGCTGGCGGATCGGCTGGGGTTGGAATTGCCGGTGATTGGCAATGTGCTGGCCTCCAACGACATTCAAATCCAGCGTGGGGTGGAGCGGGTGCTGTCGTTCGGCGCCAACCGTATCGCCATGCTCGGCATCTCCTTCAAACATGGCACCGATGATCTCCGGGACAGTCCGTTGGTGGCGCTGGTCGAATCCCTGCTGGGCCAGGGCTGCGACGTTCAGATTGTGGATCCTGCGGTTAGTTCTACTCGGGAACGGGCAGGTGCAAACGCCTACATCGACCGCTATCTGCCCCATCTGGTGCCGTGCCTGACCACCGATCTGGACGCAGCTGTGGAGCATGCGCAGGTCATCGTCGTCGGCAATGGCGACCCCGCCTTTCACGGCGTGGCCGACCAGATGCGGCCGGACCAGCACTTGTTGGACTTGATGCGGGTGCGCCCGCGCTACACACCAGGACCGAACCTGCATGGGATCAACTGGTAACCCCGCCATGGCACGCCCCGGCGTCTTGATCATCGTCGAAAACTTGCCGGTGCCCTTTGACCGGCGGGTTTGGAACGAGGCGACCACCCTGGCGGCGGCTGGCTACTCCGTCAGCGTCATCTGCCCGATGGCGCGCGGTTGGACCAAAGCCTACGAGGTGATCGACGGCATCCACATCTACCGCCACCCCCTGCCCTTTGAGGCCAAGGGGGCGGCGGGCTACGTCATCGAGTATGGCTCCGCGCTGTGGCACGAACTGCGCCTAGCCTTCAAGGTGAAGCGAGAGCGGGGATTCCACATCCTGCAAGCCTGCAACCCGCCAGATACGATCTTCCTGATCGGCCTGCTGTTCAAACTGCTGTACCGCACCCGATTTGTCTTTGATCACCACGACATCAATCCAGAGCTGTTCGAGGCCAAGTTTGGTGGCCGCGGCCCCTTGTATTGGGTGGTTCGGGTGTTGGAGTGGTTGACCTTCAAAACAGCCGACTTTTCGATTGCCACCAACCTGTCCTATCGTCAGATCGCTGTGGAACGCGGCGGTATGCGACCGGAGCGGGTGTTCGTTGTGCGCTCCGGTCCGAACCTGGAGCGGCTAAAGCAAGTCCCCGCCGACCCCTCCTTGAAGGATGGCCGCGCATTCTTGATCGGCTATGTTGGCGTGATGGGCAAGCAGGAGGGTATCTCCTACCTGCTGCGCACAGCCAAGCTGCTGCGGGACAAGGGGCGCGACGACATCCTCTATCGCCTGATCGGCGATGGACCAGAGGTGGCAGCCCTGAAGGATGAGGCGAAGGCCCTTGGCGTTGACGACATCGTGATCTTCGAAGGCAGTGTCGATGATGCCCGCTTGTTGAGCGTGCTGACCAGCGCCGACGTGCTGGTCAATCCCGACGAAGCCAATCCAATGAACGACAAGAGCACGATGAACAAGGTCATGGAATACATGGCTGTCGCACGCCCGATTGTGCAGTTCGACTTAACCGAGGGGCGTTATTCGGCTCAGGAGGCGTCTCTCTACGCCAAGCCGAACGACGTCGACAGCTTTGCGGCCTGCATTGAAACCCTGCTGGCCGATCCCGATCTGCGCCAGCGCATGGGTGCGTTTGGCCGCAAGCGCGTAACCGAGGAATTGGCGTGGACCCACGAGGCGCCAAAGCTGCTGGCTGCCTATGACACGATCTCCCATGGGCTGAAGGCGCGCTAACGCGATGGATGCCGCCACCCGCAACCTGCAACTCTACAACAGCGATCAGGGGGTGGGCACCTACGCCGCGGCGTCCGAGGCCACTCCTGTAGAGCGCCAATTGTTTCAGCGCTTTGCCACGGATTTCGGTGCCGGTCTGGTGTTGGACCTTGGCGTCGGTGCGGGTCGCACGACGGCAGCGCTGGCCGCGCTGAGTGGACGCTACCATGGCATCGATTACGCCCCGGCCATGGTTGCCGCCTGCCAGAGGCGCTTTGCGGCACAGCCTGAGTTGATGTTCAGCCATGGCGACGCCCGGCGGCTGGATGGCATTGCTGACGGTGCTGCAGCAGCTGTGGTGTTCAGCTTTAACGGCATTGACAGTGTCGGACCGGACGATCGTCTCGCAGTGCTGGCTGCCGTCCGGCGGGTGTTGCGCCCCGGTGGCTTGTTTCTGTTCTCTGCGCACAATCGGGCGTTCCAGGGCATTCCACGCTCGCCTGGGTGGCAGTGGACGCTGCGCCCTCGCGGCCTTGCTCGCCAAGCCTTGATGTGGTGGAACCACCTGCGCGTGCGGCGCGACGAAGTGGAAACACCCGACTATGCGATGCTGAACGACATCGCCCATCACTTCGCCAGCCTGTTCTACTATATCGACCGCGACGCCCAGTGCCGCCAATTGGCTGCTGCGGGCTTCAGTGACTGCCAAGTTTTTAACAGCCGGGGGGAGATGCTGCCCGCCACAGCGGTTGATACAGGCAACGACCCGCACCTGCATTACGCCGTCCGGCGTCCAATGGATTGACGGCAGTGACGCGGGAACCCTTTCCCCGAGGACTCTATGGTGGTCGCCAGTTGCCGCCACCAACCCGCGCTGCAGTCCATGCCGTAAGCCAGCCCACTCAAAGCTTGGAGACGTTGACCAACGCGCTCATTTTTGGCGTGGTGGTCATGTTTTGCACGATCTCTGGTTATTTCTTGGAAGCACGCGGAATTTCCTATATGAGCCCCGGCGGCAATTTTCTCATGAAGATGCATCCTGGGACGTATATTATGAGCGGCATGTTCGGCCTATTGGCTCTTGCCCTCAATCCAGTGCGGTTCATTGTGCTGCTGTGGGATCGCCAGGGGCCGGGCTTGGTTTATACTGTGTGCTCCATCCTGCTGTTCATCTGGGTGGTGGTGCGCCACGGCACGTCGGGCACCGCCTTTATGATTGATTGCTTGATCGTGCCGGGTCTGCTGGCGCTGTCGATGGCAATGTTGACCGACCAGAACCGAGATCGCCTGTACATCACGGTGATGGTCCTGATGGGCATCAATGCCGTGATTGGCATTGGCGAGTTCTTGACCCGCACCCGCCTGACCCCGTTTACCATTGACGGGGTTGAAGTGGTGGAGCCGTTTTTCCGCCCAACGGCGTTGCTGGGTCACCCATTGCAGAACGCGCTGATGACGTCGATGGCGTTCTTCACCCTGCCCGCCTTGCGTGATCGGCCTCTTATCGCGCTGCCGCTGGCCATCCTGTTTCCCATGGCGCTGTTCAGCTTCGGCGGGCGCACAGCGATGGTGATCACCGCCGGGATGACCACGCTGCTCGGCACGCTGTGGTATCTGGGCCGTCTGTTTGAACGCAAGGTCAGCTATGTCAGCTTCCTCGGCGCGCTGGGGGTGGTGCTGGGAGTGCCGATGGCCGCCGGTCTGGTGCTGTCGGTGCTCGGGTCAGAAAGCCGTCTGGTGCAGGAATTCTATTGGGACACCAGCGCCCAGTCGCGCCTGCTGGCCTTGCGGATTTTTGACCAGTTGACCGCAGGCGACATCCTATTCGGCATTGGCCCAACCGGGATTATCGAACAAGTGCAAGTGCTGGCCAACTTCACCGGCATCATCGGAATTGAGAATGGCTGGCTACTGCTATTGTTACACTATGGGTTGTTTGGCTTTGTTGTCTTCATCGTCACTCTAACGTGGTTCCTGCTGGCAATCACATCAGGCGCGCCTGCTTACATTCGCACGGTGCTGGTGGTGTTTATCTTGATCGCGTCTTCCAACAACTCACTGGCGGCGAAGGATAGCTCACTGATCCTGCTGGTGCTGCTGGCCTATGGCGCCACCTGCTATGAGCGCCGTCAGGCCGCCCGCGCTAAGGAGCGGCAGGCGCGGGAGATGTTGATCCCGTCCCGGTCGCTCCGCGGGTCAAATCGCGACTGAGGGTATAGGAAAACCCGCTGTCGAACGGCAGAATACCGCGGATGTACTGGGTCACGAAGCGGTTGATCTCTGCAATCGTGCTGCGCGGCACGTAGACAATATCGAAGGGTAGCAGCGGCACATCCTGGCTTGGGTCGCCCGTGCTGAGGAATTGCTGCAGATCGAGGGAGCGCAGCATGGGTCGGCCATCGGCGCCACGGCGGATCAGTGCCACCGATTGCGGGCGGGCATTGGCGGTAAAGCCGCCTGCGATTAGCACAGCCTCCAACACGCCGACACGACCTGGCAGCGCGTGCACGCCCGGCGAGGCAACCTCGCCACCAACGATCACCCGCTGCGAGCCATAAAGACGCGGCACCACCACCACATCGGGCCGACGCAAATCGCGGGAGAAGCGCTCCCGCAGATGGACCCCCAACTCATCGGCAGTCATCCCCTCCGCCCGCACTGAGCCGATCAGGCTCAACGCGAAGCGACCGTCGGGGCCGATCAGCACCCGGTCAGAGAACTCCGGATTGTAAAGCAGACGCACCTCGATTTCGTCGCCGGGTTTCAGGCGATAGCCGGGCACGTCTGCCGTCCACGGCGCGAACGCGAGCGGTTGGTCCGCCTCCGGGGCAACCACACCCATGCTGCTGCACGCCTGCGCCGTGCCGAGGGCAAGGGCGAGGGCAATCCGCCGGAACCAGATGAACGTCATGAAGAGGAGTCTAGCCGAACTGCGGAATTACTCAAACCATGCTCTACCGGTCCGACCACTCAGCGGGACCGACCCAATGCGCCACGGTAGCGCGCAACCATGTCGCGCGGATGCAACGTCGTCTCGCTGCGTCGACCAAGGAAATAGCACCCGCTGGCACCATCGATCGCAAAGCGCTCTGGCACCAAGCGATCGATCAAGCGCACGGGGCTGGCCAGCAAGGCCGCCAGTGTGCCTGCCTGCCAACTGCGGAACAGACCGGCCGCAGCATACCGGATCGACCATAACAGCGCCGTCCCCGGCCCCAACACCGTGCCAGCCGCGACTTCGTCAAACTGGCGGAACAGCCACCGGTGCCCGCTCTCGGTAAAGCGTGTGAAGTCATAGGCAGCTTCGTGGACCTGCTGCATGAACGGCGTCTCGGCATACACCACGCCATCCGGCACCAACACCCGGTGAATCTCTGCCACCACCTGGGCGGGTTCCACCACATGCTCCAGCACCGCTTGAATCCACACCGCATCCACACTGCCATCCGCCAGCGGGATGCTGTGACCATCGGCAATCAAGTCCGTCAGCGGACTGGCGTAGACATCGAAGGTCAGGGTCCGGATGCCTGGATGGGCGTATAGCTGCTCCACACCGGCGCCCAGTGCGCCACCGCCGATGATCAAAACCCGCGGCGCCGGGCCCAGCAGGCTTAGAAAGCGTTTGGCATTGCTCTCCGCCACGCGATTGCGCCCGAAGGCAAGGTCGAACACAGCGGCCCGCAGCCGCCCGCTGCGGCGGCGGATCGGGCTGGCGCCAGCACTGGCCTCGACCGCGGTGCGGTCCAGAATGCTGGTGGCAAAGTCCACCAGGACTGGACGGCCATCCACCACAGGAAACGCCGGTGCACCACACCGTGCCGCGCACTCCAGGCCCGATTGACCAGACACCAAGGGATTTCGCCGGGGACAAGGGCAGCGCAAGCTTTCCTGCACCCACTCGTTTTGTATCATCGAATACCTTGCCTAAGAGTTTTGACTTACGCTCGCGGCAAACCAGATATACTGTACCACCAAGCCGCGCGGGCAACGGCGATGTCGGGTGGTAACGCGATTGGCGTCCGGTGGGACGGTGCCTTGCCGCGCCACGCGTCGACAACCTGTTTCAGGATGGCAACCGACGTGGGTCTTGTCCATATGATGCGAAAGTGGTGGGTGTTGCGCGGCGAGCCTGAACAAGTGTTCCGCCGGATCGCTCAAACCCGATTTTGGAACAGCCAGGAAACGGTCTCAGGGGTCGGCTCAACCCTTGCGGCAACATGGGAGATCCGCCAGCACCTGCCAGCTCTGCTGCACGAGTTGGGGGTCAAAACCATGCTCGATGCCGGGTGTGGGGATTGCAACTGGATCGCTTCCCTCGATTTGAGCCTAGACCATTACACCGGCGTCGACATTGTGCCCGAGATCATCGATGGGCTGCAGGCGCGGTTTCCGAAATCGAAAATGAGCTTTCAGTGCGGCGACATCAGCCGTGTTGCCCTGCCGCGGGTCGACTTGGTGCTGGCGCGCGACAGTTTGGTGCATCTGCCCAACACCATGATTGAGGCGTTCCTGGATCGCGTTGCGGAAAGCGGAAGCACCTGGCTGCTGGCAACCAATTTCGGCAACCACCGCAGCAACCCCTCGATCCGCGCTGGGGACTGGCGCGCCATCAATCTGGAAGCCCCCCCCTTCAACCTGCCGCCCCCCAGCCGGTTGCTGTCGGAGGCCCGCGGCGTCGATGACCCGGCCTATGCCGACAAGTCCTTGGCGCTGTGGCCGGTCGCTGCCCTGTCCAATCGCTCGAGATAGCGCTGCGTCACGGTCGACCAAGTGAACTCCGCCGCCCGTGCGCGCAACCGATCCGCTGGCACGGGGTCCGCGCGGCAGGTCTGGATCGCAGCTGCCAAGCCTGCGGGATCACCAACGGGTGCCAAAGGCCCGAGATCACCATCCTCCAGAATGTAGCGGGGGCCACCGGGAGCATCGGTTGACACCACGGGCGTGCCCCAGGCCATCGCCTCGACAAGCACATTGCCAAACCCCTCGTGGCGGGAGGGCAGCACCACGGCACCGGCACGGGCAAACCACGCATCGGTACCGGGCACAGTGCCAACAAAAGCGACGCGCGCCGACAAGCCGAGGGCCACGGCCTGTGCCTCCAGCGCGGCCCGCTCCGGCCCATCGCCCAGCAGGATCAAACGCTCTTGTGGCAACAGGGCAAGGGCAGCGAGCAGCGTGGCGACATCCTTCGATGCCACCATCCGCCCGGCGAACACCAGGGGGCCGGGTTGCTCGGTCAGCCAGGGGTGGGGGGCTGACGGGAGAGCCTGCGGCAGAGCCGGGATGACTGGATTGCCCACAACGCTGACGGCCCCGCGCGGCAGACCCGCCACTGCCGCCATCGCCACTGCAGCATCAGGCGAGACCGCGATCCGCCCGGCGGCTCGGCGGTACAGCAGCCGAATTGCAAGCCTCAACGCCAGACGCTCCAGCCTGCGCCGGTCCATCAGTTCACGGTCCAGCATCAAGTGCTCGGTTATCACCACGGGCGTGCCGCGAAGGCTGGCAAGAGCGACCAAGTTGTTGTGGGGCAAGGCGCTCAACACCACGTCGGGTGCCGCCTCGGCCACGGCGCGTGCCAGCACGGGACCAGCCTGGGTGGTCCGCCGCACACCCAACGGCACCACGCTGACGGTCGGGGCGATCAGCGGCGCCAATCCCCCCTCCGCCCGGTCCAGGATCAAGGTGACCCGGCGCCCAGCCTCGGCGAAGCCGTTGGCGAGGGTGATCATCACCCGCTCCGCCCCGCCGACGGCGAGACTGGGCAGATACAGGCCAATGTGCCCTGCGCCGCGACCGCCCGTCATGGCGACCGTCGGAGGCGGGCCAGCATCAGAGTGCGCGCCCGGCAGACATCCAGCGCCAACGCTGCCAGCCCATAAACCGCAGCCCCTGCCAGCACGGTGACCACCAGGGCCAGCGGTCCCTGCGGGGTGCCGATCAGCACCAGCAGCCCAACCATGGCGGCAAGCGGCGGCACCAGTCGCAGGATGCGCCCAACCGGCACCGGCATCGGCAGAATGCGCCCGGCAATACCCAGCGACAGCAGCATATAGGTGCCTTGCGTCGCCATCGCCGCAATCGCAGCGCCGATGACACCATAGACCGGCACCACCAGCACCAAGGTCACGCCACCTGCCACGGCGGCAGGAACAATCGCCCACAACTCCACTGCCGGTCGCTCCGCCAACTGGAACGCGTGGTTGACGTAGTGCCCAGTCAACCCATTCAGCAGGGCTGCAATGGCTATGAAGGGAAGCAGGGCGGCTGCATCGGCACTCAACGCCTCGCCAATCATCACGGCCGTGATCGGTTGCGCCAGAAGGCACAAGCCCACAGTCATCGGCAGAGCAACAGCCAGCATCAACTCCACACCATCGGCCAAGCGCTCCCGCATCGCCTGCGGCCCAGAGCGAGCCAGCGCCGAGACCGCGAGCGGCGAGACCGCCGAGCCAATGGCCGACAAAACCACCAGGATGCTCCGGCTGGCGAGGGTTTGCGCTGCGGCATAGGCCCCGAGATCAGCCAGATCAATCAACCACGCCAGCACCAACCGGTCGCCATTGCCCATATAGCTGTCGATGGTCATCGTCAGAGTGATGGGCAGGCCATAGACCAGGACGCGGCGCACCTGGCTGCGGTCAACCACGCCCGGCTGGCGCCAGACCGCCCACGCCTCCCGATCCAGCAACACCACCGTGGCTGAGGCGATGGCAATCGCACTGACCGCCCCGGCGGCACCAAACTCCGTCAGCGCCGCACTCGTAACGGCCAAGCCAAAGCCCAGGACCGAGACAAGGCTCAACAGCACAAAGTACCGCCCGGAGCGTAGCATCGCCCGGTGCAGTTCCAAGTTCAGTTGAGCCGCCCCTTGGGCCAGGGTCGCGGCCAAGGTTGCCCACAGCATCGCTCCAACCGGTCGCTCCGTTGGCACCACCAGCAGCACGCACCCAGCGATCACCAGCCCCGCCGCTGCCATGATCAGGAAACCAACCCGCAGCAGGGCGATGAACCCAGGCAGACGGTTCTGGGTTTCCGCTTCCGCAAGGAACCGCGCGAGGCTGGCGCGCGCCCAGAAGAACAGGATCGAGCCCGAAATCGGCAACAGCGCCATCGACAACGCGTAAAGGCCATACTCCTCCTCCGGCAACAGCCGGGTGAGCAGCACGATGGTGCCTAGGCCAGTGATGGTCTGCACCAGGGCGGACCCAGCATAGCCGGCGACATGCCCCATCAGCATCGCGCCACCACGTCGATCTCCCACACCTGTTGCTGCCCTGACGTGAGTGTGCCGACGGCGACGAGCCTTTGGGCGCTGGTCTGGGTCCCGAACC
This sequence comes from Alphaproteobacteria bacterium, assembly GCA_004292755.1. Classification (GTDB taxonomy): domain Bacteria; phylum Pseudomonadota; class Alphaproteobacteria; order Elsterales; family Elsteraceae; genus RDXE01. Next base: position 49,441 of record RDXE01000038.1, read on the forward strand.
GCAGCGACACGGGCGCGCACCCAATCGCCACCGCCAAGGGCCCCGTGCTGGTGATCCGCACCAAGGGCTCCTGAGTGCTGGCAATCAGCCAGCCAGAGCCATCCATCGTGATGGTCAGAGCCGGATGCACCGTGAAGCCAATGCTGACTGGCCAGCCAGCCCCCGATCCCTCCAGCCAGTCGGTGATGCGCCAGCCAGCGGGGGTGGGCGCGATCATGCGACCAGTCAGTGCCCCAAAGGGTTCCTGGTACCCATCATGGCGGAGGGACCATATCTCCCCAGCCTCCCGCCAACTCCTGGCTTTGCGGCGCCAGTTGAAGTCGCCCGCGGAATCGGACGAACTCTGCCCTCCGATACACAAGCAGTTGTGGACATCGGTTGCGCGAAACCGGTCTCGGCTGCCGGGTTCCGCGTGATAGGCATAGGTTCCTGCGTCGATGAACACTGGCTGATCGTCCAGGCTCATCCACACGGCTGTCGCATCGGCATGGCCGTGGGCTGCGATGGACAGAAAGCCCAGCGGGCCGTGGTCCGCCACCAGCACCGCGATGCGCCCCGCAAGGCTACGCCGTGCGACGGAATAGCCGCCGTCAGCAAAGCACCGCTCCCCCTCCAAAACCTCTGGCGCACTGGTCAGTGGCGGCCAGATCAACGCAGACAGCGGTGCAGAGACTGGTTGTGGTGGCAGCAAGGCTGGGTCACTGGTCTCAGCCGCCAGCAGGGTGAGGGTGCGGGCCACCTGTGCTTCCCGCCCTGGTGCTTCCGAGATGACCCGGCTCTCATCATCATCGCCAATCGCAGGCACCTCGCCCTTGGTATCGACCATCCACCGCAGGGCGAGACCACCGCGCCGCAGGGCGTCCTTGAGGGGCAAGGGCGTGCCAGCCAAGTCACCGATCCGGCTGGCAAAGGCCAAACATTCCAGCGTGAAGGCGGTGTAGGTTGGCGACTGCTCCCCCCCGATGCCATCCGGCAAAATCTGGCTGGCCGCCATCGCCTGCAGCGCCGCCCCGCCCTCCTGCCGCCACGCGGCGGCGTCGGGAAGGTCGGGGCACGCGCAGCCGATGGTCCACAGACCCAAGGCCTCAGCCGTGCGGTGGTTGTTGGCCGAGGAAAACAGCGAGGGGTAGCGCTGCAGCCACGCGCCATGGGCGGCCAGCGCCGAGACCACGGTGTGCTGCTCCGCCTGCGTCCACAGATCCTGCGGCAACCACGTGGTGGTCAACACCAGGGATACCGCGCGCAGGGCCAATTCAATGCCCGACGTCCAATTGACGCCCCGCCAGGGTGGATTGTGCGCGATCCAGTCCAGCACCAAACGCTTCGCCAGCGCCCCCGCGGCCGCCTCCCCGCAGGCACCAAGGGCCGCCAGGGCAGGCAGGCTCTGCAGCCGGTTCAGCTCCCATAGGTATTTTATGTCACCGAAGCCATCCAGATGGCGAAACGGCACGTCAAAGCAGTAGGCATCGGCCTGCCACCGCCGACCAGTAATGGGGTCGAGATGCCAGTCCGGCGGCGTCGCACTGGGCCAGTCAACACCCCACCAATGCCACTGGCCTGCCGCGACGCTCCGATTGAGCTGCTGCCAGGCTGGAGCGGCCTGCCGGGGCAGGGGCAGGGGCAGGCGCGGCACGCTTACCCCCGCTGGTACCTGCGGCAGGGGTGGGCGGACCCGGTCATGGTGGCGGCGCCACTGTTCGCCCAAACGATGGCGAACCTCGCCAGGCTCCATAGCAGCCAGTCGGTCGCGGTACCAAGCAAGACGGCGGGAGAGACGAAGCATGCGCGCCGATGCTAGGGTCGCGGCGTCCGGCTTACCAGTCCCTTACTGCAGCCGGGAGCGCGGCGTTGTGACTGCCAGGAGCGGACAGAATGTGTGGCATTGCGGGCTGGATCGGACCCTCCGGGCAGGCGATTACGGAGGACGGGCTTTCGCGCATGCTGGCAGCCATCGCCCGCCGCGGTCCCGATGGCGAAGGGCGCTGGATCGAGAACGGGCCAGAGGACAGCCGCGTGCTGTTGGGCCATCGGCGACTGGCAATCATCGACCTCGCTGGCGGCGCACAGCCGATGCACCGCGGCCCGCTGACCATTGTTTTCAATGGCGAAATCTACAACTACCGAGACTTACGCCGCAGCCTGCCGCCCGAGGAAGTGCAGCACACCGATAGCGATACTGAGGTGTTGTTGACCCTGTGGCTGCGCGAGGGGCCAGCCTGCCTCGACCGGCTGGTGGGCATGTTCGCGTTCGCCGTGTGGGACCGGCGCGACGGCTCTCTCACCTTGGTGCGCGATCGCTGGGGCAAGAAGCCGATCATGCTGCTGGCGCACCAGGGCGGGCTTGCCTTCGCGTCAGAGATCAAGGGCCTGCTGGCCCTGCCGGGGGTACAGGCCAGCCTGGATCACACCGCCCTGTGGCAGTGCTTTGCCTATCGCTACGCGCCCGGGCCGCGCACGATGTTCCAGGGCATTGAGAAGCTGCCCCCGGCCAGCATGCTGGTTTGGCGCAATGGTCAGCGCACTCTGACGCGCTGGTGGCGCCCGCCCGATTCGGCCCCTCCGCCCGCGGGAGGTGGGGACGAGGCGGTGGAAGTGGATCGCTTCACCCAATGCCTGGAAGAGGCTGTGCGCGCCCGCATGGTGGCAGATGTGCCCATTGGCGCGTTTCTATCCGGCGGGATCGACTCAGCAGCTGTGGTGTCGTTGATGGCGCGCCATTCCAGCCAGCCCGTGCGCACCTTCTCCGTTGGCTTTGACGAGGCAGGCTATAGCGAGTTGAACCATGCGGAGACTGTGGCCGGGCTGATCGGTGCCCGCCATCAGTCCCTGGTGCTGAAGCCTGAAGCCGTGCTGGAGGAGTTGGACAACGCGATCTGGGATCGCGATGCCCCGGTCTCCGAACCCTCCGACATCCCGCTGACCCTGCTGGCGCGCGCTGCGGCGAGTGAGGTGAAGGTTGTGCTGACCGGCGAGGGGTCGGACGAAATCCTTGCAGGCTACCCCAAGCACCGCGCAGAGGCGCTGGGCCTGCGCTATCGCATGCTGGTGCCGCCGCCGCTCCACCGCGCTTTGGTCGCCCCGTTGATTGACCGTCTGCCCTATCGCTTCCGACGGATCCGCGTGGCTGCAGCGACCATGGGCCTGAGCGATCCGCGTGCCCGTCATCCCCGCTGGTTTGGCGCCCTGTCGCCTGCGGAACGGGCAGCGCTGGTTGCGATGCCGCCGCCGCACGCCGATGCCGTGGACCCAGAGCCGTTCGAGGGGGCGGCTGCCGCCTCCCCCCTGCGGCGGGCGCTCTACTTCGACCAAACCTCCTGGCTGCCTGACAATTTGCTGGAACGCGGCGACCGGGTGACCATGGCGGCCTCGCTGGAAGCCCGCATGCCGTTCCTGGACCACCGTCTGGCGGCCTATGTCGCCTCGCTACCCGACGATCGGCGTTTGCGCGGCAGCACCACCAAATGGCTGCTCCGCCGGGCGATGGAGCGGGTGTTGCCCCAGGCCATCCTGACCCGCCCCAAGATCGGCTTTCGCGTCCCCGTGGAAGCGTGGTTCCGCGGCCGCTTGAGCGGCTGGCTGGAGGATTGTTTGACCGGCGCTGGCAGCCGCACCCGCGACCTCTACCGACCCGACGCGCTGCGCCGGGTGCTGGAGGAGCATCGAGCCGGTCGCGTCAACCATGAGAAACTACTGTGGTTGCTGTTGACCACAGAGTTGTTCCGGCGGCGCTACAATGTCTGAGACCAAGCCGACTGCGCCGCGCCCACGGGTGCTTTTGGTGGGTCCCTGGCCGCCCACCAAAGGCGGGGTGACCACGTTTATGCAGAACCTCGCCAGCGACCCCGAGCTGGCACAGCGCTACGCATTCCATGCATACTCAACCTCCCGCCCACCGAAGGAGGACACGACTGAGAACTGGGGCTACCACGCTCTGTTCGCTGGGGGATTGTGGCGTGCTGCTGTCGCCGCGTGGGTCAGCCTGTGGCACATGATCGTGTTTCCGCTGCGGGTGGTGCGCTGGCGCATCGATATCGTCCAGGTGATGGCGTCGGACTTCCTGGTGTTCTGGGAATCAGTCGCCTATGTGCTGGTCGCGAAGGCCTTGCGACGGGCAACGGTGCTGCGTCTGGGCGGGGCGTTTGATCGGTTTTGGGATGCCTCCGGCCCCCGCGCACGGCGCTGGATCGCCTGGGGCATCGGCCTGCCGGACCGCTTGATCGTGCAGTCCGACTACTGGGTCGGCGTCGCGGCAACGGCTGGGCGGACCAGCGGCGTCGTGGTCGTCAACAACTGGGTTGGCGACGACCTGCCCAACCCAGCCCCAAGACCGGTTCGACCCGTGCCAGAGCTGTTGTTCATCGCGGGCAATGAAGCAACCCGCAAGGGCGTGGACACGTTGCTGGCGGCGCTGGATCAGCTCTACCGCGGCACGATCGACTTCCGGCTGACCATGGTCGCGGTGCCCGGCCCGTTGCGGACGCGCGTGACCACATTGCCCTGGGCCGAGCGCATCAGCTGCCACGGTTTTGTTGAGCGTGCAGCCGTGCTGGCGCTGATGGATCAGGCGGACGTGTTCGTCCTGCCGTCGCGCGGTGAGGGGTTTCCGAACTCCCTGGTGGAGGCGATGGCGCGTGGCTGTGCCGCCATCGCCACGCCGGTCGGCGCCGTGCCAGAGGTGATGGAGCATGGCGTCAGCGGAATGATCGTGCCCGTCGATCAGCCAGACTCCCTGGCGGCGACCCTCACGCAGCTGGTAGCCGCTCCCGATCTTCGCCGCGCCCTCGCCACCGCTGCAGTGGCGCGGGTAACCAGCCGCTTCACTGCCAGCGCGATCCGGGCGGTGATCGACGGGCTGTATCAGCCGCTGCTCACCCGGCAGTAACCTAGGCTCGGCCTTGCCTCACGCCAAGGCCTGCAACCACACGCGCAGCAGAGCCTTCGTCTCGGTACGATGGGTGCGGCCACACGGGCGGCGGGTCAGGTATGGTCATCCTGTTCGGCTCGGTCACGGCTCGGGTCGGTCTGCCAGCGGCGAACCTCGCGGTGAGCGAGAGCCCACCGCCAGCACGGCCGGTCAGCCAAGGGCTTAGTCAGCAGTAACCGGCGGCAGTTGGAAGGCGCGGGCCTTGGTGCAGATGCCGGAGACATCCTTCTGCACCTGGCGGTTGGTCGCAATCATGTCCTCTGCAATGTGGCGCATGTCGGCAACCGAGGCCGCAAGGGCAGAGGCTGCAGCGTGCTGGGCCGACAGCGCCTTCTGACAGGCCGCCACAGCCTCACGCAGTTTGCCCATCGCCAAGCCAATGTCGGTGGTCGGGCCAGCCGAGGGCGCAGGACGGGGTGATTGCGCCGACTGCTGCGGCGCGCGCATGCGATCCTGCGGGAATGGCAGAATGGTCGCGATTGACCGGGAGGTCGCCTCTAAGGCGACGGCGGATGACCGGGAGGTCGCCTCTAAGGCGACGGCGGGAACGGACGGGTGTGAGTCGACAAGCATCGGGTGATCCCCTCGGTACCAGGGGAGTGCCCCTGGAGTACGGAAAGGACGCGACCGTCGTTACATAACCAGTGCGGGCCAGGGGTACGTGCGTAAGCGTCGTGGGTTTGAAAGTAGAGATATGACAACTCGGTTTCAAGTTACATTCTGCGGGGTAGACCGAATGGTGGAGATACACTGTATCTTTTAGGCCGCTGGCTGGCGGATTCGCTTGCTCACTCGTCCTGTCCGCCGCGGCTGCCACTACCGCGATTGGCCTTGATCCGCCCACGATGAACCTTGCCCTCCACCCGTTCGCGCTTGGAGGCGAGGGTTGGCCGGGTGGCAAGGCGGCGACGCGGGCGAATCAGGGCTTGTTGCAACAGGCTGACCAGACGCGCCTCCGCTGCTGCACGGTTGCGGTCCTGGCTGCGGAACTCACGCGCGCTCAGCACCAGCACACCCTCGGCTGTCAGCCGACGCCCAGCCAGCACGGTCAAGCGCTGCCAGACATCCTCCGGCAAGCCCGCGCGCGCCAAGTCAACGCGCAACTCAACAGCAGTGGCGACTTTGTTGACATTCTGCCCACCGGGACCATCCGCCGTGACAAAGCGCTCTTCAATCAAGCGGCGGTCCAGCACCAACCCACGCCCGATGCGCAGGTCCGCACTCATGAGCCACCCGCCAGCGCGACGATGGCTTCGGTCACCTGCCCCTCAGGGTCGGCGATCTCCGCCAGGACAGAGAAATGGTGGTGATGCGCCAGCGGCAGCGTCGTCACGCTTCCGCCCGCTGCAATCAGCGCAGCTGCATAGACCTCGGTCTGGCGCACCAACTCAGGCAGTTCGGCGGCACCGACGCCAATCGCCATCGGCTTCGGGCGCTGTGGCAGATGAAACAGGGGGGACAGCCGGTGCGCTTCGGCCTGATCCATCCGCAATGCCTCGTTCAGATAGCTGAGGCGGATCGGCTCCAGATCGAACAGGCCAGACAATGGCACCAGACCCGTGACTGGCGACAGATCGGCCACCAGCGCTGCCAGATGGCCGCCAGCGGAATGGCCTCCAACCACCATGCGCGCTGGATCGGCGCCCAACTCCACCAGATGGTCGGCCAGCCAAAGCACGGCGCGCCGCACCTCCTCGGCAATGGCGGTCATGGAGGCGGTTGGGGCAAGGGTATACTCTACCAGGGCGACATTGATGCCGCGTGCCTGCGGTCCTTCAGCCAGAAAGGCGAAATCCTCTTTGTCGCGGCTTTGCCAATAGCCGCCATGGATGAACAGAAACGTTGGCGCACCGGCGATGCCGCAGGGCAGGAAGTCCAGCCGCTGCCGCGCCGCAGGTCCGTAGGCCAAATTGCACCGCACCCCAGGCGCTGCATAGACCCGCTTGGCACCGGCGCGCCAAATCGGCCACCAGCGCTGGTACCAACCGGGTACAGCCGCACTGTTGTTGAGGGCAGCGTCCAGCGCTGCTTGGTCAAGACCATTCCAGACTGTCATCGCTGGCTCCCGCCTTCACAAACACGGCCCGACGCAACGCTACGGTGCTGACCGCCAGCCCGCCAGTGCCATCGCGGCACCACCGAACACCAACCCCCAGAACGGGGAGCCGATGCCCGCCACGGTCAATCCCGACGCAGTGGTGACAAAGGTGAGGATGGCTGGAATCCGCTCAGCCTCGCGGGCGAGTGCTCCTGCCAGGGCGCCGCCCAAACTGCCAAGCAGGGCGAGGCCCGCAACGGCTTGGATCAACACAGGGGGCGCGGCTGCGATAAAGGCAGCAGCCAAGCCCGCGCCCAGGCCCAGCACCACATAACCAACAGCACCGGTCACCCCGGCGATCCAGCGCCGCGCCGGATCGGGATGAGCCTCTGGTCCAGCGCAGAGTGCGGCAGTGATCGCAGCCAAGTTGATGGTCAACCCGCCGAACAGTGCAATCACGCCCGAGGCCGCGCCTGTTGCGACAAACACCGGGCGCACCGGCAGGCGATAGCCATTGGAGGTCATCACCGCAAGGCCCGGCAGGTTCTGAGCGGCCATCGTCACCAGAAACAGCGGGATCGCGACGCCGATCACCGCCTGCAGGCTGAAGCTGGGCATCACCCATTCCAGATGCGGCCCGGCATCGGCAAAGCTGCCTGCGGGCAGCGGTACTGTCAGCGCGATGGCGACCACAGTGGTTACGAGAGCCAGCGGCACAGCGTAGAGCCGGGCAAACCGCCACGCGATCAACCACGTCACCAGGATCGCACCCGCCTCCAGCGGCAGGGTTTGCAAGGCGCGCAGCGGGGCGAGGCACAGATTCAGCAAAATGCCCGCCAGCATGGCGCTGGCCAGCGCTGGCGGGATTGCCGCCACCCAGTCAGCCAAGCGCCGCCACAGGCCAGCAGTGACGATCAGCGCCGCCGTGACCAGAAACGCGCCAACGGCTTCGGCAAAGCCACCGGGCAGCGTGCCGGTTGCAATCAACAACGCCGCCCCGGGCGTGGACCACGCCACGGCGACGGGCAGCCGCCAGCGCCAGCACAGCACCAGACCGACCAGCCCCTTGATCAAACAGATCGCGGCCAGACCGGACGCGGCTTGCAGGGGCGTTGCCCCCATCGCCGTCAACCCCTGCAGCACCAATGTGAAGGTGCTGGCGAAGCCGACTACGGACGCCAGCACACCGGCAGACACCGGCTGCACCCACCCTGCTTTGCTCATCGCTTCCTCGTTCCCGCGCGCCGTGCGACGGTCGCACCCGGAGAGGAAGGCGGCAAGACCGCGATCCAGGAGGAAGGCTGCCATGCACCGGACCACCGATCCACGCCCGGCACTCGGCTTGCGCCCAGTCATCAATGTGGCCGGAACGATGACCTATCTCGGCGCCTCCAGCGTGCGCGCCGAAGCGATTGCCGCCATGGCGGCGATCCTGCCGGAGTTTGTGGAGATGGGGGCGCTGCAGCGGTACGCCAGCCGCGCGCTCGCCGCGGCGACGGGGGCCGAGGCCGGGTTTGTCACCGCCTCGGCTGCGGCGGGCGTCTCACTCACCCTTGCCGGTGCGATGACCGGCGCCGACCCCGCCCGAATCGAACGCCTGCCCGACACCGAGGGGATGACCCGGCGCGTGCTGATCCAGGCGGGCCATCACGTCCACTACGGCGCCCCCGTCACCCAGGCGATCCGCCTGACGGGAGCCGAGCCCGTGCTGCTGGGCACCGCCACACGGGTGGAGCCCTATCACCTGCTCAGCGCGCTGGAGGCACCCACGGCCGCGGTGCTGTTCGTCGTCTCCCACCACACAGTTGATCACGGTCAATTGTCGCTGGAGGAGGTGGTGGCGCAGTGCCGCCCCCGTGCCGTGCCGGTGATCGTCGATGCTGCCTCGGAGTATGACTTGACTGGGTTCCTGGCCCGCGGCGCCGACGCTGTGGTCTACAGCGGCCACAAGTTCCTCGGCGGACCGACGGCGGGCATCGTGGTCGGACGCACCGCACTGGTGCGCGCGGCCTATCTGCAGACCCTGGGCATTGGTCGCGGCATGAAGGTGGGCAAGGAAAGCATTGTTGGCGTGCTGGCCGCTCTGGCCGCCTTCCAAGCCCGCGATGCCCAAGCGGTCCGCGCGCGAGAAGACGCCGCCATCGCCCTGTGGGCAGAGCGGCTGGCCGATCTGCCGGGTCTCACCACTGCCGTGGTGCCCGACCCAACCGGCAACCCCCTGGTCCGCCTGGAGGTGCTGATCAACCCGTCCCAGGCTGGCACCACCGCCTGGGACCTTGCCGATTGGCTGGCCGCGGGCGATCCACCGGTGATCGTGCGCGACCACATGGTGGAGCACGGCCGCTTCCAACTCGACCCCTGTAACCTGCACCCCGGCGAGGCCGAGATCGTGGCGGACTGCATCCGCCAGTGCCTCGCCCAAGGCGGACCGCGCCGCACCCTGGCAGACCGCCGCGCCGCGAAGCTGGCGGCCCTGCTGGCTTGGCCGGAGTAGGCTCAAAAGCAGATGCGATAGCCGGAGAAGGCCAGCGTCACGCACAGGGTCCGCACCTGCCGATACGTGCGCTCGTTCGCGGTGAGATACTTCCGGAAGCCGTCGGCGGCAGCGTCCGGGCCAACCGATGCCGCCCAAAGCCCGCACCACGCCGCCTTCCCCGACACGCTGGTCCAGACGTGCATTGTTCACCTGCTCCGCCACAGCATGGAGTTCGCCGCGTGGAAGGACCGCAAGGCGGTCGCCGCCGCCCTGAAGACGATCTACGATGCGCTGGACGCGACGGCGGCCGAGGCCGCCCTGACCGCCTTCGAGACCGGGCCGTGGGGCGCCAAGTACCAGGCGATCGGCAAGGCGTGGCAGGAGGTCATCCCGTTCTTTGCCTTCCCCCGCGAAGTGCGGCGCATTCTCTACACGACGAACGCGATCGAGGCCCTGAACGCAAAGCTCCGCCGCGCGGTTCGGGTCCGGGGGCATTTTCCGAACGACGAGGCCGCACTGAAGCTGTTGTTCCTGACCTTGAATCGTGCCGAGAAAGACTGGAAGATGCCGCCACGCGAGTGGAGCGCCGCCCGGGCCCAGATGGCCGTCCTGTTCGGTGATCGCTTCGCCAAGGCGATGGGCGCCTGAACCATGACCTCGCCCCGCCGAGCACGAAATTCCTGACAGTCCCGAGGGCCACCGTCGAAGCGGATTCATGAATGGCATCAAAGTGATGAGCATCGCTCGACAATGGCCTGTAATTGGACGCCGATGCACATCATCGAGCGCCTCGTCGGCCGCCTCAAGCACTTCCGCCGCGTCGCCACGCGCTACGAGAAGCTCGCAGCCAAGTACCTCGGCATGGTCGAGATCGCCGCCATCCGGCTCATGCTGCGGGTTTGAGAACAGGAACTAGGCAATGTACGCCGAACCAAACAAAACCAATCTCCCCGTTAGTTTTGCTGACGTGCTACCCATTGTGTGTGTTCGCGTGAAAAGGCTTGCTCAGCCTCATTAACAAACGAAGCAAAATCATCGGCGCTCTTGATATCGCCTATTTTGGCCTGAAGGATGCCAATTTCATGTGCCGTAAGCGTGTAGGACGAAGCTAATTCGTTGAATTTCTTGATTTGTGTCCAGCCAATAATACTTGCTGCAATAACTATCAAAGGATCGGTCGGCCAATATGACTCCGGATATGAGCTTACGTTCTTCACTGCAACGAGGGCGGCAATAATATATACTATCGCACCAGCACCAATCCACAATCTACTAATTCTCTTATTGAATCCTGCTTTCCTAGCATACCATGCCCGTTGCTCGCGAATTCGATTCACATCATAATATTCTTTTTTTTCGTCGAGTTGCAGCTTTCGCACTGCTTCCATTGTCTCGGTAACTTGCGCATCGTCAGCGGATTCTGCCGGTAGATGCTCTCCTATATGTTGATTGGCGCGTAGTATTTCTGTTAGATAGTTACGGAACTCTGCACGCCTTTGTATTTCACTGTCAGCGAGCCCAAATGGCTCAGCAGACATGCAATAGCGCCAGGAGCTTGTTTTTACTGATTCTGCCAATGCACGGCCCTTATACCATTGTTGCTCAGGTTTACTCTGGCCTCTCCACAAAAGAAGGGCCAGAAGCGCGATAAAAATAACCAAATAACATACCACTGCCGCTCGCGAGCGTAAAATATCAAGCGACAGAATCGAAACTAATATAAGTAAAACATACTCTGAACAAATAACAGCAAGATATTTATTCTGTGATTTTTCTGAAAGTCTACTTGCTGCTTTATAGATCGCAGGAAATTCAAACGTTAGCATCATGGAATTAGCTCTCTAATTGCAGCAATTATTGATGATGTCATCTGAGGAACCAGTCTACTGGAGTAATCTTGTACCACCTTCGGAGTCTGTTGCGCACCTCTACGCCTGATGCCAACGATCGGCTTCCCTAAGGTACGAGCAAACTCCATTTCGAATAAAATCCAATCGCTGTGATTTATGTACATGCCGGACATGATTATTACACAATCTACTGGCCGAATCTGTTGGCGAATCTCCTCTTGCAGTTGGCTTTTATTCATACGAGGAAAAGCGCCGTCGTAAGGAACTGAGAAGTTTGACCACTTGAAGTTAGATGCCTCGTTAAGCATGCTGACAACACGGGTGTATCTCTCGCTATACTCCCATGCGTGGCTGATGAAGAGCCTATAATTGTGCAGGTAGGGCATGGAGGACCTCCTCAGGTGATTATTGCAAGATAACTTAGCTGCCGATCTGACGCAGTATAATGCAATGCTTGTGCAATGCCAATTGCACAGACCTTATAGCCCTCCAGCAGCTCAACGACACGAGCACTAGCCGAAATTCCCCAAGTGGCGTTCCGTCTGACGTGAGTTTCGCCTGAATCCGACCGCTGGACAAGCATTTCCCGTCCCGAGCGGCGTCGTCGGGCGCGCAAGGCGCTGGAACAGGGCAGATCGGCCCGCGAAGCCGCCGTGTTGTGCTCCGGTGGTGGTGTTTTTCAGCGCAGCGGGCAGACCTGTCCTGCCGTTTTCGTTGAGTTTGGACGTGCATCGCAGTCATGCGCATGACGGAGGCGCTCGCAATCGGCGGATGGCGGCGAGGATGGCGCGGACCATCGGGCCGGTGACGGCCACCTCGGCCAGCTGGAAGGTGATGGCGCGGGCATGGCGCACAACGCGGGCGCCGAGCTTGATCAGTTTGAGTTGCAGGCTGGTCAGGGACCAGTCCGCCATCGCCTCGGGCAGTTCGATGCAGCGCAGGAAGGTGGCCAGGTTGTAGGCCAGCGCGTGCAGTTGCAGTCGCACCTCGTTGTCGCGGAACTTCCGGCATGACAGGCGCGTCGAGCGCAAGGCGTACTTGCCCTCCTTGATGTGCTGCTCGGCGGTGCCGCGCTGGTTGTAGAACCTCACCACCCAGTCTGGATCCATCGGCAGGTTGGTGACGATGAAGCCGACACGCGGGAACAGCTCGCCCGGGTGCCATTCGATCTTGGCGATCACCCGGCGTTCCTTGTCCCAGGACGCCGCCTGATAGTCGAAGTCCTCGAAGAACCGCTTGACCTTGGTCAGCGAGGGCCGCCCCACAGGGCGCGTCAGCCGATGCGCGATCTTCTCGCGCAGGACGTTGTTGGCGGGCAGCCGGATGGCGTAGAAATAGCCCGTCTCTTCCAGCCGCTCATAAATCGCCGGGATCGCATAGGCGGCGTCGGCGCGGAAAAACCGCAGGATGTCCCGCGTTGCATACCGGGCGATCACCGGATCAAGGACGTCCCGCCAGCCATCTGCGCTGTGGACGTTGCCATGGCGCAGGGCGCAGCGTTCCAGCATGCCGAACTGGTTGAACAGGAAGTTGGGGTGATAGCAGGTGCAGTCGAAGTGGCCATTCCAGGCCGCACCTTCCTGATCGCCATGGGTGGGGCTGACCGAGCTGTCCATGTCCAGCACGATGAACTTCAGCCCGTTGCGGTCATGAAACCGGTCGATCCATTGGCCGTTCAGGTCGGCCAGCGCTGTCCGGTTCTCGGGCTGTGCCAGTGTCTCGGTCTCGAACCGTCCCATCTGCGAGGCCGAAGCCGCTTGCGCATCGACGGCACGGTCGCCCACGATTTGCCGCATGACCGAATCAATGGCCAGTCGATCTGCATCGTTGACGTCCTCGTATCCGGCCAGTCCCCGAACACCGATTGCCTGAACAACCCGTCAAGCCGATGGACCGTGTTCTTGCCGCGCCGGGTGTCGCGTAGTGCTGTTGCCGCCCGATCGGACAGCCCGAGCGCGTCATCCAACTCGCGCATCACCAGCAGGCCGCCATCGGAGCTGAGCTGCGTGCCGCGAAATTCCAGCCGTACACGAGGGTCGAACTCGACCCGATCTGCCCGCTGCAAGCCCGCACCCTCTGGGTGATCCATGAAACGCGCCCCTCACAGCAGTCAACACCATGATTTTTAACGGAAATAACACGTTCACGACAGCGAAATCAGCGAGTTACTTGGGGAATGTGGGACTACGCAGATATGGCTGAACAGGTCAGTAGTAGGAAAGCAAGAAAGATCGGCAAGTAGTCGATACCAGAAGAGTATCCCTTACCATTCAAAATCAAGCCCAGTGGCCATGAGACCCCGACCGAATACCATCGACTGCATTTATTCTCGACCGGCAATGTCGACAAAGACTGTAAGGCTTGCAGGTCTGCAACTGCGCCAAACAAAACACCTCCCCCCAGTTGCCTGAGGGGAGGTGCCATAGCAGCCCGACGGAGCGATGGGATCAGTTCATCCGCACCAAGCGCAGCGGGAAGTAGTTGTTGGACAGCTGTTTCAAGTCGACAGTGCTGCGGCTGGCCCACAGGATCACCTGCTGGTGCAGCGGCAACACGGCGTGCTGGTCGCGCGCCATGGACAGCGCTTCCTTCATCATCTGCAGTCGCTTGGCGGCATCGGTCTCGATTGCAATCGCGTCCGTCAAACGGTCCATCGCCGGGTTGGAGTGGCCCTGGACGTTGAACACGCCCTTGTTCGGCACCGCGCCACGGGTATAGGCGAGGTTGACCAGCGCGTTGTGCGCGTCGATGGAGGCTGGCGACCAGCCCAGCAGGAAGAAGCTGGTCTCATAGGAGGGCGGATTGACCAGCCGGAAGAAGCGGCTGAACGGCTCCGTCACCACATTCACCTTCACGTTGATGCGAGCCAGCATCGCCGCGATGGCGGTGCAGATCGCCTCGTCGTTCACATAGCGGTCGTTGGAGCAGTTGAGGGTGACGTCAAAGCCCTCGGCATAGCCCGCCTCGCGCATCAACTCGCGCGCGCGGTCCACGTTGAACGGCAGACGCGTGTTGATCGAGGGATCGAAGCCCGCAATGCCGGGGCCAACCAACAGCCCCGTCGGGTTGGAGTAGCCGCGCATCACGCGCGTCTTGATGGCTTCGATGTCAATCGCGTGGTGGAAGGCCTGACGGACCCGGATGTCCTTGAACGGGTTGCGGCCCTTCAAGCTGGAGCCCAACAGCTCGTCGCGAATCTGATCGAGGCCCAGATACATCGTCCGGGTCTCGGGCGTCTGCCACACCTTGAACTGCGGGTTGCGCTCAAACGCAGCCACGTCCTGCGGCGGGATCGAGTAGACCATGTCCACTTCGCCCGAGCGCAGCGCTGCGGTGCGGGTGGCGTCGTTCTGAATCCGGCTGAACACAACTTCCGTCAGGTTGTGTTCCACCTTGTCCCACCAGTTGGGGTTCGGCACGAACACTGTGCGGTTGTCGATCACGCGTTCCCGGATCATGAACGGGCCGGTGCCGTTGGTGTTCCGGCTGGCGAAGTTTTCCTGCTGTTGCGTCATGTTCGCGACCACGGTCGCGTTGTTCCGCTCCGACCAGGTCTTCGACATCACCATCCAGGTCGCCATCTCGTCCGGCAGCGTCGGGCTCGGACCATTGGTGACGAACTCCACCGTGAAGTCGTCCACTTTGCGCGCCTCGCGCACAGCGGCGAACACGCCGTTCAGATTCGACGGCGGCGTGATGGTGCGCTGATAGCTGAAAATCACGTCGTCGGCCGTGAACGGCTCGCCACCGTGGAAGCGCACATTGCGGCGCAGTTCAAACCGCCAAGTGTCCGGCGCGGTCAAACGCCAGGAGGTGGCAAGCGATGGCTCCAGCTTCAAATCTGGGCCACGGCGCACCAAGCCTTCGTAGACATTCTCCAAAAACGTCAATTGAAACGTGACGTTGCGCGAATGCGGATCCAGCGAGTTGGCGTCCAGGTCATTCGCCCAGCGGAAGGTGCGGGCGTCCACTGGACCGGCCATCCCCGCCAGGAGTGCGGCCGCAGCAACAAATCCGAGCGCCGAGCGTCGCCAACCCCGCGTCGGCCGTGTGGTCGTGGTGAGCATTCTCAAGTCCTCCTCCCCGGCGGCCAGACTGGCCGCCGTCGCAACACACCGTTCCCAATCGGCCCTGCCGCCCTCACTGGGACCCCGTCTCGGCAGCACCGTTGGACCGTTGGCGAGCATGCCACCCTTCGCCGCGTGACGAAACAGCCGATCTGGGTTGGCGACCCGCCGCCTCCGGCTCATCGCCATTCATGAGGCGCATGCAAAAGTCTGCTGCAGCGGGCAGGTCTGGCAAAGGCACGCCCGGCAACCGATCTTCCCCCCATGCACACGGTGATCGACCGTACGCCGCCATGCAGCGGATCGGCCCGCTGAGGGAGACTTTGACAATGCTCGACCTTCGCCCCTTCGCCAGCCTTGGACAGTTTCAGAACGACTGGCTGACCGCCCGCTATCACTTCAGCTTCTCGAACTACTACGACCCGCAGCGGTCGGGCTGGGGGCCGTTGTTGGTGTGGAACGACGACACCATCCGCGCCGGAACCGGCTTCGCCCCCCACGGCCACCGGGACATGGAGATCATCACCTATGTCCGCACCGGTGCCATCAGCCATGGCGATGACAAGGGCAACAACGGCATCACCCGTGCTGGCGAGGTGCAGGTGATGTCTGCTGGCAGTGGCATCCGCCATTCGGAAGTGAACCGGGAGCGCGAGGACACCACCCTGTTCCAAATCTGGATCGAGCCACACACCGCCAACCTGACGCCCCGGTGGGAGCAGCGCCAGTTCCCCGGTGCCGAGGGCGCCCACTCGCTGGTGCCCCTGGTCTCGGGCCGCGGCCTGCCAGACACCATGACCATCGCCCAGGATGCCACCTTGTGGGTGGGCCATCTGGAGGCGGGCCAGCGCCTGGACGCCGCCTTGCGCGATGGGGCGGGCTACTTGGTCGGCGTGACCGGCACGCTGCGCGTCAACGGCGTGGAGATGTCCGCCCGCGACGGCCTAGCCATTCTGGAAGAACCCGGCCTCGTCATCGAAGCCGCTGGCCCGGCCAGCTTCGTGCTGGCCGACCTGCCGCGGCAGTAAAGTGATGTACCATCGCGTGCGCCCGGCCCACCTCCGCTAACCCTTGCTCCAAGGCGGTCAACACGCAGACAGGGACCGGGCCTGTCTGCGATCTGGGCTGAGGGACTCCTCTAGAAACCTCTGGCGATCTGCGCTGAGGCATGATTCGATTTCCCATCGGCTTTGGCGGGATCGTATCGGTCATGGCGGGGCAACAAGGCTGCTTCGACAGCGATAAGCGACCGGCGTGGCGGTCTGCGGCGGGGGACCCGCGGGAAAAGGCGAGCCAACTCTGTCGGCTTTGTCGTCTTTCGCGCTGGCCTGGATGTCGCGCTGACGCACTCCAACCGCGCGAAAGCCGATCGTCGGCATTTCATCGGGTTTTGAATTGACGGGATGCCGATGCGACCATCCCTTGCCCTTGACCTGCACCGGAGCGCAGTGCGCAAAGCAGTCGGCTGCTTTCGCACAACAAACCCGCGCGTCTTCGGCTCAGTGCTGCATGGCACCGACCGAGACGGCAGTGACCTCGATTTGCTCGTCGATGCGCTACCTGGAGCCACGTTGTTGGACTTGGGCGGGTTGCTGGATGAGCTTGAATCGCTCCTCGGCATTCACGTCAATTTGCTGACGCCCGATGATCTACCATTGAAGTTCCGGGCTAAGGTGCTTGCAGAGGCACGACCGGTATGAGCGAGAACCGCCTGCCAGACTACATCGACCACATCCACCAAGCAGCGACGGATGCATTTAGCTTTGTGGAGGGCCTAACCAAGGAGGATTTCTTCGCCGACAAACGCACCCAGCAGGCCGTCATCATGAGCCTCATTATCATAGGCGAGGCCGCGACGAAGATCATGGACGGCTACGTCGAGTTCATTCAGGCGCACCCGGACGTGCCGTGGCGCAATATGCGCGGCATGCGTAATCGCATCGCCCACGGCTATTTCGACATCAACCTCGATTTGGTGTGGGACACGATGCAAACAGCGCTACCAGACTTGCTCAAACGCCTACCCGTTGTAAGCAAAAATGATAGCGATGAAGACCGTAATGACACCTTGATAAAACCATGACGGAAGCCGACATCAAGTCAATCATCCAACGTAATGGCGGCGGTTGCCATGCCGTTGACTATGCCACAGCATTGCTAGAAAAATCTAACGTCTCGAATTGATTAGAAGTTAAGCATCAATTTTCGCAGATATCGCCTGCCAACACTGCAGCGCCTCCCCCACCCAACCCCACTGATCCACCCCCCGCCCACCATCGTATCTCTTCCCATGAGCATCAGTGCTATTCCGTCGCGGGGGCGCGACGTGTTGGGGTTTCTTGGCTTCTTGGCTGCGGGGCGGGCGATCAATGCGGAGGCGATACCGGGGTGGTATGCCACCTTGGAGCGGCCGCCCATCACACCGCCGAACTGGGTGTTTGGGCCGGTCTGGACGGCGCTGTATCTGATGATGACAGTGGCGGCGTGGCAGGTGTGGCGGCGGGTCGGGCTTCATCATCCGGCGATCCGGCTTTATTGGGTGCAGTTGGCGCTCAACCTCGGGTGGACGGCGCTGTTCTTTGGCCTGCAGTCGCCCTTGCTCGCCAGTCTGGAGATTGTGCTGTTGGTGCTGGCGATTGGGCTGACCATCCGGCAGTTCCACGCGATCCACACGGCGGCCGCATGGTTGATGGTGCCCTATTTGGCCTGGACCAGCTTTGCCCTGGTGCTGAGTTGGTGGTTCTGGGTGCTGCAATAGCTGCACCCCGCCGCACTGGTTCCCACACCGCGCCTGTGCCTATGATCGCAGCCTCGGGATGAGGAGGCGGCGATGCGGTTGGTGGCGGCGTTGGTGGCGCTGGTCCTGGTGGCGTGTTCGGGGCCTGCGACAGCTCGGCAGTGGATTCCGGGCCAATTGACAGCTGCGTCAGAGGGGTATTTGACCGCCCTCCTGCGCCAAGGCCCGGTGCAAACGTCGCTCGCCGCCCAAGTAGAGGCCGCAACCCAGGCGGAGCAGTCGGGCAATCACGCCCGCGCCGTTGCAGCACTGGAAGAAGCGATCCGCTTGCAGGTCACCGATGCCAGCCTGTGGCGCCGCCTGTCCGTGGCCCAAGCCCGGCTGGCAGCGCAACTGTCGGCCACGCCAGCCGACGCGCGCACGCAAACCTTCCAACGCGCTGCCCAAGCCCGCTGGATGGCTGCCCGCCTTGGCAGCGACCCCGCCGCCCAAGCCGATGACATGGTGGCGACGGCCGCAATCTTGCGGGACACTCTCGCCCGTCCCGATCTGGCTGTGGAGGCTCTGCGCGAAGCGCTCGCCCGCGTGCCGACGCTGGCGGGTGCGCGCGCGCAATTCGCCGAGCTAACCCGCACGCTGGCGCTGCAAGTGCTGGCGGTCACCGGGGCGGCCCAAGGCAGTGCCGGGGAGATTTGCCTAACCGCCGATCAGCCCCTCGGCGACCGACCCGATCTGCGCTGGGGCGACTTTGTTGACATCCAACCGGCGTCCGATGCGGCGTTTGTGATGGGCTCCGGCGGGCGCCAACTGTGTGCGATTGGGCTGCCCGCTGGTCGCAGCTATCGCGTGACCATCCGTGCTGGCTTGCCCGCAGTCGATGTGCAGCCGCTGGCGCGCGCTGTCACGCGCGATATCCGCCTGCCCGATCTGCCAACGCGGGTCAGCTTTCCTGGCAATGGCTGGATTCTGCCGCGCCTCGCCGCCGACCGGCTGCCGATCAGCACGATCAATGTCTCGGAGTTGGAGGTGTGGATTTACCGGGTGCCGCAGGCAAACCTGCAAAGCCCCAAGGTGATGATGCCGTTTGATGCCTGGGACCTTGACTGGAACGCGGTGCCAGAGGACAGCAGCGCAGAACCTTCAGCACCGGACAGCCGCTGGGTCGCCGTCGACGATGGCGAATTGGTGTGGACCGGCTCGATGGAGATCACGGCCCCGCGCAATCGCGCCACTGTCACCAACCTGCCCATCGGTCAAACCATCGGCGCCTTGAAACCCGGTATCTATGCCGTCGTCGCCCACCCCAAGGGCGAGGCGCAGCCGGTTGATCGCTTTTCGCGCTCTGCCACCCAGTGGCTGGTGGTGACCGACCTTGCCGCCAGTGTGGTGGAGGGGGCAGATGGCACGCTGGTGCAGGTGCGCTCCATCGCTACGGCCAAGCCGGTGGCGGGCGTCACCGTCAGCCTGATCGCCCGCAATCGCGAGCTGCGCGAGACTGTCACCACCGACGCCGATGGCTTGGCACGCCTGCCGGCGGAGCGGCGTCGGGGTGGTCAGCGCGGCGACATCCTGCTGCTGCGCGCCAGTGATGGCGACACCAGCTTCATGCGCATGGGCACCGATGCGCTGGACCTGTCGGAGCGCGGCATCTCAGGCCGCCGCAACCCCGGCCCGCTGGATGCCTTCGTTTACACCGACCGGGGCATCTATCGACCAGGGGAGACTGTCAATGTCACCGCCCTGGTCCGCGATGAGGCTGTGCGCGCCCGGCCCGGCCTGCCGGTGACGCTGCGCTTGAAGCGACCCGTCGGCACTGTCTTCCACGAGGCTGTGGTGCCCGATGGCGGGCTGGGCGGCTATGTCACGGCGCTGTCGCTGCCCGCCAACGCCGCACGCGGGGTATGGCGGATCGAGGTGCTGGTGGACCGCACCGCCGCCCCCATCGGCACAGCCAGCATCGAAGTTCAAGACTTCGTGCCCGAGCAAATCGCCGTGGAGGTCAGCAGCGCTGCCCAGCGGCTGGTTCCCGGTCAACCCGTGGCGGTGACGGCAGACGCACAGTTTCTCTACGGTGCCCCTGGCAGCGGCTTGGGCGTGCGCGCGGCACTGATTGTCGAGGCCGATCCAGAGCCATTTGAGCGTTGGCGCGGCTGGCGCTTTGGTCTGGACGGCACCCAGTTCCCAGCGGAACGCGTTGAGTTGACCGCGCCAGAAACCAACGCCCAGGGTCGCACCAGCTTCCAGGCTGATGTGCGCCAACTGCCCGACGTCTCTGTGCCGCTGCGCGGTGTGGTGGAGGTGGACGTGCTGGACCCCGGTGGCCGCGCCGTGCGTGCGCGCCTGCCGCTCGCCATCGCCCATCAACCGGTGCAGATCGGCGTGAAGCCGCAGTTCCGCTATGGCAGCGTTGATGCCAATAGCACCGCGGCGGTGGACTTGGTGGCGGTCGATCTGACTGGAGCCCCTGTCACCCGGCCCCTAGTGGTGGAGTGGTTTGAAGAACGGATTGACTGGCTGTGGTTCAACAGTGGACGCAGTTGGCGCGATCAAGTCCGCTCGATCCGGGTTGCCAGCAGCATCGTGTCAGTCAGCGCTGACCAACCGCTCACCCTCCGCCAGCCGGTGCGCTGGGGTCGCTACCGGGTGGAGGTGCGCGACCAACTCTCCACCGCTGCCACCTCGCTGCGCTTCCATGCTGGCTGGCGCTGGAACCCTGGCGAGGCGCCGACGCCCGATGTGGTGGAACTGTCCAGCGACCGCACGGATTATCGCGCGGGCGAGGTTGCCAAGGTGCGCCTGTCACCCCCCTTTGCCGGTGAAGCACTGGTGACCGTGGCGACCGACCGCGTGCTCTCCACCCAAACCATCACTGTGCCGCAGAGCGGGGCGGAGGTTGAGATCCCTGTCTCGGCCGACTGGGGGCCGGGCGCCTATGTCACGGCGACCCTGGTGCGCCCGCGGGACCTGACCCCTGGCCCGCAGCCCACCCGCGGCGTCGGCGTGGTGTGGTTGGCCCGCAGCGTCGCCGAACGCCAGTTGGAGGTTACCCTCACCCTGCCGGAGCGGGTGGAACCCCAACGACGGGTTGAGATTCCAGTCCAGGTGGCAGGGGCCAGTGGGCCAACCTTCCTCACCCTCGCCGCGGTGGATGAGGGTATTCTGCGCCTGACCTCGTTCCAAAGCCCGAACCCGCTGGCGCATTTCCTCGCCCGGCGCCAGTTGGGAGTCACCTTCCGCGATCAATATGCCAACTTGATCACCCTGGCGGAGGGGGACCAAGGACGCCTGCGCAGCGGTGGCGACTTTGGCGCTGGCCTGGACGTCGTGCCGTTCAAGGTGCTGTCGTTGTTCCAAGGCCCAATTGCGCTGGATGCTCAGGGGCGGGGCACAGTCTCGCTGGACCTGCCGGACTTTGTCGGCGCGATGCGGGTGATGGCGGTGGCGTGGGACGAGGCGCGCCTCGGCTCAGCCGCGGGTATGGTCACGGTGCGCAAGGCTGTGGTGGCGGACTTGAACTTCCCCCGCTTCCTCGCCCCCAACGACCGCGCCGAGATCGCTTTGAACCTGCACAATGTCTCGGGCAGCCCTGGCGATCACAGCGTCCGCTTGACGGTGGAGGGGCCAGTGCGGCTGTCCACCGTCAATGCCGTCGGCGCCACCCTTGCCGCAGGGGAGCGGCGCACGATCCCGTTCGAGGTCATGGCAACCGGCCCTGGTATCGCGCGCATCGCCTTGCAGCTGGATGGTCCCGACGGCTTGCAAATCGCGCGGGATTGGCAGCTGCAAGTGCGCTCCGCCCAAGTGCCGGAGGCGCGTTTCTCTACCCGCACGCTGGCGGCGGGTGAGCGGGTTGCGGTTGGGCAAGAGCTGTTGCAACCGTTCCTGCCGGGCACCGGGCGGCTAAGCCTCTCGCTGTCGACGCGGGTTCGCTACGATGTTGCGGGGCTGCGCGCCGCCTTGGAAGCCTGGGCCTATGGCTGCTTGGAGCAGACCGTCGCCCGCGGCCTACCCCTGGTCGCTGCCTCTGCCCCCACGCCGGAGCAGCGCGAGCAGGCAGCGCTCTCGGTCCAGCGGGTGATGGAGTTGCAGCGCTTCGATGGCTGGTTCGGGCTGTGGTCTGCCGGTGGCGACCGGCAGCTGTGGCTGACCGCCTTCGCCGTTGACTTCCTGGCCCGCGCCAAGGCGGCCGGGGTGCCAGTGGTGGATGGCGCCTATGAGGCGGCCGTGCGTGCACTCGCTGACTATGTGCTGACCGAAGTACCGCGGGAGGGTGCTCAGCTGCCGGTGCGGGTCGCAGCACTGGCGGCGCTTACCCGTGCTGGTGCCGTGCGGTTGCCGATGCTGCGCTACATTGCCGATGGCTTCGGTGCCCGCATCGAAGGGCAATTCGCCAATGCGCAACTTGGTTGGGCCTTATGGAAGTTGGGCGATGGGGAGCGCGCCCGCGCTGCCTTCCTGCGCGCCCTTGCCGCCCCACCGCCGCCGCCGCCAGCGGACTGGTGGTGGCGGACGGATGACTACAGCACCCCCTTGCGGGAGCTTGCGGGCACCATTGCCTTGTTGGGTGAAACCGGCCTGATGCCCGAGCGCATGGGTGAGTTGGCGGATCGCCTGCCGCTGACTGGCATCGCAGCCCGTACCACCTCCACACAGGAGCAGACTTGGCTCATCCTCGCGGCTGAAGCGCTGGGTCAACAGGCGCCGTCTGCGCTGCAGATTGATGGGGCGCCCCTCCCATCTCCGCTGCCGAGCGCACTGCCGCTCGCACCGGAACGGGTTCAGCAAGGCGTTAGCGTCGCCAATATTGGGGCTACAGGGGCCTGGATTGGCATCAGTAGCGTGGGCATCCCCGCCGTTGGGCAACCCGCCCAGGCGAATGGCATGCGTATCCGGCGGTTCTTCTTCACCTTAACCGGTCAACCCGCCAATCTCGACACATTACGCCAAGGGGATCGGCTGGTGGTGGTGCTGGAGGCTGCCAGCACTGTCAACACCGACCATCAGGCGTTGATCGTCCACCCACTGCCTGCGGGATGGGAGATTGAGAACGCCCGTCTGTCCGGCGACCGGGTTGAGCCGTTCTCCTTCCTGCGCGAAGTGTCGTTCCCCGACAGTCAAGAAGCACGCGATGACCGCTATGCGGCAGCGATCACCGTGCCAAAAACCGGCCAGGTGCGCTTGGCATTTGTGGTGCGGGTGGTTACCCCCGGCACGTTCGAGCTACCGGGTGCTGTGGTGATGGATCAGTATCGGCCGCGCTGGTTCGCCCGCCAAGCCGATGGCCGGATCACCCAGCGCGGGCGATAACGCACGGTGCAGACAGAGAAACGGCCCGGCGCGAGAGGCGCCGGGCCGCTTTATGTTCTGGTGGACCTGATCAGAGTCGAACTGACGACCTCTGCAGTGCGATTGCAGCGCTCTCCCAACTGAGCTACAGGCCCGTGGGCGCGGACTATTATCGGCCCGCGGGCCTGTGTCAAGTCAGGATCGCCCGCGCAACCGGTCAGCGAGTGACCGTCGGCTGTGCCGCGGGGGCTGCAGCCGGGGCGGTCGCAGGCGCGCCGGTGGCCGGGGTGGTTGCGGCCTGACCCTGGCCCTGGCGCGGCTCCCCAACGGTACCGGCACCCGTGGCTTGACCCTTGGCGGCACCTTGGTTGGTGGCGGCAGGCGCCGTGACGGTCGGTGTGGTGGCAGCCGCCGGGCGGGCCGGAGTGGCCACGGGGGCGACCGTCTGCCCACGGGGCTGAGCTGCGGGGGCAGTCTGCGCCACTGCCGGACGCTCAACGCGTTGCGGGGCCTGGCCGGTGGTAGCGGACTGACCAGCCAGCGCCGGTGCAGCAACAACAGTGGCAGCAGCGATCAGAGCGGCAAACGTGCGGTTCATCGGTGTGGTTTCCTTGGTTGGCGGGCGGCGACTGCGCCGCTCGCAAGGAAACCAGTAGCCGCCCGCCCGCTAAACAGGGCGTTACAAAGAGTTCGGCCGTAAAGTTGCCGTGATCGCCTGTCGCTCGCCTCAATCCTCCAACGGACCAGCCAATGGCTTGTCGCGCACCAGGGTGCCAGCCCCGCGGGCGGTGAACAGTTCCAGCAGGATGACGTGGGGGACGCGGCCATCCAGAATGACCGATGCTTCGACGCCGCCCTTCACTGCTTCCATGCAGGTTTCCACCTTGGGAATCATGCCGCCGGAGATGGTGCCGTCATCGATCAGGCCCTGAATGTCATCGGGCGTGAGGTCGGTGACGAGGTTCTTGTCCTTGTCCAGCACGCCTGCCACGTCGGTCAGCAGCAGCAGCCGCGATGCCTTCAGGGCGGCCGCAATGGCACCCGCTGCCGTGTCGGCGTTGATGTTGTAGGGCTGACCATCGGGGCCGGTACCCACAGGAGCGACCACCGGGATGATGTCCGACTGGGTCAGGACATGCAGCACATGGGGGTCAACACTCTCCGGCTCGCCAACATAGCCGAGGTCGAGCACCTGCTCGATGTTGCTGTCCGGGTCCACCTTGGTGCGGGTCACCTTGCGCGCCTTGATCAAGCCGCCATCGCGACCGGACAAACCGACGGCGACACCACCGGCCTCGGCAATGTCCGCAACAATGGCTTTGTTGATCGTGCCTGCCAGCACCATCTCCACCACCTCCACGGTGGTGGCATCGGTGACGCGCAGACCATCAACGAACTCGGAGCGGATCGACAGCCGCTCCAGCATCTTCTTGATCTGCGGCCCACCGCCATGGACCACCACGGGGTGGATGTCCAACTGCTTCAGCAGCACGATGTCGCGGGCGAAATCCTGCGCCAGCTCGTCGGAGCCCATGGCGTGACCACCGAACTTCACCACCACAATCTCGCCGTGGAAGCGGCGCATATAGGGCAGCGCTTCCGTCAGCACCGATGCTTTGGCGAGCCAGTCAGAGGCGTAGTCGTAGGCGGCCATGCCGTCTCCCTTCGTCAGCGGAACGATGATCATTCGGCCTCCTGCTCCAACCGTTCCATATCCTCATCCGAGAAGCCGAAATGGTGGCCGATCTCGTGGATCAGGACATGGCGGACCAGGGTGGCAAGATCCTCCCCCTCCTCACACCACAGATCGAGGATGGGGCGGCGGTACAAAAACACCATGTCGGGTTCGGTGGCGACCGAACTGACCGAGCGTTCGGTCAACGGTCTACCGCGGTAAAGACCCAACAGCTCAAACGGCGAGTCCAGTTGCATCTCTTGCTCGGTGTCGCTGTCGGGGAAATCTTCCACCCGCAGCAGCACCGTGCCCGCGAGGCGCCGAAGCTCTTGTGGAAGGGTCCCCAACGCCGCCTCGGCCAGAGCCGCGATGTCGTCCAGAGTGGGAGGAGTGCCGAAGGCGGCGGCAGCCGGAAGCGATGGCATCGGGTCAGGTCCGCTCCAAAAAAACGCCGCGGACGATAGCCGGAAGCTGTGACAGAGCCAAGACATTGCCGAACCATCGCAGCCAGCCCGGCATCGTCACTGCGGTGTCCCATTGCGATCGTGACAACTTCTTGCCGCAGCACAGCAGGGGTTGTATCGATTGCCGCACTGCGGCATCTGGTTCGGCCGCGCATGTGCTGCGGCGCAGGCAGGCCATGGCAGCACCGCCCAAGCGGGAGTGTGGAGATGGTGGAGCGATTGACCGCAACAGAACGCGCAGACCTGTTGGCTCTGGCCGGATGGCAGATGGCAGCCGACCGCGACGCCATCACCAAGCGCTTCACCTTCGCCGATTTCAGCGCCGCCTTTGCCTTCATGACCCGCGTTGCCTTGCTGGCCGAACAGCAGGATCACCACCCGGAATGGTTCAACGTGTACAATCGCGTGGACATTCTGCTCACCACCCACGACGCGGGCGGACTCAGCCAGCGCGACCTGCGGATGGCCCGCGCGATTGAAGCGCTGATTGCCTCCACCCCCGGGACCAGCGCGTGATGCTGAAGGACGTGCCGCGTACGGCGCTGGTGCTGGGGCTTGCGGGCCTCGTGCCGTTCTGGGGTCTACCCATTCTGGCGCTGGTGGACCCTGCCTGGGGCACCCAAGCCCTCACCGCCCAGCGGCTGTACGCCGCCTGCATCCTGTCCTTCCTGGGAGCAGTGCACTGGGGTTGGGCCTTGGCCGAGGGCCAAACCGGCTGGACCCAACTGGGCTGGTCGGTGGTGCCGTCCCTGGTCGGCTGGCTCGCCCTGCTCAGCCCCTCCGGCGGCTGGCTGCTGCTTCTGGCAGGCCTGGGCGTGGCGTGGTTCGTCGATGACCGCTCTGTCAAAGCCGGTCAGTTTCCCGCCTGGTACGGTCGCCTGCGCGTCATCCTAACCGCCGGTGCCGTCGCTGGCCTGGGCATTGGGATGGCGGGGGCGGCGTAAAGGGAGACTCTCTACGCCGCGCGACTGGCGACGACGTAGGTGTCAACTGTGGTGCGCAGCCGGTCAATATCCGCCACGAGAGAGCGGGCAGCCGCCAACATCCGCTCAGCGGCACTGCCAGTGGTTTTAACGGCTGTCGACACATCCGCGATCCCCTTCGCTGCGGCGCGGGTGCCTGCAGCGGCCTCCACAGTGTTGCGGGCGATGTCTGCCGTTACCATGCCTTGCTCTTCCACCGCGACAGCGACTGTGGCGGAGAGGTGCCGTGCTGTTGCAACGGCGTCCGCGATGCCGGAGACCGCGGCTACAGCGCTGCGCGTGTCATCTAGGATGGCGTCAATCGAGGTTTGGATGTCATCGGTTGCTTGTGCCGTTTGGCTGGCGAGGGTTTTCACCTCCTGCGCCACAACCGCAAATCCGCGTCCAGCGGCACCGGCCCGGCTCGCCTCAATGGTGGCATTCAATGCCAATAGGTTGGTTTGAGCCGCGATACGGCGGATCAAGTCTACCACTGCCCCAATCTGGTCCGCGCTGCTCGACAGATTGCGCACCACGCCATCGGTTTCGCTGGCAGCTTCGGCGGCGACGCGGGTTGCTTCGGCGGCGCGTCCAGTTTGTTCGCCAACATTGGCAATGGATTGCGCCAACTGATCACTGGCCACTGCGACCGTTTGGACATTGGTGGTCGCTTGTTCCGTGGTCGCTGCCACCGTGCTGGCCTGACGGGAGGCGCGTACAGCGATATCCGACAGGGTTTCGGCGGCACTGCGTACATCGTTCGATGCCGTACCGAGGCCCGCTACAATGGATTCCACCGAGGCGACGAACTGCCTGTTAAGGGCATCAATGGCATCCCGGCGTGCGCGCGCCTCTGCCTCTGCGGCTGCCTGCTCAGCCTCCAAGTCGGCAGCTCGGACCAGACCGTCGCGAAACACCCCCAGGGCTCTGGCCATCTGGCCGATCTCATCCTGGCGCTGGGCATCTGGAATGGTGACGGCAAGGTCACGGTCGGCGAGCTTGGTCATGGCGTCGGTCATTCGGGCGAGGGGACGGGTGATGCTGGTGCCCATGGTCCAGGCTGTTACGCCGCCAATGACAACTGCCAGGATTACCACCAACAGCGCGAAGCTTTCGCGCTGGCTAACAGTCACCATCAACTCCGCGCGCTGAGTGGCGGACAGCGTTGTGAGGTCTTGGTTCAATTGGGTGAAGGCTGCCCCTAAGTCACTGCCAATGCGTTGCATGTCGGTTTCCGACAGCACGTGCAGCTCCCGTACCAAGGTGATGACTGTGGTAACGCCGTCTTCGAACAGGGTGAGGTAGCCTTGCAGGTGATCCAAGGAATCCGATGCCGCGCTGCCACTGGCCAGCCTGTCCAGTTCCGCCCGCGCCTCGCTCAAGGCCGCCAACGCGCCGGTGCCATCGCTCGCAACGGCCGTTTGGATGAAACGCTGTAGTCGTAGACGAGCGAGCAACAAGCTTTCCTGCACTGCCCCCAACGCAATGGTGGCCCCAGTGTCGCCACGGGTGCGGGCGTCGCGGATGGCAGCAGTCACCTGACGACGCAAGTCGATGCCAAGGCCGTTGACGACTTGGTCTTCAACAGCCCGGCGCTGCACGACCAATTCCCCCAGGCGCGCCAGGGCAGTGGCAAAGCTGGCGGTGTGCGTACTGGCTGATTGGATCGCCTGAGACATGACGGCGAGATGATCCCCAGCGGCCAAGGTTTCCAATCGCGCAGAGACAGCGGCGATACCGTCACTCGCGCCGCGAAACCGCGTGTCCTCACCAGTGACAATGAAGCGCGACGCCTCGAACCGGATTTGAGCCACCAAGCCGTCCAGGTCCGACACTGTGCGCGCTAGGTCCAGCGCCTCTGCGCTGCGCTGGAATCCGAACGCCATTGACTGCATCGCACGGATAAGAAAGCCCGATGTGATTCCGAACAGCGCAATAATAACGATGAAACCTGCACCGATGCGCACTGGTATTGACGAATTCTGAAACACTAGGACACGCTCCAAGTCCACGAGACAACTGCTCCAGGACATGGAGGCTGTTGCGACAAGATCAACTGCACGGCGAATTCCCCAGCAATTGCATAAACCACGCGGGAATTTTCTTGGCTCAAAAGCAGATTGGTCTGAAAACGCTTCAGAATGGAAACATCTGATCCGTTGGGACAAACCAATCACAGCAGCCCTATGGCCGGTGGCGTGTCAGCTGTGATGTCGAGCGTGACAGCAGAGATCGAAACGCCACCGCGGGATCATCACTGGTGGGTGCAGAATCCTGATCGCTTTGCACCCAGCTTGACGGGGCCATACAGCGAACAGGGGGCAAAACATCGGCCCCGCTGTCCCGGCGATGCCCAGCAGCCCCTACTTCCAAATCGGCTTGCCGCCCCCCGGCAGGCCGAGGCGGGACCATTTGTTGGTGACGAGGTCGATGATCGCTTGGTCCATGCGAATCACCTCGCCCCATTCGCGCTTGGTTTCGGGGGGCCATTTGTTGGTGGCATCCAGGCCGATCTTGCCGCCGAGGCCAGACTCCGGCGAGGCGAAGTCGAGGTAATCGATGGGGGTGCCTTCGATCACGGTGATGTCGCGCGCCGGGTCCATGCGGGTGGACATGGCCCACATCACGTCCTTCCAATCACGCGCGTTGATGTCATCGTCCACGACGATGACAAACTTTGTGTACATGAACTGGCGCAGATAGCTCCACACCGCCAGCATCACGCGCTTGGCGTGGCCGGGATAGGCCTTTTTCATTGAGACCACAGCGATCCGATACGAACACCCTTCGGGTGGCAGCCAGAAATCAACAATCTCCGGGAATTGCTGCTGCAACAGGGGGATGAACACCTCGTTCAGCGCCTCGCCCAGCACCGAGGGTTCATCGGGTGGGCGACCGGTGAAGGTGGACAAGTAGATCGGCTGGCGCCGCATGGTGATCGCCGTCACCTGAAACACCGGAAACGGCTCCACCTGATTGTAATAGCCGGTGTGGTCGCCATAGGGGCCTTCGTCGCGGTAATCCTCCAGGCTGACCGTACCTTCCAGCACGATTTCCGCCCCGGCGGGAACTTTGAGCGGCTGGGTGACGCAATCCACCAACTCCACCCGCTTGCCGCGCAGCAAGCCTGCGAATTGATACTCCGACAGGGTGTCGGGCACCGGCGTGACTGCCGCCAGGATGGTGCCGGGATCAGCACCCAGCACGGCAGCCGCGGGCAAGGGTTCCCGTTTGCTCAAGCCCCAGCGCCGATGATGTTGAGCGCCGCCGCGGTGCTTCAGCCAGCGCATCAGGGTTTGATCGCGGCCAATCACCTGCATGCGATAGATGCCCAGGTTGAACTTGTCCTCCCGCCCGGCGCCCGGCCCCTTGGTGACCACCAGTGGCCACGTGATCAGCGGCGCGGGCTCACCCGGCCAACAGGTTTGCACCGGCAAGCGGCCAAGATCGATGTCGCTGCCGCGCAGCACCACCTCCTGACACGGCGCGGAGCCAACTGTTTTGGGCTTCATCGCCAGCACGGTTTTCAGCAGCGGAAACAGCTCCAGCGCCTCCCGCCAACCACCCGGCGGCTCTGGCTGGCGCAGGAACGCCAGGGTCTCGCCAACCTCGCGCAGCTGGGCGGGGGTGCGCTCCATCCCCCAAGCCACCCGCTCGACAGTGCCGAACAGATTGACCAGCACCGGCATGTCCCACCGCCGCCCCTCATGGCGGACATCCTCAAACAACACCGCCGGGCCACCGGTCGCGAGCAGGCGGGTTTGGATCTCCGTCATCTCCAGCACGGGGGAGACCGGCTCGCGCACGCGCACCAGATTAACATCGCGCTCCAACCGGTCGAGGAACCCGCGCAGGTCGCTATAGGGCATCTACTTCTTGTCCTTCCCAGCGGTGACGATCCGGTCCAACCCAGCCAGCAGTATGGCGGAGACAACGAAGGTGGTGTGGATGCCCACCATCTGCCACACCCGTCCGCTGTCATAGCTTTCGATATTCAAGAACACCTGCAACAGGTGGATCGAACTGATGGCAACGATGGCGGTCGCCATCTTGATCTTGATGGTGCCGGTGTCCAGTTTGCCCAGCCAATCCAGGTTTTCATGCATCAGGTGATGGCGCAGGGGTGCGACGAAATTCTCATAACCCGACAGCATCACCATCACGATCAGCGAGCCGACCAGCGTGGCATCCACCAGCGCCAACATGGCCAGCAGCATCTCATTGGCTGATGCCGTGGCAGCCACTGCCACTGTCTTCGCCAGTTTGACCAGGAAATGACCGGCATAGGCAACCAGCGCCACCGCCAGCCCGCCATAGAACACCACCAGCAGCCAGCGGGCGCGCAATAGAAACAGGGAAATCGCTCGCTCCACCCGGCGCGGCGGGGTGGTGTCATCCTTGGGCAGGGTCATGGCGGGCGCCTCATTTCGGTGTGATGCGGGCGGGATATACCGTTTGATGACGGCTGCGACCAGTCGCCTTGTCTGGAACACTGGACCTGACAGAGGTCAGCCTGTTAGACGTGCGGCGACGGGGCGCAACCTGATCGGGCCTGCGCCCGGCCAGTGCACCGTCGCCAACGCGGCGACCGACCAGTACACCGTCTCGTGAGGAACGAACCATGCCAAGCCGTTGGTGGGTGATCGGGGGGGATTACACCGATACTCGGTTCACTCAGGTGGTCCCGGGAACGGAGGAAGAGCATCTCGGCCCCTTCTACGACTACGAAGAAGCCAAGAAAGTTTGGCAGACGAAGGCGTGGTCGACAGTCGATAGCTGCACGCGGCGCTACAAACTGCTCGAGGAAGCTGGTCCGAAAACCACCAAGCGCTTCTACGTTCTGGGTGGTGAGTATCAGGACACTGGCTTTCGCACGCTGGTTCCCGGCACGGCTGAGGAACGCCTTGGGCCGTTCGACACCTACCAGGAGGCCCACGCGGCCTGGCAGGCGAAGGCCTGGGCAACGGTTGACAGCTGCAACAAACGCTATCGCATCGTCGAAGAAAGCGTCGTCTAACCGAACAGGTGTTGGTTGCCGGTACGGGGGTGCTGGCGACCGATCTAGCACGCGGGTTGCATGCCAACCCTTGTGTGACCGCGCGAGGGGACCGGGGGTACCGGGACGGTCCTATCGTTGGCGGGTGGCGTCGGCTGAGCCGATGCTCACCTGCCGAAACCGCTCCGGTGCCGATCTCATCGGACAGGGACCAAGCTCACATGTCGATCCACGTGGCCCTCCGCCATAAGACCAGCTACCGCTATGACCGGCTGGTCGGCTTGTCGCCGCACTTGGTGCGCCTGCGCCCTGCTCCGCATTGCCGGACGCCGATCCTCTCCTATTCCCTGACCGTCCAGCCCGCCAAGCACTTCATCAACTGGCAGCAGGATGTGTTCGCCAACTATCTGGCACGCTTCGTGTTTCCCGAGCGTACCGATCTGTTGACGGTCGAAGTGGATCTGGTTGCCGAGATGGCGGTTTATAACCCATTCGACTTTTTCCTGGAGCCGACGGCTGAGCAATTCCCGTTCGTTTACGAGGAAGGGCTGGCCCATGACCTCGCCCCCTTCCGCAAGCCGCAGCCGGCCGGGCCGCTGCTGACGCAGTTCCTGGGCACCATCGACCGTCGCCGCCGCCGGACGATGGATTTCCTGGTGGAATTGAACCAGCGCCTGCAGAGCGATATCGCCTACATCATCCGCATGGAGCCGGGGGTGCAAACCCCGGAAGAAACGCTGGCGTCCGGCAAGGGCTCGTGCCGCGATACTGGCTGGCTCATGGTGCAGGCCGCCCGCCACCTAGGCTTGGCAGCGCGCTTTGTCTCTGGCTACTTGATCCAGCTGACGCCAGACGTGAAGTCGCTGGACGGCCCGTCTGGCACGGCGGTGGACTTCACCGACCTGCACGCTTGGTGCGAGATCTATCTGCCGGGGGCAGGCTGGATTGGCTTTGACCCGACCTCGGGTCTGGTGGCGGGTGAAGGGCATATCCCGCTGGCCTGCACGCCGGAGCCGACCACAGCCGCCGCCATCACCGGCCTGTCCGACAAGGCCGAGGTGGAGTTCGGCTTTGAGATGTCGGTGACCCGCCTGAAGGAGAGCCCGCGGGTTACCAAGCCCTACACGCCGGAGGTCTGGTCGGACATCCTAGCGTTTGGGCAAGCTGTGGACCGCCGCTTGGTCGCTGGCGACGTCCGTCTCACTCAGGGTGGCGAGCCCACCTTTGTCTCCATCGACGATATGGAAGGGGCGGAGTGGAACACCACCGCCCTTGGCCCGCACAAGCGGGAGCGCGCGGCTGATCTGGTGAAACGCCTGCGCAAGCGCTTTGCCGATGGTGCGCTGCTGCACTGGGGCCAGGGCAAGTGGTATCCAGGCGAAAGCCTGCCCCGCTGGGCCTACACGTGCTTCTGGCGCAAGGATGGTCAGCCGATCTGGTTTGATGACAGTCTGATCGCCGTGCCAGAGCAGCCGACTGGTGCCGACGAGGGCCAAGCGATGCGCTTCGCCACGGCCCTGGTCGAGCGTCTGCAGGCTCTGGACCCGCATGTGTTGCCCGCCTGGGAAGACGCCTACTACTACATGTGGAAGGAACGGCGGCTGCCGATCAACGTCACCGCCAATGACAGCCGTCTGGCCGACAAGGAAGAGCGCGAGCGGCTGATGCGGGTGTTCGACCGCAGCCTGGACAGCGTGATCGGCTATGTCGTGCCGCTCGACAAGCGCGACGGCTACTGGTGCTCCGGCCCGTGGTTCTTGCGCGGGGATGACATCCGTCTGGTGCCGGGCGATAGCCCGATTGGGTTCCGCCTGCCGCTCGACAGCCTGCCGTGGGTCTCGCCCAGCGACTATCCGCACTTGATTGAGGCTGACCCCTTTGCACCGCGCGGCCCGCTGCCGAATGCCCGCGATCTGCATGAGCCACCGCGTCAGGCCCAGCTGCGCGTTGGAACCAGGGATGGGCGCCCCGCGCGTGCCCAGCCGCTGCCGCCGCCGATTCCAACGCCGGAGATGTTCCAGTCAGCCTCCGACGTGCTGCGCACCGCGTTGTGTGTGGAGCCGCGCGATGGTCACTTGCATGTGTTCATGCCACCAACCCGCACGGTGGAAGACTATCTAGAACTGGTCGCCGCCATTGAAGATGTGGCAGCCGAACTGCAGCAACCCGTGTTCGTGGAAGGCTATCAGCCACCGCGCGACCACCGCTTGAAGTCGCTGTCCGTCACACCGGACCCCGGCGTGATTGAGGTCAACATCTTCCCGTCTGAGAGCTGGGATGAGTTGGTGGAAACCACCGACGCCCTGTACGAAGAGGCTCGGCTGGCCCGGCTTGGCACTGAAAAGTTCATGCTGGATGGTCGCCATGTCGGGACGGGTGGCGGCAACCACATCACCATGGGTGGTCCCAGCCCAGCCGACAGCCCCTTGCTGCGGCGCCCTGACCTGCTGCGCAGCTTGATTGGCTACTGGCAGGCGCATCCATCGCTGTCGTTTCTGTTCTCTGGGTTGTTCATCGGGCCAACCAGTCAGGCGCCGCGCATCGATGAGGCGCGGACCGATGCGATCTACGAGTTGGAAATCGCCTTCCAGCAACTTGCCAAGTCCGGCCCCAATCCACCGCCCTGGCTGGTGGATCGGGTGTTCCGCAACATCCTGGTTGACGTGACGGGCAACACCCACCGCACAGAATTCTGTATCGACAAGCTGTACTCGCCAGACACCAGTGCGGGTCGACAGGGGCTGGTCGAGTTGCGGGCGTTCGAGATGCCACCGCATAAGGAGATGGCGCTGGCCCAGTCGGTGCTGCTGCGCGCCTTGATTGCCCGCTTCTGGGAGCAACCCTGGCCGCACGCTCCCGTGCGCTGGGGCACCACGCTGCATGACCGCTTCCTGTTGCCTTACTTCGTCCAGGCTGACTTTGCCGACGTCCTGGACGACATGACACGGGCGGGCTTTGCGATGAGTCCGGCGTGGTTCGCGCCGCACCACGAGTTCCGCTTCCCGCGGCTGGGCGAAGTTGCACATTCCGGCCTGCGCATGGAGGTGCGACACGCGCTGGAGCCCTGGCACGTGCTGGGTGAGGAGCCAGGACCGGCAGGGACTGTCCGCTTTGTCGACAGCTCGGTGGAGCGGGTACAGGTGCTGGCGCAAGGCCTCACCCCTGGCCGCCACAAGGTCGCCTGCAATGGCCGTCTGGTGCCGCTGCAACCAACGGGAATTCCCGGGGAGGGGGTGGCAGGGGTGCGCTTCAAGGCCTGGGCACCCCACTCCGCCCTGCACCCCACCGTGCCCATCGCAGCACCTCTGGTGTTCGACGTGATCGACACCTGGTCAGAACGCTCGATCATGGGCTGCCGCTACCACGTCGCCCACCCCGGCGGGCGCAACCATGTGACGTTCCCGGTCAATGCGTACGAGGCAGAAAGTCGGCGCCTCGCGCGGTTCGAGGCGACTGGCCACACTGCAGGCCGCTTGCAGCCAGCCGCCGAGGCGGTCAATCCTGCGTTTCCGTCGACTCTCGATCTGCGCTGGGGGTAAATGCCGTTTCGTCTCGCCCAGACCGCAGCGGCACCTGTTGTTCCCTGGCAACCCTTGTGGCGGCCAGGGACAACTGGTTGGGACGAGGTCGGCTCGCCGGAGCCTCGCGCCCCGTGGCGTCAACTTGATGGCGCGCAGGAGTTGGGCGACCTTGCATCGCTGGAGCATTGCCACGATGAAGCGCGGCGCCTGATCCGCGATCTGGGGGTCAGCTACACGGTCTACGGCAAGGGCGAGGATCAACGCCCCTGGGCGTTCGACCCCCTGCCCTTGATGCTGGATGCAGAGGAATGGGCCGACCTGGAAGCTGGTCTGGTCCAGCGCGCCCGGCTGATGGAAGCCATCCTAGGCGACCTCTACGGCGACCAGCGCTTGCTGCGTGAGCGGGTGGTACCGCCCGGTTTGTTGTTCGCCAATCCCTGGTTTCAGCGCACGGCAACGGGCATTCATCCGCCGGGCGGTCGGTGGCTGCACCTCTATGCCGTGGATTTGGTGCGCGGTCCGGATGGCCAGTGGTTGGCGTTGGCGGACCGCACCCAGGCCCCCTCCGGCATGGGCTATGCCTTGGCCAATCGCTTCGTCTCAGTGCGCGCCGCGCCGCAAACAGTTGCCCAGGTGCGCCCGGCGGCGATCCTCGGCTGGTTTGAACGGCTGGGTCGTCTGGCAGCTGACCTGACCCAGGTGGACGAACCAACTGTCGCCGTGTTGTCGCCCGGCCCCTACAACGAAACCTATTTCGAACACGCATTCCTGGCCCGCCAGTTGGGGTTTGTTCTTGCCCGCGGGCAGGATTTGCTGGTGCGCGACGAAACCCTATTCTTGGACACGCTTGGCGGGCTGCGGCGCATCCATGTGCTGCTGCGGCGCGTCGATGATGATTTCTGCGACCCGCTGGAATTGCGCGGCGACAGCCAGTTGGGGGTGGCTGGCTTGGCCCAGGCTGCCCGCGCGGGACGCGTTGTCCTGGCCAACCCGATCGGCTCGGGCGTGGTGGAGGCGCTGGCACTCCACCCCTATCTGCCGCGGCTTGCCCGCATGCTGCTGGGGGAAGACCTCAGCCTGCCGACCGTGGATACCGTCTGGGGACCCGACGCGCTGTGCGCACGCTTGACCGACGCACCGGAAAGCGTGCTGTTCAAGCCCGCCTTCGCCAATCCCGGCATTGGCGCCATGCTGCCGGAACGCCTATCGGATGAGGCGCGCGAGCGCTTGGCGGAGGAGTTGCGCTTGAAGCCGCACTCCCTGGTGGCTCAGTCCCGCGTGCCGCACTCGGTTGTGCCGGTGCTCACCCCATCGGGCATTGAGGCACGGCCCATTCAGCTGCGCTGCTTCCTGCTGCGAGATGGGGAGGGGTGGTGGACCATGCCCGGTGGCTTGGTCCGCTTTGGTGTGCGGGGCGACGACCTGCCAATCTCCATGCAGGCAGGCGGCGGGGCCAAGGATGCCTGGCTGGTGGGGTCTGGTGCACCGCCCGCCGTTGCGCGACCACCGGCACCCGTGGTGATCCGCCGCTCCACCGAGGACCTGCCCAGCCGTGTGGCCGACAATCTGTTCTGGACTGGTCGGTATGTGGAGCGGGCGGACAATGCCCTGCGCATTGCACGCGCAGCCCTGGCTCGGTTGAGTGAAGCGGACCGCCAACGGGAGCGCGCGCCATTGCTGACGGCGCTGGCACGCTCGGGCATGCCGCTGTCCTCGGCCACGCCGCTGGCGTCGTTGGCGCAGGTGATGACGACGCGTCACCCCGGCACCTTCGGCGCCTCGCTGTCTGCCCTTGGGCGCGTCACCTTTGATTTGAGCGACCGGCTCTCCCCTGATCTCGGTCGCCTGCTGTCCACCCTTGGTCAAGACGCCGACGAGCCGGTGCGGGGAACGGCAGCGCTGGGCGACCGGATTGATCGCTGGCTGGAATCCATGGCCGCCATTCAAGGGTTGATGGGCGAGAACCTGGTCCGCGGCATCGGCTGGCGCTTTTTGGAAGTTGGCCGCCGGCTGGAGCGTGCGATGGTCGCCTCCGACAGTGTTGCCACGCTGGTGGCACCGGGCCAGCCCCTGGATGCCGGGCTGACCGCCACTCTGGAGGTGTGCGACAGCCAGTTGACCTATCGCTGGCGCTACCCTGCAGGACTGACCTTGCCCGCCGTGATCGACCTTGTGGTGCTGGATGACAGCAACCCCCGCTCGATCCTGTATCAACTTGAAGCCATTGAGCGGCAACTGGCGGCCTTGCCGGGGGCGGAGCGCGATGGCCGCCCCTCGCCTGCCCGCCGTCTGCTTGCCTCCCGCACCGCAGCCCTGATGGCGTTGGCGGTGGAAACATCAACGCAGCAGACAGCCGTGGAGACATTGAGCGCCGTGTGGCGCGATCTCAGCCAGATCTCGGATCGATTGACGGAACGCTACTTCCGCCCCGGCGCCGGGGCTGCCGCATGATCCACTCCATCCGTCACCGCACGATCTATTCCTACGGGTCCACCGTGCTGCTGTCGCACCATCTGGCGCACCTGACGCCACGGTTGGCGCCGGGACAACAAGTGCTGCAAAGCCGGATCGACATCACGCCCCGCCCGCGGCGGCTGGTGCCCGGCACGGACCACTTCGGGAACCACACGCTCTATTTCCAGATCGACGAGCCGCACACCCGTTTGGTGGTCGAAGCACAAGCCCGCGTCCGGCTGGAGCCGGAGGATGGTGGCGGCTTGTTCCCCTCGCCCGACTGGTGGCTGGTGGCGGAGACCGCGGCGGCTGAACCCGATCTCGCCGAGATGCTGATGCCCTCGCCCCACGTACCGTTGGAGCGGGTGGCCCGAGACTACGCCCGCCCGAGTTTCACGCCGGGCAAGCCCTTACTGGACGGGGTGCGCGATCTGTCTCGGCGCATCCACACCGATTTCACCTTTGATCCGACGGCAACCTCGATCGCGACGCCGTTGGATCAAGTGATGAAGCACCGACGCGGTGTGTGTCAGGACTTTGCCCATCTGATGCTGGCTTGCCTGCGCAGCCTGGGGCTGCCCGCGCGCTATGTCTCTGGCTATCTGGAAACCTTGCCGCCACCGGGCAAACCGAAGCTGCAAGGGGCGGATGCCAGCCACGCCTGGGTTGGTGTCTATTCACCCGGCCTCGGCTGGCTGGATGTCGACCCAACCAACGATCTGTTCCCAGCTGAGCGCCACGTAACGCTCGCCTGGGGTCGTGATTTCTCAGACGTAAGCCCATTGAAGGGCGTGATCCATGGCGGTGGCAGTCAGACTGTCGAAGTCGGGGTCGATGTAGCAACCAACAACGACGGCTAGGGGGAAGGGCCGGGAGGAGGCACACATGTCAGCACTGGCCGGCTATGATCCGGGGCATTTGTGGTGCGAGCTGCTGGGGGGACAGACGGGGCGCTCACGCGGGCCGATCTCCAACCGCTTGGACGCGTTTTCGTTGGAGGAGCTGCGACGGCGCGCCGAGGCAGCGGAGCGCGAGCTCTACAATCTGGGCATCACCTTCACGGTCTATTCCGACAAGGATGCGATTGATCGCATCCTGCCGTTCGATTTGATCCCGCGGGTGCTGACGGCAGCCGAATGGCAGCATCTGGAGCGCGGCGTGATTCAGCGGGTTACGGCGCTGAACGCCTTTATTCACGACATCTATCACGACCGCAGAATCATCGCGGACGGCGTGATCCCAGCGGATCTGGTGTTGGGCAATTCCAACTACCGCCCGGAGATGGTGGGGGTGGACATCCCGCACAACACCTACGTCCATGTCTGCGGCATTGACCTGGTGCGCGACGAAGCCGGGCGCTTCCTGGTGTTGGAGGACAATGCGCGCACGCCCTCGGGCGTGTCCTACGTCATTGAAAACCGCCACATGATGCAGCGCGCCTTCCCGGAATTGCTGAAAGGGATCGGCGTGCGGCCGGTGGACAGCTATGGGCCAAAGCTGTTAGCCGCGATGCTGGACATCGCACCCAAGCACATCGCCGACCCGCGCGTGGTGTTGTTGTCGCCCGGCGTGTTCAACTCCGCCTATTTCGAGCACATCTTCCTGGCCCGCGAGATGGGTGTGCCGCTGGTGGAGGGGCGCGACCTGGTGGTGATCGACGACCGGGTGTTCATGAAAACCACGGCCGGGTTGGCGCCGGTGCATTCGATCTATCGCCGGATCGATGACAGCTTCCTGGATCCGCGCGCGTTCAATCCCGCCAGCATGCTCGGGGTTCCGGGCCTGTTCCAAGCCTACAAGAAGGGCAATGTGGTGCTGGCGAATGCCGTCGGCACGGGCGCTGCCGATGACAAGGCCGTGTACGCCTACATGCCGCGCATCATCCGCTACTATCTCGACCAGGAGGCCATCCTGCCCAATGTCGAGACCCACATCTGCCGGGAACCGGAGGGGCTGGCCTACACCCTGGCCAATCTGGAGCACCTGGTGGTTAAGCCGGTTGGTGAATCCGGTGGCTATGGCATCGTGATCGGCCCAAAGGCCAGCCGCCAGGAACTGGACGACCTGCGCGTGAAGCTGAAGGCTGACCCGGCCAATTTCATCAGCCAGCCGGTGGTTGGGCTCTCGGTCAGCCCAACCCTGACGGAGGAGGGGGTGCGGCCACGCCATGTCGATCTGCGCCCATTCGCCATCACCGGCAAGGAAACCTGGGTGCTGCCGGGTGGCTTGACCCGTGTGGCGCTGAAGAAAGGGTCGTTGGTGGTCAATTCATCCCAGGGCGGTGGCTCGAAGGATACGTGGGTGTTGGAGGCCTAACCATGTCGATGATCCTGCTCGCCCGCTATGCCGAGTGCATTTTCTGGTTCGCCCGCTATGTGGAGCGTGCCGAAAATCTAGCCCGTATCCTTGATGTGCAAGAAACCTTCAGCCGCGACAACCGTGGTCAGCAGAACTGGCTGTCGGTTATTCAAATCAACGCCGATGAAGAGCGGTTCAAGGAGGCCTATGGCGAAGAGATATCGGCAGAGACCGTGATCCGGTTCTATTTGACCGATATGAAAAACCCAAGTTCCATTCAATCCTCAATCCGGGCTGCGCGCGAAAACGCGCGCACCTTGCGGCCACTGATCTCCACCGAAATGTGGAGCCAGCTGAACATCTTCTACAATCGCTTACGCGAATTGACAGAAGCGGATGCCACCCCGCACCGGCTGCCGCAATTGTGCGTGTGGATCAAAGAAGCCTGTCAGGCCCACACCGGCATCACCGAGGGGACCTTCTACCGTGACCAGGGGTGGTACTTCTATCAGCTGGGCCGGTTAATTGAACGCGCAGACCAAACCACCCGCATCGTCGATATCAAGTATCACCACTTGTTGCCGTCGGTTGCTGATGTTGGCTCGCCGGTCGATGTGGCGCAGTGGAATGCCTTGTTGCGCTCAGCTGCGGGCTATCATGCCTATCGGCGCAAGCACCCCTCCGGCATGAAGGCGGAGACTGTGGCGGGTTTCCTGCTGCTGGATGATTTCTTCCCGCGCTCAGTCCGGTCCTGCGTGCAGGAGGCTGACCGGCTGCTGCTGGAGATGCGCACCCGCTTCAACCTGCGCGGCGGTGGCGCCGCCCTGGAAACCTTGGATGAGTTGCGCGCCGTGCTGGGGGGCAAGTCGATCCGCGATATTGTTCGCGCCGGACTGCACGAGTTCAATGACATGATCCAGATGCAATTGGGCGGCGTGACCAATGACTTGGCCCATGACTTCTTCGGCGGTGCCTTGCAGGATTTGGCCGGGGCTGCGTAAGCAGCCCCTCTCGAAGGGTACGCTGCGTAAGCAGCCCTTCAGGAAGGGCACGCTGCAAGGACCCGCTGCATGAGCCGTTTGGGTTCCAAACACCGCGCATTGCTGGCGGCGGCTGAGGCAGCGCTTGATCGGGGCGAGCCGGGGGCGGCCGTCGCGCCGCTGCGTCAGGCTCTGCGCGCAGCACCGGCGGACCAGATGCTGCTGGCTGCCCTTGGTCAGGCGCTGATTGCAAGCGGGCAAGCCGCCGCTGCGGTTGAGCCGCTGGCGCGCTGGGCGGCAGCGGCACCGCGCAATCCCGATGCCGCCTTTGGTCTGGCGGTTGCCTATCAGCAGGCGGGTGCCAGCGAAACCGAAGCTGCCTATCGGGCCGTGCTTGCGCTTGACCGCACCTATGTCCCGGCCCTGACCAATCTGGGGGTGTGGCTGAGCGACCGCCGCCCCGCCGAGGCGTTGGAGCCGTTGCGTTTGGCGCTTCGCCTGCGACCGGGCGAGGCAGAGATCGCCTATAATCTTGGCCGGGCAGAGCGTCTGGCAGGCGATCCCGCGGCCGCTGTGGTGAGTTTGGAGCGGGCGCTGTCCCGCGCCCCGCGGCTGGCCGCAGCCCGCCACCAACTGGCGTTGGCCCGACTGGATATGGGCGAGCCTGCAGCCGCCCTCGCCGCGGCTGAGGCTGCCCGCGCTGATGGCCACCCTGCCGCCGCGGCATGGATCACCATTGGCGTCTGTCGGCGCGCACTGGGCGACCCGGCAGGGGCCGAGGCTGCATTTCGCGCCGCGCTGGCTGTGGAGCCTGACGCCATCGACGCTGCGATCGGCCTTGCTGGCTGCCGCCTCACCCAAGGGGATCGCGAGGGGGCGGCCCCCTTCTATGCCCGCCGCTGGCAACGGCCAGACTTCGCCCGCTTGCGTGCCCGCGTGGCGGCCCCGACCTGGGATGGCAGCCCGCTCGACGGCATGCTGGTGGTGCTGGCGGAGCAAGGTTTGGGCGATTTGTTCCACATGACCCGTCTGCTGGCGGCGGCCCGCGCGCGGGTGGGGCAGCTGGTGCTGGCCGTGCCAAACCGGCTGGTCGCCCTGATGCGTGGCGTGGCTGGCGCCGACGCTGTGGTCAGTGAGGCCGAGGCCACCACCCTGTCGCCCGCGGCAGCCTGTGGCGTGATGGACCTGCCCTTCTGCCTCGCCCTCAACTTGGCTGAGATTCCTGCCGTCCCCCCCTGGCTGCAGCCGGAGCCTGCGCGGCAGGAGGCGTGGCGCCAACGTCTGGCGCCGGAGGGCCAACCACTGATCGGCATCGCCTTCGCCACTGCGCTAAAGGGCGGCAAGGATGTCCCCGTGGCTGCCTTTGCCGCGCTGGCGCGCGTTGGGCGGTTGATCTTGCTGGGGCCGGAGCGGATTGACCCCGCCCTGCCCATCCTGACCCCCAGCCTGGATGCCGATGGCGCCTTCTTGGATACGGCTGCGATCATCCCGCTCTGCCGGGCCGTGGTGAGTGTGGATACAGCCGTTGCCCACCTGGCCGGTGCCCTGGGTCACCCAACCGCCCTGCTGCTGCCGCCCGTGCCGGAGTGGCGCTGGTTCGGTGGCGACACCCCCACCACGCCGTGGTATCCCGCCCATCGCGTGTTCCGCCGCGCCAGCACCGCTGGACAGGCTGAGCCGTGGGAGGCTGTGATAGAGCGCGTTGCAGCCTGGTTGGGGGACACTGGATGACCATCTCAATACCCGTGCCCTGGGGCGAGGTGCACGACAAGATCACCATTCTGGAGATCAAGCGCGACCACTTGAGCGACCCTGCCAAGCGCGCCAATGTGGAGCGCGAATTGGCCGTGCTGACGGCCGCGCGCGATCAATACGCCCGCCCCGATGGTCTGGCACCGCTGGTCGTGCGGCTCGCCACCATCAACGCCAAGCTGTGGCAGATTGAGGATGATATCCGCGCCTGCGAGCGTCGGGGTGACTTTGGCCCAGCCTTTATCGACTTGGCCCGCGCCGTCTATCGCACCAATGACCAGCGCGCAGCCGTAAAGCGCCAGATCACCGATCTGTATGGCGGTGGGTTGGTCGAAGAGAAAAGCTATGCCGCCTATTAGGCTGGGCTTTTAGGGTGTGGCGATGGCGCGCGTGCAGCTGTTCTTCGGCCCCGACCAAGGCTTGGTGCGCGAGCGCGCCAAGGCTGCCGTCACCGCGGTGACTGGCGACCCCAAGGACCCGTTCCGCGTGGTGGAGCTGGCAGCATCCTCCCTCAAGGACGACCCGGCGCGGCTGAGTGACGAGGCCGCACAGATCAGCTTCACCGGTGGCAAGCGCGTGGTGTGGCTGCGCGAGGCCAGCGACAGCTTGGCCCCGATCCTGAAATCCTTCCTGGCCGACCCCGCAGGCGATGCCGCGATTGTGATCGAGGCGGGTGACCTCGGCAAATCTGGCGCCCTGCGCAAGCTGGCCGAAAGCTCCCCGCTGGTGACTGCTACGGGGTGTTACCATGACAGCAGCCGGGACATGGTGCAGGTGATCTCTGAAACCTTGCGCGGCCACGGCCTGACCGCCAGCCCCGACGCCGTCCACTATCTGGCCGAGCATCTGGGTGGCGACCGGTTGGTAAGCCGGGCGGAGTTGGACAAGCTTGCCCTCTACGTCCACCCCGTCCGCCATGTCGAGTTGGCCGACGCCCAGGCCACTGTCGGCGACAGTGCAGCCGTGTCGATGGAGGATGTGGTGCAGGCAACCTCCGACGGTGACTTGGCCGGTCTTGACCGCGCGCTCGCCCGTGCCTTTCTGGACGGCGAAAGCCCCGTCGGCCTGGTGCGCGCCGCCTTGCGCCACTTCCACCGCCTGCATCAAGCCGCAATCCAGGTGAGCAAAGGCCGCAGCCCCGCCCAAGCCATCGCCGGCCTGCGCCCACCCCCCTTCAAACGCGATGCCGACCGCCTCGCCCGCCAACTGCAACGCTGGGACGTGGCCGCCACCACCCAGGCCCTGGCCCGGCTGTCCGAAGCCGAAATCCTCACCAAATCCACCGGCATCCCAGATCGCCCCGCCCTCGCCCGCAGCCTGACGGTGATCGCCACCCTGCCGAAACGGCTGG
Organism: Alphaproteobacteria bacterium; assembly: GCA_004292755.1. Lineage (GTDB taxonomy): Bacteria > Pseudomonadota > Alphaproteobacteria > Elsterales > Elsteraceae > RDXE01. Next base: position 93,272 of record RDXE01000038.1, read on the forward strand.
CGCGGGCGCGGTAGGGGGGGTCCAGGCCTGACGGAAGCGACCTGATCCCGTCCGTCGCCCGCTGGACACCCTAGGCGAGCCCGCAGCCAACAAGGGGTGCGGCACACACCGAAGGAGGGTGCGGGCACCAGTGCGGGTATATCTTTTCTAAGTTTGCAGAGTGTGATGGTGTTCACGCGCTGAAAGCGCTCCAGACGGGTTCTTCCTCATGCCTGTGACACCCTCGGCTAGCTTCGACATTTTCCTCAGCTATCGCACCGATGCTGCAGAGCCGGTGAAACGCCTGAAAGCTGCCCTTGAGGCGCAAGGGCTGCAGGTGTTCCTGGACAGCGAAGATATCCAGGATTTCGACCACATCACGGAGCGGTTGAAACGAGGCGTGCTCGCCGCCAAGGCGATGGTGGTCTGGTACACGCCCGACTACCCGGACTCCCGCCCCTGTCAGTGGGAATTGACCCTGGCGCTGCGGGCGCAGCGGGTGTTGAGCGGGGACCGGCTGCTGGTTATCGCTGACCAGGACATGATCAAGGACCTGCAACCAGCGTCCCTGAAGGACCGGCGGGCGGCTGACCTTGCCGAGGCCACGAAGGACCCGACAGCCGTTGCCGCAAAGATCGCGGCCAAGGTGCGCGGATTGGATCAGGTGTTTGGGCAAGCGGTGCGGATCGCGCCCAAACAATGGTTCCGCACCCCCCTCACCCCCCGCCCCGGCTTCGTCGGCCGGGTGCGGGACCTGTGGGCGGTCGATGCGTTGTTGCAGAAGAACCAAACCGTCGGCGTGGTCAGCGATGCCGGGGCGGCGCGGGCCCATGTGCAGGGCTTGGGCGGCATGGGCAAATCCGCCCTCGCCCACGAATATGCCTGCCGCTTCGCCGCAGACTTCCCCGGCGGCATCTTCTGGTTGAGCGGTGGTGGCGACACCGCCGCAGGGCCAGTGACCGACCCCGCAGTGGGCGAGCAGCGCCGCTTCGCCGAGTTGCAAGCCATCGCGTCCCATCTGGGGGTTGGCGACGAGATCACATCCGAGGATGAGGCGATTGGGCGGTTGAAGCGGGTGCTCTCCCGCTCAGAGGATGCCTATCTCTGGGTGATTGATGACCTGCCGGGCACGACGACAGCGCCCGCCTTGAAGCACTGGGTGGCCCCAACGCCGAATGGCCGCACGCTCATTCTGTCGCGCAACCGCACGCTGCTTGACCGCAAGACCACCCACACCCTCGACAAACTACCGCGGCCCGACTCGATTGCCCTGTTGCGCACCGGTGCCTTGCCCACCACCAGCGACGAGGCGTTGAACACTTTGGCCGAGGCCGTGGGCGACTTCCCGCTGGCCCTCAGCCTGCTGGCCAAGAGACTTGCTGATGGATTCTCCCCCGCCGGCTTGGCCGCGACCATCACCGCCACCACGCCGATGGCGGAACTCGAAAAAATCGCGGCCGCCATTGGCGAGCACCTGCCCGACGAACACATCTCCAGCATCGCCCGCACCTTCGCCAGCAGCTTCGACCAGTTGGGCGCCGGGCCGAGCGATGCAAAAGCGTTGCTGGCCGTCACTGGGATGCTAGGCGCCGCCCCCATCCCCTTCGACCTTGCACGAGCCGCCCTGCCCGACGCCGACATCGACAGCGCGGTTCAAGTGCTGATCCGCCACGGCTTGATCGACCCGACCGGCACAATCGAAGAATTCCGCGTTCACCCCCTGCTCGCCGCAGCCGCAGCCGCCATGGGTTGGCTCCCTCAGGAAGAGAGTGAGAATAGTGGCGGTCGGGTGATGGCGTGGTTCCAGGAGGCGATCAAGGCTTTAGAACTCACTCCTGCGGACAAGATCAAGTTAGAGCCGTATCTGCCGCACCTTGAGGCGATGACGCGCGACCCTAAGTTTGTTTCTGACACACTGGAACGCATTGCGTTGTTCCATTACTATGCTGGTCACATTGCATCAGCAGCGATAGCTTGGCGGGCAGTTGTTAGCAACGCAAAAGATACCCTTGGACCAGAGCACCCAAATACTCAGACCTTCACGAACAATCTCGCCAGTACCCTCCGCGGTCAGGGCGATCTAAACGGTGCCCGAACGCTTCACGACCAAGTGCTCGCCATCCTGCGCCGCATTCTCGGACCAGAGCACCCAGAGACTCTAAAATCCATGGGCAACCTCGCCACCACCCTCTTCGAACAGGGCGATCTAAACGGTGCGGGAACGCTTTTGGAGGAAGTGCTCGACATCCAGCGCCGCACTCTTGGGCCAGAGCACCCAGATACTCTGATATCCATGAACAACCTCGCCAGCATCCTCGCCAAACAGGGCGATCTAAACAATGCGCGAACGCTTCTGGAGGAAGTGCTCGCCATCCAACGGCGCATTCTTGGGCCAGAGCACCCAGAGACTCTGACATCGATGAACAGTCTCGCCACCACTCTCACCAAGCAGGACGATCTGGACGGTGCGCGCACGCTTCAGGAACAAGTGCTCGCGATCCGGCGCCGCATTCTCGGATCAGATCACCCAAATACTCTGGTCTCCATGAACAATCTCGCCGCGACCCTCTCCAAGCAGGGCGATCTGGACAGCGCGCACATGCGCCAGGAACAAGTGCTCGATATCCAGCGCCGTATTCTTGGGCCAGAACATATAAATACTCTGAGCTCCATGAACAATCTCGCTGCCACCCGATATGCTCAGCGCAATCTAAACGGTGCACGCACGCTTCTGGATCAAGCGCTCCCCATCCGCCGCCGTAATCTCGGGCCGGACCATCCAGATACTCTCATCACTGCCGTCAACCTCCTCCGCACTATAATCGCCCTTAACGACCACGATACCGCCCGAGCGCTTGTCGACACCTACCTCGCCGAGGGCCTCGCTTGCCCGCAGGCTGATGTCCGGGCGGCTTGGGAATCCATGGCTAAAGCCTTGGGCTTAACCCCCTAGCCCCTTGCGGAATCCCTCTGGGTCCCCACCTGCGGATTGGGTAGGCTGGGGATGAGGGGGATGTGATGGGTGGAGTGCTGATCGCGCTGCTGGCGGCGGGGTTGTATCTGGCGTGGAAGAAGGGGCTGTTGGATCAGCCGCTGCGCGATCTGGCGACGATGGCGCAGCAGGTGGGGTTCAGCCTGCCGGGGGTGGCGCCGCCGGTTGACGGCGTGGCGTTGCAGCAGCAATGGGCCGAGCATGGGCGGCTGTTTCAGCACGGCAGCAAGGCGCAGCGCCGCCGCGCGCGGGAGGCGCTGGTGGAGGTGGTGGACCAGGTGATCGCGCGGGTGGGCGACCTGTCCAATGTCGCCATCGCCGGACGGCGCGCCCTGGCGACCGAGCTGAAGGCCAGTGCCGTGCAACGGCGGGATTTTGATTTGGGTGGTGCGTCAGCGCACATCGCGGTTGCCCTGTGGCTGGAGGCGACCACGCTGCCCACCGATCCCGCTGCAGCCGAGGTGGCAGCCGCCTGCTGGCAGGAGATTGACGCCGCCCTCGCCCGCACCGACCGGGCGGATGAGCTGCGCGCCGCCCTCGACCTGCCCGATCCCGCCACCGATCCCACCACCGGGGCCACCCCCGCCCTGCTGCCCGCCCCCGCGCCCGACGCGCTGCCAGGGTTGGCGCCAGGGTTGGCAGAGGAGACCGCAGCGGTGCTCGCCGTGGTGGAGGCAGAGGTGGCGGCCTTGCCGGAGCCCCTGGTGCTGGATCAGGTGCCGGTGCTGGCAGGCTATGTCATCGCCCTGGCCCGCCTGATCGCCGAGACGACCGAGCGGCCGGCCCTCACCGAGCCAGTCGCCCGTGCCACCATGGCGGCACTGGCACCGTCCCTGATCAACCCGCTGCTGCGCGCCGCGCGCTTCACCCCCGCACCGGAGCATCTGGAGCATGCTCTGGCGCTGGGCGATCAGGTGCTGACCGGTGCAGCAGCAGAGGCGCTGGCAGCCCAGCGCGCCACACTGCTGACGGCGCTCAGCACGGCCGAGCCTGCCTGCCCCGGCGTGTTGCCGCACTTGCTGGCACTTGTCCCGCCACCAGCAGCAGCCGCGGAGTAGCGTGGATGTTGAGCCGCCGCACCCTGTTGGCCAGTGCGGCGGCAACCTCCAGCCTCGTCGTGCGGCCAGCCGCAGCGGCCACTGCCGTGGATTTGGAACTGGTGCTGGCCGTTGATGTCTCCGGCTCCGTGGATTGGGAAGAATACGCCCTGCAACGCCAGGGCTATGCCGATGCCTTCCGCAATCCGCGCCTGCATCAGGCCATCCGCGGCGGGCCGATTGGCCGGATCGCTGTCATCATGACCCAATGGGCCGGGTTCACCCTGCAGTCAGTCGCCGTGCCCTGGACGCTGGTGGACAGCGCCGCCAGTGCCGTGAGCTTTGCCGATGCCATTCTGGAAGCACCCCGGTACCGGCTGCGCGGCACCAGCCTCAGCGGCGCGCTGCTGCACGCCACCCGGCTGTTTGGCGACGGCTTTGAGGGCAGCCGCCAGGTGATTGATGTCAGCGGCGACGGCCCGAACAACAGCGGGCCAGAGCCCGATACCGTGCGCGACCTTGCTGTCGCCGCCGGGATCACCATCAATGGCCTGCCGATTCTGACCGACCTGCCCTGGCTGGGCGACTATTACCGCAGCCATGTGATCGGCGGCCCCGGTGCCTTCATTGAAGAGGCTGTGTCGTTCGAGGCGTTTGGCGCCGCCGTGTTGCGCAAGCTGCTGGCAGAAGTCTCTGGCCTTACACCGCACCGCTTTGCATGACCGGCGCTTGTGCGAACCCGGCGATGCCGCTATCTGCCCGGTTCGAACCTCCACGGGCATGACCGCGGGCACGAGGGATAGCGTCGCATGGCTCAGGCAGTGTTGTTCCATTCCGGCAAGGTGCCGCCCGCGGGCTGGCTGGCGGCCATCGCGCGGCTGGCGCCTGAGATCGAGGTGCGCACCTTGGACACGCTGGGCGACCCAGCTGAGATTGACGTCGCGATCTCCTGGCGGTTGCCCAGCGGCACCTTCAAGCACCTGACGGGGCTGAAGCTGATGCAATGCTCCGGTGCCGGGGTGGACCAATTGCTGGCCGATCCCGAACTGCCGCCTGACCTGCCGCTCGCCCGCATGGTGGACCCGCTGCAGGCCGATGAGATGGTCGCCTTCGCGCTGTGGGCAGTGGTGGAGCAACACCGCGACCTAGCCCGCTATCGCGCGGCAATCCAGCAGCAGGAATGGTTGTTTCAGCCCCAGACCTCCATGCGCAGCCGCCGGGTTGGGGTGCTGGGCCTGGGGGCGATGGGTGGCAAGCTGGCAGCACGGCTGGCGGCTCTTGGTTTTGCCACGGCAGGCTGGGCGCGCACGGCGCGCACCATCCCCGGCGTTACGGTGCATCACGGGGCAGAGGGGTTGGCGGCGTTGCTGGCTGACAGCCACATCCTGGTCAATCTGCTGCCGCTGACGCGGGAGACGCGCGGGCTGCTGAACCTGTCCCTGTTCCGCCAACTGCCCAAGGGCGCGCGGGTGATCAATCTGGGCCGCGGCCCGCATCTGGTGGAAGAGGACCTGTTGACCGCCCTGGCCGAGGGGCACCTCGCCAGCGCCCTGCTCGACGTGTTCACCACCGAGCCGCTGCCCGAGGGTCACCCGTTCTGGAGCCACCCGCAGATCACCATCACCCCCCACATTGCGAGCCTCGCCGACCCCAACCACGCCGCCGAGCAAGTGGTGGAGAACATCCGCCGGGTCCGCGCGGGCTTACCCGCGCTGAACCTCGTCGACCGCCAACTGGGGTATTGAGGGCACCCGGTTACGAGGCGCCGCGCGGGTTGACGCGCTCGTACCACGGGCGCGGTGCGAACTCCGGCAAGAACAGGCAGGTGCCGCCATGGCGCTGGCGCGCGGCCTCGCAGTTGGCTTGCACCTCCGCCATGCTGGGGCGGGCGCCGGTCTCAATCCAGCGCTGCAACGCCTTCAAGATCGCCGGATAGTGGGGCGGGCTGGTCTTCGAGTGTTGATCATCATCGACGAAGGTTTGCATCAAGCGGTGGCCGTTGCCCGCAGCCTCCACTACGCGCCGATACTCATGCTGCTGTTCCACGAACACCGTGGTGTCGCGCACTTGGTGCATGGTGATAACGGGAAGGTCGATCCGACCAGTTGGGTCGCTGTCGGCGGCGAGGGCGGCGACAGCCTCAGGATCAGGCGTCACCCGCATCACCCGCTGATTGAACGCCTCATCGTCGGACGTGCCGCGATAGCGCACCCCCAGATTGCCAAAGGGCGACTTGCCAGCCGTGACGTGATCGGCCAGATCCCGGAACACGAAGGTTGCCCATTGCAGGTGCGCCAGCAGCGCCCGCTCTGGAATCCGGCTGGCGGCAGCGATGTCACCCAGCGCGCGGGTTTGCGCGGCGCTGCGCGCCTCTGGCCGCAGGGAGGCGCCGGTGCACTCATTGAACCAGCCGCTCACCTGCTCACGCGTCAGCCGCTCACCGGCGGCCAACCCGGTGCCAAGGGATTGCGGTGAGCCACCGGAGGCCGGATGCACACCGCACACCGCCTGGAAGGCTGCCCGCACGTCCAGCCGCATGTCATAGCCCCGCGTGCCCCCGGCCAGCACACCAGAGGTGAGCATCGCGCCATCATAGGGCCGCCGCCCGGTCGCATCGGGCTGGTTGAACTTCTCGATCAGGATCGCCGCGATGTTGCCACCCCAGGATTGCCCATGGGCGATGGTGTGGGTGGGCCGCCCAAAGGCCGCGATGTAGAGCTTGCGCGCAGTGTCCGCATCTTCGGCACCCTGGGTTACGCCATAGCCACCCCGGCGTCGGCTGGTGGCCACCCAGGCATACCCCTCGCGCACGGTTTCGACAAAGCGTTCCAAATCCTCATCGGTCATGCTGGCGGTGGGCTGCTGCATGCGCGGGCCGCCGTAGGTGTGGACGATCAACGCGCCGTTCCACACCTCGGGCCGGGCGATCAGAATATGGGCGCCGTTGGCATCCTGTGTGGTGAAGCACTGAATGCCGCTACCCACCTTGGGCGGACAGGGCCGCGGGCTTGGGGTCTCCGCTGCAGCCGATGCGCAGCCCATAACCAAAGCCAATCCCGGTGCTAGCAATCGCCTCATCATCCTGGTTTCCCCCTCGCCGCGCTTGTTTTCGCGCTTGTGCGGGCTGCTTCAGGGCTGCCCCTGCGCGGCGCTGGCCGATGCGGCACGCCTGCCCAACGGCAGGCAGCCTATCACTGATCAGCGGAGTCGGGCACTGCCCCCGCACCCCCACCGGCCACGATGGCAGTGGCGACGATCTGGGCGACATCGTCGGCGCTGACCGCGCGGAACAGCACGGGGCCGGGCAGCACACGGACAGCGGGGCCTTGTTCGCAGGCGTTCTGGCACACCGACCGGGTAACCGGCACCGGGCTGCCCGCCGCGCGCAAGGCCGCTTCGATCGCCGAGGCGAGCGCGAGGGAGCCGCGCTCAGCACAGCTGGGCTTGGTACCGCCAAACCGGCGGTTGACGCAGACCATCACCTCCGGCTTGGCGGGCATGGATCAGCGCCGTTGCAGGTTGCGCTGCGCCTCATCCCGGCTGACGGCAAGGCCAGCCAGAATGCGATAGGAGGAGGCAGGACGGTCGGCCGCCAGCGGGATCACATGGCTTAACTCGTCTGCGATCACAATGCGGGTCTGATTGGTGGCAAAGGTCACATCGCCTGCGAATTGCTCGCGCGCGATCACTTGATCGGCGGAATCGACAATCGCAACCAGATAGGTGAACTGCGCCTGTCGATCTGGGTTGGCGGGTCCGCGCGTCACTTCGAAGGAGACCCGAACATCCACGGTCACCGCGCGACCGCGCCGGTCGAATCGGCATTCGCCGGTGTAGCCCTGCATCTCCACCCGCAGGATCAAGTCCGCGGGGTCGCCCGTGTTGTTGCGAAAGCTTTCTTGACGCTGGCCTTCGCGCAGAATGCCGACCTCCGGGCAGGCGGGCGCATTGGCGTCGGTGGTGGAGCCACCGAACAAGCCACCGATCCCACTGCCGCCGCAGCCAGACAGGGCGATGATCAGACCCGTGGCTGCAAGAGCCCGTCGTGCGCTGTTGATCCAACCCATCATCGCTGTCCGCCCTGCCTCGTGGACCAATCCACAAACACTTGTGTTTGCGGGCTGATTCCCAAAGCGCCTGGGCTCCAGACGCCTCGATCACCCCGCGGGTGCGCCAAGTCCCCACCCGGCGCTCTCTTGTTATCGGGCTTCGCCCGCTCTAGCTTCGCCCGGACCTTAAGAGACCGGCGCCATGCTCACAAGCATTGCCGACCCACCCTTGCCTTTGGACTGACGGCCAATGGACCGCGCCCCCGCCGAACACCCTCTCCCCTCCCCCGGCGCGCTGCCCTCCTTGACAGTGCTGCTGGCTGGCCCGCGCGGATTCTGCGCTGGTGTTGACCGCGCCATTCAAATCGTTGACCGCGCGCTGGAGAAGTACGGCGCCCCGGTCTATGTCCGCCATGAGATTGTCCACAACCGGTTTGTTGTCGAATCGCTGGAGGCCAAAGGGGCGGTGTTCGTTGCGGAACTGGACCAGGTGCCAGCCGATGCGCCGGTTGTGTTCTCCGCCCATGGTGTGCCGAAATCGGTGCCCGCCGAAGCAGAGCGTCGCAACTTGTTCTACGTGGATGCCACCTGTCCCCTGGTGTCGAAAGTCCACCGCGAGGCGGAGCAGCAGCATGCAGCCGGGCGACTGGTCATTCTGATCGGTCACGCCGGGCATCCAGAAGTGGTTGGTACCCTCGGCCAACTGCCCGAGGGGGCGGTGGTGCTGGTCGAAGATGTGGAGGATGCCGAGACGCTTACCCTCACGGTGCCAGCGGAGGCGGTTGCCTTCGTGACTCAGACCACGTTATCGGTCGACGACACGGCAGAGATTGTCGCAACGCTGCAGCGGCGCTTTCCCGGCATCCATGCACCGCGCAAGGAAGACATCTGCTACGCCACCACCAATCGCCAATTGGCCGTGAAGACGATCGCGGAGCGCTGCGATGCCGTGGTGGTGATTGGGGCGCCGAACTCCTCCAACTCCCGTCGCTTGGTTGAAGTGGCGGCACGGGCTGGCTGTGCCCGGGCCAGTCTGGTCCAGCGCGGTCGTGATCTGGACGTCGCCTCCCTCGCCGGGGTGCGGGTGCTGGGCTTGACCGCTGGTGCCTCGGCTCCCGAAGTGCTGGTCGATGAAGTGCTGGAGGTGCTGGGCCGTCACTTCACTGTCACCATCGAGGAAGTGATCGTCACCACGGAAGACGTGATCTTCAAACTCCCCAAGGTTCTGGTGAGCTAGTGGCTGTCTACACACCTGTCTCTGACGCAGCAGCGGCAGCCTTTCTGGCTGACTATGACCTTGGCAGCTTGGTGCGTCTGGTGCCCATCGCTGAGGGCGTGGAAAACAGCAATTTTCTGGCCGAAACCACCACCGGCCCTTTGATCCTGACGCTGTACGAGAAGCGGGTGGACCCCGCTGACCTGCCGTTCTTTCTAGGGCTGATGGAACATCTGGCGGCGCGGGGTGTGCGCTGCCCGCTGCCGGTGCGGGCGCGCGATGGCACTGCCTTGCGCGAACTGGCAGGGCGGCCCGCGGCCATTGTCTCGTTCCTGGATGGCAAGGCGTTGACCACTGGCACCGTGGATGCCTGTCGGCAGGTGGGGGGTGCGCTTGCCCGCCTGCATCGCGCCGGGACAGAGTTCGCGCTGACCCGTGCCAATGCCCTGTCGGTGGCGGGATGGCAGGACTTGGTCGCGCGCACCAGTGCAGGCGCCGACGGTGTCGCCCCAGGCTTGGGCGCCGAAGTGGCCTCTGCGCTGGCCGTGGTGGCGGAGCGCTGGCCCACCACGCTGCCCATGGGCGTTATCCACGCCGACTTGTTTCCGGACAATGTGTTCTTCGATGCAGGGCAATTGACCGGCTTGATCGACTTCTACTTCGCCTGCACCGATGCGCTGGCCTATGACGTGGCCGTCTGCCTGAATGCATGGTGTTTCGAGGCGCCGGACTGGCGCTGGAACCCGGACAAGGCTGCGGCCTTGCTGCAAGGCTACGAAGCCGCGCGCCCCTTGAGCGAGGGGGAACGGCAGGCCCTGCCGATCCTGGCCACTGGGGCTGCGCTGCGCTTCCTGCTCACCCGCCTGTATGACTGGATCAACCACCCTCCGGGAGCCCTGGTGACACCGAAGGATCCCCTGGAGTATCGCGCCAAGCTGCGCTTCTTCCGGGAGACCCCGGCGGCTCTACCCCGGTAGCTGCAAACGGCCCGCCATGAGCGACTCAGCGACGGTTGTCCCAATCCTGAAGGTCCGCGATCTGGATCGCGCCCTGGCCTTCTATCAGACCATCCTGGATGCCGCTGTGGCGTGGCGCTACGCGGTCGAGCCCGGTCAGCCCAACCCCGCCTACGCCGAGATCAGGCTGATGGGTGCGCGCTTGCACCTATCATCCTTTGCCGGGGATGGGGCGTTTGGGACGGCAGTGTACCTCTATTGCGCCGACGTGGATGATCTGGCAGCGCGCCTCGACACGATGGGCGATGCTTGGGAGCATGGACCCGTCGACCAGCCCTGGGGCATGCGCGAACTGTATCTGCGCGATCCTGACAACAACCAGTTGCGCCTCGGCAGCCAACGGTAACCGCTCAATTCCTGGCGCATCGCCGGTGGTAGGTTGCGGCGGCTCACCTTCCCTCAGCGGATCGCTAAGGGGATGGTCAGCCAGCCCTGCCGCTCGCCCTCCCGCCTCACCCCGCTGAAAGGCACAATAGATGTCCGGTCTTCCAACCACCATGCGCGCCTGGACCACTGATCGGTACGGCGGGCCAGAGGTGGTCCGCCTGTCCTCCCACCCCGTTCCAGGTCTGCAGCCGGGATCGGTGCTGGTGCGGGTGGCTGCAGCCTCTGTCGCCCGCGGGGACCTGCATTTGCTGACCGGGCGGCCATGGCCTGTGCGGCTTGCAGGCTATGGTCTGCTGCGCCCGCGCCAGCCCGTGGTTGGCCGCAGCCTGGCGGGGGAGGTGGTGGCCGTAGCCGCCGATGTGACCGATGTCGCCTCGGGTGATCTTGTTTTTGCCGAGATTGAGGGCGGCGCCTTTGCGGACTATGCGCTTGTCCCCGCCAACCGGGTTGCCCCCGCGCCCAAGGGTTTGTCCCTTGCCGAGGCGGCAGCATTGCCGGAGGCAGGCAGCACATCCCTCCACGCCTTCAGCGAACCGATCGCCCTGACCCCAGGTGAGCGAGTGATCATTCTTGGCGCCTCTGGCGGCGTTGGCACCGTGGCCGTGCAGATCGCCAAGGCGATGGGTGCCGAAGTGACAGCCGTGGCGCGCGTGCGGCATCACCCGCTGCTGCAGCGCCTAGGCGCTGATCGCGTGATTGAACCGACCGATGCCGCTCTGCACACGGCACCAGCGGCCGGCGAGGGTAACGCCGACTGCCTGCTGGATTTGGTCGGGGACCGGTCCTTGGCCAGCCTGCGCGCGCTGGTTCGACCGACAGGGACTGTGGTGGTTGCCACGGGTGGTGCCTTAGGCGCCCGCCTGTCCCCGTTGGTCCGCTTAGGCGCGGCTGCGCTGAGCGGTCGACACACCAAGCCGCCGATGCGGGTGCTGGTATCCAATGTCACGCGGGCGGACTTGATCCAGATCGCGGCTCTGGTGGCTGATGGGCGTTTGGCGCCGGTGATTGAACGCCGCTGGTCGTTGAGCGAGGGGCAGGCGGCGCTGGCCCATGTCTATTCCGGACACGCCCAGGGCAAAAGTGTGATCGTGATTGATCCCGACTTGGCGGAGCGCCGACCAGGATAACCCAGCCGACGATCCACCAATCGAGAGATTTACCGGGTTGGGACCGGCTTTTCGCCGCGATAGTCGTAGAAACCACGGCCCGACTTACGTCCAAGCCAGCCCGCTTCCACATACTTCACCAGCAGCGGGCAGGGGCGATACTTGCTGTCCGCCAGACCATCATGCAGCACCTGCATGATCGCCAAGCAGGTGTCGAGGCCAATGAAGTCTGCCAGTTCCAACGGTCCCATCGGGTGGTTGGCGCCCAGCTTCAGCGCGGTGTCGATGGCTTCCACATTGCCCACCCCCTCATAGAGGGTATAGACGGCCTCGTTGATCATCGGCACCAGGATGCGGTTGACGATAAAGGCCGGGAAGTCTTCCGACACGGCCGTGGTCTTGCCCAGACGCACAGCCAATTGGCGCACGGACTGGAAGGTGTCTTCTTCCGTGGCGATGCCGCGGATCAACTCCACCAGTTGCATCACCGGCACGGGGTTCATGAAGTGCATGCCGATGAACCGACCGGGACGGTCAGTCGAGGCAGCCAGACGCGTGATCGAGATCGACGAGGTGTTGGACGCAACCATCGCCGTGGGGTTCAAGAACGGCACCAGCTTCTTGAAGATCTCCAGCTTGATCTTCTCGTTCTCAGTCGCGGCTTCAACCACAAAGTCACACGCATTGAACGGCGCATACTCGGTGCTGATGTGGATGCGGGCAACGGCCGCCTTAGCATCAGCCTCGGCAACTTTCCCGCGGGAGACTTGGCGCGCTAAGTTCTTTTCGATGGTGGCGACGGCAGCTTTCAGCCGGTCTTCCGACACGTCGCACATATGAACGGTGATTCCGGACAGCGCGCACACATGCGCGATGCCGCTTCCCATCTGGCCGGCGCCAATGACACCGACGGTTTCGATTGCGGACATCGCGTCTCCTGTAGGCTGTGGGGAGGGTGGGGAGGATGGGTGACTCAGGCGTCAAGCTCCGCCTGCAACTCCGGCACCGCCTTGAACAGGTCTGCGACCAGTCCATAGTCGGCAACGGAGAAAATCGGCGCCTCTTCGTCCTTGTTGATGGCGACGATCACTTTGCTGTCCTTCATGCCCGCCAGATGCTGAATGGCGCCGGAAATCCCAACTGCGATATACAGGTCAGGGGCCACCACTTTGCCGGTCTGGCCGACTTGATAGTCGTTGGGGACAAAGCCCGCATCGACGGCTGCCCGCGAAGCACCGACAGCGCCGCCCAGACGGTCTGCCAGTTTTTCGAGCATGGCGAAATTTTCGCCATTCTGCATGCCGCGTCCACCAGACACGACGACGCGGGCGGCGGTCAACTCCGGGCGTTCGGAGACTTGCAGCTCCGCCTTCACGAACTGGGCGCCAACAGGACCACCCGTTGCCGCCACCTCCTTGATCGCAGCGCTGCCACCCGTGGCAGCCGCAGCGTCGAAGTTGGTGATGCGGATGGTGACGAACTTCACCGCGTCAGCGCTTTTCACTGTCGCCAGCGCGTTGCCTGCGTAGATCGGGCGCACAAAGGTCTCCGCATCCACGATCTCGATCGCTTCGGAGATTTGCTGGCTGTCGGCTAGGGCAGCTGCGCGCGGCAAGAGATTCTTGCCCACTGTGGTCGCCGCCGCCACCACATGGGTGTAGCCCGACGCCAAGCTGGCAATCAGCGGGGCGACAGCCTCTGGCAGGCGAGCGGCGTAATCTGCTGCGTCAGCGTGCAGAACAGTCGCCACGCCGGGAATTCCAGCGGCGGCACTGGCAATCGCACTGCTGCCCTGGCCTGCGACCAGCACCTCAATCGGGCCGGGCAAGCGCGCAGCAGCACCCACGGCGTGCAGAGTTGCGGGCTTCAGGGCCGAGCCGTCGTGCTCGGCAATCACGAGAACGGCCATCGCTAGATCACCTTCGCTTCTGTCTTCAGCTTCGACACCAAATCCTGCACCGAGGCGACTTTGACGCCGCCCTGGCGCTTGGCTGGCTCCGTCACTTTGAGGGTGCTGAGCCGTGGCGTGATATCCACGCCGAGAGCGTCCGGCGTCAGCGCATCAATCGGCTTTTTCTTGGCCTTCATGATGTTCGGCAGCGAGGCGTAGCGCGGCTCATTCAAGCGCAGATCAGCCGTAACCACCGCCGGAAGCGTGAGGGCGACGGTTTCCAGCCCGCCATCCACCTCGCGCACCACCTCCACCTGACCATCGCTGACAGCGATGCGGTAGGCGAAGGTGCCCTGCGGCCAGCCAGTCAGAGCGGCCAGCATCTGGCCGGTTTGGTTGCTGTCGTCATCAATGGCTTGCTTGCCCAGAATCACCAGACCCGGTGCTTCCTTCACCGCCACCGCCTTCAACAGTTTGGCAACCGCCAGGGGCTGCACTTCGGCATCGGTTGCGATGTGAATGGCACGGTCAGCGCCCATGGCAAGCGCCGTGCGCAAGGTTTCCATGGCACCGGCAGGACCGATCGAGACCGCGACCACTTCCGTGGCCTTGCCCGCTTCCTTCAGGCGCACCGCCTCTTCGACAGCGATTTCGTCGAAGGGGTTCATCGACATCTTGACGTTGGCAAGCTCAACGCCGCTCTGGTCCGGTTTCACCCGGATCTTCACGTTGTAATCCACCACCCGTTTGACGGCGACCAGGACCTTCATGGTTCCTCCCCCGCTGCGGAACCGGCGCAGCGTTTGTCCGGGCACCTTGCTTAAGCATCATGGTGCACTGCGTCAATGCGGCTTGCAGCCAACAACCCGCTACCCCATACGCGCCGCTGGCATGGGTAGGGCGCGCGGCGTTGGAAATGTGATCTTCAACTGTTGAAATGCAGGGCTGGCCGCCAGCGGCGGGGGCTCAGCCGTGGCAGGCCGCTGCCAGAGGGGGCTGCGTTGGCTGGCATCGGCGGCACTGGCAACCAGGCAGGTGCTGGCCTCCGGCTCCACCCGCGCCAACACCTCAAACAGACCAGCGGCCCGGCGGGGACTGCGCCCTGCCTGCACCAGCAGCGCGCGGGCGCGCTGATCGGCAGCAGCCTCCAAGGTGGGGCCATGGCCGCGTTGCACCAGCTGGATCAAACCCTCAACGCTGGCGGCCTGCTCCAGCCGGGCGGCATGCGCCTCCTCCAAATGGGCAAGAGCATGGGCAAGAGCGGCAACCAGCCCATCCTCGCTGGCGGCAAGGCGCACCAGACCGCGCGCAACCAAGATGGTGCCACCGGGCACCGCCATGAGGCGCGGGGGCGGATCGTCCAGCACCAGCGCCCGCCAGGGAAGCGACCGCGTGGCAAGGGCTGCCAGCGGGCGCAGCACCTCCCCCATCGCCTGTTGCACCGAGGCCGATGGATAGGCGCCGCCACCGGCATCGATCAGGGATGGGAGGGCGCGGGTACCCAGCTCCTGCTCCTGATCGGCACTGAGGCGCAGTGGCGGCAGTCCCGGCAGGGCTGCCTGGCAGCCAGCCACCAATCCCGTGACCAGCAGCGCCCGGCGCGACAGCGCGCACGAAGGGGGTGCGACCGATCTCATTCCAGCCCGATCATGGCGCGAGGGCCTGGGTGGCGGCAACAACGGTTGCGAGACGAAGTCGTGAGTCAGTCACCGGCACCAGACGCGCCGCCAGCACCGGCAGGCGATCCTGGTCGGGATCGATCAGAAACAGGGCGCCGGTGACACGGCCATCGGTCGTGGTCGCCTCCACCAGATAGCGGGCACCCCGGATCAACGGGGGTCCCGCATAGGCGAGCCAGCCAGCAACCCCACGCGCCTGCCACACCACCTGGGGTGGCATGACATCCACGGCCGTGACACTCACGCTCGCCCCGGCGCCAGCCCAACTGAACACCGGCACCGGCCCGCGCACCACGCGATCCCGCCACACAGCCCCTGGAAACGCCGCGTCCCCGTGCGCCTGCGGGCGGATCGGCTGGCAGTTCGGTTGCTCGTCAACCCTCAACCGCCCACCAGACACCTCAACCCGATCCGGTCCAACTGTCGCGCGGCCACCATCCAGCGTGTAGCGCCGACAGCCGTCCACGCTGGACAGCACCAGATGACCCCGGCCCAGCACCACCTCCGTCCCCGGTGGCAGATGCTGCACAGCCTGAACCTCGGGGACACCACTCGCCAGATCAACCAGCACGCCGACCGTTGGCAGATCAAGGACGGGTGACGCACGGACCCCACGCCCCTGAGCCTCAACGGCAGCGCTGCTCACAAGCGTCATCAGCGCGGCCACGGCACTGGCGCGCCACCCTGTTGACCCCGTCACCCGGATCAGCCCCGCGTCTCCACCACCTGCGCCTAGGGCCGGGGTGCGTGCTTGGCGAGGATGCGCTGCAAGGTGCGCCGATGCATGCGCAGCCGACGAGCCGTTTCCGAGACATTGCGGTCGCACTGCTCGAACACCCGCTGGATGTGCTCCCACCGCACCCGCTCGGCCGACATCGGCAGATCTGGTGGCGGCGGCATTTCGCCGTCGCGGGCGATCAGGGCGGCCTCAATCTGGTCAGCATCGGCGGGCTTTGGCAGATAGTCGATCGCCCCGGCCTTCACCGCCGCCACAGCCGTGGCGATGGCGCCATAGCCCGTCAGCATGATGATGCGGATGTCGACGTCGATCTTGTGCAGAGCCGCCACAACATCGAGACCAGAGCCATCGGCCAGCCGCAGATCGACCACCGCATAGTCCGGCGGGTCGCTTTCCGCCAGCGCGATGCCAGCCGCGACACTGTCTGCAGTTTTGACGGCAAAGCCGCGCTTTTCCATGGCGCGTGCCAGCCGATTGAGGAACGGCTGATCGTCATCCACCAGCAACAAACGACGGCTGATTGCCGCCGGCTGATGGGTCACCGTTTCGGTTGCCATCATGAACCACCCCCTTACGACGCGTTGGCGACCTCCAGGTCACCGCGCCGCCACCGGATCACGACGCGTGCGCCGCCACTGGCCGACTGACCAAAGCTGACGCGTCCCCCGGTGCGTCCGAGTAGTGTGGTCGCAATAAACACGCCTAAGCCCATGTGACCTTCTGTCCCACCTGGGCGTGTAGAGATGTATGGTTCCCCCAAACGCTCTCTGAGGCCGGGTGGGAACCCGGGACCATCGTCTTCGACCGCCACGGTGATTTGCCGTGCGTCCCAGCCCACAGTGACCGACACTTTCTGACGCGCAAAGCCAGCGGCATTGTGAATGAAATTCCACAAGCCGTGGATGGTTTCGGGTCGACGCTCCACCAGCGGTTCGCCCGCGCCACCATCACCACCGCGCACCAAGTCTATCGGTCGAACACTGGAGACTTGCTCGATCACTTCCGCCACCAAAGACAACAGCGGCGGATGGTGCCAGGGCGCACCACCCTCGGTCTCAGGGGCAGCGGCAAGCTTGGCGAGGATATCGCGGCAGCGACGGCTTTCGGAGGATAGCAACTGGATGTCTTCCCGGATCGGGTCGTCCTCCTCCACCTCGCGCTCCAACTCCCGCGCGACCAAGTGGATGGTGCCGAGCGGCGTGCCCAGCTCGTGGGCGACAGCAGCAGCGAGAGCACCCAGCGATGACAAGCGCTGCTCGCGCGCCAGGGCAAACTGGGTGGCCGCCAGCGCCGTCGACATCGCGCGGTTTTCCTGCGCCACCCGGCCGACATAGATGCCGAGGAACGCGATCCCCAGCACAATCGCGGCAAACACCCCGAAGATGTACAGTTCCGGCAGCTGCAAGCCGGGGGCGGGCCACGGCAACGGGCGGTGGAATAACCCCAGCAGCGTGGTTGCAGCCACCGCGAACAGTGACAGGCTCATGGTGTAGGTTGAGCCCAGAATGGTGGCCGACACCACAATCGGCGCCACGATCAGGATCGAGAAGGGGTTCTGCAATCCGCCGGTCAAGTATAACAGCGCGGAGAGTTGCAGAATATCAAACCCTAAGTTGAGCGCCGCCAGCGGCTCCGGCAGCCAGTCCCCAGTCCGCCGGGTGGTCATCAGCAGAACATTGACCAGGAGAGAGGCAACCAGCAGTGCCAGACAGTCTGCCACTGGTAGTTCAACCCCCATACCATAGGCGACAAACCCAAGCGTAACCGACTGTCCAGCAAGACCCAGCCAGCGGATCAGCAACAGGGTGCGAACCTTCACCCCCCGGCGCGGTTCACTTTCCACCAGCGCCTCGCTCGACCCGCCAAGCGGACGCTTCAACGCACGAATCATTTGCTTCCTCCCGCCGATGTCCTATCTCGTAGACCGATGAGTGCCGACCAAGCCAGTTCCGCGTTATCCGTGGTGAACCTGACCAAAGTGTATGGCACCGACATCGCTGTGGATCGCCTGACGTTTGACGTGCGTCGCGGCCAGACCCTCGCCCTCCTCGGCGGCAATGGTGCAGGCAAGACCACAACCCTGTCGATGCTGCTGGGTTTGCTGACTCCCACCTCGGGCAGCATTGAGGTGCTGGGCGAAGACATGATCCGGCATCGATTTCGCGTGCTGGGACGGATGAATTTCTCATCCCCCTATGTCGATGTGCCGCACCGGCTGACCGTGCGACAAAACCTGCTGGTCTATGCCCGGCTCTACAGCGTCCCCCATCCCCATCGGCGGGTGGCGGAGTTGGCAGAGGACCTTGACTTGGTTGCCTTTCTGGATCGGGCCACCGGCAGCTTGTCAGCTGGGCAGCGCACCCGCGTGGCGCTTGCCAAGGCGCTGGTCAATCGCCCTGACCTGTTGTTGCTGGATGAGCCGACAGCCTCCCTCGACCCTGACACCGGCGACTGGGTCCGAAGCTACCTTGAAACCTACCGGGCTGCGACGGGGGCGACCATCCTGCTCGCCTCCCATAATATGGGTGAGGTGGAGCGTCTGGCCGACGACGTCGTGATGCTCCGCCGGGGGCGGCTGGTGGACCGCGGCACGCCAGCCGATCTGATCGCCCGCTATGGCCGCACCTCTTTGGAGGAGGTGTTTTTGGATATCGCCCGCGCGAAAGATGCATCCACGGACCCTGCCCCATGAGCCTGTCGCGCGTTTGGGCCTTGATGACCCGTCACCTCTATCTGCTGCGTGGCTCCTGGCCGCGACTGTTGGAGTTGGCCTATTGGCCGATGGTGCAGATGATTCTGTGGGGCTTCATCACGCAGTTCTTCATGACCCACTCCAACTGGGTTGCCCAGGCGGCGGGGGTCTTGATCGCGGCCGTGCTGCTGTGGGATGTGCTGTTCCGCGCTCAGCTGGGTGTCTCCGTCTCCTTTCTGGAGGAGATGTGGAGCCGCAATCTGGGCCATCTGTTCGTCGCCCCCCTACGGCCCGTGGAGTTTCTGGCAGCCTTGATGGGGATGAGCTTGGTGCGCACCACCATCGGCCTGTTGCCAGCGGTGCTGGTGGCGATCCCGCTGTATCACTTCAATCTGTTCAGCCTTGGCCTGCCGCTGATTGCGTTCTTCGCCAACTTGCTGGTGATGGGTTGGGTGATTGGCATCGCCGTCTCTGCCTTGATCCTGCGCTATGGGTTGGGCGCGGAGAGTTTTGCCTGGGTGGCGGTGTTCGCCCTCGCCCCGATCTCTGGCATCTACTACCCCGTCGCCACTCTGCCCGCGTGGCTACAACCCCTCGCCCTCAGCCTGCCCAGCACCCATGTGTTCGAAGGAATGCGGGCGGTGCTGTTCCAGGACGCGTTCCCAGTCGTCCACTTTGTTGCCGCAATCGCCCTGAATGCTATACTGTTTGTCGTCGCCGCGACAGCCTTCCTGATCGCCTTCCAGCGCGCCCGCACCCTGGGGAAGTTGCTGCAAATGGGGGAGTAGGCGCCGGATTCAAGACACCTCCGGTCTAGTGGTCTGATCGAAACGCTTGGTTCCCAATTTTTCGTGAATCACTCCACAAAAACAATGTCTTGTCGATCAAACCGAACGGTTCGAACCGTTTGGTTTGATCCACTAGTGTCGGCCTAAAACCACCAAGTCAGGGGTATGAGATGGTGTCGTTTCAAAGGTTGATTGCAGGCTGCGGCGTGGCGGTGGTGTTGCTGGCGGCACCCAGTGCGCGCGCACAAGAGTTTACCAATCATCTGGGCATTGTCACCATCCCCGCGGGCACTTTCTTCATGGGAAGCTGCAACCTCAACTCCGCCCAGGTAGAGGAAAACCGCCGCCGGGCGTTCCTGGGTCAAGCGCTTTTGGCGCCTGCCTGCCCATCGGGGGCGGCGCTGGATGCCGATGCAGGTGATGCCGAAACACCCGAGACGCGGGTTACGATTGCGCAGGCGTTTCAATTGGCGAAAACCGAAGTGACTTTGGGGCAGTTCAAACGCTTCCTGGTGGTGCGTGGTGATTTGGTGACAAATGACTTCATGCAGCGCAATTCACGCGGTGATCAGGCACCGGTGGTGAATGTTTCATGGCAGGATGCCCAGGCATTCATTGCGTGGTTAAACCAAACCAAAGGGCCAAATGATCGTGGGCGATATCGCCTTCCGAGTGAGGCTGAATGGGAATACGCCGCGCGGGCCGGGACTACGACACGCTATTCCTGGGGCAACCAGGTCAGCCCAAGCAATGCGCGCTATCACCCAAGTGATGGTCCGGCGCCGGTCGCCTCATATCAAGCGAACGCCTGGGGCTTGTTTGACATGCATGGGAACGTCTGGGAATGGGTGGAAGATTGCTGGCATGGCAGCTACGCAGGGCATCCAGGAACGGGCGGAGTGCGCCCCAGTGGTAACTGTAGACTGCGCGTCGTACGCGGCGGTTCGTGGTTCAACTTCCCCGTCATCCTCCGTTCAGCCAGTCGCTTCGACTTCCCGCCCGGCGTCCGCGGAGACGTGATCGGGTTCCGGGTGGCCAGGACGCCTGCCCCTTGATCCTTTCCATCTTTACCCCCTGTTTCTCGGGTTGCAGCATTACATAGACCCTGCCTGTATCGCCCACACTGCCAGCGGCTGCGCGCGCGTGTCTGTGGATGGCAGTTTCACCGATCACCGCACCACGGCCACGGCACCGGGGCGATTCATCGTCTACCTGACACGGTCTTTGACGATCGGTGAGGGATGCTTCGCGGCAAGCTATTGGAACGCCGTTTCCCAGTTCTGGCCGCCGTAAAAGACGCGCAGAATCAGAACTTCTGCCGACTCGACCGTGAAGATGATCGTAGCGCGGCGTTCGAAACCCATTGTTCGCAGACCTTGTCTCAGGTCATTGCGCTGAGTGCCGCGCTCTGCAGTGATTGCAAGCGACAGACACGCGGCGATAATGCGATCAAGATACCGCTCTGCTGCGGTCTCGCCCGCTTTGTCCGCAATCCAGTCGGCGAGTGCGACAAGATCTGCTTGCGCCTCGGGCGCGAAGCCAACGATCCGGCGTCGCATGCCGACTCAGCAGGCCTCTGGTTGTTGTTTCAGCGTCCGTCGGCTATCGAGATGTGTGAGAAGGGCTGCCCGGACCTGCTCGACGCTGCGGACGCGGCTGGGGTCTGCCTTCATGGCGTCGTAGGTCGCAACCGCGTCTGTGCGCAGCCAATGCTCAAAGGCATCATCTGTTGTCGTCGGTTCAGGCAGTCCGGCGATGATCGATGGGTCGATCGCGAGAGCGTTAGCTGACGCCGGATCGTCCGCAGCCTCGGTCGGATCAGCGGCGATGCTAACAGTGCTCATGCAGGCCAACTCCAAACTGGATTGACACAGGTGTACCACACCCCCACCACTCCTCCAACACCTCGGCGCGCTGGCGGTCTACCGAGACGAGCTGCGATACCCCACGCTCCATGCCCCAACCCCCTGGGGCGGAGAAATTTGCCTGAGGGGTGGTGATCGTCCTCGGCGGCCTTCCTGATCGCGGCGCAGCGCGCCCGCACCCTGGGGAAGGTGCTGCAAATCGGGGAGTAACCCCACGCACCGCAGGGTTCGTGACGGTCCTGCGAATTCTCCAAGTCGGCTTGGTTTCCGCCCGGCGTCGTCTATATGAAGTTTGTAGTTGGGGACACAAAGGGCACTCGACAGCGCTGAGCGTCTCTGTCATCAGAGCCGCGCCGAGCCGGGGGGCCTAGATTCTCCATTGGACTCGGGGGCATTCTCCGATGCCAACGACTAAGGTTTGATAGGATTGGAGCGGTTCCAGTCCCCTATGGCGGAGGTCTGAACATGGACATGGAGGTCCCCGCCCTGCGGTTCCGCACGATTTGGATTTCTGATGTCCATCTTGGCACCCGCGGCTGCTCTGCCGATGCCCTGCTTGATTTCTTGAAATTCACTGAATGTGAGACGCTGTATCTAGTCGGTGACATTATCGACGGGTGGCGTTTAAAGAAATCCTGGTACTGGCCGCAAACCCACAACGATATTGTGCAGAAGGTGCTTCGCAAAGCCCGCAAGGGCACGCGCGTGATCTATGTCTGCGGCAATCATGACGAGGCCCTGCGCCAATTCGTGGGCCTGCAATTCGGCCCAATCCCGATTGTCGACGAAGTGATCCACGAAACCGCGGATGGCCGCCGCTTGCTGATCCTGCATGGCGACCAATTCGACGGCATTGTCCGCTATGCCCGCTGGCTCGCGGTGCTGGGCGACATGGCCTATGACCTCTCGATTGTCGTCAATCGCTGGTTTAACGCCATTCGTCGGCGGCTGGGCTTAAGCTATTGGTCCTTGTCTGCTTGGCTGAAAACCCGCGTGAAGAACGCTGTCTCCTACGTCTCCTCGTTCGAGGAGGCCGTGGCTGCTGCGGCGATGGAGCGCGGGGTTGAAGGCGTGGTTTGCGGCCATATCCACAAGGCCGAGTTGCGTCAGATCGGCTCCATCCTATATGCAAATGATGGCGATTGGGTTGAGAGCTGCACCGCGCTGGTGGAGCACGCCGATGGCCGGTTGGAGGTACTGGATTGGGCGGATCGTCGGCAGTTGAACGCCTGGACGCTAACGGCACCGGAACCGGTGACCATCCCGTCATGACTCGGATCGCGATCGTCACCGACGCGTGGCACCCGCAGGTGAACGGCGTGGTGCGAACGATGGAACGGACGCGCGATGTCTTGATCAGTCGCGGGCATGAGGTGGAGGTGATTGGTCCAGACCGATTTCGCTCCCTGCCCTGCCCGTCTTACCCGGAAATCCGGCTCGCGGTGTTCCCTGGTCGGAAGCTCGCCCGGCTGCTGGACGAGTTTGCCCCGCACTCCATCCACATCACCACCGAGGGGCCGCTCGGCTATGCCGCCCGGCGCTATTGCCTGAAGCGCGGACTGGCATTCACAACCTGCTACCATACGCGCTTTCCAGAGTATGTGCGCGCCCGCGCCCGCGTACCCCTGGCGCTGTCCTACGCGTTGCTGCGCCGGTTCCACGGCAAGGCCGCCAAGGTGATGGTCGCCACGCCCTCGATTGAGCGGGAGTTGCAGGCGCGCGGCTTCCAGAATCTGGCCCGTTGGTCCCGTGGTGTGGACACCAGCCTGTTCCGTCCGCGCAACGACCGGCCCGATGAGTTCGTCACCCTGCCCGGCCCGATCTGGCTGTATGTTGGTCGGGTGGCAGTGGAGAAGAACATCGAGGCGTTCCTGGCGCTTGACCTGCCGGGTAGCAAGGTGGTGGTGGGCGACGGCCCGCAGCGCCAGCAACTGGCCGCCCAGTGGCCAGATGTCCGCTTCCTTGGCGCGCGCGAGGGCGATGACTTGGCCCGCTGCTTTGCCGCTGGCGATGTGTTCGTCTTTCCCTCTCGCACGGACACCTTCGGCTTGGTGATTCTGGAGGCGCTGGCCTCCGGTGTGCCAGTCGCGGCCTACCCGGTGCCAGGGCCGATGGATGTGCTGGCCGACGCGCCGCAAAATCCCCCGGTTGGTGTGCTGTTGGAGGATTTGGGCGAGGCCTGTCGTCAGGCTCTGGGGCTGGCGGGGGAAAGTTGCCGCGCGTTTGCGGAGCGCTTCTCCTGGGATGCCTCCACCCGGCAATTCTACGAGAACTTGGCGCCCATCCCGCGTCCGGCATAGCCAGACGCGGGGTCACAGTGTAAACCGCCGCCATCATGCGGCTGACCAAGCGTCTATTGCGGAACGACAGCGTCCAGGCGGCTCTCTGCTGGCTGATCGCCAGTGCCTTACGCCTGATCAACCTGACCCTGCGCTGGGATCGCCACCACGCCCAGGGGTTCGACCAGTTGATCGCCACGCGCGAGCCTTTCATCCTGGCCTTTTGGCACGGACGCTTGACGCTGATGCCGTTTGTCTGGCCTCGCGGCTATGCCATGGACGTGCTCATCTCGGAGCATCGCGACGGTCGGATGATCGCCCGCACCATCACCCATTTCGGCATCGGCAATGTTGCTGGCTCCACCTCCAACGGCGGGGCGCAGGGTTTGAAGGGTTTGGTGCGGCTGCTGAAGGCGGGTCGCTGCGTCGCCATCACCCCCGATGGACCGCGGGGCCCGCGCATGCGCGCCGCCAATGGCGTTGGCGCACTGGCGTTGCTGGCAAAGGCCAAGGTGGTTCCCGTCGCCTTCGGCATCACCCGCCGCCGCATAGCGCGCAGCTGGGACAGCTTGGTGATCCCGCTGCCATTCGGGCGGGCATGCTTTGTGTTTGGCGAGCCGATCCTACCCTCGGGCGATGCGGAGTCCCTGACCCGCACGATTGAGGCCGCCCTGGTCGCCGTCACCCACGAGGCCGATCGACGCTGCAACACCCCCCTAATCCACCCGGCGGAGGTGGCATGAAGGCGCCGCGTTTCTGGGCCGAGGATGGCGTGCCCGCCCGTCTGCTGGCCCCCCTCGGTTTCGCGATTGCTGGGGCCGGTGCCCTACAGCGCCGCCTCACTCGCCCGATCCACGCCAGCGTGCCGGTGATTTGCGTCGGCAACTTGACCGCTGGTGGCACGGGCAAGACCCCAACGGCGTTGGCTCTGGCCGAGATTGCGCGCACCGCCGGGCACAGCCCCGCCTTCCTCAGCCGCGGCTATGGTGGGCGCTTGGCGGGTCCTGTGCTGGTTGATCCCGCCACCCATGACGCAGGCGAGGTTGGCGACGAGCCGCTGCTGTTGGCGCGGGCCGCCCCCACCATCGTGTGCCGCGATCGCGTGGTCGGCGCTGCTGCTGCCATCGACATTGGCGCCAGCCTGTTGATCCTGGATGACGGGTTCCAAACACCGCGGCTGGTCTATGACCGAGCGCTGGTGGTGATCGACGGCGGCGTTGGCTGGGGCAATGGCCGCCTGTTGCCGGCAGGGCCGCTGCGCGAACCCGTCGCGGAGGGGCTGGCCCGCGCCGATGCCGTGATCCTGGTCGGGCCAGACCGGGCAGGCATCCTGCCGCTGCCAGCGTCCTGCCCCGTGGTGACCGCCCGGCTGGTCCCAGTCCCTATGGACCTGGGCGATCAGCCGCTGATTGCCTTTGCGGGCATCGGGCGCCCCTCCAAAGTGTTTGAGACCCTGCAGGAGATGGGCGCCAATCTGGTTGGCACCCATAGTTTTGCCGATCATCATCGCTATTCCGGTGCCGATCTGGATCGGCTGCTGGCGGAGGCGCGACAGGTGCAGGCTCGGCTGATCACCACGCAGAAAGATCGCGTTCGGCTGCCGCCTGCCGTGGCGGCCGAGGTTTTGGAGGTAGCCGTGCGCTTGGTGTTTGACGATCCAGCCGCTGCAGCACAGCTGATCCCCGGGAGGGCGCCATGCACTGGTTGAAGCAGGCGCTCTGGCTGGCCGAGGCCGCCATCATCTTCCCCCTCTATGCGCTGTTTCGGTTGTTGCCGATGGACATCGCCTCGATGGTGGGGGGAGCGGTGTTTCGCACCTTCGGCCCTTATCTGCCAGTCGCCCGCGTTGGACGCACCAACCTGCGCCTCGCCTTCCCCGATCTGCCGGAGATCGAGCGGGATGTGATCCTGGAAGGCGTGTTTGAAAATCTGGGCCGGGTGTTTGCGGAATTCCCTCATCTGTCGCGCATCACGCGCGAGCGGGTGGAGATTGTTGGCGTGGAGTTTGTGCACGCGATCCGCGATGACAATTGGACCGGCATGCTGTTCACCGCCCATCTCGGCAATTGGGAGGTGCTGCCCCCGATCTGTGAACAGCAGAACCTGCCGCTGGCCGTCGTTTATCGCGCGGTCAACAACCCCTACCTCGACAAGCTGCTCAAGCATTGCCGGAACACGCCGCGCGGTCGCCTGCTGCCCAAGGGCCGGGAGGGTGCGCGCCAAGCCATGGTTGCCATGGCGAAGGGCGAACATGTTGGCATGCTGGTGGATCAGAAGATGAATGACGGCATCGCCGTCCCCTTCTTTGGTCGTCCCGCGATGACCGCTCCGGCACTCACGCAACTGGCGCTGCGCTTTGACTGCCCGGTGCTGCCCATGCGGGTGGAGCGGCTGAAGGGCGTGCAGTTCCGCGTCACAGTCGGCCCCATCCTGGTGCTGCCACGCACGGGCGAACGCGACGCCGATATCCGCGAGGGCACGGCGGTGATCAATCGGATCATGGAGGGCTGGATTCGCGACCGGCCAGAGCAATGGCTGTGGCTGCACCGGCGCTGGCCGGAGAGCTGACCCCATGACCACGCCGACCGAGGATCCGCTGCACAAGGCCTTGGCCGACGCGCGCGACTTCACTGGGTTGCTGGCGGGCTGCCGCCGCCGCGAAGCCGCTGACATGGTGGCGTTGGTCCGCCAGCACCGACCCGACCTTGTGTCCGATCCGCGGCTGGAGGAAGCGCCGGATCGCTGGCCCGATCTGATCGCAGCCGCGATCAGCGCCTGGGTCGCAGATGTTGCTGGCAGCGGCACTCCGCTGGACCTTGCCCGCCATGCGGTCACCCGGCTGGGGGGACGACCGGACGCCAAAACAGACTTGCACCAACTGGACAAGGCGCTGCTGGCCCTGCCCGATGCCAGTGACGAGGCGCTGGTCACTCTCGCCCGCACCATCGCCCGGCTGCGCCACCGCAAAACCTGGCCCTGGCGGCTCTGGCAACGCTGGACCACCAGCGCACGTCCGGCGGCCTCGCTAAGCCCGGCGGCTCCCGTGGTGGTGCCGCCTGTGGTGGCAGCTGCGCTCCCCACGACCACGGCTCCGCTGCCGCTCAGCCCCGACCCAGGGGCTACACCATTGCCGGAGGGGGACAGTGGAGGCTGGATGCAGAAGGTGGGTGGCTGGTTGAAGGGGGCTGTCGACGCCGTCCCGCTCTCCCCCTGGACGGGGGCAATCACGTCGGAGCGCGCCAGCCTGGGGCGGATCAATCTGTTGGTCCTGGGCGGCACCGCCGCTGAGCGGCACGACCTGCTCGCCGCGTGCCTCGTCGCAGAGTGCGTGCCTGCAGCGGATCGTGGGGGCGTGCTGCAATTGCGCCCCGAGCCGCCGGGGGAGGCGGACTTGATGCGCGTGCTGGCAGGCGATGCCAGCCAATGGCATCCCGATCCCGAGGCGATGCCCGCGCTGGCTTGGCTGCTGCTGCCCACCTCGGCAACGCCTGACATCACCCGCGTGATTAGCGACCTCGATCAGCGACAGGTGCCGTGGATCGGCCTGACAGCCGAGGATCGGGTGGTCTGGCATCCACCCTCGGCCCGCAGGGTGCTGCGGGTCCAGACGACGGAGCGGCTGGTCGAAGGCATCCGGTTTGCCCCCGTCGGGCTGGAGGCGCTGATCGATGCCAGCGACAAAGTGCTGCCGGAGGATCGCCGTGCAGCCTTCGATGCCGTGCAGCGCGTGGACATCGCCCGCCGCACCGAGCGCGCCCTGGCCGTGGTGAAGAAACTCGCCCTATCGGCTGGTGGCTCCGGCGCTTTGCCGATTCCGGTCGCCGATGTTGCCACCGTCTTCGCCGTGCAGGTGAAGATGGTGATCGCCACCAGCCTGCGCATGGGCGTGCGGATGGAGAGCAACAGCCTGAAGCCGATCGCCATCTCCATGGTGGGGGCCCTGGCCTCTACAGCCGCCGGGCGCTTCGCCGCCAGTCAGGTGTTAAAGCTGATCCCTGGCGTCGGCTCCTTGGTCGGGGGCGCAGTCAGCGGCACCGTCGCTGCTGCCACCACCTACGCGCTGGGCCGCGCCTATGTGGAGTATCTGCGCCGTTTCCACGCCGACACCGGTCGCATGCCCGGTGTGCAGGAGATCGCCGACGGGTTCCAAAGCTTCTGGGCCCGCTGGGGGAACAAGGAGGAGGTGCCGGACGGGGTGCCGCCACCTACCCCTTCACCTGGTTCCGCCCCGCGGCCTTAGCCGCGTAGAGATGGGTGTCCGCGCGGGCCAGCAGATGCTCGCCCACCTCTACCCCATCCCAGCGGACCACCCCGGCCGAGAAAGTCACCTGGGCCGGTTCGTCTGGTAGCCGCGTTTCGGGGGGAAGGCTGGCAAAGCTGGCGCGCAGACCGTCAATCACCCGGATCGCCGCCTCGCCAGGGGTGTTGGACAGCAACACGGCAAACTCCTCCCCACCCAAGCGGCCCACCAAATCCACATGCCTGAGACCGGCGACCAGATGGCGGGCGAGGCGCCGCAGCACGCGGTCGCCGACGGGGTGGCCGCACTGGTCATTGATCGCCTTGAAGTGATCGACATCGATCAGCGCCAGCGACAGGGGCGTGCAGGCCCGCTGGGCCAGCGCGATGCTTTGCTGCAAATCCCGGCGAAAGGCGACGGGATTCAACAACCCCGTCATCGGATCGCGCGACAGCAACCCGGACAGTTGGGTCTGGCGCGTCAGCGCCGCCCCAACATGCCCCAGCAGTGTGTCTGCCGTGGCGGGTTTGACGATAAAGCTGTCCCCACCCTGGCTGAGCGCCATCCCCTGACGGACCGGTCGCCGCTCGGCCGAGAGGTACAGGATTGGCAGAGCCGCAAAATGTGGCTGCTGTCGCACGAGGCGGGCCAGTTCATCGCCGGAGCAATCGGGCAGTGTGAGATCGACCACCAAGGCTTCGGGGGCGAAGCGCTCCAACGCATCAAGCGCCTCGGCCCCGCAGGTGGCATGGAACACATGGTAGCCTGCGCGCTCCAACCAATTGCCATACAGCAACAGGACGGATGGATCATCATCCACCAACAGGATGCGCCGATCCGCGGTTTCGGGCCGCGGGTGCAGCACAGGATCAAGAATGGCGATAATCTCCCCATCACTAGCAGGCAGCGGAATCACCCCGGCCACGCCAGCGCGTAGCGCCGCGAGCCGTTGGTCAAAGCTGACCTGACGGCCGGTCGCAAACACGGGCACCGCCAAGTCGGCAGCATTCGCAATCCGCTCCACTGGCACCATGGCAGCGCGCACGGGTTGGTGCTGATCGGCTGGGGTTAGGGTCCAGCCGAGGCGGCCCAGCGCGCGGGCAAGCTCAGGTTCGATACCGAAGTCCGCAATGGCGGGCGGGGATAGAGCAGTCATCGTGAGGTCTCCTACGAGCCGGAGGGCGACGAGAGTCGCGTGGTGGTCATGGCGCGCGCCAACGCCAATGTTGCTGCCAGCAGCATTGGAAAGCCCCAGGCGTAGGCCATGGTGAGGAAGGTGCCCGCGACGGCGAAGCCGATGATGCCAGCGGCCATGGCTTCGGCTGTCGCGGCGTACCAGGCCCCATCGCGACCGGGTACAGCGGTTTGGCCTGCCAGCCGCCACGCGGTGCGCAGGGTGAGGGTCAACAGGGTCCCGTAGACGATCAGGCCCGGAAAGCCAGTCTCCGCCAGCACTTGAAACCAGGTGGAATGGACTGCGTGGTTCTTGCCGTCCCAGTGACGAGAGAAGAAGAAGTAGTTGTCGTGGAAGTTATCGGCGCCGACACCGGTCAAGGGTCGGGCCAAAGCCATGCGCCACGCAGCACCCCAGGCATAGAGTCGACCCATCGCCGACTCATCAATTCCATCCTCATGGGCGCCACCAGAGGCACGGCTGGAGATGCCCGCCACGGCCATCAAGCCAACGAGGGCAAGGCCACCTGCTGTCAACAAGAGTGCCTTGCTGCGCACGCGCCGCCACGCGGCAAGGCCCGTTACAGCGACGATCCCCAACAGGCCGCCGCGGCTTTGCGTTGCCAGCACCCCCAGCACGCAGGTGATAAACCCGGCAGCGCCCACCAGCCGATCAGCCGCACCCAGGCCGCGGCGCAGCGTCAGTGCCAGGGCGAAGGAAATTGGAAACAGCAGCACCAGCGCCAAATCGTTGGGATCCCCCAATTGGGAACCAATGTCCCGCCCGATGGTGACGCGGGTGCCTTCCACCAAGCCTATCCCATTCGCCTTGTTGTAGAGGGCAAGGCTGGCGATCCCGACACCGGTGACCACAGCGGCGCGGCAGAACAGCCGAAAGTGCCAGGGTCGATCGGCGATCCAGGCGAGGGCTGGCACCATCAACGCGATCTTCAGCCAAGTGCCGGTCACCAGCCCCAGAGCGTGGCTGCGGTCGGTGGCAACCAATGCCCCGAGGGTGATCAGGACGGTGAACCCCAAAAACCAACTTAACTCCACCGACCAGAAGGCGCGGACGCGACCGGACAACAGGCCCCACACCAAGCCCGCCAAGGTGCCCAAGGCCAGCAACTGCGGCAGCTTCAGCGGCATCAACGCTGGCACCGCCTCATGGATGCGAAACATTGAGGCGATGCCAAAGCCAACCGCCAGCGGCAGCGGTGCTGCCAAGGGCACCAGCACAGCCAAGGGCGCCAGCGCCACGCCGATCAGCACCAGTGGATGGGCAATCACCAGGGCGGCGGCGGCAACCGTTCCACTTGCCCCAGCCGCGGCCAGCAGCGCGCGCATCGCTAAACCTCCTGCCGCAACAGAGTGGAGGCACGGATCGCGCGGCGCAGCCACGCCATGGGATGCGGCAGCACACGATCCAGCCGCCGTGTCTCACGCTCCAGTTCGGCCGCCAGCAGGGGACACTCGCGGTCGTCATAGACAATGCCGAGCAAGCTGGCGCCGCGATCCGTCAAGCGCGCAACCGCCTGTTCCAGCGCCACCGTGCGGGTGGTGCCCGCCTTGACCACCAGGATCGTGCCCGCAGCGGCAGCGGCCACGGCTTCAGCTGGCATATTGGCCGCGTTGCGTGTCAGCACCGGCGAGCAATCGATCACCACCCGCTCCGCCACCTGCTGCCAGGCCGCGAGCGCGCGCCGCAGCATGGCCGGATCGCGCAATCCCAAAGCAGCTGGGTCGGTTGAGTGCGCCAGGACGCCGAAGTCATGGTTGGACCACCAGACAGCTGGCACCGTGCTGGCATCAGCCACAGCGTCCGCCCCCCAGGCAGAGGGGACGAGGCCGGTGCGCGCCGCCACGGCGGGGGCATGCCAGGCAAGGTCCACCAGCAGCGTCCGCCGCCCGGTCGCAGCCGAACGCCGGGCAAGAGCAAGGGCAAGGGAGGTCACGCCATCGCCGCGGCTGGCCGCAGTCACCGCCAAAGTCGGTGCTGGACCAGCCAGAGTTTGGGCATGGATGCGATCGATCTCGCTCCATCCAGGGGGGATCAGCATAGCTCAGATCTTTCCGACCAAGGCGAAGATCGACAGGATCGACACGATGTCCCGCACCGTTGCCATGGCTTGATTCCAGCCGGACTGCGATTGGTCAGGGATGTAGACGGTGTCCCCGGCGCGCACGACTGGCAGGCTGGCAAAGTCACCCGTGCGGGCAAAGCCCAGCAGGTCAAAACTGCGCGCTTGATCCCGGCAGCAGGACAGGTTGACCACCACAATCCGGTCCGCCAGCGCATTCGGCGTTGGGCCACCAGCTTCTGCCAGCAGGTCCAACAGGGTCATGGTGTCATCGAAGCGATAGCGACCGGGCCGGGCAATCGCCCCCAGCACCCGCACTGTCTGCTCCTTGGAGCGGTCGAGCCATTCGGCATTGGTGCGGTTGGGCAGGAAGATCACGTCCCCCGGCAGCACCCGCGGCAACAGCCGCTCATCGCCCGTGGAAAAGAAGCGCGAGAGATCAGTGGTGGAGACCCGGTTGGCCGGGCCTTGACCGCGCGCTGGGTCGCGATGGGTGATCTTGATCTGACGCAGGTCAGCATCGGGAGTCGGGCCGTCAGCTGCGGCGAGGATGTCGAGGAACGACAAGGCGGGATCGAAGGCATAACGGCCAGGCGCATGCACCGCCCCCATCACATAGATGGACCGGTCGGCGGGCTGGCGCACCCACTGGCTTTTGTTGTCGCGCGGATCGTCGGGCAGTTCCGGGACAAACACCGTGGTGCCTGCGCGCACGAGCGGCAGGGCCAGGCGCCCTCCCCCCTCCCGCGCATAGGCGCCGAGGTCGAACACCACGGGCGCCCCACCCATCGGGGTAACCCGGATCGCGCCCAAGTCGCTGCGCGGCGTCGGTCCACCGGCCTGGGCCAACAGGTCCAGGATCGACATTTCATTGGACCACTCATAGCGACCGGGCCGCTGCATCGCGCCCATCACATAGACGGCCCGCCCAGGCTCCACCTTCAACCAGGAGGGTTCGGTCTGGTCGGCTTTCTCGGGCACCAGAATCGCGTCGCCAGGGCGGATGATGGGGCCGCGCCCGCCACTGCCGGTCAGCTCCGCCATGTCGACGACTTCGACGGAGCCATCCTGGCGTAGCACCCGAATTTGGCGGCTGTCGGCATAGCGGGTCGGACCACCGGCATTTGCCAGCACATCGACAAAGGCCAAGGGATCCTTGGTTTCAAAGGGACCGGGCTTGAACACCTCACCCATCACATAGACGATCTGGGCACCGGCACGGATGCCATCGGTCTCCCGCGGTACGAACACCGTCGCACCAGGGGTCAGCACAATGGCCGGGCGGGCAGCCCCCAGGTCCAGATGGTCCTTCAGATTGAACAATTGCGGCTGCCCGGCAGCCCCAATGATGCGCACTTGTTCCACACTGGCAAACTGGGTCACGCCACCAGCGCGCATGATCGCGTCGACCACGGTCATACCCGGGCGATGGGCAAAGCTGCCGGGTTGGCGCACCTCGCCGAACACCTTGATCGCTTGTCCCCCCTCGCCAGCGTCACCGGTCGCTTGCAAGGCGCGGGCGTCCAGCTCGATCTGGACGTTGCCGATCAAGGGGGAGGCTGGAACAAACACCACATCCATGGTCTGTAGGCGCGGCAGTCGCTGCGGGTCGCCACTGTCTAGATAGGCCTTGTAGTCGAAGGCGATGATTTGGCCGCCGCGGCGCACCTGCATGCGATCCAGCTGCGCACCTGGGGCAAGGCCACCGGCCGCACTCAATGCCGACTGCACCGAGGCGCCAGCCGGGAGATCGACGGCACCCGGGGTTTTCACAAACCCTTCCACGGTGACCAGCAGGCGGCGCTCGCGAATGTCCAGCCGCAGGCGCGCGGTGTCGCGGAAGTATTGAGTGAGCGTGGTGCGCAACCGCTCCAGGGCAACTGCGGGCGCGAGGCCAGCCACCTCCACGAGGCCAGCTTCGGGCAGCTCAATCCGGCCATCGCGATCCACGGGAAACGGCCGGGCAAATGCAGCCTCCCCCGGTAGGGTGAGCGCCAGCACATCACCGGGCCGCAGCGGCTGCGGGGTTTGGGCGGCGGCATGGGTGGCCACCAGTACCATCGCCAGAAGGCCAAGAACGCGGCGGACCATCAGGAGCACTCCTCAGCGGCGAGGTCAGTGGCCAACAGGGCGCGCACGGCAGCCGTTGAGCGCGCGGCATCCGCGCTGAGATCACCGCCCGCCTCGCGCCGTGCGCGGGTCAAGGTTTGATCGGCGATCACCAGCCGGGCAGGCTGGGCATCAGCGGGATGGCGCCCGCGGGCGCGGGCCAGAGCCTCCACCAGACATGCGAGTTGGCTGTCGGGGGTGGGGGCAAGGGTGTGTTCGGCAAAGCCGTGGCGTCCCGCCGTCGGCCAGCCCGTGCAGCCTGCCAGCGTCATCGCCAGCAGAGAGAGCGGCAGCGCCCGGTGCATCACGCGACCTCCCGGTCCTGATCGGCGAACTGGCACGGCAGCGTGTGATTGAGGCCGATCCGGCGCACCAGCAGTGCTGGTTGTCCGGCAAGACCAGACAGGGTCAGGCGCCCACCAGCCGCCAGGATAGTTTTCGCCACCAGAGCAATTGCGCCAACGCCGGCGGTGTCCAGCAACCGCGTCCGCGCCAGATCGAGGCGCAGATCGCGGCGGCTGCGGCAGGCAGCCACCAAGTCGGTCGCCAGCAAGTGGGCAGTGACGCCAACGAACACCGGGCCGAACACGGCAACGGTTTCGGCATCAAGCGTGTGAATGGTCAGCATCGCGGCACCTCATGACAACAGGAGTTGCCGTCTGATCAGCGAATGCTGGGCCGCGCGCCGTCCCATCACTCAGACTCAATCAAATCAAGGAGATAGCTGAGCCCGAACGCAGCTGCGGACGGCGCTGGCAGGCGCCGTCCGCAGCATCACTTGCATTCTGCAACGCAGCCAGCGGCTGCTTCAGCGACTCCAGCCAGCGGCTGCCTCGAGAGACTCCAGCCAGCGGCTTGCCCGCTACTGGCCGCGCTTGCCCACCATCACGGCGACGGTGCGCCAAGCAATCGCAACATCCATGCGCAGCCAAGCCCCCAGCCGCGTGAGCGACAGGGCATAGACATGGTCCCACAACAGCTTGGCGCGGACGTCGTGCAGGGTTTCGTCATAACCAGATTCGATCTGCGCCAAGCCGGTGATCCCTGGTGCCAGACCAACGGTGCGCTCGGCGTAAAAGGGAATCGCGCGGTTGAGCTTGCCAACAAACCCTGGCCGCTCCGGCCGGGGGCCGACCAACGACATCTCCCCCCGCAACACATTGATCAACTGCGGTAACTCATCCAGCCGGGTACGCCGCAGGAACCGGCCAACACGGGTGACCCGCGGATCGTTCTTGGACGCCCAGACCGGCCCGCTGACCGCTTCAGCGTCGGTGCGCATGGAGCGGAACTTCAGCATCGTGAACAACTCCGTGCGATCCGCGTGGGCGCGCCCAACGCGGGTCTGGCGAAACAGCACCGGTCCGCGGGACTCCAGCCGGATCGCACAGGCGATCGGCAGCCACAGCGGCAGCGTTAGGATCAGGGCGCAGGTCGCACCAACCAGATCAACCACGCGCTTGGCGCAGCGCACCTGCCAGGGCATGTAATCGGCTGGACCGGGGCGGTGGTGCCAGCGCACGCGCCCGCCACGGTGCAGATAATCCACCAGGCCCAGCGTGCCCGCGGCATAGGCATCCAGTATGGTGGCCAGCGGTGGGCACAGACTTGGCGCCACCGCCGCCACGAGCCCCGCTGAGATCAGCAGGCTGAGCAGCAGGCCCGCCCAGCCAACGCCGATGGCCCACAGCCCCGCCAATGCCGCCATCAGCAGCAGCACCAGCGGTCCCTGAAGCACCCGCAACGCTTTGCCGGAGGCGAAGGCCAGAGCCACACCTCCCCGCCGGGGATGGAGAAGGTCGCGCAGCAGCCACACCTGCTGGGCATTGCCTGCCGCGATCCGGCGGCGGCGGCGAAAACCGCCTGCGCGCCCTGTGGGCTCGGTCTCATGGGCCGCGACACTGGGGTCGTACACGGCGCGCCACCCAGCCCGCACAGCCTGCATTGGCAACAGCAGATCATCATTGACGGCATGGTCTGGCAAGGATGTCACCGCCTCGCGGCGGATCAGCCACGCCGCACCATGGCAGCCAATCGGACTGCCCAGCGCACTCTCCCCCCGTTTCAGCCGGGCAGCGACTGACCAATAGCCCGCCTCCCCCAAGGGGGCTGCAACGGCGAGGCGATAGCCCGGCGCGACGACGCCAACACGGGGATCGGCGAACCAAGGCATCACTTGACGCAGCAGGGACCGGGGCAGCTCGGCCGAAGCATCGGTCAATAGCACGATGTCGGCCGTTACCTCCGGCAGGTGGCGGTTCAGCACCGCCGCCTTGCCGAGATTGACCGTGTGCTCGATCACGGTCACCCGCGGATCGTCAAACCCGCGGGCGATGGCAGCCGTGCCATCGCTCGAGCCGTCGGAGATTACCAACACCCGCAGGTCAGCCGCAGGCCAGTCGAGCGCCAGCGTGTTGCTGATCTTGGCGGCGATGGTTGGCGCCTCATTATGCGCCGGGATTAGCACTTGGACCGACAGCCGCGGGGTCTCGGCCGGCTTGACCGGGTGCCAGCGCGCCGCGATCAGCATCAAGGCGGGATAAACGATATGGTGCCACGCGATCAGACCAACCGCGAGGATCACCAGGGCCAGCAAGGCGGAGATCATCGCACACCCCGTCCCATCAAGCAGCCAGCAGGGCGCGATAGCCATCGACCATCTGCGTGAGCGAGCGACGCTCTTCCACAAACGCGCGGGCCGACGCCACGGGAGCGCCTGCCAGCGGCAACGCCTGACGCAGTTCCTCCGCCAGCGCGATGGTCAACTGGCGTGCATCGCCTGGATGAACCAGCCGACCAGCCATTGGCTCCAGCGTCTCTGACACGTCACCAACAGCAGTGAGGACGACTCGTCGGCCACAGGCTTGCGCCTCCAACGCCGCCACAGGCTGCCCTTCCTGGCGGGAGGCGAGGCAAAACACATCCAGCGCCTGATACAGCGTTGGCATGTCACTCACCGTGCCGAGGAAGTGGATCCGGTGGCTGATGCCCAACGCCTCGGCCCGATGCTGCAAGGCAGCCCGATCCGGGCCATCGCCTGCGATCACGCCATGGATGCCCCGCGGCAGCTGCGCCATGGCCTCCAGGAACACATCGACGCCTTTGACTGCCGTCAGCCGGGCTGCGGTGCCAATGATCGGCACGCCAATTGGCAAGCCGAGGCTGAGGCGCGCGCGCAACGGATCGCCAGGGCAGAAGCGGTTGGTGTCGACCCCCGAGGGCACCACCAAAGGCCGCTGCTGGTCGGGGAACAGCGCCGCCAATCGATCCGCTGCGGCTTTGCCATGGGCAACCAACACCGGGCGCACGCGCCGGAGGAGCCGGGCTTGCAGGCCGCGTTCCTCCTGATCCTCCAGATGCCAGCAATCATGCTCGGTATGGATCACCCGCGGCACGCCAGCGAGGCGCGCGGCCAGGCCACCATAGAACAACGGGCCAATGTGGTGGGTCAGCACTGTCCCCGCATTCAGCCGACGCAGCAGCCAGGCCAGGCGCAACACGAGGGAAGGGCTAAGCCCTGGTCGCTTGCCCAACAGGTGCAACCGACTGGCGTGGCCGCGCAGCATAGGCCAGCGGGCCATCGCTTCGATCACCTCGCCCTCCAGGGCGACGAGGTGAGTCTCGGCTTCCAGCGCCAGACTGCGATCCAGCGCCAGCGCCAAGGTTTCCAATCCCCCTGGGGCCAGATGCTGAACGATTTGCACCACCGGCTGGGGCCGGGAGCCGACGGGATGGGCGTGGGTCATGAGGCACCTCCAACTGCGGATGGAACTCCGCCAAAGATCGCAACAGGGGTTTCAGGGGGGATCAGAGGAACAAAACCGTCGGTGCCGACGCGGCTGTCTGTCGGCACGCGCGGCACGCGGGCCAGCACCGGCAGGCCAGTCAACCGCTTGGCCTGGGCGATGGTGCGCAGACGGCCATCAAACAGCTCCGCCAGCACGGCCAGGCCGCAGCCCAGCAGCAGACCCGCGATCACACCGGCCGCAGCGAACAACAGGGGCGGCGGAGTGACTGGCCGGGTTGGGACCTGGGGTGGATCGATCACACGGATGCGCTCAGGGGCTTCAAAGGCGCCAAGGTCAGCTGTGACGCGCGCCATCTGCGCGCGTGACTTCAGCTGGGTGAACAGATCGCGCTTCAGGCCAACCTCGCGCTCCAGGCGGCGCAGCGTGCGCTCTACCTCCGCATGCCCTTCAACGCGCGACTCCAAGGCCGCGACATCGGCACCCAACACCGCGACTTCAGTGGTCAACGCGCGCACTTGCGCCATGGCGGTTTGCAGCGCTTCGAGTTGTGAGACCATCAACGGGCGCAGCACCCGGTCGCCTGACTCAGTAGTGGCGATGCCAGCCGCCAGATTCCACAGCCGGTCGATCTCGGCCACGGCGGGGGGCGAAGCGAGGTGGGCCGCACGCTCGCTCTCCAGCCGCTGGATTTGGCGCCGCAGCGACTGCACGTCAGAGTGATCTTCGGTGTAGCGGGCCAACGCCATGGCGATCTGCCCCGCCAGGTCCACCAGCTTGGCTTCGATCTGGCCTACCACGGGATCCGTCAGGGCCAGCCGTTCCCGCCGGGCGGCAAGACCCGCCTCAGCGCCCGCCAGCGCTGTGCGCCGCTCCACCAAGGCCCGGCGGGCAGCCGATAGGCGCTCCACATTGGCGGCGTGGAGCTCCGGCAGCGCACCGGCGTTGCGGGTCTTGTGATCGGCCAGGGCGCGCTCCAGCGCCTCCAACTCATCGGCGACGGTGCGCAGTTGCGTGCCAAGAAACGCTTCCGACCCCGCAAGGGAGGAACGTTCGGGCGCCAGCACCCGGTCCATGAACCGACGGCTGACGGCAATTAGCACCTCGTCCATGCCCTGTGGCGCATCGGCTGTATAGCGGATCTCCAGCAGTTCCTTGCCAATCAGCTCCACTTTGATTGAACGACCAAGCCAGGAGATCACCCGCTCGCGCTCGACCGGTGGAGTGGCCTCGTCAATCCACTTCAAGTCAGCCGCCACTTGGCCGACCAGTTGGCGCGATTGCAGCAACGCCGCCAGGGCGCGCATCCGCCCTTCCAGATTGGTGGCGACCACAAGGTCCTTCAGGAACGGGTTGAGCTGTGCTGCTTCCTGCACCAGCACTGTCATGCTGGCACGCCAGGTTTTCGGCGTGATCATGCCGATGGCGAAGGCAAGCGGTGGCAGCAGCAGCATCGGCACCACGACCAGCCAGCGCCGCCGCCACAGTGCCCACAGAATGGTGTGAACAAGGTCGAGCGGCAGCTTCGGCAGCGCGATCACTCCAACACCTCCAATTGCAAGCGAACGGTGTCGCCTGCATCTCCGGAGGCGGTGATGTCCAGCCGCAGGATGGGGGGTGGCAGAGCACGGGCCACAGCCAGCGCCCGGCGCCGGGCAAGCCCCGGCTCACCGCCGGAGATC
Organism: Alphaproteobacteria bacterium; assembly: GCA_004292755.1. Taxonomy (GTDB): domain Bacteria; phylum Pseudomonadota; class Alphaproteobacteria; order Elsterales; family Elsteraceae; genus RDXE01. The sequence goes on from RDXE01000038.1 coordinate 132,018, forward strand.
AGGCGCGCGATCACCGTTCGCTCCTTCGGCAGCAACGGGCCAAGACCACTCAACGCCCGGCGTGCGTCGGCATCCAGATCGCCAGAGGTCTCAGCAAAGGGCAGATCCAAGGCGACCAGCGCGCGCGACTCCAACAGTGGCGGACGCACAGCCGACCCGCGCGGCTCGGCCGCCGCCATGCGCAACCCTGGACGAGCCTCCCGCAGTGGGGCCTCCCGCAGTGGGGCCTCTCGCAGTGGGGCCTCCCGCGCTGGCGGCTGATCGGGAGCAGTCGGCGGCAGAACGGCATCCGGCGCGCGCCGCTCCGCCTGCTGCCGGGCCTGCTGCAACAGCGCCGCGATTTCAGGGCGGGGGGCAAGTGGGCTGGGTTGGTCGACGGCAGCAGTGTGCAGCAAACCTGCCTGCGCCGGAGCCTCGCCCCCCCGCGCCCGTGCCAGCATGTCAGCCACAGTCAGACGCTGGGCAGGCTCACCCCCGGTGCCGTTCAGCCGCTGCTCAGCCATCAGCAGCGCGCGCTCCTGTGGCGGGATCAGCGACAGTGGGTTGCTGGAGCACGCAGCAACGGCAACCAGGGACAGCAGCGACAAGGGGCGGATCATAACAGACCTCCAAACACGCAACCGAGCGGTGGGGCAGTAGGTCCAAGCGCCGTGCCAGCGGGACTCTTGAGGAAAACCGCCAGACCAACTGTCATCGGCACGGCTTTCGCCTTGCAGATTGCAAGGCAGCGCTTAGGCCAAGTGGGCCAGCAGCGCGGCGACGCGGGTGGCGCGGGCGTCCCAGTCCTCGCACGCGAGGCGGAGACGGGTCTCGGCGCGGCGGTCGGGTGCGGTGGCGCTGGCGCGCAGCACTGCGACCCAGGCGTCAAGGGTGCGGGGCGTTGCCACTAGGTCGCGATAGCGATCCAGCGCTGGAAACTCTGTCGCCAGCACTGGGCGACCTGCCGCCAGATACTCCCGCAGCTTCAAGGGATTGCACGCAGTGATCTGGTCGCAGGCGCGGAACGGCAGCCAGCCTGCCTGCCAGTGCTGGGCATAGGACGGCAGTTGGCTGTGCGGGCGCGGCCCCAGCCACAGGATGTTCGCGCGCACCGGCAAGGGTTGACCCGCAGCGGGGCCGATGAACAGCAGGGTCCAGTCAGGCAGCCGGTCGGCCAGCGCCGCGATCAAATCCGTGTCCAACCACGGCGCCAGCGCGCCGTAGAAGCCAAGCACTGGACCCGAGGGCAAATCGGCGGCCGGTGGCTGCGGTGTCGCGAACAGGGCCAAGTCGACCCCATGCTCCACCACCTCGGTGCGGGAGGAGGCGAACCGCTGAGCCAGTCGGGGCGAAGCGCACAAGATCAAATCTGCGCGCGCAGCCAAGCGCTGTTCCTGCGCCAGGGCAGTGGCGTGATCCACCCCCGCCAGGGCACCGAAGTCATCCCCGCAGTAATAGACCACCGCCCGCTCCCCAAAGGCGCCAAGGGCATCGGCTGCACTGGGCAGGGAGGCCCAGAGGATCGGGCGCGCCCCTGTGGCCAGGGCTGGTGCGACCGACCAGCGGATCAGCTGGCGGTTGACCCAGCGCTCCCACGCCAGAGCGGCTCCAGGCCAAGCCAGGGGTCGCACCCGCTGGACCGGAATCGCGTCTGATGGCGGCTGGCGCTGACCCAGCAGCTTGTCGCGGACCCGGCGCAGATCGGCCAAACCGAGGCGGGGACGGCGCAGGCCAATACTGTCCACCCACACCACTGGATGCCGGGCCGCCAGACGCCGGATCAAGTGTTGAGTGGAGGAAGGGTGTCGGCCCCAATCCTCCCCAAATACAAGGAGCGGCGGGCTCACAGTGCCCTCACCACGCGGGCAGGCACACCGGCGGCGATCACCCCCGCTGGCAGATCGTGGGTAACGACGGACCCCGCCCCAACCACTGTGCCAGCGCCGATGGTTACCCCCGCCAGAACCGTCACACCAGTGGCAAGCCAAGCGCCCCGTTCAATGACGATGTCTCTGGCTTGGTCGTCGGTGCAGGGAGCACCAGCGGCGCGGGCCATTGGGTCAAGCGGATGGCCGGGATAGCCCGCAAGAAAGCAGCGCCCCGCTAGACGAACATCATCCCCCAGCACGACGCGCTGGCCGACGGCGATGGTGGTCTGCCAGCCGATGTCAACATTCCGCCCGACCTCCAGCACCGGCACCACGCTGCCATGGGCACGGCCCGACAGTGTGGTGGCGGTGGAGACGCGACAGCCAGCCCCAAATGACAGCGACAGCGGTCCCAACACCAACGGGCGCCCCCGACCAATCAGGCGGAGCTGGGGTGCGGGTCGCTGAAGGCGGGTCTGGAACTGCGGGGTCCACCACAGCGCATGCAGGACTGATATCACCACACGATCCACACCATCACACAGCAGGCGCAGTGGTGTGTAGATTATGGGAATGGATGGCATCGACCATCCGCGCAGGTGGCGCACCGTGGTGCGCAGCAGGGTGGCCGGGCGGCTTGGCGATCGGCGCAGCCAAAGAGACAGGGCCGTGCTCATTCCACCGTGACCGACTTGGCAAGGTTGCGCGGCCGATCCGGGTTCAACCCGCGTGCCAGCGCGGTCATCATCGCCAGCCGCTGCACGATGACCCCAACACCCAACGGCAAGGCAGCCCAGGCAACGGCATCGGCCACAGGTGGCAGCGGCAGGCGGAGCGCCGCGATGCCGTGGGTTGCCGTCAGCGCCGCGTCATCCCCAATCAAGATCAAGCCGGCACCGCGGGCGGCGACTTCCTCCAGCGACACCACTTGTTTGGCAAGGGTGGGCCCATGAATCAGAATGGCGATCACTGGCACACCCGGCTCCAACAGGGCGATCGGGCCGTGCTTCAACTCCCCGGCTGGAACGGCGAGAGTTGGCAGATAGGCCAGTTCCGCCAGCTTCAGCGCAGCTTCGGCTGCAATCTCCGCCCCGATGTCTCGACCAATCGCCAGGGCGGTGCGCGCACGGGCCAGAACCTTGACGGCCTCAGACAGCGCGTCATGGTCGACCCCGTCGAGCACCTGACCCAGCCAGGACGGCAGACGCTCCAGCGCCCGGCGCCGGAACACCGCCTCCACTGGTGAGAGCGTGCCCCGCGCCTCTGCCACATCCAGTGACAGGCGGGCCAGAACTGCCAACTGACTGGCAAAGCTTTTGGTTGCAGCAACCGCTTGCTCTGCTCCGGCCAGGGTTGGCCACACCGTGCCAGCTTCGCGCGCCATCTGGGAATGGGCGACATTGACGATGGCCGCCGTTGGCACGCTGGCAGCGGCTGCCATGCGGACAACCGCTAAGGTGTCGGCGGTCTCCCCCGATTGTGACAGCGCGACCAAGTGCGCTGCCTCGGCCAGCAAGGTTGGCCGGTGCAACAGTTCGGAGGCAATCTCCACCCGCGTTGGCACGCCCGCCCAGTGCTCCAGCCAATGGGCACCAATGGCCGCGGCGTGGCGGGAGGAGCCACAGGCCGTCAGCAACACTGTGCCACCCGCCTCCAGCCCCGTGCGGCCAACCCGGCGGTCGGCAGCAGCCAAGGTAGCGGCGACGGCAGCAGGAATCTCGGCCAGCTCGGCTGCCATGTGGGCGCCTGCACCCGTGCGACGGACGGTGGTCAGGCTTGGCACCTGTTGCCAGCGGGGGGTTTCTGCTGCGCCGGTCTGGTCCATCACCAGCACAGCCCCGCGCGCGACCAGCGCCAGCGCCCCCTCGCCCAACGCCGCATATTGAGCGCAATAGCCAGCCAACGCCGCAGGGTCGGAGGCGATATAGCCGCCATCCTCATCATGACCAACCACCAGGGGGCTGCCGCGGCGCCCGGCGATCAGCAGGTCGGGTATGTCTTCCATCAACACCGCGACGGCGTAGCTGCCATGCACTTCACCCAGCGCCGACTGCACGGCAACCACGGCCGACTGACCACGGCGACGATGGTGGGAAATCAAGTGCGGCAACACCTCGCTGTCGGTGCTGGTTTGGAATTCATGCCCGTCCTGCTGCAAGCGGGTGCGGATGGCATCGTGGTTTTCGATCACGCCGTTGTGCACCACGGCGATGCCATCGAACACGTGGGGATGAGCGTTCTCGGAGGTGGCAGCGCCATGGGTGGCCCAGCGGGTGTGGGCAATGCCAACCCGCCCCTCGGCTGGGCGAACGCGGATCAGGGAGGCTAGGGCATCAACACTGCCGCCCAGCTTGCGCACTGCGATGGTCTTGTCCAACACGGCAAGACCAGCGCTGTCATACCCGCGATAGTCCAGACGCCCCAGCCCATCCAGCAAGACTGGAGCGGCGTCAGAGCCATTGATGGTGCCGAAAATCCCGCACATGCGACAGTCTCCTATGGGATCGAGGGGGTTGGGCTGAGCCCGCACACCTCGGACCAGAGGTGGTTTGTTGCAGAATCAACGGCTTGCTGACTGGCTGAGACCAGCCGCTTGCAGATTGCAAGGCGCCCTGCCGTGCAGCACGGCAGCCCAGGCCGCGCGCCAAGCCCCTGTCCCGAAGCGGGCGGCAGCGCGCACGCGCATCGCCTCGCACGGCCAGGGGCGGGACAGGCTGGCCGTGATGGCGGTGGCGAGGGCTGCGGGATCGGCTGCTGGCACCAGCATCCCATCCTCTGGTCCAATCAGGTCCGGCAGTCCACCGACATTGGAGGCCACCACCGGGCGGCCAAGCGCCAGGGACTCAACCGCCACCAGCGGTGCTGCGTCTTGGCGGGAGGGGATCACCAGCAGACTGGCTGGGGCAATGGCCTCCGCCACGTGATCCGGTGGGAGGGCACCCAGAAACCGCACACGCTCCTCCAGGCCAAGCGCGGCACTCAACTGACCGAGCCGGGCGCGCTCCGGTCCATCGCCAACCAGAAGCACAGTCACCTGGGGCAGCAGAGCGGCGGCATGGAGCAGCACGTCCACCCCCTTCTCCAGCGCCAGTCGACCCACAAAGGCAATCACATTGGGTGCCCGCGCACTGATCGGGTGGTCGAACAGCACTGGGTCGGGATGATTGGTGATCACCGTGATACGCCCGACTAGGCTTGGATGGCGCGCGCTGGCCTGAGCTGCCAGATCGTGGGACACCGCAACGATGGCGTCGGCCCGGCGATACAGCCGCTGCTGCCAGATCGGCACGGCGGGGTCCTGATCCGGGCTGAGCGTGGTCTCCGGCCCATGCAGGACGGCAACCAGCCTGGGAGCGCGCGGCAGCAGGCTGGCTGGCACGGCTGCTCCCACCGGCAGATGAATCGCCAGCGTGGTGGCGTCCACTGCCTGACAGGCTTGATACAGCTGCCACGTGCTGCGCAGCGCTGCGGCCATCGCGCGCGGCTGGCTCCAGCGCGGCCAGCAGCAGCGGGCGACGCGGTGCACCACGGTGCCATCGGACAAGCGGCGCTGACCACCACGCTCGGCCATCTCCGCCAACGCGCCACCCAGGCTGGTGTGCAACTGGGCGATCACGCGCTCGGTACCGCCAAGGCCATCGATGCGATCGAAGTGTAGGTGCAAGATGGTCATTGCCCACCCCCAAGCCCCAGGGCAGCGGCACGCTTGAAGCGTCGCCAGGAGGGGGCCAGCATCCAGGCCTCTGCCGCAGCGATCAGAGCAGCTGACCGGCGACCAGCACTGATCGCCCAGTCGGAGCGGGCTTCGGCCAAGTTCGCCGTCGCCATCCGCACAGCCGCTGCTGGCACCCGGCGCCGATGCCGGGCAACCACCCGGGCCAGGCACTGCTGGCGCAGCACAGGATCGCGGCTGGTGGAGCCGCGGCGCATCAAATAGGTGGTGCCAACCATGCCAGAAACCGCGACCGGACCCAGACTGGCGAGACGCAGCCACAGGTCCCAATCCTCCGCGATGGCAAGGTCGGCTGCGAAACCCCTTGCAGATTGCAAGGCGTCTCGCCGGGCCATCACGGTGGAGGTGCCAACCGCAGGTGCCGCCAGAATGGCCGCAGCGGCATCGCTCAACCGCTCAAATTCAGCTTGTCCGCGCCGATGCTGGAAGGAAGGCCAGTAATCGAACGCGGTGCCGTGGCCAATCCCAGCCTCATCGACATGGTGATAATCGGTAAAGCTGAACAGTAGGTCCGGGTCTTGGCGATGGGCGCGCAGTTGGTTGGCAAGTTTGCCGGGGTGCCAAACATCATCGGCATCCAGGAACGCAATCAGCGGGGCCGATGCCACCTGCAGCGCCAGATTCCGCGCCGCAGCCACGCCCTGGGCGGGGCCAACCAGCACGCGCAGACCAGGAATGGATTGGCGGGCGAGCCATGCGCCGGTGCCATCGGTGGAGCCGTCCTCGACCACAAGGATCTCCAGTTGCTCCCCTGGAGGGGCCGTGATGGAGCCCAGCGCCTGTGGCAGCCAGGCAAGGCAGTTTCGCGTCGGGATGACAATGCTCAAGGTGGGGCACTGCGACATCGCAATCACTCCAGTGGGATGAAGACACGGCACGGCAGGTGCAGCCCAGGGACCACGCTTCGTCCCGCTGCTGGAGACTTTCCCCGATGCCCTTGCCTGCTGCTGTTGCCCAACCCCTGCTGTTCGCGGGTGGCTTGATCGCGACCCGTGCGCTCTCGCTGGTGTTGCTGCCGGTCTATGCCCGCTATCTCGGGCCAGAGGGTTATGGGCAGCTGGAGACTGTTGTCGTGCTGGCCGACCTCGCCTCGATCCTGGCAGGCTCGGGCCTCGCGGCAACGTTGTTCCGCTTTGCTGGCACGGCTGAGGCGGAGCGCCGCGCCCTTGGCCTTGCCCTGGTGGTGGCGGGGGCCGCCTTGATCCTGGGGCAGATAAGTGCCCCGCTGTTGGCGCCTCTGGTACCTGGTGGGGCTGACGTGCTGTCGGTCCGCCTCGTGCTGGCGACGGTGGCGCTCGAAGCTGTGATCCAGGTGCCGCTTGGTTGGTTGCGGCTGGCGAACCGCCCAGTCGGCTATCTGATGGCAGGGGTGGTGCGCGCGGTCATGCAGGCCGGGCTCACCTTAGGCTTTCTCGCCCACGGCTATGGCGTGGTGGGGGTGTTGGCGGCGGGCACCCTTGGGGCTGCTGGCCAAGCGCTGTGGCTGGTGATCTGGCAGTGGCGCGTGGGTGGCTCGGCGGTATTCGACCGCGGTAGCCGCGTGATGATCGCCTGGGCCGGACCAGCCGTGCTGTCGGGTCTTGCCGGATTTGCCCTGTGCAGCGCCGACCGGTGGATTCTCGTCGGGGCCAGTGATACCGAGACTCTGGGCTATTGGGCGATGGCAGCGCGCTTTGCCTTGGTCGTACCGTTGATCCTGCAACCTTGGCAGGCATGGTGGTTGCCGCAGCGCTTTCGCCTAGCCGAAACCGCCCCCGCCCGCGCCCGGCGCCTCACCTGGGTCGGCATTGGTCTCGCAGGCCTGGCGACGCTGGTGGTGATGCTGGGCGGACCGGTTGCCATCGCCCTGCTCCTCCCGCCCAGTTTCGCTCCGGCTGCGGCGCTGGTGCCTGGTTTGGCTGCCATTGCCTGCCTGAAGGCCATCGGCGATCAGTTGGATATCCATTGTCTCAGCCGCCGCCATGGCTCCGCCCGCGCCGCACTCGCCACGGGCATTGCCGGACTGGCGGTGCTGCTGCTGGGGCCGCTGGCCGCAGCCCAAGGACCGCACAGCTTGATCCTGTTGCTGCTGGGTGCGTGGTGCCTGCGCCTTGCCCTGTTGCTGTTGTTCGGGTGGGAGCGGCAGTCGGAGCCTCAACCCGGTACATCCTCCACCCGATAGAACACCGGGCGACCCAGGCTGCGACAGCGCTCCACTTCGGCATCGGCTCCCGCTGATGCGCCGCCGACCCGGAGGATGGCGTCGCACCGGTCAGCCAGCGCCAGGGAGAGCGGCATCATCACCTCCTCAAAGCCATCGGGACCGGCGCACTCAATCAATGGGAGGGCGTTGCTGACGCCAATCACTGGCACATGGCCGCGTCGGAACACGGCGAGCGCCGCCTCTGCCAGCACACGCAGATTGGCGGCGCGCCCTTCGGCATCGGCAGCACCAGAGGTATAGGGTCCGGCAACCATGATCCACATGAAGCTATCTCCTTGGCCATAGGGCGAGGATCGCCGCCAGCGCCACTGAAGCCAGCATCACCGCGCCATAGGCAAGGGTGATGTCCAGCGGCAACAGGCTGACCAACGTCGCCGCCACGGCTCCCGTTGCCATCGCACTGGCACCCAACAGTGCCGCAGCCGCCCCCGCACTGTGGGGGAACAACCGCAGCGCCCCGGCTGAACTGGCCGGGAACGCCACACCGGCACCAGCGACAAACAGCGCCATCGGCACCACGACAGTCCAGCGCGCGACCAACCCCATCGCTGGCAGCATCAGCATCAAGACCGCCCCAGCCAACAGCAACGGCAAGGCAAGACGGACCAAGGCAAGGTCATCCAATCGCCCGCTGAAGCGCCGCACCAACAGACCGCCGACGAAAAAGCCAGGAATGGTGATCGCGGGGTAAAGGCCATATTCAGCAGCGGTGACGCCGATCCGATCCATCATCACGGTGGGGGTGCCAGCCAAGAAGGCAGCGATGCCGCCAAACAACAGCGCCCCAACCACAGCAAAGCGCAGATAGGCGAAGTTGGTCACAACGGGTCGATAGCGTCCGAAGAACCCAGCGACACCGCCAATCGGCTGCACCACCGGCAGGCTTTCCGTCAGCCGGGTTTGAGACACGGCCAGGGCGAGGCCAACCACCAGCGGCACCAAGAACACCGGGCGCCAGCCCGCAGCATGGTCAATCAACCCACCGACCAGCGGGGCAAACCCAGGAACCAGAGCGAAGGCCATCGCCAGGGTGGCCATCGCGCGACCCAGAGCCGGACCATCAAACATGTCGCGCGCAATGGCGCGCGCGGCAACTTGGGTCGCAGCTGCACCCACGGCCTGAATCAAACGACCGGTGATCAACACCTCAATACTCGGTGCTCCGGCACAGAGGAGGGAGCCCACCGACACAGTCAAAGCCCCAGCCACCAACACCGGCTTGCGGCCCAACCAGTCTGCCACGGGGCCAATCGCCAGTTGGCCGAGCGCAAACCCGGCATAATAGACTGCCAGCGACGCCTGCACACTGCCCAAACTGGTTTCAAGGCTGTCGCGAATGTCAGGAAAGCTGGGCAGGTAGAGGGAAGTGGCCAATTGGCCGAGGGCTGCGGCCACGGTCAACAGGGCCAGCAGTGGCGCGCCAGTCATTGGAACAGACCGGGCGATCACCCTTCCCGCTCCCACCCACCGCCCAAGGCGCGGAAGGCTGCAATGGCAGCATCGGCGGCTTCCTGGCGTGCCGCAGCGCGATCCGCCTCCGATTGGTCGAGGGCACGCCGTGCCTCCAACACCGCAAGGAAGGTCGCGATCCCGCGGCGGTATTGCTCCTCCGCTAGATCAAGGCTGCGTCGCCCGGCAGCCACGGCTTGGTCCAATGCGTCCAGGCGCGCACGACGACCCGCAACGGTGGCAAGGCTGGTTTCCACTTCTTCCAACGCCGTCAGCACGGCGAGGCGATACCGGGCGAGGGCTTCTGCTTCAGCCCCCCGCCGCTCGGCCACTTCGGCATCGATCCGCCCGAAGTCAAACAGACGCCAGCGCAAGGCAGGACCAATCGACCAGAACCGAGCGTCACTGTTGCTCAAGCGGTCGGTGGCACCGGCCTGTACGCCGAAACTGCCCGAGAGCGAGACACGCGGGAAATACTCCGCCATTGCGACGCCAATGCGCGCATTGGCGGCTGCCAGTTGGCGCTCCGCCCGGCGCAAGTCCGGCCGTTGACGCAGCAAGTCAGCAGGGATCACGCCATTGGCAAGGGAGGGCGAGACAGGAACCGGCGCAGGCCGGGCGACCAGCGCGTCCACCTCTCCCGGTGCCTTGCCAAGCAGCACCGCTAGGCGATTGGTTTGCGCCACCAATTCAGTTTCCAACGGCGGCAGGGTGGCGCGGGTTGCCGCCAGCAGCGCGTCCGCCTGGGCGACGTCTAGGTCTGGCGACAAGCCAGCCGAGACCCGCGCCACCGCGAGGGAGCGGGTTTCTGCTTGGGTGTCGAGAGTGCGCTGCTGAACGGCCAAGCGCTGTTGCAGACCGCGCACGGCGATGTAGGTGCGCGCAACATCGGCCACCAGGGCGACCCGCACGGCAGCGCGGTCGGCCTCGGAGGCGGCTAACTCCGCCACCGCTGCGTCGCGTCCACGGGCAAGGCCGCCGAACAAGTCCAGCTCCCACCCAGTCTCGAAGCCGCCTTGGTAGAGCGATGTCTCACGCTCGAACCCCGGCCGCCCGGCGCCTGCTCCTTCCGGTCCCGCAAGGGAGAGGGAGCGGCGCTGCGCCGATCCAGTGCCGTCCAAGGTCGGCAGGCGGTTGGCTTGGGCACCACCTGCGCGCGCTCGCGCCTGACTGAGGCGGGCTTCGGCTGCGGCCAGATCCAGACTGCCAGTCAAGGCATCGGTCACCAGTCGGTCCAGAACAGGGTCCCCAAAGCCACGCCACCACTCCGCCAGGGCAGGTGTGGCCGGGATCGCTGTCGCAGCTGGGCTTGGCGGCGGCGGTGCTGAAGTGCGGAACAGCGCCGGCAGGCTGAAGCTGGGTGGCTGGTAGTCGGGACCAACGGCGCACGCCGTCAAGCCACCAAGCAGACCGAGGCAGAGAGCAGTACGGATCATAGGGAGCCTCATCTCAGCGCTGAGCAGTCTGGAGACCGGCTTCGATGAACACATCGACCAGCTGGCCGATCTGCGCCGGTAGCACCGCCGGATCAAGACGATAGAGCACTTGTAGAACGCGTGTATCGACCCGCTCCGTCACATCACCGGAGAGGGAGCGTTTGGCCGTCATCACGGGCTCAACCCGCACGAACTCAGCAATCACCGATTGGCTGGCGCGTCCGCGCACGCTGATCCGTGCGGGCGAGCCGGAGACAAAGCGCGGTGCCTCGCTTTCATCAATGTCGACGCGAACATGCAGGCGATCCACATCGCCCATGGTCATCAGTGGCTGTGCGAGCGCGCCGGCCTGGGCGAACTCACCCACCCGCACCTTGACCTGCAGCACCGTCCCAGTGATCGGGGCGCGGACCGTCAGACGCGCCAGAGTGGTTTCGGCTTGACCCAGCTGTGCGCGCAACTGGGCGACCTGGGCCCGTTGGGTCGCCACCACGGGTGACCAGGTGCCAGCCTTCAGCAGGGCCAGGGCGGCCTGTGCCTCCACCACCCGCGCTTGCGCCGCGGCTTGACGGGCTTCGGCGGCCTGGACGGCAAAACGGCGGCGGGACAAATCGTCTTGGGAGATGGCGCGGCGGTCCACCACGCTTTCAAAGAAGGCGAGTTGGGCGCGCCGGTCAGCCAGATCTGCCGCCGCTTGGCGCCGCTCCGCCTCAGCGGCCGTGAGGCGGGCTTCGGCGGGGGGTACGTCCTCGGGACGAGGGCTTTGCTCCAACTCCATCAGTCGGGCTTCGGCGACGGCAAGGGCTGCACGCCGGGCCGCGATGTCGGCCTCAACCTCGCGGGAATCCAGGGTGAACAGAGGCGCGCCAGCTGCCACCCGGTCACCAGCCGCGACATGAACCTGGGCCACGACACCCGACAGGTGCGTGCCCAGCGCAATCAATTCCGAAACCGGCTCCACCAGTCCCAAGCCCGCGACAGCGCGGCTGCCGAGGGGAGCACGCGGTGGCTCCGCCAAGGGGCTGGTCAAGGACTGGTCGGGGCGAGCCGCGATCACCGACCATGTGGCGAACGTAAAGCAAGACGCCGCCAGCGCGGGCAGCACCAGGCGAAGCAGCAAAGAGCGACGAGCCATAGCTCAGGCAACCTTCTGGGCAGGAGTGCGGGCGACACGGGTGATCCGACCGTCGCTCATCTCGGCAATGCGGTCGGCATAGCTGTAGATACGGTTGTCATGGGTGACGACGATGACGCCGCGATCCGGGGCAAGGGCTGCATCGCGCAGCAGCGCCATCACGGTTTGACCGGATTGTGCATCCAGCGCGGCCGTTGGCTCGTCACACACCACCAGTTTCGGGTTGTGGACCAACGCGCGGGCGATGGCGACGCGCTGCTGCTGACCACCGGACAGCTGGTTCGGCAGCTTTTTCAAGTGTGCGCCAAGGCCCAGCTGCGCCAACAACTCCTCAGCGCGGCGGATCGCGGTTACGCGGCCAACACCGGCTGCTAACAGCGGAACCGCTGCATTTTCGGACGCCGAGAGGGCGGGCAGCAGATTGTACTGCTGGAAGATGAAGCCCAGGGTCTGGCGGCGAAAGCGCACCAGGTCCGCACCCTTCAGGCTGTGAATCGGCGTGCCAAAGATGCTGGCTTCCCCCTCTTCAAAGGAGAGAATGCCCGCGATGATCGACAGCAGTGTGGTCTTGCCGCAGCCTGAAGGACCGACCAGCATGGTCAGCTCTCCCGCCGGGATGTCGAGGTCGATGCCATGGAGCACGCGCACCAGCGTCTCGTCGGTACCGAAGCTTTTCACCACACCGGCACAGCGCACGGCCAGCGCCGGTGGGGACAGGGTGTGCGGGATCATCGTCGCCCCCCTAACCGCGGAACACGATGGCTGGGTCAAGCACCATGACCCGGCGCAGGCTGGCAAAGATTGACACCACCATGATCGCCAACACAGCGCCGGCCGTGCCGATCATGATCTGCCAGGGCATGTAAAACCCGCGTAATGCAGTGACGTTGGCTGTCGCCACAAAGAAACCAGCCGATAGTCCAACACCCAGGCCATAGCCAACCAAAGCCACCACCGATCCTTGCAGCAACACCATGCCTGCCAATGTGGTATTGGTAACCCCAATGGCTTTTAGCGCACCGAACTGCTTCATATTTTCCACTACGAAAATGTAGAAGGTTTGGCCAACGATGGCGGCCCCGACAATAAAGCCAAGTGTGACGGTGATTCCGAAGTTCACTGGAATGCCAGTACGCTGCAGATAGTATTGAATGGTTTGCCACTGGAATTCAGTTGTTGTGCGGGCTTGCAGGCCTGTTGTTGCTTCAATGTGCCGGGCAACTGCCTCCGGCGCCTGCCCGTCCTCAGCCCGCGCAACGACATAGGACATGCGGTTGCGACCACCGGGGGTGAACCGCAGGGCGTTTGTGTAGCGGGTGTGGACAATTGGGAAGGTGGTGAAGGGAGGGGCGGGCTCGGAAATGCCAACGATCACGGCCGTGCGATCATTCATCTCCACCCGGCGGCCCAGCTCCAACGCCTCGCCCGGCCAAATGAACTCGAACCCGGCACGGTCGATAATGATGGCATCGGGTAGACGCAGATCCTCCACCGATCCCAGCAGCATGGTTTTTGGGGCGCCGACCAGGGAGGCGTCGTCAATGCCCAGCAAGAACACCTGATTCAGTACACCACCCGGTGCGCGGACATTGGTTAGGCCCTTGTACATCGGCACGGCCCAGGCAATGCCATCGACACTGCGCACGCGGTCAAGGTCGGTCGCGGGCATCGGCTCCGGCTCATCGACATAGCGCACGCGCGGGTCCATCACCCAGACATTGGCTTCGCGGACGTCGGTGATCTGGTTGGCCGTGCGGGCCATCAACCCGACGAAAATAGACGTCTGCTGCGCCATCAACAGGGTGGCGAACATCACCCCAAACACGAGGCCGAAATACTTCGCCCGGTCGCCATACAGCATCTGCAACGCCACCCACGCCATCGCCATCCCCGCTCGGTTCGGTGTTGCGCCTGAACACTGAATGAAAATACTTTTCTTCAGCGTTCCGTCAAGGCCCGATGCTATGCGGCGGTTGAGGGGGGGACCGGTTGGCGCAGCGCGCGCAGGACGAAGGCGCCCATCTCTTCCACGGAGACGGCGAGGTCGCACATCTGGGCATCCATTGCGACCAGCATCGGATGGCCAAATTTGGTGATTGCTGTGTGCAGACAACCCGCTGCGTTGTCCAAATCCTGTGGTGGATAGGTGCCTTCCGCAATACCATCGGCAATCACTTTGCGGAATAACGCGCGGATACGAAACAAGTGCTTCTCGATCGCACCCCAATGTTCCGATAAAGCCGCCATCACTAGATCATTCATCTGAGAGTTCTCTAGAACACACTCCCGCGTGTACCAATTGATATGCTTTATCATCCGCAGAATACGGTCATCAGCTGAGGTTTTATCAAAGGCAATTGCTTCCAGCGCCCGGTCTGACTCTGCCAGCAGACGGGTGCACATCTCTTCAACGATGGCGCTTTTGTTGGCAAAAAACCGGTACAGGTTGGCAGGCGACATGCCACACACCTTCGCCAGATCACCCATCGTGGTTTTCTGATAGCCGTAGCGGCGAAACAGCGTGTCAGCCGCGTCCAGGATGCGGACGCGGGTGTCGCTCAGATGGCTCACGTCGCTCATACCGCCCTCGCCAGAGTGCACCTGAAGAATTTCAGGATATATCAGCCTTCACTTGCTGGACACAAGAGGCGGACCGCCAACAAATCCTGGCCGTGCCGTCCTAGTCGATGGTGTCGGGTGGCAGCAGGTCGGGACGCCGCATACGACGCATCAGCCAAGCCGTGCCCCACAGATCGTCGATGCCAACCCACAGCCGATCCCAGAAGCCATACTTCGACACACCGTGCGTCCTGGGGCGGTGGCTCACCGGGACCGACAACACCACACCCCCTTCGCGGATCGCGAGTGCGCACAGGAACCGGTGGTTATGGTCATAGTGCGGGAAGCGCAGAAAGAAATCGCGCCGATACAGCTTTAAGGAGCAGCCGGTATCCTGCGTGTTATCCTTCAGCGCGTTGCGGCGGATGGCATTGGCGATCCGGCTGGAGCGTCGCTTCAGCCATGTGTCCTTGCGATCCTTCCGCCAGCCGCACACCAGAAACGGCACAGCACTGTTGGCCTGATGCGCCTCTGCCGCTTGCCAGAGGGCGGGGATGTCCGCGGGATCGTTCTGCCCATCGCCGTCCAGCGTCACGATGTAGTCCCCGCGCGCGGCGCGCACGCCCGTCAGCAACGCGGCTGACTGGCCACAGCGCTGGCGATGGCGCACCACCCGCAGATCACCCTCAGTCTGCGCAGCCAGCAATGCGGCCACCGTGCCGTCGGTGGAGCCATCATCCACAAACACGATCTCATAGCTGCCCAAGGCAGGCACCGCCCGGCGGATCTGATCGATCAACGGGCTTACATTCTCGGCCTCGTTCAGCACGGGGACGACAACAGACAAACGCGGGGCGGCAGTCATGGCGGGGGGACTATAGGCAGCGCCAAGCGCCTGCCCAGTGAAAAATGCTGCAGCTGATCAGACACGCGTGGATTTTTCACACCCCCTGGATGAGGGCTGCATCCGGGCGATCCCAGGAGCGGTACCGGCAGCGCAACCGGTGACTTGGTTGCCCCCGTTTCGTCCGACCTGGAGACCGACCCATGCGTCTGCCCCTCGCCCTCGCCGCCACTTTGCTGGCCACCACCCCGGCGCTTGCCGTTCCTGTTGTTGGTCTTGGCACCAACAATCAACTGGTTACCTTCGACACTGACCGCCCGATGGCCAGCCGTCCTGTCGCCATCACCGGCGTGGAGGGGCGCCTAGTGGGCATCGATGTTCGCCCCGCAGACAAGCGGGTCTACGGCTTGAGCGACCGCAATGTGCTGTACCGCATTGATGTGGCGACGGGTCGGGCAGAGATGGCGTCGCGCCTGGACCGCGCGCTCGACCTCGGGGTCGGCGCCGTGGTTGACTTCAACCCGGTCGCTGACCGGCTGCGCGTGATCGGCGCCAGCGGTCAGAACTACCGCATCAATGTCGACACCGGCATGGTCGCCGTGGATGGCGCCATTAAGTATGAAAGCGGCCAAGGCACGCCGCGGGTGGTGGCGGGTGCCTATTACAACTCGATGGCTGGGGCGACCTCGACGGAATTGGTCAACATCGATGCCGGTGCCAAGCAGGTAACCGTGCAGGCCCCGCCCAATGATGGCGTGCAAAAGGCACGCGCGCCGCTCAGCGCCTCGGCCGACCGCATCGCCTTGGATATCTATCTCGACGGGTCGATGAACCGCGCTGTCGCGGTGATGGGCCGCTCCTTGGTTGGTCTTGATCTGATGAGTGGCCGGATCGATGCGGGTCGTGAGATCCAGGGCCTGACGATCGACTTGATCGACCTCACGGTGGTGTTGCGCTAACGCCAAGGCCGCTCTGACGCGCCCGCGGCGCAGTGGCGGTTGCATGGCGAGGCCGGGTCGGGCAGGGTGCGCCCGATCCGGCCCCAGCCAGGATGGTGGGGCGTCACAACAGAAGACCGTTTTCCTCCCATGGCTCCCGACGCACCCACGACACCTGCTGCTGCCTCTCATGCTGGCGCGGTAGACACCAGCCCGGTTCCCTTCATCGACTTGATCACCCAGCGCCAGCGCATCTGGCCGCAGGTGCTGGCGCGGTGGGAACGATTGACCGCCAACGCCCAATTCATCCTGGGCCCCGAAGTGGCGGAGCTGGAACGTCAGTTGGCCGAAGCCGCGGGCACACGCCACGCGCTTGCGGTTGCTTCAGGCACCGATGCCCTGTTGATGCCGCTGATGGCGAAAGGTGTTGGACCGGGTGACGCGGTGCTGTGCCCCTCCTTCACCTTTGCAGCCACGCCGGAAGTCGTGGCGCGCTTAGGGGCAACCCCGGTGTTCGTGGATGTTCGGGCAGAGGATTTCAACATCGACCCCGCAGGCATTGAGCCCGCCCTTGTCGCGGCCCGGACAGCCGGCCTGCGCCCGGTGGCGATCATGCCCGTCGACCTGTTCGGTCAAGCAGCCGACTATGGCGCCGTCAATCGGCTGGCGCAGCAGCATGGGCTGTGGGTACTGGCCGATGCCGCGCAGAGCTTTGGCGCGCGGGTCGACAACCGTGCCGTCGGCTCACTCGCCGAAGTCACCGCCACGTCCTTCTATCCCGCGAAGTCGCTGGGCGCCTGGGGTGATGGCGGGGCACTGTTCACCGATGATGAGGCACTCTATCAGGTGCTGAAGTCGATCCGGGTGCATGGTGAGGGCACGGATCGGTATGACAATGTCCGCCTTGGCATCACCGGGCGTTTGGACGCGCTGCAGGCCTCGGTGCTGATTGAGAAACTGGCGATCTTCCCGGAAGAGATTGAGGCTCGCAACGCCGTGGCGGCCCGCTACTCCGCCCTGCTGGCGGGCCATGTCGCAGTGCCGCGGCTGCACCCCGGCAACACCAGCGTGTGGGCGCAATACACAGTGATTCTACCCGCCGGGACCGATCGGGGTGCGGTTCAAGCCCGGATGAAGGCCGCAGGCGTGCCCAGTATGATCTATTACCCAAAGCCAAATCACCTCCAGGCGCCCTACGCCGCGGCACCGCAACAGCCCGGTGGGCTGCCGGTGACGATTGACTTGGCGGCGCGCGTCCTGTCACTGCCAATGCATCCCTACTTGACCGAAGCACAGCAGCAGCGGGTGGCAGATAGCCTAATCCAAGCACTTGACGCCTGAAGCACAGGCAGCTGGAGGTGTGGCTGATGCGGCGACGTAACAGTCACTGAACAATCACCAACCACCGTCACAAGAGCCCTTGCATTGTGCGCGCGGGTTTGCCAGGGTGCAGTCAATTGGGACTGTGCCTTGTCCTCACGGTCCTGAAATCACAAAGGTTTTCCAGCCACGCGGTTGACCGGTGGGGGAAGGCCTTGTCTTCACATCCGGCACCGTCAATCGGTGCTCGGTAGTGGTCATGGTGTCGTTGTCGCAATGTCTCTTTCCAACGAATGTTTTTGGGTGGTAGTATACCCGAATCCGGGACGAGCCTTGTTCTTGACGCGGCTGAAACAGCAGAGAGATCGTCGGGCATGAAGACGGCGGGAACCAGACACGCAACTGCGGCGACACAGTCAAGCCGACTTCAGCATTCATTTCTTGAGCAATTGTCTGGTCCGCGTGGACGGCCTGAACCTGTTCAGATTGTGTATGGTCTGGATGTCCCCGATGATAAGGGTGGCTTGCGAATCTCTCCTGCTGTTGAAGTGGCTGATGGCGCCGGGTTGAAGCTGGAGCCAGTTTCTCCCGCCAACGTCATCGCCATGCCCGATCAATCGGTCGCAACCGATGCGGATCGCTCGCTGTGTCGGTTGCTGGGCGGCTCGCAGAACACTGTGGTGGCGATTACCAAGCCGCCGATTCTCGATTTGGTGCTGAAACGGTTGGTCGAAAGCGGTCGCTGCCGCTGGCGGGGCGGCGGCATCACTTTCGCCATGGGCCCGAATCGCCGCATTTTGGCCGAGCGCCACCCCCGCACTGAAGTGCTGCGCTTTCTGGGTCTGGACGCCACCGTGAAGGTGGTGGAGGGCAACGCAACCTGGTTCATCGATACCCGCGAGGGGCGAATCGGCAAGGCCGAGATTCAGGAGGTGGAGCGTCAGCCCATCGTCCAGATCAAGCCACCGATTGGTGCCAAGCGCGGTGTTGCTGCGTCGAACGACCCCGCTGTGATGGTGGTGGATCGCCAGCCGGTGCCAATCCTGCAAGCAGTGAGTGTGACCGCGCGCCAGCCTGATGGAGGGGCCGAGACCATCGACGGTGTCACCCTCTCCTTCGATTATGGCGCTGTGATCCCCGAGGAAGATGCGAGCCAGTTCGTGCGCGTCGCCGGGGATGATGGCTTGGTGTTTGTGCGGCGTGACAAGGCAGCAGAAGAAGCTGCGTTGGAGGCGCTGGAAGCTGTGGGCATGACTGCGCTGCGCCTGACGGGTTTGGACGGCAAGCCGCTCCGCCGCATCCACGCCCATCGCGGCGGTGACGCCGATGATGATTGGTTCCGCTTTGCGACCAACGATGTGCATCGCCTGCGCGAGGATGGCTGGCGAATCGAGTTGGAATCGATTGCACGCTTCCAGGTGATCGACGCCGCGACCGATTGGGACATAGCCGTTGGCGACGGCGATGATTGGTTTTCGATTGATGTTGGCATCGAAGTCGATGGTCGCCGTCAGCCGCTGCTGCCCCTGCTGGTGCGCTTGTTGAACGCGGGCGGCAAATCCGCCCTGCAGCGCAACGACGAAGGCCGGGTGCTGGCCCGCCTGGATGATGGCCGCCTGATCGCACTACCGGCCGAGCGGGTGGAGCGGTTCCTGGATGTCTTGGCCGAATTGGTTGGCACCGGCCAAACCGTGATCGGTCAGAAGATGACCTGCTCCACAGGTGAATTGTCTGCCCTGGCGGAGTTGGAGAATGTGCTGGGCACGCGCTGGTTTGGTGGCGAGGACTTGCGCGAGATGTCGCGCCGTCTGGTCGACCCGCAAACCCTGCCGCCCATTCAGCCGCCCCACTCGTTCAAGGCGGATTTGCGCGCCTATCAGCGCCAGGGCTTGGCGTGGCTGCAGTATCTACACACCAACAACATGGCAGGCATCCTGGCTGACGATATGGGTCTTGGCAAAACCGCCCAGACCCTAGCGCACATTGCCGTTGAACGCTCCTTCGGGCGGATGGACCTGCCGTCGCTGGTGATTGTGCCAACCTCGCTGGCGCCGAACTGGACAGCCGAAGCCCAGCGCTTCGTGCCCGATTTGAAGGTGATGCTGTTCCACGGCCTGGATCGCCACGCCCGCCGTCAAGAAGTGACGCAGGCGGAGTTGGTGATCACCACCTATGCGATCCTGGCCCGCGATGTGGAGTTTCTATGCTCCATCGAGTGGCACTTGATCGTGCTGGACGAAGCGCAGGCGATCAAAAACCCGCGCGCGAAGTCAACGCGTGCGGCATGCCAGCTGCGCGCGCGCCATCGCCTGTGTTTATCGGGCACGCCGATTGAAAATCACTTGGGCGAATTGTGGAGCCAGTTCGCGTTCCTGATGCCCGGATTGCTGGGTGACCATCGCGGGTTTTCCAGCCGATTCCGCGCCCCGATTGAGCGTCAAGGTGACGCGACCCGCCGCGAGGCCCTCGCCCGCCGGGTCAAACCCTTCCTGCTGCGCCGCACCAAGAGCGAAGTGGCAACCGACTTGCCGCCGAAGACCGAGATCGTGCGCCGCATCGACTTGGAAGGCGGTCAACGCGACCTTTACGAAACAGTGCGCTTGTCCGTCCATGACCGTGTGCGCCAAGAAATCGCTCGGGCTGGTTTGCCAAAAAGCCGCGTGATTGTGTTGGACGCGTTGCTAAAGCTGCGCCAAGTGTGCTGCGACCCGCGGCTGGTCAAGCTGGCTGCGGCCCGCGAAGTGGTGGAAAGCGCCAAACTCACCGCCCTGATGCACATGCTGCCGGAAATGATTGAAGCAGGCCGCAAGGTGCTGTTGTTCAGCCAGTTCACCTCGATGCTGGACTTGATCAAGGAAGCGTTGAAGGTGGTCGGCATCCGCTATGTGGAGTTGACCGGCGACACGGCCGACCGCGCTGCCCCGGTGCGCAGCTTCCAAGCAGGCGAAGTGCCGCTGTTCTTGATCAGTCTGAAAGCCGGTGGCCGCGGCCTGAACCTGACGGCGGCCGACACCGTGATCCACTATGACCCCTGGTGGAACCCAGCCGCCGAAGACCAAGCCACCGACCGTGCGCACCGCATCGGTCAGGACAAGCCGGTGTTCGTCTACAAGCTGATCGCCGCGGGCACCGTGGAAGAGCGCATCGTGGAGTTGCAGAAGAAAAAAGGCTCACTGGCGCAAACAATGCTCGCCGGTGGCGAACCAATGGAAGCCTTCGACGAAAACGACCTCGACCAACTGTTCATGCCGCTGGGGTAGGCGGTGATGGGGGCCCAGGCGCGTTAACCAAATCTATGAGCAGGGTCCCCTCCCTGTTCCCTCACCCCGGATCGCCAACCCAGCCGAGGATGGCGGTCAACAGGCGGGTGGCGCAGGTGTCAAGGCTGGCGTCGGCCGTGTTGATCACAAGGTCGGGCTGCAGCGGGGCCTCGTAGGGGGCAGAGATGCCGGTGAAAGCGGGCAGCGTGCCAGCGCGGGCTTTGGCGTAAAGGCCTTTCGGGTCGCGGGCTTCGCATGCCGCCAGCGGTGTGGCGACAAACACTTCATAGAACCCAGTGCGGGCGGCCGCAGCGCGTGCCCGGGCGCGATCCTCGCGGTAGGGGGAGATCAGGGCGGTCAGCACAATCAGGCCAGCATCGGCCATCAAGGCTGCCACCTCGCCAATACGGCGGATGTTTTCCGTGCGATCCTCGGGCGAGAATCCGAGGTCGGCATTCAGACCGCCGCGCACCGCATCACCATCCAGTACCGCCACTTGGGCACCGCGCTGGAACAAGTGCTGCTCCACCACCATGGCAAGGGTCGACTTGCCCGCCCCGGACAGACCGGTCAACCACACCACGGCGCCACGGTGACGGTTGCGCTCCGCCCTGGCATGGGGCGTCACGCTGGAGGTCATGGTGCGCAGATCGGTCCCCACCACCGGGCGTACCGGGTGCTGGCCCAACCCCTCGGCCAACACCGCACCAACCCCCACCACCCGTCCCTCGCGCAACAGCAGCACGCGCCCGGTGGCGGGCAGATCGCTGGCGGCGTCCAAGGCGAGTGGATCGCGGGTGTGCAGAGTGACCCGCCCAAACTGCCCAGACCCAAGGGCATCACCCGCAGACTCTGGAGCCCCCCCCGCCGCCGTTACGGCCTCCACCAGGGCTGACACCCGTGCCCACTGGCTGGCAAGGGTGAGGCGTGCACCAGATCGCAGTGGATCACGATCCAACCACAACACCTGAGCCTGCACCCGGCTGGTGAGGTGGGCTGGGCGATCCTCGCCGCAGGCCAAAGCCCCGCGGGTGACAAACACAGGGTTGTCGAGGGTGATGCCAATCGCTGCGCCGGCGCGCACTGGCCCGCTGGGCGGCGACGGCCAGCCCTCCACACTCGCAACCCGTGTGAGGGCGCTGCCGGGTAGAAAGCGCAGACGATCCCCAACCGCCACCTGGCCCGAGAGCACGCGGCCCACGATGATCCGGCGATGATCCAGATGCTGCACATCCTGCACGGCGAGCCGCAGTGGCTGGTCCACCGGTGCGGGCGGAGCCGGTAGCGCCGCTAGCGCTTCCAGCAAGGTCGGGCCAGTGTACCAGTCCAGCCCGGCGCCGCGATCGACCAGCATCGCACCGGTACGGGCGATGGTCGGCACCAGCGCCCGCAGGGTTAAGCCGACAGCCGCGAGTGTCGTTGCGATGTCGCCCGCCAACGCCTCAACCACCTGCTGGGGTGCCGCCACCATGTCGAGCTTGTTGAGGGCAACCACCACCGATTGAATACCCAGCAGCTGGAACACCCGCGCATGGGTGACCAGCTGTGCCTGGTTCAAGGCCTGGGCGTCGATCACGATCACGCCCGCATCCGCGCGGGTGGCCCCGGCGACCATACGCCCCAGAAACTCCGGGTGCCCGGGGGCATCAATCAGGTCCAGCCGACGCCCGGCCACGGTGAGGCTGACCAGAGTGGTGTCCAGGGTGATCGCCTGGTCCCGCTCCACCTGCAACGCATCCAGGACGAACGACCACTCGACGGGCATGCCACGCCGCTCCGCCGCGGCGATGATCGCCTCGGCTGTTCCCGTCGGCAGTTGGCCGCTGTCATGGAGCAGCCGCCCCAGAATGGTTGATTTGCCGTGGTCCACATGACCAACGACGACAAGGGCGATGCGCTCCGCGCCGTCGGTCATCACATATAGCCTGCGCGGCGCAGACGCTCGAATGCGTCCTCGGTCTCGCGATCCATCGACCGACCGGCGCGTTCCGGCGTGCGGGTCGCTTCAAGCTCGGCAATCACAGCATCAATGTCGGCCGCGGTGGAGGCAATTGGGTGAGTGATGTCCGCCTCTCCCAACGAGCGATAGCGCAGGCCATTGCGCGCGAAGTACAAGTCTGGGATCGGCACACCCTCGCGCCGGATGTAGCGCCAGACATCCAGCTCGCTCCAATCCAGCAGTGGATGCACGCGAACATGGCCGCCAGACGGAGGTGGTGGCACAAAGCCCCAGAGGTCCAGCGCCTGGGCAGTGGGGTCCCACGCCCCATCGGCGGTGCGCAGGCTGAACACTCGTTCCTTCCCACGAACCGCTTGCTCATCGCGGCGAATGCCCAGAATCACGCCATTGAGCTCACGCTCGGCAATCAGCTGCTGCAAGCCCAGGGTTTTGCGAGCCGCAGCGCGCGCCTTCGGTGGCAAGGTTGGGTCGGTTGCGCTGTCTGGCGGGCAGTCAACGGCCAAACAGTCCAGCCGCCACTCTGCCACCATGCGGTCCCGGAACGCATAAACCTCTGGCAATTCCTTGCCGGTGTCCAACAGCGCCAGCGGCCAGGGCACATGCCCGAAAAAGGCCTTTCGGGTTAGCCACAGCACGACATTGCTGTCCTTCCCCAGCGACCACAGCATGACCAGCGGTTTCAGACCAACCCAGGCCTCCCGCAGGACGGTGATCGCCTCAGCCTCCAACTGGTCAAGATGGGATGACGACACCGCGGCCACACTCATGCGCCTAGGGGTGACGGGGACGCCGCAGCGTGTCAATTCCCCAAACGACGCCCGCGCGCTGGACATCAATACTCGCCAGCGCGCAAGCTACCGCTGATCGCCTGCAGCCTCGCGCCGATCAGCCCGAGGCAGACAGAATGTTGAACATGTCCGCCGTCACTTGGCTGGCCCGCACGCCGATCAGCGTGATCGTGTCGCCGCTGGACAGCACAACGACAGCGTTGCCTGCTGCGTCGGAGGCCACGCTGAAGCCAGTCAAAGGCGCAGACGGGCGGCTGACCACATCAATGCGATCCCCTTGGGTCGCAGAGAAATCCGTGATCGTGTCGGCACCGGAGCCCGCTTCGAACCGGAAGCGATCGCCACCGGTTCCACCAGTCAGGCTGTCATTGTGCTGGCCGCCAATGATGGTATCCGCACCGGAGCCGCCATTGATGGTGTCGCGACCACGACCGCCATCGATCAAGTCATTGCCCGAGCCACCGAGCAGCGAATCCCGATCATCCAGACCGCGCCGCTCCCGCCCACCAAACAGCACGGCGTGCTGTCCAGCCGTGATCGTGCCGAGAGATACAGCGCGCGCCACATCGGGATGCGCATCAAGGTAGTCCTGAGCCGAGAACCGCGCCGAGGGGCGCCGCCCTTCCGCTGCGCCAAACAACAAGAAATGCTCGAACCCAGACGTGAACAGACCCGTGCGCACAGCCGCCGCCACATCGGGGTTGGCCTGCAGGTAAGCCGTCGGATCAAAGCTTGCATTTGGCGATCGACCCTCGCGCTGGCCGACAGCCAAGAAATGCTCGAATGCCGAGGTGACCGTCCGAGCTGTGATCGCCCGCGCCACGTCAGTGTTGACCGATGAATACCAGCTCGCGTCGAACCAGCTTGGCACTGTCGTTGAACTGGCGCTGGCTGGCGCGACGGAGTTGCCAATGCTAGAGCCACCACCTGAATTGATTGTCGAGACAAAAGTGACGGAGATACCGTCCACTTTCAGGCTATCAGCAAATGCACTGATGACGACGCGTTGCTCATCGGGGTTCAGGCTTGGTGACGTGATGCCGTCCAGGGTCAATGTCTGTGTGTTGAAATACGTCGTAACACTGTCACCACCAGCAACGACATCGTCACCCGACCCACCATCAATCACATCACCGCCACCGCCACCAACGGCGGAATCAGAGCCAGCACCAGAACTGACAGAGTCACCACCGGACCCACCCGTGATGCTGTCGGTCCCAGTGCCAGTCACCAAAGTCAAAGGTGAAACGCGTTCCTCGAAATCCAAGCTGCCAGGCACGGAGCCAGTCAAGATGATGGCATCCACCAACTCATTGATGCTGCTGCTGTTAAACGAACCGCCAGTGGTAACTTGAATCACGTCGAAGGTGTCTGAGCCGCCGGAAACCGGCTCGCCGCCGCTATCGCCAGAGAACGGCAGAAATGTGATCGGACCGGGGGATGAGGTTTCACCGTCGCCAGGCTCAGTCGCGCCGCCACCAAACAGATTGGTGAATGTGTCAGGTGTGATGCTCGACGTGTCCTCGGGGATCACAGGATCTGGTTCGAGGACCTCAGGAGTTCCGGTCATGCCGCACCTGTTTCATTAAGGCAATTGAGTGTGAAACTCTGCATATCAAATCCACCCCAGTCCGTCTAAGGAATTCTGCTGAATGGACTGTTTCATCCGACCATAAACCCATTCTGCTGCGCGGTACCGGCCATTTCTATATCATCTTGCTTATACAATCAAAAGTAATTTAATCAGCAATTATATACTCTTTTTCTTTCGACGCGTGGACAGTTTCTGCGCTGGGTGCTAGGAAATGGTCGGAACCTCACCTCAGCCCAGCGTCGGAAAGGCGGCACCAGTGATCAAGATTCTGATCGCGAATGACAAAGGTGGCGTGGGCAAATCCCTTCTTGCGCAATTTTGCGTTGTTGCTCTGCGTGGAATGAACCGTGATCCGCGGCTGGTTGAATACGATCGACAACCAAAGCTATGCCGGTGGTTTGGTGTTGAGGAAGTCAAGACGTTTTCTGCTGGACCTGGAGTCATCTCTGATCAGGACGCGCGGACGTTCTGGGACCCAATGGTGGATTGGCTGAATGACAATCGCGCGATGGTGGTGGATTTCGGGGCTCAAGCCTGGGGCGGCTTTCTCGAATGGGCCGACGCCAGCCAATTGGCAACACTGCATCGCAGCCGAGCCGTGCGGCTGTTGGTGCCTGTGACAGCTGACCTGGAGGCAATCAGCGCAGCGACAGCCGCTCTGACTGGGGCCAAACGCGTGCTGCCCGAGGCGCAAGTGCTCTTACTGATGCTGGATAAGGATGGCGCCGTCGACTTCCTGACCGGGGTTGGGGCGTATGACACACTGCTGCGCACAGCCGAGGCCACCGGCGCTCGCCATCTGGTGTATCCCTTGCTCAGGGCTGAGGCGCTGCCAGCCTTGGATGCGCGCGGGTGGCGCCTGGATACCATTGTGGCTATGCAAGATGTTGCAGGCTTTGGTGTTTCTGTGCCGAAACCAGCGCTGCAACGAACGGTGGTTGCAGTGCGCGCCTGGATGACAGAGATGTATCGCATCCTGCTGCCGGAGTTCCTGGGCGCCCTGGCTGCGGCTGCCCCGCCACAGCCTTCACCCCCGCAGCCAGCGGCCCTGCCGCCCCATGTGGTCCAGCAGTGGGGCCACATGTTGAGGGATCTGCCATCGGTTGCAGGGGTCAAGCCCTGGACCGATGCCCGCACGCTGTCGCCTGCGACCAAGCGCTGAGCGTCGGGAGGGGAGCGTGTCAGGTCTGTCACCTGGGGCAATGGTCTATCGCGGCTGCATCGACCGCGTGGCAGAAGATCACCTTGCAGGCTGGGCGCTGATTGAGGGGCAGACTGGGCCTGCCGTGCTGGAAGTGCTGCAACGCGGTGAGTTGCTGGGCCATGTCACGGCACAGGCGTTTCGTGCCGATCTTCAGCGAGCGGGGCTGCGGGATGGGCACGTCGCCTTCACCTTTACCGCACCCACAGGCGTCAGCCTCGACGCTG
Source organism: Alphaproteobacteria bacterium (assembly GCA_004292755.1). Taxonomy (GTDB): domain Bacteria; phylum Pseudomonadota; class Alphaproteobacteria; order Elsterales; family Elsteraceae; genus RDXE01. The sequence goes on from RDXE01000038.1 coordinate 158,512, forward strand.
CTGAGGTACGGGTGTGTTTTGCTGGCACTGCGGTTGCCTTACGCCCACCGCGTGCCGTTGGTGGCAGTGCCGACCCGATGGCGCGCCATGTGGCCGACTTGAACGATCTGATCACCAGTCTGAAATTGCTCACAACCTCTACCCTGCCGCAGTTGGAGCGCGGCCATACGGCTGCCCTTGGCGCGATCGCCACCGCGCTGCAGGCCCGCCAGGATACCCTGGCCCAGCTCAGCACGGCAGCCGAGGAGGTGAAGCAGACCACCACCTTCCTGTCGCTCAGCTTCGGGGATCAACTCAAACACACCATTCGCGAGGAGGTCGCCGCGGCCAGTGATGCCATGGTCGGCCGTGTGGTCCGCGCCCTGCTGGCGGTCATCGTGATTGCGGTTCTAGGTGGAGCCGCGGCCGGGGCTGGCATCGCCTGGGCGCTGTTTGCACAGTAGCGCGATGCAGATCCTCTACCTTGAACCGCGCTATCCTGGCCAATATCCCCACTTAATCCGACACTTCGCGCGCACGACCCAGGCACGTCAGGTGTTTTTGCAAAGCGCAGCACACCCCATTCCAGCCGTCACACCCGGCGTACAGGTGCGCAGCTACCACGCCGAGGAGGCGCTACCAGCCTCCCTTGGCTTCGGTGGCGAGCTGGAGCGCGCTGGTCGTCGGGCCGAGGCCGTGCGGCGTGCCGCCCAGACCCTGCAGGCGGAAGGATTCCGCCCGGACGTCGTGCTCGCCCATGGCAGCTTTGGCGAGGGGTTGTTCATCAAGGATGTCTTCCCCGACACGCGAGTGATCGCGTTTATGGAATACTATTACGGCGTCAGTGGGTTGATTGGCTCAGACCCCGACTTCTACCCCGCCAACCCGGATGCCGAACGCCGCGCCCGGCTTCGCAATGCGTTGGTGTGGCTGACGATGGAGGTGGCAGACGCTGCGGTCACGCCGATGCATTGGCAGCATCAGCTGTTCCCGCCTGATCTGCGCGCACGCATCCAGGTGATCCATGATGGCATCGACACCACCGCCATCCGTCCCGGCCCGGCGGCGCCTTTGCAGGTACCCTCAGGCGCGGTGCTGCACCCCGGCCAGCCAATCGTCACCTTCTGCGCCCGTGCGCTGGAACCGGTGCGCGGCCTGCATCTGGTGCTGCGCAGTCTGCCGGAGATTCTGGCCCGCCATCCCGCGGCGCGCATCGTGTTGGTTGGCAATCCTGGTCATGAGTATGGCGCTCCCGCCCCCGGTGGTGACTGGGTCACTCATTTGCTGGATCACCTGCCAACCACGCTTGATCGGTCCCGGCTGATCCGAGCGCCGTTCCTGCCGCACGCCGACTTGATCCGCCTGTTTCAGCTGAGCCGCGCCCATATCTACGCCAGCCTGCCCTTTGTGCTGTCCTGGTCGATCCTGGAGGCCATGGCCGCTGGCGCCCCTGTGGTTGCCATGGCGACGCCACCGGTGCTGGAGGCAATCCGCGATGGCGAGACGGGGTTGACCTTCCCCATCGGCGATACCGCCGCCCTTGCCCGCCAAGTCGTGAGCTTGCTTGACTCTCCTGCCCTCGGCGAGCGCTTAGGTCAGGCCGGGCGGGCCATGGTGCAGCAGCGCTATGACCTTGCGCGGGTATGCCTGCCACTCCACGATCTGTTGATCCGAGGATTGGCGCTGTCACGCCCGCTGAATGCCGATCCCATCCCGCGGCCATGGCGCTGATCCGCCAATCCCTCCAGCATCGGGAGCATGTTGCAGGTGGACCCCCAACTGACTGGTAGCCCTCCGGCTGAGGGGGCAAGCGTGGTGCTCACCCAGCCAGTCGTCCGCCTGGACTCTGGCCATGGCGCCGTCTGGATCGCCGACTCCGCGCTGGCAGCGCGCATCGTCACGCGATTGGCTGACCCACGCATCGACGCCTACGGGCTGGAGAATGGTGGTGCGTTGCTGATCGTGCCGCTGCCCGCTGCCGTTACCTCCGTCGCAGCAGTGCAGCTGCGGATGCAGGACGCACCCCTCACCCTCACACTGGCCCACAAGGCCGTCGTCACGCCGGACGCGGTGGCCTGGACCGCGCACCCGCGGCTGCACTGCAGCGTGCTGCACGCGGCACTGAACCACCAGCGCCGCACCCGGCTGGAGGTCGAGCACTGGCCGCCTCTGCCGCCACCAGAGGGGCTGCGGCGGATGCTGGTCGCACCCGGCGTGCTGTATCTGGAACTCGATGTCCTGCCGGATCACCTGCGCCTGGGGAGACCGGGTGAGTGGTCAGCCACTGTGGAGACCGGCGCCGTGGCGAGCGGGGGCTGGTTTCTCTATGCCGACCGACCAGAGGACCCCGGCCCATTGGTTCTGATGGGACGCGATGGTATCGGCGGCACTCTGGCGCTGGATACCGCAGAGGCTGGCCTGTTGCAGCATCTGGCCAGCCTGGACGCGGTTCAGCATCTGCGCCAGCGGGAGGCATTGGGTCGACTGGCCGTGCGCACCGGCACACCGGAGATTGCAACCTTGGTGGCCGAGAGTGTCGCCGCTCAAGCGCTGGCACCCCGGATCGAGCTGCGCGGCGAGCGTGTCCTCGCTGCCCTCGACCTCGCACTGCCGGTCGAGGATGCTGTGCTGGTGGTGGGGCGGCTAGACCCCACGCTCCCGGTGGGGGACCTCGCGCTTATGCCGCCCAGCGGCACAGCGCTGTCGACTCCCGTGCAGCGCTTGTTGCCGGGACGGGCGGAGATTGGCGTGCTCGCCCCCATTGACACCCTGCTGGCGCCAGCCTGCCGCCAAGTGCGCGGGCAACTCCTCCTGCCCAGCGGGCAGATGATCAACCTGCTCTCCCCCCTCGCACCTGAGGCGGCGGATCAACGTCGCGCCGCGATCTTGGCTGCAGCGCCCGTTGCCGCGTGGACACCCGCCGCCATCGCCACGCTGTTTGGCCCCGCACTGGCCGTCGCCCAAGCCGCCTTCGTCAAGACCGTCGCGGTGGAGGAGGAGGTATCGTTCGGGCAAGCACCGCGCCAGCCGACCCTGAGTGTGATCATTCCCCTGTATCAGGAATATCACTTCCTGCGCCCGCAGTTGCTGTCGTTCGCCGGTGATCCGGATCGAGAGCAAGTGGAGCTGATCTATGTGCTGGATCAGCCCAAGGACCGCGCGAGCGTGGAGCATCTGCTCCAAGGCTTGAGCCGTGTGTTTGGTGTTGCCTGCCGGTTGCTGGTGCTCTCTCGCAATGGCGGCTATGCCGTGGCAAACAACCTCGCCGTGGAGCAGGCGCGGGGGACCGGGCTGGTCTTGATGAATTCCGACGTGGTGCCCACCAGACCGGGCTGGACTGGGCGCTGGTGGCAGCGCCACTGCCAGATCGCAAAGATCGGCGCGTCAGGCCCGCGCCTGCTGTATGCCGATGGCAGCCTGCAACATGCCGGTTTGTTTTTCGAAGCGGGTCGCCAGCCGTGGTTTACCAACAATCACTACTTCAAGGGCTATCCAGCCGACTTTCCGCCCGCGCTGACACCGCGCGCGGTGCCCGGCGTGACAGGGGCTTGCTTGATGGTGGAGCGTGCGCTCTATCGCAGCGTCGGCGGCTTCGACAGCGGCTACGTGATCGGTGATTTCGAGGATAGCGACCTGTGCCTGCGCCTGCGCGCAGACGGGCGCACCATCCACTATGATCCTGGCGAGACCTTGTTCCATATGGAGCGCAGCTCGATCCGTCACCACGCTGGATATGCTGAAACAGCGGTCGCGCGCTACAATGGCTGGCGGCAAACGCACCTGTGGGGCGATGCCATCACCCAGTTGATGACGGCATTTGCTGGGGAGGGGGCGGCGTGAAAATCCTGCACATCGCCCACTGCCATCCCGAGTTTCAAGCTGGCGGGACCGAGCATTTCGCCCTGGCCCTGATGCATCACCAGCGGCGCCGCGGCCAGCAAAGCTGGTATGTCGGTGCCGCCCCGCCGCGCACACGGACACCCAATCCCGGCACCGCTTTGATTGGCGCCCCCAGCGAGAGCGGCGAGTTCATTTTCGCTGGAGGCGAGTTCAACCTGCTTTCCTTAAGTCAGGCCGACTACTTCATTCTGGATGAATTGGAGCGGTTGCTGAGGGTCCTGGCGCCGGATGTTGTGCATTTCCATCACGTTTTGTCGTTTGGTTTAGAGGCTATCGCTGTTGCCCGCCGGGTGTTGCCCTCGGCACGTCTGGTGATGACCCTGCATGACTATTTCCCGATGTGCCCGAATGATGGGGCGCTGAGGCGGACCAATGGCACGCTGTGCCGCCAGTCCACGCCGGGGCGCTGCCTGCAATGCCGACCGGACGCTGGGCTGGTGCCTTTGCGCCTGCGCGATCTATCGGTCCGCGCGGCATTCGGCCTGGTGGATGCTTTCGTGGCCCCCAGCGCCTTTCTGGCCGAGATGTATCGCACCTGGTTTGACCAAGGCTCGGGCGCAGGCAGCCTGCCGCCGGAGCGGCTGCAGGTGATCCAGAACGGCCATCCCGCAGCCGAAGCCTTGCCGCGGCCAGATCCCCCGCAGTTCGATGGGGCAGTCGCGACGGCAGCGCGGCCCGTGCGGATCGGCTTCTTTGGCAATGTGATTGAGCGCAAAGGCCTATCTGTTCTGCTGGATGGATTTGCCATCGCCACTGAGCGCACCTCGGCACCCATGACTCTGCACATCCATGGCTCGGATCAGTACGCCTCCGAGGGTCTGCGGGAGGCGATCAGCCGCCATCGTCAGGCCCTTGGTCCAAAGCTGCAGCGCGGCGGCGCCTATGGGCCGCAGGATGTGTGCCGCCTGATGGCAGGCGTGGATTGGGTGGCCGTACCCTCCCTCTGGTGGGAAAATGACCCCCTCGTGATTCAGGAGGCATTCCACAGCCGTCGCCCGGTGCTGTGCTCCGCTGCGGGCGGCATGGCGGAACGGGTGCTTGATGGCGTCTTTGGTCGCCATGTCGCGTTGGGCGACGCCACCGCTTGGGCCGATGCCATTGTCGCACTGGCAGAGGATCCGACACTGGCAACTCGCCTCGGTGCCCAGCTTCCCGCCGCCCACAGCATGACCGTGTGCGCTGACGCCTATCAGGCCATCTACGCCCCGCCATGACCCACGGTGCCTGGCTGGAGATCGACACGGTCACCACCACCTGGAGCCACGCGCCAGCCCGGCTGGAGGTGCTGAAACCCTGGCCAGGACAGAGGCTGAGTGGCTTCGGCCTAGCCCTTGCCCTGCGTCTGGTGGGCAGCTTTGTCGCGCCGACCAGCGCCCAGGTGCGCACCACCAGCGGTGTGGTGGCGCCCCTCACGGTCGACGTTACCCACGACCTCGCTGGGCGCTGCTGCCTGGACCTCGAGGGGGAGATCGCCCTCATTGACCTGCCACCCACCCTCCTGTTGTGGGTGGAGATTGTTTTCTCAGACGGCGCCACGCAGCCCGTGTGCGTACTCCGTGGGCGGCGGTCCCCGGGCTTGACGCCACCCCACTGTCGCTTGATGCCGGTGATGATGATCACCCTCGGCAGGTCGGGGTCCACCTGGTTGATGCAGGCCTTGACCCAGCACCCGTCACTCGTTTGTGGCCCCTACCACCCGTTTGAAAACCGGATCGGCCAGCGTTCTGCCCAGCAGGCCGGCACCCTCGCCCGGCCAGAGCCCGGCCCGCCGGGACGCTTCGCTGAGCGCTGTGAGCGCGCCCAGCAACGCGCCTGGGCCTGCCTTGCCACCACCGAGAGCTTCTATCGCCGCTGTGCCGAGCGGGCGGGCAAGCCATACGCGCGGATGTTTGTCGAAAAGATGGCGCCCAACCCGCAGCTGATCGACCAACTGGACACGCTTTATGGCGATTGCCGGGTGTTGATCCTGGTGCGCGATTTCCGCGATGTGCTGGCATCCATCCTCGCCTTCAACGCCAAACGCGGCTCGATGGACTTCGGTCGCTCCTCCGTGGGATCGGACGAGGAGTATGTGGGCTTTCTGGCTGGCCAGGCGGACGAGCTTGTCGCTACCTGGCAACGCCTCGCCAATCGCGCAGTGCTGGTGCGCTATGAGGCGCTGATGACTGACCCGCACGCTGTGTTGCGGCGCACCGCGGCTCAATTGGGGCTGTCAACGGCAGACGCTTGGCAACCCGATCCTGGTGCAACCACCGACGACCTCCCGCTGATGCGGGACCATCGCACCACCAACACCGTCGCCGATAGCATCAACCGCTGGCGGCGTGACCTGGACCCCATGGTGCAGCAGGCAGCAGCACAGTTGCTGCGCCCGGCCCTGGCAGCGTTCGGCTACCAAGCCGACCCCTGAGCGACACCCTTCTAAGGTGCCTTCGACCAGTTGTATTGATCCTATTGACCGTGGTCGGCCAGCGCTTATCCTAATCAAGACACGATCAGCAGTGCTTGGCATCCAATGCTGTCAGCGAAAAATTGCAGCGCTGCCTAGCATTTTGCGCCGACTGGACGACTGGGGGACCTTCCGTTGCAGCAGATTATACACGCGGATCTGTTTGGTGACGACACTGATGGGCGCTCACTTCGCGGTTCTATCGATTCCGTGTCCGCCCTATACATTTCGGGATGGTGTCTTGATTTGAACAACCCAATTGTACCGATCGAACTGGATGTCTTCTTTCTCGGCGCGTTGCTCGGCTCGGTAAAAACAACTAATCTGCGACAGGATCTGACCAAGATTTTCAAGTTTCCGGTTAATCGCGGATTTCAGTTCGACCTTACCCGCATCTCCCATCAAGCCGCCAAGGCCGCGCTGGTTGAGCTTCAGGCCGTTCTGACAGCGGCACCGGGACGACCGCTTGCCCTGGCCGATCTGGTGTCGGTCTCACCCACTGGCAGACCCGATGAACGGTTGGCATGCAGCCCAACAGGCACTTTGAGCCCCGAGGACGCGGTAGCGCTCTGCCGACAGTGGAAAGCGATGCTGGCGGTGGATCACCACAACCGGCATGTCGAAACCGTGGAGGCAGCCCTTCGCGAGGTGCTGACCCCCGAGTCAGACCAACGCACAGACGAGGGCGTGCGCATCATTGCGTTCTACCTGCCGCAATACCATCGAATTCCAGAGAACGACGCGTGGTGGGGGCCTGGGTTCACGGAATGGACCAACGTGGCAACCGCCAAACCTCTGTTTGACGGGCACAATCAACCGCGCCTGCCGTCGGAACTTGGGTTCTATGACTTGCGCGCTGTCGAAACTCAACATGCTCAGGCGAAACTTGCCCGTGATCATCATATCTCAGCATTCTGCTATTATTACTACTGGTTCGAAGGGAAGACGGTACTGACTCTTCCGATTGAGCAGCATGTATCTGCCAATGTTGATCTTGATTTCTGCTTGTGCTGGGCCAATGAAAACTGGTCTCGGCGCTGGGATGGCTCGGAAGCCGAAGTCTTGCTGGAGCAGACCCACAATCCGACCCATGATCGGGAGTTCTTCGCGTCGATCCTGCCGTACCTGCAGCATCCGCGCTATGTTCGGGTGGACAGCTTGCCGCTGGTGATGGTCTACCGGGTCTCATTGCTGCGCGACCCCACGGCGACCTTCGGACAATGGCGCGATCAGGCAGCGGCGGCTGGCTTGCCGGGGCTGCACATTTCAGTTGCTGAGACCTTTGGCACAACTTCCTGCCACCCCTATGGTGCGGATAGCACCTGCCAGTTCCCGCCCCATGGGATCAATGTTGAGGAAATCACTGGCACACTTGCATCGCCCGAGACGCGCTTTGGCGGCAAAATCTACGACTACGAGCATGTGGTCGCGTCTCAGCTTGCGGCAGCGCCGGTGGTGCACCGCCGGTTTCGGACCGCCATGCCCGGCTGGGACAACACGGCGCGACGCGGTCGGATGGGCAATGTGTTCCACGGTGCCACGCCAGAGTTGTTCGAAACCTGGATGAGCAAACTGTGCCTGGACGCCAGCCAGGAGGCACAGGGCGGCACACAACTGGTGTTCATCAATGCCTGGAACGAGTGGGCGGAAGGCGCCCACCTGGAGCCGGACCGCCGCTTCGGGCGCCAGAACCTCCAAGCCGTGGCCAACGCGTGGGCCGTGGCGCAGGCCGAAGCCGCGGTAGACTCGAACACCTCGTCGCTGGTGGCGGAAAACCAGCGCCTGCGCCGCGCCAATCGCCTGCTCGGGTCCGTGCTGGAAGCGCGCAGCCACCTCCTAGCCGCTGCGCCGCCCGTGTTCTTGCAGCTGGAACCCAACTTCGGCATCCGCCTGCGCACCGCGGACTGGGGGTTCTTGCAAATCGACTCCCTCAACGGTGTGCTGGCTGCCGACAAGCTGGTGCTGGTGCGCCGTCGCTTTGGCGTGACCGTGCACGGCTGGTTTGCCGCCAGAACCACGACGCCCGACAAGGCTCTCACTGTGTTTCTGGCCCTATTGCCGGAGACACCGAGCGCTGAGACCGGGTTGGGGCCGGTGTATTTCGCTGCAGTGTCCCAACGCACCAGCCGGGCCGATGTTGAAGCAATCTATGCCGCAGACACCTGCAGCCCATTGCCTGGATTTGGCGGCAGCTTCGACGTCAGTGGCGTGGAGTATGGTTACTATCGCTTTGGATTGATCATCCCCTCGACCCACAGCGGCTCTGAGGCGTCGGTGCTACGCTCGTCTTCCACGATCATCCTGGGCAAATGAGCGATGGGCAGCACGCGTCCTCTGATCTCGGTAATCATTCCGGCGTATCGCCACCAAGACTTCATTCTTGAGACGATCGACTCCGTCTATCGGCAGACCTATCCCAACATCGAACTGATCGTGCTGGACGATGCCTCGCCCGATCAAACCTTCCAGCGCGCCGATGCCATTCTACAAACCCGCTATGCCCGACGCTTCAGCCATGTGATCTGCCAGCAGAACTCAGCCAATCACGGGGCTCATGCGACCTTGAACGCCGGGTTGCGCGTTGCCTCCGGCGATTACATTGCGATCTTGAACAGTGATGACGCCTTTCAGCCCTCGCGCCTGTCCACCCTGCTGGATCATCTGCAGTCGACCGGGCGGCGCTTTGCCTTCACCGGTGTGGTGGCAACCGGGGCGGTTCCTGCGAGCACCGGTGCCTCAACGGGGCCGATGGCACCAGCGGCGGCTCCACCAGTACCGCCCGCCGCCAACAACGCTGCCATACCATTCGCTGACTTCTCCTGTCTGGTGTTACGCCAAGCAGCCGCGATCGCAGCCGCACCCGCGATTGGATTTGCTCTGCTGCAGCAGAATTTGGCGATCACCTCTGGCAACTTTTTTGGACATCGGGAGTTGTTTCGCCAGGTCGGGTGGTTTTCCTCCCTGCGCTATTGTCACGACTGGGATTACCTGCTGCGGGTAGTGTTGCACGAAGACCCACTGTTTGTAAGCACACCCTTGTATGATTACCGGCTCCATCCCCAGAATTCATTCTCGCAGTATCAAGAGATTGCAACAATCGAAACAGAGATTCTGCTACGGCGATACTTTCGGGCTGTGGCGACCACGGCTCCGGACAATCCTGATGCGCCCTCTCCACAGCGCTGGCCGCGGGTGTTTGAGGCATTCATCGCCAGCGTTGGCTATCAGCGCTTTTGGGCAGCCGAGCGTCATTGTTATGCCGCTGGCCTGCGCACGCTTGACGCACCATCCGCGCCGAGGGGTCGCCAGCAGGCCCCGCCGTGACGACTGGACCAACGCTTCTGTTCGTCACCGGCATGCACCGCAGTGGCACATCGGCGATCACCCGCTGTCTATCACTGTTGGGCCTGGGCCTGCCCGCCGAGTTGGTGCCCGCACGCCCACACGACAATCCCACTGGATTTTGGGAGCCCTGGCGCCTGATTGCCCTCAATGACGGAACCTTGCGGCACCATGGTCAGCGCCTCGCGTGTGAAGTCATCGACAACGCACAGGATGCGAACGCGGCGACCGCTGGTCAGCGCATCGAACACGAAGTCGAGGCTCCAGCGTTCGTTGGCACGCGTCGGCACAGTCATCGGCCGACGCGTTCCCACAGCGCGCTTGCGGCCTTTGCGGCGGCGTACGGCAAGTTTCTCTTCTGCATAAATCCGGTACAGCTTCTTGTGGTTCGCGTGATGCCCCTCGCGTGCAAGCAGAATGCCCAGACGCCGGTAGCCAAACCGCCGCCGCTCGCCAGCCAGTGCGCACAGACGCGAACGCAACGGGTCATCGCTGCTGGTCTTCTTGACGTACTGGCAGGTTGATCGGTCCAGGCTTGTCAAAGTGCATGCCCGCCGTTCGCTTATCGCGTGGTCTTGCATCACTTGGATGACCGCGCGGCGCTTAACGTCGGGCGTGAGAAGTTTTTTGTCGCAAGATCCTTCAAGACTGCGTTATCGAGCACAGCCTCGGCCAACAGGCGTTTCAGGTGGCTATTCTCAAGCTCAAGTGCTCTCAGCTTCTGAGCATCCGACACGCTCATCCCGCCGAACTTGGCCTTGTACTTGTAGAATGTGGCACTTGATATGCCGTGCTTGCGGCAAACCTCCGCCGTCGGCACACCAGCTTCCTGTTCCTTGATCATCCCGATGATCTGCTGCTCACTGAAACGGCTCTTG
>RDXE01000015.1 GCA_004292755.1 Alphaproteobacteria bacterium
CACCGCGGCCATATCGTGGCTGACAAACAGAACCGAGCGCCCACCCGTGCCCGCCAGATGGCGTAGCCGGTCAATGCACTTCTTCTGGAAGCCCGCGTCACCCACGGCCAACACTTCGTCAATCAACAGAATATCCGCGTCCATGTGCGCCGAGACAGCAAAGGCCAGCCGCATGAACATGCCGGAGGAATAACGTTTCACTGGCTCGTCCAGATACTCGCCAATATCGGCGAAGGCGATGATCTCTGGTGTGGCGGCGTCAATCTCGGCCCGTGTCATACCCAGCAGCACGCCCGAGAAGGCAATGTTCTCCCGCCCGGTCAATTCCGGGTGAAAGCCCATGCCGATTTCGATCAACGCGCCAACGCGCCCGGCAATTTCAATGCGCCCAGCCGTGGGCGGCGTAATGCGCGCCAGCAGCTTCATCAGCGTGGATTTGCCAGAGCCATTGTGGCCTAACACCCCCATCACCTCGCCTTGACCGAGGGTGAAGGACAGATCCTTCAACGCATAGAACAGGTGGCGACCGTCATCCTTGCGCTCCCCACCGGTCAGGCGCGCGAGACGGGAGTAGAGCGTGGCACCATAGGCGATGGTGCCCGTGCGAAACGCCTTGGAGACACTGGAGGCGATGATCGCACCCATAGGCTACACCGCGTCCGGCATGACGCCTTCGCGGCGCCGAAACCAGCAATAGCCAAACACCAGCAGCGCCAGGGCGACCAGCGTCGACGCCAGGATCATTGACGGCGTTGGCGCGACCCCCCCCAACAGCGCCCAGCGTAGCGCGTCCACGGCTGTCACCATCGGGTTTAGGGCGTAGACCCACTGCCACGCCGCTGGCACCATGGAGGTTGGATAGATCACCGGCGTGCAGAACATCCAGACCTGCAACAGAAACGGCAGCAGGTGCGCCACGTCGCGATAGAGCGCCCACATCGCCGCCAGAAACGCCGCCATCCCCACCACGGTGGCCGCGACCAGTAACAGCACCAGCGGCAGCACGATCACCTGCCAGCCCGGCACCACCTGATAAATCGCCAGCATCACCAGCAAGGCGACAAAGCTGGCCGCGAGGTCCACAGCCGCCGCGAGAATCGCCGCCAGCGGCAGATACAACCGGGGCAGATAGATTTTCGCCACCAGATGCGGGTTCAGCGCAATCGCACCCGCTCCTTCATGCACCGCGCGCGCCGTGAACTGCCACAGCGTCAAGCCGGAATAGACAAACAAGGGATAGGCAATGCCGTCGGATGGAATCCGCACAATCAAGCCAAAGAAAATGCTGAACACCGCCATCAGGGCCAACGGCTGCAAAATCGCCCAACCCGCACCGATCACGGCTTGTTTGTAGCGGACATGGATGCCGCGCCAAGTCAGCATCCACAGCAAATCCCGATGCTGCCACAGCTCACGCAGGTTTAGGACCGGCCACTGATCCGCAGGTACCAGAATGGTTGTCGGGCGCGGCACCACCGTGCTTAGCCTTCGCGGGCCAGACGCAGCAGGTAGCGCCCGTAGTCGTTCTTCGCCAGCGGCCCCGCCAACACCTCGAGACGAGCGGCGGTGATATGGCCCTTGCGAAAGGCAATCTCTTCCAGGCAGGCGATCTTCAAGCCCTGTCGCTTTTCAATGGTGCGCACAAACTCGCCCGCCTCCAGCAGGCTTTCGTGGGTGCCGGTATCAAACCAGGCATAGCCGCGGCCCATGCGCTCCACTTCCAGCTGACCGCGCTCCAGATACACGCGGTTGACGTCCGTGATCTCCAACTCGCCGCGTGCGGACGGTTTGATCGCACGCGCCACGTCGACAACGTCAGGGGGATAGAAGTACAGGCCCGTAACCGCGTAGTTGGATCGCGGCCTGGCAGGCTTTTCCTCGATTGTGATCGCGCGGCCTGCGGCATCAAACTCCACCACGCCATACCGCTCGGGGTCAGCGACGTGATAGCCGAACACGGTTGCGCGGTCGGTGCGGGCAGCAGCGCGCACCAGCACCTGTTCCAGGTCATGACCGTAAAAAATGTTGTCGCCCAACACCAAGGCGGCTGGGTGCCCCGCCAGAAACCCAACATCCTGCGCGATATGGAAAGCCTGGGCCAGCCCTTCTGGTTTTGGCTGCACAGCCCAGGTGATCGCGACCCCATAGTCCGATCCGTCGCCCAACAGACGCTGGAACTGCGCCTGATCCTCCGGCGTCGTGATCACCAGCACCTCGGAGATGCCAGCCAGCATCAGTGTCGACAACGGGTAGAAAATCATGGGCTTGTCGTACACCGGCAGCAACTGCTTCGAGACCGCACGGGTCACGGGATACAGCCGGGTGCCGGAGCCACCGGCCAGCACGATGCCTTTCATGGACGTGGTCATGCAGATGCTCCCCAGCACAAACGATCAAGCGTCAAGAGGTTAGGACACAAGTTCTGGCATCATGCGCACCAGGGCGGCACGCCAGTCTGGCTGCGCGATGCCGAAGGTGGTGTGGATCAAGGTGCAATCGAGCACGGAATTGGCCGGACGCTTGGCTGGCGTTGGATAGTCAGCCGTCGCAATCGCTCTCACCGGCACCACCCGCCGCCCGTGGGCAGCCGAGGCTGCAAGGATCGCTTGAGCAAACCCGGCCCAGGTGGTTGGCGGCGCCCCGGCAAAGTGATAGATGCCATTCACATTGGCCCGATCCAGCAGTGCAAGGCCGATGGTTTGGCAGGCAGCAGCAATCGCATCCGCCGGCGTCGGTCCGCCCTGCTGGTCGCCAACCACCCGCAACTCATCGCGCTCCGCGGCCAGACGCAGCATGGTCTTCACGAAGTTGGCACCGTGGCGCCCAAACACCCAGGCTGTGCGAAGCACTGCCCATCGGCCTGCCGTGGCGGCCACGGCTTGCTCACCCGCCAGCTTGGTCCGTCCATAGACACCAAGGGGGCCGGTGGCATCCCCCTCCCGCCAGGGGCGACCCGGCCGACCGTCAAACACGTAGTCGGTCGAGATGTGGACCATCGGCACACCGGTGGCGGCTAGATGGGCGGGTCCCGCGCGATTGATCGCGTCGCTCAACTCCGCCTCGCTCTCCGCACGATCCACGGCCGTGTGGGCGGCGCAGTTGAGAATCAAGTCCGGCCGCTCGCGCTGGGTGAACGCGGCAACCGCGTTGGCATCGGTGATGTCCAGTTGGTCGCGGTCCACGCCGACTAGACGCCAGCCCGGCCAGTCCAGCGCCATCACCTCGCGACCAACTTGCCCCGCAGCTCCGGTAACCAGCACAGTTGGCATGGCGCTTAACTCCGGCCCAGACCAAGGCGCTTGGCTGCATCGGTCTTGGCGCGCAACTCCTGCCACCAAGCCCGATGATCGAGGTACCAGCGCACTGTGCGCTCCAGCCCGGTCTCAAACGTCTCGACAGGTTGCCAGCCAAGCTCGGCACGGATTTTGGATGCGTCGATGGCGTAGCGCGCATCGTGGCCAGGCCGGTCGGTGACATAGCTGATCAACCGGCGCCGCGGCCCCTCGGGTTGCTCGCCTTCAATGCGGTCGATCAAATCGCAAATCGCGTGAACCACATCGATGTTCCGCTTTTCGGCATTGCCGCCGACATTGTAGCTCTCGCCAACCTTGCCGGTCTGCAGCACCAGCAGCAGCGCATCTGCATGGTCTTCCACAAACAGCCAGTCGCGAACATTCAGGCCCTGACCGTAAACCGGTAATGGACGCCCTTCGAGGGCATTCGCAATCATCACGGGAATCAGCTTCTCAGGAAACTGCCAGGGGCCGTAATTGTTGGAGCAGTTGGAGATCACCACCGGAAGTCCGAAGGTGTGATGCCAGGCGCTGACGAAATGGTCCGACGCGGCCTTCGACGCGGAATAGGGGGAGCGCGGATCGTACGGGGTCGTTTCGCTGAACAGCCCCGTGTCCCCCAACGAACCATACACTTCGTCGGTGGAGACGTGATGGAAGCGGAACGCGGCCTTGGCCTCGCCCTCCAGGCGCTTGTAATAGCTGAGCGCGGCTTCCAGCATGGTCACCGTGCCGATCACGTTGGTCTGCACGAAGGCCAGCGGCTGATCGATGGAGCGGTCGACGTGGGACTCCGCCGCCAGATGCATCACGGCATCTGGGCGATGGGTGTGGAACACCCGCTCCACCTCCGCCCGGTCGCAGATATCCACCTGTTCGAACACATAGCGCTCATCGCCGGGCGTCACCTCGGCCGCGTCTGGATTGGCGGCATAGGTCAACACATCAAGATTGACCACCGACAGGTTGGAGCGTGCCAACGCCCGCCGAATGACTGCCGAACCAATGAACCCGGCACCGCCGGTGACAAGGATTTTCATGGAGGTGGCCTTTGACTGGATCAGGCGAAGGGGGGTTCGGGAAGGTCGGCCAGCAGCGGGGCCTCGCGGTCCTTGTCGGACAATTGGGCCAGCGCCGGATCAAACGGCCACGCAATGCCAATGGCCGGGTCGTTCCAGCGAATGCCGCGATCATGCTCGCGAGAATACAGCTCGGTCACTTTGTAGGCGACCTCGGTGTCCGGCTCCAGGGTGGCAAAGCCATGGGCGAAGCCAACTGGCACCAGGATTTGCGTGGAGTCCTCCGCACTCAGTTCCACGGCAACGTGTTGGCCGAAGGTGGGCGAGCTGCGGCGCAGATCGACGGCGACATCCAGGATGCGACCGCGCAGAACCCGCACCAACTTTGCCTGCGCCTTGGGCGCCAATTGGAAGTGCAAGCCGCGCACAGTGTAAATTGGCCGGGAGAGCGAGTGATTGTCCTGGACAAACTCGTCTCCAATGCCCGCCGCCACCCAGGTGGCGCGGTTGTAGGTCTCAACAAAAAAGCCGCGATGATCGCCGTGGCGCATTGGCGTGATCAGCTTAACATCGGGCAGGGCCGTGGCGCGAACCTGAACGGACATAGCAAGAGAACCTTCGCGCATGCGACTGGGGGGCGCCGCTCAGGCACAAGCCGGAAGGGCGCTTGCGTTTAGCGGGTCCAGATGGAGCGCGTCAATTGGCGAACCGTCGCCCAATAGCAACCCTGCAAACCGCACGGGGGTCAAACACTCTGTAGCGCGACTTTCTGACATGGGGTAAGGTGTGCCCCTGTGTCCGATAGCGTTTGATCGGCTTGGCGGTACGCTGTAGGAACAGCGCGTGCCAGTGCTCCGGTTCGGATGGCTGGGCATCACAAGTGGCTGGGGG
>RDXE01000078.1 GCA_004292755.1 Alphaproteobacteria bacterium
TGACCTGACCCCCATCTTTCATCCAACGGGAATTAGAGTCTGGCGGTTGTTGTTGCGCATGGGCGCGGTTGAAGCAATGGCCTGTGGAGCGGAGCCCGTAGGGCGTAGCGGAGCAGGCCATTGCTTGTTCAGGTCGGCGGCGAACGCCGCTGGGGTCTCGTAGCCGAGCGCCGAGTGCGGTCGGTCGTGGTTGTAGTCCGCTACCCAGGCCGCGATCTCAACGCGGGCATGCTCCAGGCTCATGAACAGGGTTTCGTTGAGCAACTCGAAGCACATCCTGCCGTTGAAGGATTCCGCATAGCCGTTCTGCATCGGCTTGCCGGGCGCGATGTAGTGCCAGGTGATCCCGGCCGTGTTGCACCAGGCCAGCACAGCGTTGCTGGTCAACTCGGTGCCATTGTCGCTCACGATCATGCCCGGCTTGCCGCGCACTCGGATCAATTCGGCCAGTTCGCGCACCACCCGGCGCCCCGAGATTGAGGTGTCTGGAACCGCAGCCAGGCACTCCCGTGTCACGTCGTCGACGATGTTCAGCACGCGGAACCGACGCCCCGAGATCAGCTGGTCATGCACGAAGTCCAGGCTCCAGCGCTGGTTTGGCAGCGCCCCAGCGCTGGTTTGGCAGCGCCAGTACCGGTGGGGCCGCCCTGGTGCCCACTGCTCGCCGACGCGAGCGCCGCTTGCGCACCGTCAGCCCTTCCTCTGTGTAAAGCCGCTGGGTCTTCTTGCGGTTCACCAGCACCCCCTCCCGGCGCAGCAGAACGTGCAGCCGCCGATAGCCAAACCGATGGCGCTCGGCCGCCAACACTCGCAGCCGCTCGCGCAAACCGGCATCATCCGGCCGCCTCGAGCGATAGCGGACGCTCTTGCGATCAGCCCCAACAACTCGGCACGCCCGCCGCTCGCTCATCCCCAGGCTCGCCCGAAGATGCGCCACAGCATCCCGCTGCACGGCAGGCGTCACCATTTTTTTGACAGAAGCTCCTTCAACCCTGCGTTGTCGAGCATCGTGTCAGCCAGCAACCGCTTCAGCTTGGCGTTCTCCTCCTCAAGCAGCCGCAGCCGCTTAGCCTCGGACACGTCCAGCCCGCCATACTTGGCTTTCCAGTTGTAGATCGTCGCCTCTGACACACCGTGCCGCCGGGCCAATTCCGCCGTCTTCGCGCCAGCTTCCGCTTCCTTCAGCACCCCGATGATCTGCTCTTCCGTGAACCGTGATCGCTTCATTGTCCGTCCTCACTCCGGGCCGGACTCTAATCCATCTTGGCGGAAAATCAGGGGGTCAGGTCACAGGTCACATATCCTGTTACATCTACTTTCTCATTGTTTAATTGCATCTTTCGATGTATCGGCATCTCAGGGGGAGCTTGGAAGAACTTATAGTATTTTCTATAGCGGGACCTGTCACCTAAGATTTGCACTAAATCACTTTGTATTTTTCGAGCAGATGGCATTGACGTCTATAATCTATGATCAGGATGTCGCGGCGCAGATTAGGCAAGACTGGATAAATCCGAACCGCAGCCAACGAAATGTAAAGCGGATACAAGACAGATTCGCACAGTATTTGATTAAGCAGGATAGTAAATTTATCAATGATGCGCCGGACGTCGCTGTTTACGAATCGCAACAACTTGTCCTTAGAAAGATTAAAGGCTTTCTGTCTCCCACCCGATCCATGCCACTACAACAAGACGTGGAGACAAAACAGCTCTCTGGATACCTAGATCGTTTTCACAAAACACGGAGATTTGGCTTTCTGAGGTCAAGAGAGGAGGAAAGGAGCATTTACTTTTCTACTAGAGTCGTCGAACCACATATGCGGCGATCAATTTTAGTTGGTGATGAAGTTTTGTTTGATGCAACAGATGGTGAAAAAGGCCTTTGCGTCCTCAAGATAAATTCTATCGCGCCCATGACGAAGCACATCAATCGACTTATAATCTATGTGACGCGTGTATTTCTAGAACGTAGATACGGTTTTACTTATAGTGAAACCATACCGGAAGATATTCTATTTCGACACGACAACCTAAGTGGGCAAGATTTGAACTTGCTTGCCGTTGGAAACCGTCTAGAGGCAGATATCTTTTACGATCCCGTCGAGAAAAGCTATGAAGTCCGTGAAATTTTCCGCCTTGTCTCAAGCACTTGACCTGATGGATGATCTGGCGCAGGGAATCATTTATCTGCCATTCAGACATCTCAGTTTTCTTACGACGCCCCCACCCCGAACTCTGCTGCAATCGCCTCCGCCTTGCCGCGGACGTGTGCGCGCAGCAGGGTGGCGAGGGCTGGGCCGTTGCGGTGTTCCAGCAGGGATAGGATGGCGTTGTGATCCTCCACCGCATGGCGCCAGTCGGCTTCAGCAAGGGCGGCGCGGTAGCGGAACGGGTTCAGGCGCGTGGACAGGCTGGTGTAAAGGCGGATCAGCGTCGCATTGCCTGACGCTGCGACAATGGCCTCGTGAATTGCGCGATTCAGGCGAAAGAACTGGCCCGCATCCCGCGCGGCATAGGCCGCCAGCATCGCGTGATGGTCGGCGCGGATCGCGTCCAGGTCAGGCGCGGTCAGGCGGGTGACCGCAGCTTCGGCCGCCATCGCCTCCAATCCGCCGACTACCTCCACCATCTCGGCCAAGTCGCGCGGGGAGATCAAGGCGACCCGCGCACCGCGGTTTGGCAACAGTTCGAGCAAGCCCTCAGTCGCGAGGATCTTGATCGCCTCGCGCAGCGGCGTGCGGGAAATGCCGAACCGCTCCGCCAACTCCACCTCGGGCAGACGGCTGCCAGGGGCGATGTCGCCACTGCGAATCAAGGCACGCAGGTGATCAGCGACGGTGTCGTGCAGATAGCGGCGCGGAATACCTGTCAGCGTGTCCATCACGGTCTCTTGTGTGCCGATGCGGAGCCTAGCGCGCGCTCCAGCACCTCCACGACATGCAGCGCCGTACGATTGCCAAGATGTGCGATCTGGTGACGGCAACTGGTGCCGTCTGCAACCACCAGATCCTGCGGGGCCGCAGCCCTCACCACAGGTAACAAGGATGCCTCCGCCATCGCCTGCGACACCTCTTGATGCCGGGGTTGGTAGCCGAATGCCCCTGCCATGCCACAACAGGAGCTATCGATCAGCCGGACCGTCAAGTCCGGAACCAGCCCCAAACATGCTTCCACGGCACTCATGGCACCCAGCGCCTTCTGGTGGCAATGGCCATGCAAATGAGCCGTGAGCGGGCCAAGGCTGTTCAGCGGCAGCATGGGGCGATCCTGCGCCAGTAGCTCCTCGATCAGCAGGGCGGCACCCGACAAGCGCTCGGCTGCCTCAGGTGGCAGCAAGCGATGCGCTTCATCGCGCAGCGTCAACAGGCAGGACGGCTCGACCCCAACCACCCGCGCTCCTGCCGCAACAAGGGGTGAGAGGGCGGCCGCCGTGTGGTGCAGTTCGGCGCGCGCCTCCTCCACCAAGCCTTGGGAGAGATAGGTGCGCCCGCAGCACAGGCGCCGCTGGGAGCCTGCCTCCGGTCGGTGCAACCGATAGCCCGCTGCCAACAGCACCCGCCGAGCGGCTGTGAGAAGGTGCGGCTCAAAGTAGGTGGAAAAGGTATCGGCCCACAGCACGATGTCCTTGCCGTCACCCACCACGGGCGCACCGACGGGTGTCGGGTCTTGCCAGGGGGCGTGCCACTGGGGCAGCGAACGACTGGCGGCGATGCCGGTCGGACCTTCCAACCGTCGCGCCAGCCAAGGCCACTGGTTGCGGAGGTTGATCAGGCCACGCAGCTTGGCTGCCAGCGGGGCATAGCGCGGCAGATGGGCGATCAGGCGCTGGGGCAGGCCCAACCCGTGGCGGGCGACATGGTGGGCCAGGACCTCGGTTTTCATCGCCGCCATGTCCACGCCCGTCGGGCATTCGCGCTTGCAGGCCTTGCAGCCAACGCACAGGTCGAGTGCTGCCAGCGTCTCCGGTGCCGTCAGGGCATCGGACCCAAGCTGGTCAGACAAAGCGAGGCGCAAGGTGTTCGCGCGACCGCGGGTGCTATGCACCTCCTCCCGCGTCACCCGATAGGACGGGCACATCACGCCGCCCGACAAACGCCGACAGGTGCCATTGTTGTTGCACATTTCCACCGCGCCAGCGAACCCACCCCAGGCCTGCCAATCCAGGTGCTCCGGTCCCGGCAGACGGGTGCGATAGCCTGGTGGGAACCGCATCAAGGCGCGATCATCAAAGCGCCAGGGTCGCACGATCTTGCCAGGGTTCAGGCGATTATCAGGGTCGAAGGCATCTTTGACGGCTTCAAAGGCGCGGGTCAGGCGCGCACCAAACATCGGCTCGATGAATTCCGAGCGAGAGATGCCGTCGCCATGCTCCCCAGAGTAGGAGCCCTTGTAGCGCTGCACCAGGGCGCAGGCCTCTTCGGCAATCGCGCGCATGGCAACCGCACCGTCCGCGGTTTTCATGTTCAAGATCGGGCGGACGTGCAGACAGCCGACCGAGGCATGGGCATACCAAGTGCCGCGGGTGCCGTGGCGGGCGAAAATCTGGTCAATCGCCGCGGTATAGTCTGCCAGATGCTCCAGCGGCACAGCGCAATCTTCGATGAAGGACACGGGCTTGGCGTCGTCCTTCATCGACATCATGATGTTGAGGCATGCCTCCCGCATCTCCCACACCCGGCGCTGGGCAGCGGCATCGGTGATCGGCACCACACTGTCGGCGAAGCCATGGTCCGCCATGGCTTGATCCAGGTGGCGCAAACTGAGGTCCAGACTGGCGCGATCCTCGCCTGCGAACTCCACAATCAACAGGCAATCGGGACGTCCGCGCACCATGCCGCGCAAGATATCGCGAAACACAGGGTTGTGATCGCCGAGGGCTAGGATGTTACGGTCCACCAACTCCACAGCAATTGGGGCTAAAGGAACCAGATGCTGGGTGGTCGCCATCGCCGCGTGGAAGGTTGGGAACTGGCAGATCCCCAACACCCGATGGCTGGGTACTCGCTCCAACGCCAGCTCAATCGCTGTGGACAGGGCAAGCGTGCCCTCCGAGCCAACCAGCAGGCGTGCCAGATTGGGCGGGGTTGGCACCAACTCGTCCAGATTATAGCCGCCGACTCGCCGTTGCAGCTTGGGGAAGCGGGCGGCAATCTCCTCCCGCTCGGTCGCGGCGCGGGCAATCAGTGCGTCAGCGCGCACTTGATGCTTGGCGCCGCCGGCCACCACCGCGCCACGGTAGGCGAACCAGTCGCCATCAGCGTCAATCGCCTCAATGGCTTCAACACAGTCTGACATCCGGCCATAGCGGATCGAGCGGGCACCGCAGGAATTGTTGCCGGTCATGCCGCCGATGGTGCAGCGCGAGGCTGTGGACGGTTCCACCGCATAGAACAGGCCATCGCGGCGCAGGCGCTGGTTCAGCACCTCCAGCACCATGCCCGGCTGCACCGTGACGCGCCGCTGCTCCGGCTGATAGTCCAGCATCTGGGTCATATGGCGAGAGCAATCGAGCACTAGGCCCGTGCCCAATGGCTGCCCGTTTTGAGATGTACCGCCACCACGGGCGATCACAGGCACTCCCGCCTCGGCTGCAATGGCAACGGTGGCCTGGATGTCCGCCACGGATTTCGGGAACACCACGCCCGCAGGAACGATCTGATAGATCGAGGCATCGGTGGCAAAGCGGCCCCGGCTGAAGCCGTCAAACGCCGCCTCCCCCTCCAGCGCTGCGGCAAGGCGCTGCTGCTGGATGCCCGACAAGCCACCAAATGCCGCCTCGCCCGGACGCCCCACGATCCGATCTGACCCGTCCATGCCAGCCCCCTTGTCGACCTTGCACACATAATACAATATGCAATTCAAGAACACGAGAGCGCTGAGGCGATCGGCCGGTGCCTCTCAAACGGGGGAGTTAGCACCGATGAGCCACCAGCCGGGCCGCCATTTCCTGCAGATTCCAGGGCCGACCAATACGCCGCTGGCGGTGCTGGCCGCCATGGCGAAGCCAACCATCGACCATCGCGGGCCGGAGTTTCAGCGCTTGGCTCAGGCGATCTTCGCCCGCCTGCCTGCGGTGTTTGGCACCAACGGCGCAGTGGTGATCTATCCGGCCTCGGGCACTGGGGCGTGGGAAGCGGCGTTGGTCAACACCCTCTCCCCCGGTGACCGGGTGCTGATGGCAGAGACTGGCTGGTTCGCCGGCCTGTGGCAGCGTTTGGCCGCGCGCCTTGACCTGGAGACAGTGGTGGTCCCGGGCGACTGGCGGCGCGGGGCCGACGTGGCGGGGATTGCAGCAGCCCTCGCCGCGGATACCGAGCAGCGGATCAAGGCCGTCGCTGTGGTCCACAACGAAACTTCAACGGGCTGTGTAACGGACATCTCGGCCGTGCGTCAGGCCCTGAATGCCGCCAACCATCCAGCTCTGCTGATGGTGGACACCATCTCCTCCCTCGCCTCGATCCCCTATCAGCATGATGCGTGGGAGGTGGATGTGACGGTCGCGGGCTCGCAAAAGGGGCTGATGCTGCCACCCGGCCTGTCGTTCAACGCCGTCTCCGCCAAGGCACGGGCAGCCGCCGCCAATGCCCGACTGCCCCGTAGCTATTGGGATTGGGAGGAGATGATCGCCATCAACGCCAAAGGTTTCTTCCCCTACACGCCCGCGACAAATCTGCTGCAAGGCTTGGCCGTCGCCCTTGACCTCTTGGAAGCCGAGGGCATCGCGGCGGTGTTTGCCCGCCACGCCCGTGCTGGCGAGGCCACCCGTCGCGCTGTGGCGGCTTGGGGGTTCGAAACCCAGTGCGCCGATCCGACGGCCCACTCCGCCTCCCTGACGGCCGTGCGATTGCCCGAAGGGCACTCTGCCGACCGGCTGCGTCAGGTGATTCTGGAGCGATCCAACCAGTCCCTGGGCAATGGCTTAGGGCCGCTGGCCGATCGCGTGTTCCGCATCGGCCACCTGGGTGACTTCCATGATGGGTTGGTCACCGGCACCCTCGCGGCGGTGGAGATGGGGCTGGTTGCCGCGGGCATCCCGCACCGCCCTGGTGGTGTCGCGGCGGCGATGGCGTTCCTGGCCGGGAACGCCTAAAGCCACTACCAGCTTCCTGTGTTCGGCATCGAGGCCCAGGGCTCTGCTGGTGCCAGGGCCTCGCCCTGCTGCAACAATTCAATCGAGATCCCGTCGGGGGAGCGCACGAACGCCATCTTGCCATCCCGCGGCGGGCGATTGATCACCACACCACCGTCCTGCAAGCGGGCGCACGCGGCATAAATGTCCGGCACGCGATAGGCTAAGTGGCCGAAATTGCGCCCGCCAGTGTACTCCTCCGGGTCCCAGTTGTAGGTCAGTTCCACCTCTGGCGGACGGCCGGTGTGCGCCGAGACATCATCGCCCGGTGCTGCTAGGAACACCAGCGTGAACCGCCCCTGGGCATTCTCCATCCGGCGGGTTTCCACCAATCCCAGCAGGTCGCGATAGAAGCGCAACGACGCCTCCAAATCCCGCACGCGGACCATGGTGTGTAGATAATACATGGCAACATCCCCCTAAAGCCGTGTTTGCACGGTGGCGATGCTGGCTGCCGACCGCCGGGATGGCAAGGGGAGACGCCAGCGCTGGCGGCATGACTGAGCCGCGGAGACCGAGGTGCCCATGGCCAGCCCGGAGATCAGCTCCATAATGATTCCACAACCATCTTGTAGAGTATCAGTGGATTATTAGTCGCATTCGCACCCCTATCTTTCGCCTCTTTCAGGTGCTCAGGACGGTCAGAGCTAGAGTAGATGAAGAAAGGAACTGCAATCTCACGCGCTCTCACCTCCTGCAAAAGAGCATACCCTTCGCGCTCACCTTCCTGGCGACCCATATCAGAGATAATTGCCACGAATTCTCTTTGTTCGAGAATGTAAAGGGCTTCCAAAGTTGATTTCGCTGTTGTGATAGAGATCCCAATCGACTCAAATGCCATCATTTCCCAGACATTGTTCCCAGGATTATCGTCAACCCATAATAAATTGCGTTCTTTTCTATCGTTCTCAGTTATTTCTTCCTGTATATATTTTTCAATGATGCGTGATAATTTTCACTAAGCTTAACCGCTTCAGTAGGAATGCGGGTTATTCCATCTTGTATTCCCTTGTATTCTGCATTTTGAATATATTTTTCTGTTCTATTTTTTACTTTTCCTGTGGCCAATTGTAAGAAATGCTCTTGATCCTTAAAATCTCCTGGGCCGTATAGTTTTGTATGATGTCGCGTGATCAGAATAAAAAACATAGCAATAACTGAAAACAAAAATACAATCATGCAGACCAAGACCGCCCATAACTGATCATAAGATAAAACTCCTGAAAAGAAAGAAAACCCAATAACGCACGGAAATGTGAAGATAATGATCAGCGCGAATATCCCCAACGGATTACGGGAAAATGGCACCGATTCCTTCAAAATCGAGCTAAATTTTTCTATCATCGAACCAACCTCCTAACGCAGCCAGAAGCGGCGAAGCGCAGGCACACCAGGGCCTAGGCGCGGCACCACCGCTTTTGTGTGCAGCCAACGTTAAATCAAATTCCATATCCGACAAAATGACATTCTGAAGGGTGTACAGAAACTTTCTGTCCGCTGAATTATCTTCTTCTAGGAGAGGCGTTACTACTTTTTGCCCAACCACTCCGCCACCGCCTCGGGTGCCTCCTCGGCGAGGAAGTGGCCGGTGGGGAGCACGTGGCAGTCCACCATCTCCGCCCAGTCCTGCCAGATCGCCAACGGATTGCGGCGGGCAACGCCGTAGTGGGCGCCGCACAGGAGGCTGGTTGGGCAGGCGATCCGGCGCACGCCGCGGTCGGCTTCATCGTCGGTGCGGTCGGTGGTGAAGCCCGCGCGGTAATCCTCGCATTGGGCGTGGAGCGCGGCTGGATCGGCGAAGCAGGCGTGATAATCGGCCAAGGCCGCTGGGTCGAAGGCAAAGCCAGGGCCAGCCCAGGTGCGCAAGGTGTGATCCAGGAAGGCAGCGGGTGCGCCGGCCAGCGATGTTTCGGGCAAGGGGGCTGGCTGGGCCAACCAAAGCCAGTGATAGCTGCCGTGGGCGCGGCCTGCATCCATCTGCCGCCACATCTCAGCCGTCGGCAGAATGTCGAGCAGGAACAAGCGGGTCACCACGCCTGGATGATCCAGTGCCAAGCGATAGCCAACCCGCCCGCCGCGATCATGGCCTGCAAGGGCAAACTGCTTATGCCCCAGGGCTGCCATCATCGCGACAATGTCGCGCGCCATCTGGCGCTTGGAATAGGTTTGATGCGCCGGATCGCCGGGCGGCTTGTCGCTGCGGCCATAGCCGCGCAAATCCGGGCAGATCACCGTGAACCGGTCGGTCAACTGCGGTGCCACTGCATGCCAGCAGGTGCGGGTTTGCGGAAAGCCGTGCAGCAGCACCAGGGGCGGCCCACTGCCTGCGATCAAAGCCGACAATGTCACGCCATCACCCGGCAGGCGATGGTCCTGAAACCCGCGGAACAACTCACCCATCGCTGGCTCCTACGCCGAAGAATTGCTGTGCCGCCTGAAAACTCTCCGGCGTGCCAATGTCGATGAAGCGAAACGCACCCGCATGGGCGTACCCGCCCAACCCCAGCCATTGAGCCAAACCGTCCCGCTCCAAAGAGCAGGGACCCAGCGGCAGCCGCGCAAGCAGCTCAGGATCCAAGGCGTAGATGCCGCCATTGATCACCCCCGGCCCCGTGCCGCCCTTTTCTTGGAATGCCTGGATGCGATGGTCGTCGTCTAGCGTCAGCGCACCATAGCGGCTGACGTCATCCACCTCAGGTGCGATCAGGCTAAAGGCCCCGCCGCAGGCTTGGTCAAAGCGCAGAAAGGTTGGCAGATCGGCGGCAACGAAGCTGTCGCCGTTCAACACCAGCAAACGCGACCCCGCAAACCCAGCGGCGGCGAACCGCACGGCGCCACCTGTGCCCAACGGCTCTGGCTCCACCACCACCCGAACGGGAATGCGCCCCGTCGAGGTGCGCGCCGCGGCCCAGGCAATCATCGCCTGCGAGCGATAGCCTGCGGAGACCACCACGTCCGCCACCCCACCACTCTCCAACCAATCGAGCAGCCAATCGAGGAACGGGCGCCCCGCCACTGGGGCCAGAGGCTTTGGCAGGTCTGGCACCACCTCGCGCAGGCGGGTGCCAAGGCCACCAGCCAGAATCAAGGCCGAAATCGTCATGCTGACCCCTTCAACGCCGCAACGGCCGTAGCCACCTCCGCCAGCGCCTGGGGCAGACCCGCTGCTGCGTCAGTCGCGCGGTCGAGCGCACCGGCGAGGATCGCCTCGTCAACAGCGGCCGCGGCGGCACCGAAGGCCATCGCGCCCACCATCCTGGCCGCACCTTTGGCGGCATGCGCAGCCTCGTGAGCCGCCCGCGCCTCGCCAGCGGCCAAGGCCGCGTGCAGGTTGGCCACCGATGCCTCGGCAGAGGCGAGGAACGTCGCCAACATCGCGAGCGCATCCTCATCGATGGTGTCGAACACCTCGATCAGCGGTCCAAGGTCCAAGACCGGGGGGCCTTCGGACTGAGGCACGTCCGCAGGCGATGGCGATGGCGCCTCGGGCGGACTGGCCGCAAGCGGTTGGCGCAGCAGCCCCGCGGCCGGGACCAGCCGAAGCACCGTTGCCTCAAAGGCAGCGACGTCGATGGGTTTGGTCAGCACCTCGACCATCCCAGCAGCCCGGCAAGCCTCCACCACCCCAGTGATGGCATCGGCCGTGAGAGCAACCACCGGTAGGTCAGGATGTGCTGCCACCAGCGCGCGGGCCAAGCCATAGCCATCGCGGTTGGGCATGTGGCAGTCCGTTAGCACCAAGCCATGGCGGCTAGCATCGAAGCGCTGCAGAGCGATGTCGCCATCCTCGGCCAGATCGGCGACGAAGCCCAGCTTGGCGACAAGGCGGGCGATCACCACGCGGTTGGTCGGATGATCCTCTGCAATCAGCAGCACGGCGCGCGCTGCTGCTGCCTCTGCCGCGGGGGGTGCCTGCCAATCGGGTCGGGCAACGGCTAGGCCACCTGCCGCTTGCTGCACCTCTGCGGGCAGATCGGCAGGGTCAATGGTAGGCAATGGCAGATCCACCCAGAAGGTGGAGCCTGAACCCAGCGTGCTGGTGACGCCAATGGTGCCCCCCATCAACTCCGCCAAGCGGCGACAGATCGAGAGGCCGAGCCCGGTGCCGCCGTACTTGCGGGTGGTTGAGCTATCCGCTTGGGCGAAGGGTTGGAACAGGCGCTGCTGCTGCTCGGCACTCAAGCCGATGCCCGTGTCGCTCACATCCGCGCGCAGGCGCCCATTCTGCCACCCGAGCGTCAGGCGCACGCTGCCCGCTTCGGTGAACTTGATCGCATTGCCTGCGAGGTTGAGCAGGATCTGACGCACGCGGGTCGGATCAGTGGCCCCCCACTCCGGCAAGGCCGGGTCGAGCGACAGCCCGAACGCCAGTCCCTTCTCCTCCGCTTTCGGTGCCAGCAATTGTTCTACGCCCAACGCGACGCGGCTGATCGCCGTCGGCACAATCTCAATCTCCAGCTTGCCTGCTTCGATTTTGGAAATGTCGAGGATGTCGTTGATCACCGTCAGCAGAGCGATACCACTGTCGCGCACGATTTCTGCCATCTGGCGCTGGTCGGGCGTCAGTGGCGTGTCGACCAGCAACTCCGCCATCGTCATCACGCCATTCATCGGCGTGCGGATTTCGTGGCTCATCGCGGCTAGGAACATCGACTTGGCTTGATTGGCCTGATCTGCTGCGGCGCGGGCGGCCTGCAATTGCCGCTCCCGCTCAGCCACCACATCGACGAAGTGCTGGAACGCCGCCCCCATCGCCGATAGCTCGTCGCGGCCAGCCATGGGGATCGGCGTCACCTCCCCTTCCGCACGGGAGACCATTGCACTGGACAAGGTGGTGAGGCGCTGCATCACCCCGCGGTTGACGTACAAGATCACAGCGAACGCCAGCGCCAAAATCAGTGCCGTCGCCCCATACAAGGCAGTCACCCGCACCTGCACTGCCGCCTGCACCGCTTGGCCCTGACGCTCGATGTCCGAGGTCAGGCGCGCGATCATGCTGTTGACCGCGGTGTCGAAGGCGGGCTGGGCATGCTCAAGATTGGCGCGGGCTGCTGTTATGCGCGCGTCAATGTCCCGCCGCCGGATCACCAACTGGGGTGCGCCGTCGCTGCCAATGGCCAGATCCACGACGGTTTGGTGCAGGGAGGCAAGGCGCTGCTGCTCCTCCAAAACAAGCGTCGCCTCGGCCGCGCGAAGGGCCGCAACCGCAGCGGCCACCTCGGCGCGGGCTTCCAGACCCGGCACCTCACTGACTGCATTGCCAAGGATTGGCAGCAGCTGATCCAACACCGTCCCGGCTGCACGGGACCACTCGCTTTCAGGCAGTTCAAGGACCGTACCCTGGGCATCCAGCACGCCCTGAGTGGCCCGTGCCATCGCTACTTGCGTGCGGATGCGGTCGCTGTGCCCGGCCTCCACCTCCCGAACTGCACCGATGAAGGTGCGGGCAGCGGTTTCCACCTGACGGGCGATCGCTGCGTCAAAGGCCGAACTGTCCAGTTGTGCGACCAGGGCCAGCAGCCGTTCAGCTTGAGGAGCGATGGCGGCACTGATCTCGCGCCCTCTCTCCTCCGAGGAGGCATCTTCCAATGGCCGGAGGGAGGACGCTAACACAGTTGCCACTGCCTGCGACTGGCGACCCACCTCCGCAGCACCCAGGGCGGCTGGCAATTGTGTCACCGCCAACCGTCGATAACTGTCCTCAAACGTGGACAAGGCCCCCAGGGCCAGGGCGGTGGCGGCAATGGCCGCCAGCACCACCGCCACCTGGGCAGCCAAAACCCGTGCGCCAACGCCCCAGCGGATCATCATCGGATTTGGTCTAGCAGGGTAAGGGCTTGGGATTTGCACCCCTTAGCCGCCATCCACACGGCTTGATCGACTGGCGACGTCGTAGCGGGCGGCAACAGATGCACCACCAGCATCACCGGCGCCTCGCTGCCGAGTTGGGCCTTATAACTCTCGCCCGAGGTGAACATTGCCGCGGGCAGCCGCAGGGTTTCGGAACCGCGCGGCCAAGCTGCCGCCGCCCGCCGCCCGCCAAGATCGATCGACAGGCGGACATCCTCACCCACCGTCGCGCGCCAGAACTCCACACGATCAGTTTGGGCACAGGCTGGACCGGGACGCTGAACATTGACCAACCACGGTGTGGCAAGCTTGCTGACGGAGGGATCGCGGTTGAGCCGCAGCACCTGCGCCAGCATCGCCACGGTGCCAGCTTGCCCCGTACCGGGACGGCTGGGCCGCCGATCCACAGGCCGCCCGCGATACGGCCCGTCAATGGTCCGCACCGCGCCGACATCGTCGATCAGCGTCACGCTCTCCCCAGCTGCCAGGGTGATGGCGCGTGTGCCGTCGATCACGTCACTCTGCGGCAGGCTCGCGGTTGTGGACTGCGACACCACCATCTGTGCCGCTGGTGTCTGCGCGACCACGGCTGGTGCCGCCGCGGCCCGAGAAGGAGGGGCGGCCTCCGCAGCAGCGGGGGCCAACGCGTTCATGCTGGCAGCCAGCACTGCCAGCAGTGCTGCGCACCGGGTCAGATGCAGCAAGGCTTCGGCGACGTGACGCGGCATTGTGGTCTCCGCAGGAACCTCAGGCGTGGCGGCTAGCATGCGACGATCTGCACTTTCGGTCGATAGCCGCTTGGCTTTCAGGGCTTCACAGCGACCGAAGAACGCGGCCAACCGTTGGCTCGGCAGCAGCGGAGCAGCAGGGGCAGAAGCGTGCTGGGTGTTCATTGTGACCTCCTGTGGGACCGGGTTCGTCCGTGTTGGCCAGGTCACTGTCGGGCTGCTGTGTCGATGGACTTTGCGTTGAAGGTCAACAATGTGTGACAAAGGGGAATGACCGTGCCCCTTCTCGACGCCGCCGCGTTCGCCACCCTGGCTGAGGATGTGCCAGCCGCCCTGCTGCGCCAGCTGATTGTGCGCACTCTGCAGGTGTTTCAAGACGAGGCTGCCGCCATGGTGACACCGACGCAGCGACGCGCTGCCGCCCACCGCTTGGCGGGTGCTGCAGGAATGTACGCCTGCCCGCGCCTTGCCCGCGCCGCCCGCGAGATTGAAGCCACCAACCTCGTGCCTGCTGACTTCGACACCCTGGTGACGGAGAGCATCAATGCCCTCCGCACGGCGGCTGAGAGGTTGGATTAGGCGCACGTCGGGACGGCGG
This sequence comes from Alphaproteobacteria bacterium, assembly GCA_004292755.1. Taxonomy (GTDB): domain Bacteria; phylum Pseudomonadota; class Alphaproteobacteria; order Elsterales; family Elsteraceae; genus RDXE01. Next base: position 14,308 of record RDXE01000078.1, read on the forward strand.
CTCTCACCTCAGGGTACGGGTGCTCCAGACACGTCGTGGCGGACCGTCATACGCCCGGCTGCACCTTTCGATAATGGCAGCCACTACCAACCTCCCGGGCGATGCCCTGGCCTCAGATCGGGCGAAGCCAGTGGGATAACACCACTTTGGCCGCCCACCCGAAACCACTCCTTTATATTGAAAAAAATACCGCCTCCTGTTACCAAAAATCCCGCCACCCGTGTGACTGGGCAGAGGTCTCCTGTCGCTTGCGGTGCTATGGAGGGGCTCATGACGCTCGATAGCCAACTGGAACACTTCACGGCTGCGGATGATGCAGCGCAATCGCTCGCTGGAAAATGGAAGAACGAGCTGGGGTCAACGGTCACGATCGTTCAGTACGGAAGCCTCCTGACTGGCGAGTACTACAGCGCTGTCAGTGAGGGCCAGGGTACAGCCCTTGGCGCACTGATCGGTTTGATCAGTGGCAATGTAACCTCCTTCACTGTGACGTGGTTCCACGATGCTGACACAGCACCGTCGATCACAAACTGGATCGGTCAGGTATTTCCGGAGGACACCAAGACACTCAAGATGCTGTGGCTGATGTGCAAACAAACGCCTCAGGCCGACGGGTGGGAGTCGACCCTTGCTGGCTCTGACACATTCATCAAAGTTGGCTAGTGGCTTGACCGAGCGTTGGTGATGGCGACTTGCCCTAGGACAGCGTGGTCGCCATCACCCACCAGCCGGGCTGTGCCCTGGCAAGCGCAGTCGCGGCAGCACTGGCTGCGCCCTCCGTTGGATAGAGCCCAACGCAGGTGGCGCCAGAGCCGGACATGGTGACCGCCAGCACAGCGTCAGTGGCGTTCACCGCTGCCAGGGTTAGCGCAATCTCCGGCGCCAAGTGACTGGCGGGGGCGATTAAGTCATTACCACCTCGGCGCACCAGGGCCGCGACATCGGCAATCTCTGCGGCGCTGACGCCCGCCAGCGGGGGCCGAAACCCAGCCGGGCGGGCGCGGAACACCGCGGCAGTCGGCACCGCAACGCCGGGATTGACCAATACGGCAGGCACCGGCGGGAATTGGAGGGGGTGCAACACCTCTCCAATTCCAGTCATCCGGCAGGCTTGGCCGTGGAGGCAGACCGGTACATCGGCACCCAGACGGAGGGCTAGGTCGGGCGGCACGGGCACCTGCCACAGCGCGCTCAACGCCAGCAGCGCCGCAGCGGCATCGGCCGAACCTCCCCCAATGCCGCTTGCGATTGGCAAGTGTTTGTCGAGGGTGATTGCGGCGATCGGCGGGCGATCATGGGCAGCCGCCAAGCTTAGGGCGGCACGCCAGACAAGATTCTCGGTTGGTGGCCCCAAGCCAGCCGCGAACGGGCCGGTCACGGTAAGCGACAGGGTGTCGGCTGCGGCCACCGTCACCCGATCTCCCACATCGGCAAAGGCGACAATGCTATCCAGCAGGTGATAGCCGTCGTCTCGCCGACCAGTCACGACCAAGCACAGGTTCACCTTGGCGCGGGCGTGCCGCTCCACCACCGGGGCGTCAGCCACGCCTACTCCAGACCCTTTTCCAGCTTGCGCTCGATTGCCTGCTTCACGTCCGGCTCCGGGTCGAAAGACAAGGCACGGCGCCACTGGAAGCGGGCTTCCAACTGGCGGCCCACCTTCCACAAGGCATCGCCCAGGTGATCAAGGATCACTGCCTCGGTCGGCTTCAGTTCAACGGCACGCTCCAGCCATTCCACGGCTCGAGGATAGTCACCCAGTCGGTAGTAGGCCCAGCCAAGGCTGTCGACGATGTGCCCATCGCGTGGGCGCAACTCCACCGCGCGCTCAACCATGCGCTTGCCTTCCTCCAGGTTTACCCCCTGATCGATCCAGGAATACCCGAGGTAGTTCAGCACCATCGGCTGGTCGGGCAGCAACTCCAGTGCCTTTTTGAAATCCGCCTCAGCCTTCGGCCATTGCTTGGAGCGTTCAAAGGCAATACCGCGGGTGAACAGCAAAAACCAATGGCGCTGGGTGGGGGTGCCGATCCGCGCCAGCGCGTTGGTGTAGGCGTCAATCGCCTCCTGCCAACGCTCCTTGGTGCGGTAAAGATCGCCCAAGCGGGCCAGCGGGTCATCACGCTCCGGCCGTTCGGCGGCCAGCGCCGTCAACTCGGTCGCAGCGCCGTCGACATCATCCAGTTCCGCCCGGTTCGCCGCGATCTTGAGGCGGGCTGACCAGCGCACCGCAACGCCATGCGGAATGCTGGCGAACACCTCATTGGCCTTCAGCCGCTGCCCGCGATCTTCCAACACATCGCCCAGCAAGAACACAGCGGCTGGATTGGCAGGCTGGAGCGCCAGCGCCATACGGGTGAGCAGCAGCGCAAGATCATTGCCTGCTTCATCCTGCTGCAGCAGGGTGGCGAGGTCATACAACCCCTCGGCCACGCCATCGGCCAGCCGCGTCACGCCAGCGGGGGGCGGCCCACCGCTCCGCGCGCGCGCCAGTGCGGGGTCCACCAGATCAGGATCGGTGCCTTGCGCCCGCGCAGCGAGATACAGCTCCACCGCCTCAGCCGAGCGACCACGCCGTTCCAAGAACTGCGCCAGACGTTCTACAAGGCGCCAGCTTGGCCGCTGCTGGGCTGCGATAGCGGACCGGTAGGCGGCTTCGGCGGCGTCATGCTCGCCCTTCCAGTCCCGAATCAGACCGAGGTGGAGGAAGCGAAACGGCGCCAGTGGCTCCGCCAAATCGCTCAACGCTGCTTCCTCCTCGCCAGATTTCACCCCCCCTTCGGCCCACGCGCGCAGGATCGCGCGGGTTAGGCGGATGGCAATCAGGCGGGTTTGCTGGCGGCGCATGTCGGGGCCGAACGCCCCACGCGGTGGACCCAGCCCTTGTTCCAGCCGCTGCAAGGCCTGTTGGAGTGCGGTTGCGTCACCAGAGCGCGCAGCCTCCACAGCCAGTGCCAGGGCAGCCTCTGGGAAGGGTGCCTCGGTCTGCAACGGCCCGGCCAGGGCAATGGCGCGCGCCCAACGACCATCCATCAGCGCCGCCAGAAAGGCGCGCTGCTTCAGATCGCGATTGTCGGGGGCAGCGACCAACGCCTCCAAGAACCGATCAGCCGCGATGGTGGCATCGCGCTGCCGCTCGGCATGCAGACCGCTCAACAGCAGACTGGCGAACGGTGTTGGACCCGGCGGTGAGGCCGCTGGAGTTTGAGCAAGGGCCGTCCCGGCGACGGAAGCGGCCAACACAACGGCGAGCGACAAGCGAACCATGACACCAGCCTAACGGGTTTCACCAAAGGCGCAACCATACCTCATGCGCGGGCCGCGGGGTCATAACCGCGCGGCGTGTAACAGCGTGCGCTGCCGTTCGTGGCGAAAACACGGCTGTTGGACGCCCCCACCAGCACCAGCGTCAGCATATCGACAGCCGCAGGCTCAACCTCCGCCAGGGTGGTGAGGGTAACACGTTCGTCGGGGCGGCCGAGATCGCGGGCAAGCGCCACTGGTGTGGTGGGTGACCGATGCTCCGCCAGCAGTGCCAGCGCCCGTGGCAGTTGAGTGGTCCGCCGCTCTGACCGGGGATTGTAGAAGGCGACGACAAAATCGCCCGCCGCCGCAGCGCGCACCCGCGCCTCAATGACAGCCCAGGGCGTCAACAAATCCGACAGCGAGATCGCGCAGAAATCATGACCGAGCGGCGCACCCAGCCGTGCCGCGGCGACCTGCATCGCACTGATCCCTGGCAGCACTGTGACCTCGACACCACGCCACGCCGGATCCGCCACGCGGTCCTGCAACTCCATCACCAGCGTCGCAAGGGCATAGACGCCAGGATCACCGGAGCAAACAAGACAGACGCGCTGCCCGCCACCGGCGAGATCGAGTGCCAGACGGGCACGCGCTGTCTCCTCCCCCAAAGCCGTGGCGTAGCGGGGCTTGCCGTGGATGAGATCGGCCACCAGGTCGAGATACAGGCCATAGCCGACCACGGCATCGGCTGCAGCCAGGGCCTCCGCCACTTCGGCTGTGCGCATCATGGGGGCACCGGGGCCTGTGCCGACGATGCTCAACTGCCCTGGCGCGCGGCCAAGGGTCCGCGCGTCCAGGGGAGCAGGAGCCAAGGCGATGGCGACCGTGCACCCCGGTCCCTTGCGTTTGGGCACCAACAGCGTGCCCTGCGGCCCAGCCGCCGCCAGGGCAGCCGCCTCAGCCACCGACGGCGTGCCCGTCTCAGCCGCGACCAAGGGGGAGGGGTTGGGCACGCGCGGCGCCTCTGCCGCAAGCTCGGCAGCCGCATAGAACCGCGCGGGCACGCCCAGATGGCGTGCAACGGCCCACACTGCAGGCTCATCCCGCTTCAAATCGAGCGATACCACAGCAGCGACAGCCGCCGCGGCAAGGCCAGCCTCCGCCAAGGCACGGTCGACCAGGGCGATCACGGCTGCTGGTGCTGCGTTGCGCTCGGTGCCGACACCAACGGTTAACACCGGCGGATGCAGGTGCAGATGGGGCGACGGTGCTGCCCGCCACGTCACCTCCACCGCCAGCGCGGCATCGGCCTGGAACCATTCGGCAGGCGGCCACGCGAAGGACGCACCACGGCACGCGACGGGGGTACCATTCACCAAGGCCGCCAGCACCTCAGTGCGTGGCCCAGCGCCCATGCGCCAACCCGGTGGCAGATCGGCAAGGCTGCGCTCCCTCCCCAGATCGCCAGCTGTGGTGATTGCTGGGGCGATGCCCAGGTGGTCGGCCAGGGCGCGCGCCAGAGGATTGGCACCGCGATGCCCACCCAGCAGCGGCACCACTGCTGAGCCATCCTCCGCCACCACCAGCACGGCTGGCTCGCTGGTCTTATCCGCCAGGAGGGGCGCCAGCGCGCGGATCACAATGCCGCTGGAGCACAGCGCCACGATATTCACTCGATCACGAAACAATCCCTGTAAATGCTCTATCGTATCGGAAAAGATGATATCCCCGACGCCACGCCCCGCGCGGGCATGCACCAGGGCGCCGGGCAGCAGCGGCTGCAGGCGGCGGGCCAGTTTCACACCAGCCTCCGTCAGGGTGACCAGCGCGACGCTCATCCGAGGGCCGAGCCCCGCCGGTGCACCAGCGCTAAGGCAAAGTAGGGCGCGATGTCCGGCGCGTCGGTCAGCGGCATCCGGCGTTCTTCTGCAAGCGTGGCGCGTTCCACATATCGGGCATGGTCCAGCAGGTCGAGGCGACGCAACACTGCCCGGACCTTCTGGACATGACGACCAAGCTTGTAGATGGCGGCAGCGTCGGTGGTCGCCAGCCGCGCCTCAAGGGCCGCTTCAGGCAGGGTGGCGGGCACCACAGTCAACACATCCTCCCGCGCAGCCAGCGGCATGCCAAGACGCGCGGCGCAGGCCATCATTGAGGAGACACCGGGCACCACCTCCACTGGAAAGTGCTCGGCCAAACGACCGAACACATACATAAAACTGCCGTAGAAAAACGGGTCACCTTGACACAGCAGGGCAACATCATTGCCTGCCTGCAATTCGCTGCCGATTTGCCGAGCTGCAGCGTCGTACACTTCTTGCGCTGGATCGCGGGCGACATCCATCGGCACCGCAATGGCAATCTCCCGCTGATCCGGGCGGATTAAGTCGGCGACGATGCGCCGGGCAAAGCTGTCTCCCCCCTCTGCTGCGGGGTAGGCCACCACGGGGCAGGCCGCCAGCAGGCGGGCGGCCTTCACGGTGATCAATTCCGGATCCCCTGGCCCCACCCCGAGGCCGAAGAGGCAGCCGAGCCGCTGGGAGGTCATGGCTTCACCAGCCTGATTTGCGTGACCGGCATGGCCGGACGCCAGCCGAGATGGGGGCCCACGGGCACCGCGCGCTGGACTTGAAGGCGCACCAACTCAGCACCTGGCGCGCGCGCAGCCGCTGCAAGCACCGCCTCCCCCTCCAGCGTTACAGCATTGGCGACCAGACGCCCACCGGCGCGGAGCGCCCGCCAGCAGGCATCCCACACACCCGCGGTGGACAGTCCACCGCCGATGAAAATTGCATCGGGTGGCGCCAATCCCGCCAGCACGGCCGGTGCCGCACCATGCACCGCTGTGATCTCGGGTGTGCCCAGGCGCTGCGCGTTGGCAGTCAGGCGGGCGAGGCGGCCCTCGTCCCGCTCAATGGCGATGGCGCTGGTCCTCGGCACCGCCCGCAGCCATTCGATGGCTATGGAGCCGCTGCCCGCCCCAACATCCCACAACCGCTCCCCCGGTTGGGGGGCGAGTGCCGCGAGAGTGGCGGCGCGCACGGCCTGCTTGGTCAGCATGCCATCATGCTCAAAGGCATCGTCGGGCAAGCCCGGCACCCGGCTGTAGCATGGCGTCCCAGGGTCCGGACGGGCCACGACAGCAATGGTGGCCAGCGCCCGGGTCGGACCATGGGGCCAATGGGCCGCCGTCCCCTCCAACCGCACCATGTCGGCCCCCAGATGTTCCAGAACCGAAACATGACTGTCCCCCCAACCAACCTCCGTCAAGAGCCGACACAGAGCGCAAGCGGTCTCCGGCCCCTCCGCCAGCACCAACAGCCGCGCGGCGGGTGCGAGGTGGCGCAGCACCACGGACAGCGGGCGCCCGTGAACCGTCAGGCATTGAACCTCTGCCAGCGGCCAGCCCAGCACGGCCGCGGCCAGACTGAAGGCGCCGGGCACCGGCAGCACCTCAACTTCGCCTGGAAAGCGCTCCACCAGCGCGGCACCGATGCCGAACCACATGGGATCGCCACTCGCCAACACGGCGACGGGGGTGCCGCGCCGCGCCTCCAAGGCTGCCACCGTGTCCGCCAGCGGCGAGGCCCAGGCCCACCGTTCGGCTGGGTGATCCCCCAACAGGGCGAGATGACGCGCGCCGCCGACCACCAGCGCCGCACCCGCCAGACGCGCGCGCGCCATCGGACCAAGGCTGACAAGCCCATCGGCACCGATGCCAATGACACTCAACCACGCGATCATGCGGGCTCCCCCCCTGGGGCGAGGGCATTGACCGCCGCTGCCGCCAGGGCCGAGCCGCCGCGGCGGCCACCCAAGGCAATCCAGGCAAGATCGTTGCGGCGCATCAACGCCTCTTTCGCCTCGGTGGCGCCAACAAATCCGACGCAGAACCCCAGCACCACGGCTGGACGCGGCGCGCCCTGGTCAATCACCGCGAGCAGCCGCATCAAGGCCGTGGGTGCATTGCCAATCACAACCACGGCACCGGCAAGGTGGGGCACCCAGGCCTCGACGGCGAGGGCAGAGCGTGTTGTGCCCGCCGCCGCGGCACGGGTGGCAAGGTCTGGATGATCAAGGGTGCACAGCAGTTGCGTGCCGCTGGGTAAGCGGCTCGCGATGATGCCGTGGGCCACCATCTGCGCGTCGCACAACACCGCTGCCCCCGCTGCCAAGGCCGCGCGGGCGGCTGTCACTGCACCGGGGGAAGCTGCCAGGGTGGCGATCACCTCCGGGTCCGCCTGGCTGTGGACCAACCGGCGCGCGACGGGGTGTAGCTCTGCTGGCAGGTGCGAGAGGTCGGTGACGGCGCGCACCATCGACCAGGATTGACGATAGATCTCGGCAGGGTCCGTCGGCGGCGGTGCGGCGGGCGCGCTGCGCACGGCTGTCTGTTGGCCGCTCACACCCAGCACCCAGCCTTCCTCCTGGCGCACAGCAGCATCCTCGGCGGGTTGGAGGCCCCGCTCGCCCTGGAACACGGCTGGGTCTGCATCAATCAACCAGCGGGCCATAGCAACCGCCTGACCCGCATCGCGCGGCAGGCCGGGCAGCACCTCAGCCGGGTGGAGGGAAGGATACATCTCCGCCACCACCACTGGCGTGGTGCCCGCGCTCCAGCTGGTCTCAAACGGCCAGACACTCAGGTTGTTACCGAAATGATCCTTTAGTGCCAAAAGCCGCGCCATTCCAGTCAACGCCTGGGAGCCAACCGACCCGGTGGTGTAGAGCTTCCACACTGACTGAGCAGTTGGCATCCGCTCCTCCACCAGCCGCCGGTCTGGCAGGGGTCGGTGGGCGGGTTTGCGCGGATTGAGGTGCGTGCCCGCAGCCGCGGGTGGGCAGCCCCAGAACGCGGGGCCCAGCGCGGCATTCCACGCCGACGCAACGGCGAACCGATTGTTGTGGTTGGCTGCGTCGTCATCCACCAGATCACGCGCCAGACGTCGCCACAGGGCCAACCACGCCCCCTCGCCACCTGTCAGGCCAAGCGCCTGGGCGGTGCCGCGCGGAAAGCCCAACGGGAAGTCGCAAGCAACCAAGACTCGCTGGCGCCGCTCCAGACACCGCGCCAGCCAATGCCGCAGCGTTGCCATCGCAGCACCACGGGTGGGCGGATTGACCAGACCTGCCCAACCATCCCGCCCGACAGCAGCCAACCAGATACTGTCTGCACCGGTGGTGGGCTTGGCCGCTGCCGACCAGTCCACCGTCACCACGGCATCAAAGCGAGGCTCAGCCCTTGGCATGCGCGTGGGGATGCTCATGGTGGCTGTGGTCGTGGCTGTGGTCGTGGCTGTGATTGTGGCTGTGATTGTGGCTGTGGCCGTGGGAATGCCCATGACCATGATGGTGATGGTGACTATGGTGGTGGTGATGGTCATGATCGGCATCGGTGCCGATACCGCGCACATGGTGATGATGGCCTTCCTGGATGGCACCAACGGCATCCTCGAAGCCAATCACTTGCTCGCGGTACTTGCACAGCTGGCAGTTCATTGCGGTTTCGCCGCGGCCAATCTCGTGAATCCGCTCCACCATGGTGTCCACCACCAGGGGATGGATGCCCAGATAGTCCGCATCGACAAAATCCACGCCGGGATGCTCGGCAGCTACCAGTTGGGTTGCCTCGCGGATGCGCTTCACCAGGATGCCGGTGAACAGGAAGTAAGGGAACACCACGATTCGCCGGAAGCCCAGCCTCGCCGCACGGCGCAGTGCCACATCGGTGCGGGGGTGCGCCACGCCAGAGAAGCCGATCTCGGCATGGCCGAAACCCATTCCCTCCCACAGCATGCGCGCCACTTTGGCGATGTTGGAGTTGGCGTCGGGGTCTGAGGTGCCGCGACCAATCACCACGAGGCAGGTCTCCTCGCGCTCCACTTCCTCCTCGCAGCGCGACAGGGCAGCGTCGATCCGGTCCGCCGCAGCGCGCAGCAGTTTCGGATCAATGGCGAGATCGCGCCCGAACCGCACCGTCGCCCCCTTGGTCTCGGCCATGAAGCTGTTGAGTTCTGACGGCAGGTCGTTCTTCACGTGGCCAGCCGCGAACAGCATGCCGGGCACTGCACGGATGTCCGTACAGCCTGCGGCCACCAGCTTCGCCAAGCCGTCGTGAATCACGGGGCGGGCGAATTCCAGATAGCCATGTTCGACTGGTAGGTCCGGAAAGCGACGGCGGATATCCGCCACCATCGCCTCAAACTCCCGCGTGGCGTCGACATCACGGCTGCCATGACCGCACACGAAGATGCCGGTGCGGGGTCCAGTGCCGGGGGTAGCGGGTCCATCCATGGCTCAATCCTGCAGGTGGTGACAGAAGTCTTTGACGGCGGACGGCCGCCACGGCAACAAGCGCCAATGGACAGCCTGTTTGCAAGTCTTGGCACCACCAGCGTCGCCGACCGGTCGGCGATCCTGGCCTTGGCGGCGCTGCTGGATGCCGTGCTGGGTGATCCCCGCTGGTTGTGGGGGCGCATCTGGCATCCGGTGGTGGTGATTGGCCGCGCGCTCAGCGTTCTGGATCGTGGGCTCAACCGCGGCCCCCCTGGCGTGCGCCTGGTGACGGGGTTGGTGACCGTGCTGGTGATTGTGGGGGGGGCAGCCGCCCTTGGCTGGGCTCTGAGCGTGTGGACTGCCGCGCGTCCCTGGGGCTGGGTGGCGGAGTGGCTGCTGGTCGGCATCATGATCGCGCAACGCGATTTGTTCGATCACGTGCGCGCCGTTGCCAGTGGACTGAGCCAGGGCCTGCCCCAAGGCCGCGCGGCCGTGGCGCGCATTGTTGGTCGCGACCCCGACAGTCTTGACCGTCATGGCGTGGCCCGTGCCGCAATCGAAAGCCTGTTTGAGAATTTCAGCGACGGCGTGGTGGCCCCCATGCTGTGGTATCTGGCCTTGGGGCCTGCTGGTTTGCTTGGCTATAAGGCGCTGAACACATGTGACAGCATGATCGGCCACCGGTCTTTGACCTATCTGCATTTTGGTCGAGTGGCTGCCCGCGCCGATGATGTGGCAAACCTGATTCCGGCCCGGCTGGCGGGGTTGGTCGTTGCCCTGGCCGCCGTGTTTGTTCCAGGGGCCAACCCAAAGGCGGCGCTGGTGACGCTGTGGCGGGACGCCTCCAAGCACCGCTCGCCCAATGCTGGCTGGCCAGAGGCCGCAGCCGCGGGCGCGCTTGGCCTCGCACTGGCCGGACCGCGGCGCTACGGCCTCGCCCTGGTTGCGGATCCCTGGATCGGCACCGGCCGCGCCCAGGCGGAGGTGGTCGATATCAAGCGCGGCCTGACCCTGTTCGCCACCAGTTGCCTGGTGTTCGTCGCCGTGGTGCTGGCGATTGG
>RDXE01000016.1 GCA_004292755.1 Alphaproteobacteria bacterium
AGCGACAGCCCCTCCTCCCCTGGTTTGGCAGAGAAGGCACCAAGTCCCATTTCCCGCGAACGCCCGAATAGCATGAAGCGAAAAATCCAGGATCGGCGATCTGGGCCACGAACCTGAAGGTAAAGCCCTTGACCAACATGGTAGCGTCCAGGGCTGGTGAGCGCTGCCGCTGCCTTTGCTGTCATGATACCCATCGAGGAAACACCCTCTGTTTTAATCACGAGCCCACAAGTGATTCCTAAACTCGAACCCCTAAATTGGCCCCCAAATCGATCACCGCTTGTGGGCTACGCGGAGAAACACCGGGAGACCGCCACTTCATAACTATATGATATAAAGCGCTGTTTTTGAACAGCCCGATTTGCTCCGAGACGTGGGTTCGAATCCCACCCTCTCCGCCATTTGGTGAAAATCCGCTTCGATGCCATTGGCAGCGACCTGCGCCGTGCCGGGTGGCATGGCCAGCCCCATCCGGACAGACTTATGCTCAGACGTCCTCTGCCTCGCCCGTGCCCGAGGGAGGTGGGCGTTTGGGAGGTTTCTGATGATCCGCTGTGTGATCGCGGTCTGCGCACTGGTTCTGCCCGTCGGGGCAGCAGCCCAGGGTCACAGCCACTCCCCCTATGCCGGCAATGAGACCCGCGCGATCAAGAGCTTGTCCGACGCTGATCTGGCCGACCTCAGCGCTGGCCGCGGGTGGGGCTTTGCGCTCGCCGCGGAATTGAATGGCGTGCCAGGACCCGCGCATCTCTTGGAACTGAAGGACCAGATCGGCCTGACACCGGCACAGGTGACCACGCTGGAAGCGCTGTTTGCCCGGATGCAAGCCGAGGCACAGGCAGCGGGTCAGCGCTTCATTGCCGCGGAAGCGGCCATCGAGCAGGCGTTTCGCACCAAAGACCTGACCCCAGAGCATTTGCGCCACTTGATTACCGTCGCCGCCGAAGCCCGCGCGGAGCTTCGCTTTGTTCACCTCGCCCGGCACCTCGACACCTTGCCGGTGCTGACCGCTGGGCAGATCGCCCGCTACAATGTCCTGCGCGGCTATCGGGCAGATGATCCGTGTCTGACTGTGCCGGAGGGGCATGACCCTGCCCTGTGGCGTCGCCACAACACCTGTCGATGATCCAGGTGTCGGCGGAGCCGGTCAGGCGGCCTCCGCGTCCCGAATGCGCACAACCACCTTGCCTCTTGGATTGGCGGACAGCCGCGCAAAGGCCGCGGCATGGTCGGCGAAGGGGAGCGTCGCGTCGATCCGCGGGCGGTATTGAGCGGCGACGGCGGCCTCGGCGGCGCGCGCCAGGGCTGCTCCATCTTGATAGGAGGCAAGTCCAATCAGAGTGGCGCCCGCGCGTTCCGCCGCTTTTCTCGGTTTGCCGAACACCAGGGGCATCAGAAGCTTCAGCAGCCACGGAATCCGCATTCCCTGGGCGTCCATGTCGCCGGTACCCGTCATGGTCTTCAAGGAGACGATGCGCCCGCCGCGCTTGATTACGGCCGCACAGTCGCCAAAGACCTTACCGCCCAGACTGTCGAGCGCGATGTCGAACCGCTGGCCCAGATCGCGCACGGAGCCCTTTCGATAGTCCGTATAGCCGGTGGCGCCAAGACCGCGCACGTAAGCTTCGTCCACACCGGCGCCCGACCCATGGACCGTCAGTCCTTTCGCAGCCGCCAACGCCACCGTGGCGGCGCCGACCGGCCCGCCTGCGCCCTGAACCAGGATGCTGTCACCTGCTCTGGCCCCGGCACGCTCCAGCACCTTGATGGCAACCAGCAACGCCAATGGCGCCGCTGCGGCTTCTTCCAGGCTCCAGCCCTCGGGCACGGGGGCAAGCCAAGCCTCGGGAACAGCCATCACCTCAGCCAAGGTGCCGCACTGGACGAGGCCGGTATAGAGCATGACCCGCTGGCCCCGTCTGAACCGAACCCCATCGCTCGCCACGATGCCTGCGCCATCCACCCCAAGGGCAAACGGGGGTTTGACAGGAGACATCATCTTCATCTCGCCGCGGGCGATGTGCAGGTCGGCCGGGTTCAGCGCCGCCGCCGCCATGCGCACGAGCACCTGACCCGCAGCCAACTGCGGCTCGGGCCGCTCCGTCAGCACCATCGCGTCGACCGGCGTCTTTGAGAATGTCTGCAAGATCAAGGCTTTCATCGGCACGATCCCGGTGGAGCAAGAGACACAGTACTGCCCAGAACCAGAGGCGGCCCCGGCCGGGCAGACGGTCACGATCTGGCAGACAAGGCGCGCGCGGGCCTCCAGTGGAAGTCCAGGGAAAAGGTCTTCCGTCAGAACGGCAGGGTGGCGCAGTCCGGGCCTGTCAGATTGACCGGCCTTCGATATGAAGCCTAAAATCAATCTTCACAACTAGTCACTGATAAATGAGATAGTCATGGAAAGCAGACTATCGGTGCCCGACCCAGAGATTGGCTGCCCGGTGACGCATTGCTTGTCGCTGATCGGCGGTAAGTGGAAGCCCGTTATCCTGTTTTGTCTTGCTGGCGGCGTGAATCGCTTCGGGGCGCTCAGCCGCGCGATCCCCGCAGTCACCAAGCAGATGTTAACCCGTCAATTGCGCGAGTTGGAGCAGGATGGTCTGATCGACCGGATGGTATTCCCCGTGGTGCCACCGCGCGTGGACTATGCACTGACTGCCAGGGGGCGCACGATCCTGCCCGTGGTTCAGGCCATGCGGGAGTGGGGACTGACCGATCTCGCGATCACAGCCGATGTCAGCAAGTCTCAAGCCCCTGGCGCGTCCTCGCCAGGACCGGCACAAAGCTGTTAATGATCCACTGGATTGCTGGGTCGCCATCCAGCCGCGCGCTCCAATAGGCAGTGTGGGGGATCGGAGCGATCTGGAACGGTGGATCGAGTGCCAGCAGGTCATGGGTGCGGGCACTCTCCGCCAGCGTCAGGCTCGGCAACGTCGCGATCAGATCGCTTCGGGCCAGCAATGGCGCAACCACGGCGAAGCTGGGAACCTGGGTTACCACGCGACGGTTCAGCTTGACGTGATCGCTCGCAGCCTCGACAGGGGACGGCAGCCGGTCACCGATTCCGACCACCACATGGCCGTGGTGCCGCCACGCTGCTGGCCCCCAGTTGGCGGCAGCCGGGTGCCCCTGGCGCATAAAGCACCGCCAAGCGAGTTCGCCAGCCGGGGCACTGCGCAGCCCTCCAGGGCGGTTGAGCGCCGAGGGGGCGACGACAAGATCGAGTTGTTCATCGGCGAGTGCCCGCAAGCTCGTCTCGCCCAGCGCACTCCAGAAGAGGCTGATGCCCGGTGCCTCCCTAGCAGCGTGCGCCAGAAACTCGCCAACGGCGAAGCACCAGAAATCGGCCATGGCGATCCGGAACACGCGATTGGACGTCCTCGGATCGAACGCCTGCCGCGGGGCAAGGGTGTGGCGAATGCTGCGCAGGATGGGCCGTATCTCCTCCGCCAGCACCAGCGCCAGTGGACTGGGCTGCATGGTTCCGCCGACGCGGATCAGGAGCGGGTCACCAAGCTGCTGCCGCAGGCGTGCCAAGGCATGGCTGAGCGCGGACTGAGTCCGGCCCAGTCGCTTGGCGGCGCGGGACACCTGACGCTCCTCCATCAACACTTCGAAGACGGTGAGGAGGTTGAGATCGACGCGGGTAAGATCAATTTCATTCATCAAATATGAGAAATATCAATTTGACGAATGATGGTCAACGCCGGACCCTTGGCGCAATCCCGCGGAGTTTGCTGCCATGCCGGTACCTGATCGCCGTTCTGTCCTGTCCCTTCTGTGCGGTTCCAGCATTCTGCCATTGGCTGGCCCAGTGTGGGCGCAAGGTGCCGTGCGGCAGTTGCCGTTGACGGCACCAGACGGTCTGCGACCGAACCTGGTGACCGTGGCGGCATCGCGTTTTCAAAATCGCGACGCTGTCGCGGTGGCGTTGACCGACCCGGCGCAGGCGGCGCTGCGGACACCGAACGCCGTCGGCAATGGTCCGAGTTTCGCCATGCCGGACCTGGAGTTTGCAAACGGCACGATCGAGGTGGACATCGCGGCGCAAATCAATGGCCGGGGCCCACCCGATGTGCGCGGCTTCATCGGCATCGCTTTTCATATTGCGCCGGATATCAGCACCTTCGAGGCGGTCTATCTCCGCATGACGAATGGCAGCCGGAACGTCCCGCCACCCCCGGCGCCGCGCAATGCCTTTGCGGTCCAGTACATCAGTTTCCCGGATCGCTACTGGCGCTTGCTGCGGGAGCAACACCCCAACCGCTACGAGCAACCGGCACCTGTCGCCATCGAAACATGGCACACGCTGCGCCTGCACATCCGTGGCAGCCAACTGCAAGCGTCGGTTGATGGCGCGACGGTGCTAACGGTTGGCGATCTGCGTTTCCCAGACCGCGCGGGCCGCATCGGGCTGTGGGTTGACGACGGTACAACTGGATACTTTCGGGACCTGCGCGTGACGTCCGCGTAAGGATCGGACGCGCCGCCCTGCATTGTGTTCTGCCCCCACCATCGCTAGGCTAACCTTGCAACGCTGTTGGTCATGGAGGAAGCAAACCATGATCCCGCACAGTGTGATGCGTTAGGTTATTGTGGTGATGTGGGGCGTTGGGTGGCACTGGATTGGACCAGCGATACAACGGCCACGCTGAATGGCGTTCCTGTCCGCGTTGTTTACTCAGGCTTTTCTGAGGTGCAGACAACCGATGACGAGATCATCGCGCTGAAACCGTGCTATTTTTCGATGGTTATCGGGAGTTGTTTGCCAACACCGAATCACCCCGCAGTATTGTGGAACTCGGGGTGTTCGAGGGTGGCTCGGCACTGATTCTGGCAGAGATGTTTCCCCACGCCCGCATCGAAGCTGTGGACCTGCGCGCGGCCAACCCAGCCGTGCTGCGGCATATAACCCGCATGGGCTTTGCGGACCGTCTGCGCATTCCTTATGGCGTGTTGACCCAGCCCCCTGAAATCCGGCCAGGACTATGTAGAGTCCTCACCCAGGAGGACGCGCGATGCGCAAGAGCCGTTTCAGTGAGCAGCAGATCATCGGGATGATCAAGGAACAGGAAGCTGGTGTGCCGACGGCGG
>RDXE01000039.1 GCA_004292755.1 Alphaproteobacteria bacterium
GGTCAGGCAGTTGTTCCTGGATGGTGGCGGAGCCAACATAGGTCAACCGCGCCGCACTCATCGAGCCCGCGACATCGCGGTGATAGAGGGGCCGCCACTCCTGATTCAAATACTCATGGACAAGGTAGTGCGGCGACATCGCCTTGAGCCCGTCCAGGCGATTGCGCAAATTGGGGTTCGCGGTGAAGTAGATGGCGTTCTTCTCCGCCATTGCCCGCGCTTGCTCGGCCGCGGTGGAAAAGCGTTGAAAGATGGAACCAGAGGCCTGATCCGCCAAATCGAACAGCAACTCCCGCAGCGGTGCCGCTGCGGCCCAACCCGGCAGAGAGTTGTAGGAAACATAAACCAGACCACCCACGCGCAGGCGCTTGCCCAGGAACGTGACCAGCGCCTCCTGGTTTTCTGGGCTGATCCACGACCAGATGCCGTGAAGAGTGATGAAATCGAACGTCGGCAGGTCCAGCGCTTCCATTTCCAGGAACGCCGCATCGATGAACCGCACATTGGTCAACCCCGCCTCAGCCGCCAACTGGCGGGCGCGGTTGATTTGCACGGGGTTAAAGTCAATGCCAACAAACTGCCCTTGCGGGTTGGCTGCCGCGAGCACCAGCGTGGTCAATCCCTGGCCACATGCCAGTTCACAGTAGTGAAACGGACGATCCAACGGAATTGGTGTCACCCCGGCAATGACCGCGGCAAAATTCAGGTGAGACGGTGACAGTTCATGAAAATAGCTGCTGGTATACTCAACCTCCGTGACATAACCGCCAGCCCATCCAGGAGAGTTCTGCGCCATTGTCTGAAAACCTTATCCGAAACCACACCCATCCGTGGCAGCCGGAGGTACCACGCAGCCAAGGAGACTGCAATGCGACGTCGGTGTCGGCGGCGCTTATGAAGGGCAATTCATCCGCGCTCTGCACTCCCGCGAGCCCCTGGGCGCGCGAACCGCGCTGGGTAAACGCAACCCACCGTCCCCGATGGTCGACAGCGCACCGCTCGCGAGGGCTCCTCCCACGGCCTGCGGCCTCACGGCGATCCGTTGCTGCAGCGGCTGGGTTGACATCGCATGGGAAGGTTCGGCTGGCTGAGCCCGTTGCCTGAACCGCGACATCACAGTCCGCCCGTTGACGGTCACGGTCAGGATCGGTCAATGACCTGTTCAGCCAAACCAGTCATGTCTTGGCGATTGCTGCACAACCGCGTGGCGACCACCGCAAGACCCCCCATCGCCTCCCAGTGCGGGATGGGTGGGCTGGCGCCCCCACTGCGATGCCGTTGCGTTGCGCTTCGGCGCTGAAGGCGCTACACCCGCGACGCCAGTCTCCACGGCGTCACATTGGGAATCTTGCGCTATGCCGTCCGCTCCACTCACCGTCCGCCGGGCTTTGATCTCGGTTTTTGACAAGACCGGCTTGGTGCCGTTTGCCCGCGCTCTGGCGGATCGCGGGGTTGATATCCTCTCAACCGGCGGCTCCGCGCGCATGCTGGCCGAGTCTGGAGTGACTGTGGTGGAGGTGGCCGAGCATACCGGGTTTCCGGAAATGATGGACGGCCGGCTGAAAACGCTGCACCCGAAGATTCATGGTGGCCTCTTGGGTTTGCGCGAAGACCCCGGCCACACGGCAGCGATGACGGAGCATGGCATCGCTCCCATCGATTTGCTGGTGGTCAATCTCTACCCGTTTGAGCGCACCGTCGCCTCCGGCGCCGACTTTGCCGCCTGCATCGAGAACATTGATATCGGTGGCCCCGCGATGATCCGCTCGGCCGCCAAGAACCATGCTCACGTCGCCGTGGTGGTGGACCCGGCAGATTACGATGCCGTGCTGACCGATCTGGCCTCAGGTGGCATTCCGCTGGATCGGCGCCGCCATCTGGCAGCGAAGGCTTTCGCGCGCACGGGCGCCTACGACACGGCGATTGCCGCCTGGTTCCAGGCGCAAGTGGAGCCGACGGCCACGCCGGAGCGGCTGCTGGTAGCTGGCACCCTTCGCCAAGCACTGCGCTATGGCGAGAACCCGCACCAGTCGGCCGCCTTCTATGTCACTGGGGAGGCCCGGCCCGGTGTTGCGACGGCGACCCAGAAGGGCGGCAAGGAGTTGTCGTACAACAATCTCAACGATACAGACGCCGCCTATGAACTGGTCGCGGAGTTCGACGACCCGGCCTGTGTGATCGTCAAGCACGCCACCCCTTGCGGTGTCGCCGTTGCGCAGAACCTGGTTCACAGTGTCGAGCGAGCAATCAAGTCGGACCCAGAGAGTGCCTTTGGCGGAATCGTGGCGCTCAACCGCCCTCTGGATGGTCCCTCAGCCGAGCGGCTGAAGGAATTGTTCTTGGAGGTGATCATCGCACCCGAGATCACGGACGAGGCCATGGCGGTGCTGGCCGCCAAGACCAACCTGCGTCTCTTGGCAGCCCATGGTCTGCCCGACCCGACGGCAGGCGGGCGGCTGATCCGTACCCTGGCTGGCGGTTTGCTGGTGCAAAGCCGCGACCTTGCCCGGCCCACCCGCGACACGGTCAACTTGGTGACCGACCGCGTGCCGACAGCTGTTGAGCTGCGCGACTTGCTGATGGGCTTCACCGTGGCGAAGCACTGCAAATCGAATGCGATTGTGTTGGTGAAGGACGGCATGACCGTAGGCATTGGCTCCGGCCAAACAAGCCGCGTGGAAGCAGCCCGGCAGGCCACCCGCCGTGCAGCCGACCTCGCCTATGCCGCGGGCGAGAGCTCCAGCCGGGCGATTGGCGCGGTCGTCGCCTCGGACGCTTTCTTCCCCTTCCCCGATGGATTGGAAACCTGCCTGTCGGCTGGCTGCACCGCCGCCATCCAACCCGGTGGGGCAAAGCGCGACGAGGATGTGATCGCTGCTGCGAACAGCCGAAGCGCCGCCATGCTGTTCACCGGCCAACGGGTGTTCCGCCACTAAGGTCAGTGCCGCGGGGGGCTCGCGCGCGCAAGCGCCCCGTGATCGCCCCCGCCGCTCAGACCACTGGCGTCAGCAAGGGGCGGCCCTCCGCCCACGCGATCAGATTGTCCACCATCAACTGGCCCATGGCGGTGCGGGTTTCCACCGTACCACTGGCCTGATGGGGCTGGAGCACCACCGTGTCGAGCGAAAGCAAGGCCTCGGGGACCTGAGGCTCGTCCTCAAACACATCGAGACCAGCCCCAGCAATGCGCCGCTCGACCAGCGCGCGCACCAGGGCGGTCTGATCCACACAGCTGCCGCGTGCCACATTGATCAGCGTCCCCTCGGGCCCGAGGGCGGCAAGCACGCGCTCATCCACAATGTGCCGCGTCTCCGACCCACCAGGGGTGATCACCACCAGCACATCCGCCACATCCGCCAAGGCGACGGGCGACGCCAGATAGCGGTAGGGCACATCGGCAACGGGGCGACGGCTGTGAT
Source organism: Alphaproteobacteria bacterium (assembly GCA_004292755.1). Classification (GTDB taxonomy): domain Bacteria; phylum Pseudomonadota; class Alphaproteobacteria; order Elsterales; family Elsteraceae; genus RDXE01. The sequence goes on from RDXE01000039.1 coordinate 3,420, forward strand.
AGGCGATCTGCATCTTCATGGCAGCCGCGCGGGCGGCAATTTCCCGGCCAATGCGACCGAGGCCAAGGATGCCGAGGGTTTTGCCGGTCAAGCAGCGGTTGAGCGGCAGCGGTCCCTGCAGCCAGCGCCCGGCGCGCACGAAGCGATCGGCGGTCACGATCTGGCGCACCGTTGCCAGCATCAAACCAATGGTGAGGTCCGCCACTTCATCGGACAACACATCCGGCGTGTTGGTGACACGAATGCCGCGGGCAGCAGCAGCAGCCAGATCGACCGCGTCCACGCCAACGCCGAAGCAAGCGATCACCTCCAACCCCGGCAGGGCGTCCATCACCGCAGCATCGGCACCAACCCCACCCGAGACGGCAATCGCCCGCACCCGCCCGGCCAAGCTGGTCAACAGTGCTGTGCGATCCTCCGCCTGCCACAGATGGTGGCAGGTAAAGCGCTGCTCCAGCGTTGCGAGGGTGGGAGGATACAGCCGACTGGCAACCAGAACCTCTTGCCCCATGACCTGCCCTACTCAATCAAGCCGTGATCCGCCGCGACGGTATCGAAGATAGCTTCGTAGGTTTTTTCCAGAGAACGCAACATGCGCGTCGAATCTGATAAAACGGAGGTGCGAAACATAGCCGAGATAGATTGGCGGGATGCAACCAACAAATCAGGGTTCCCTGCAAACTCAATCGCTCTTGCGGCGTAGAACCTCTCTGATGGTGCCACCATTGGACCAAGTCCGCAGTGCGTTAAAAATGTCGCAGACATCCGAGATACCATTCGGTCACCCCAACAACACACCAGGGGTATTCCCATCAATAACGCATCGAGTGTCGTCTGCCCTCCATTGAATGGAAACGTATCCAATGAGATGTCTATCAGGCTATACTGTGCCAGGAATTCTTGAATTGAAAGAAATCCGGTTGTCCGAAACATCAGTCGAGATCGCTCAATACCGCATTCCTCGAACATTTTTGCAATTCGATCAATCTGGCCACGCTCATTCACAACGTAATGACCAAAAAACATTTTTGATCCAGGCACCGCCTGCAGAATCTCCGCCCAAACCGCAACGAGCGTCGCATGAATCTTGTCCAGACGGTTCAAGCAGCCAAACGTGATGTAGCCATTCGCCAAGCTTGGCGGCGGTCCAGCACTCGGCGGATCCACCGTGGGAAGAAAGGCATAGGCCGTTGGTTCAATGTAAAAAGGCCGCTCTGTCCAGGTTTGAGCAATCTCAGGCGGGCACATTAATGGATCAAGGATGGCTGCATCAAATAATTCACAATACATACTATCGACTGTATTATACCACAGGACATTCGCCATCGCAGGTCTGTTTGCGAGTATTTCTAGACGCGGCATACCAAAGTTATCGAAAGGCACCAAAACATCGATCCTATCATGTCTGATGATTTCGGCAGCAGCCTTGTCATCGGCTGGCAGTCCACGTCCCGTGAAGCTTTCGGAGTTCTCCAAACCATACACTCTAGGACGCGTCGGACCACCACTATTGTATGCATACACCTCAAATCTGTCTAGATCATGCCCCACGAGCAGTGGCACAACAATACTCTCATACGCCGAATACTCCCAAATGCTGGACAGGTACCCAATCTTCAGCTTTCGCCCCAAACGCGACGATCTGGTTGGGTGTGGTTTTAGTTTACCAACGATCATTTCCTCAGCGTATTGGATCCCGGACGCGATCCGCAAAAAATCGTCGCTGTTCGGGCCACTCTGAATACTGAACCTTTTCAATACGAGAGCATCTTTTCGAAAATCGGGCCGCCCATTATTTAGGATCATGTCAAGATACGGGAGTGCACGCAGCGGCTCGAGATAGTTTATGAGTTGGGCCGCAACATTTAAACACAGCCAGTCATCATCCGGATGCTGAGCAGCCGCACGCTCCAATAGATCACAAGCATCAGCAAAATTTCCGCATGCCTGTAATAGGTGTGCACGCCGAAATTTTAAAGTCGGAGTTACAAGCTCCGCATCAGTAAAATCCAGCAACATCCGTGCGGCTAGCTGCTGCTTGCCCTGATCTATCAACTCCTGAACCGTCCCGAAGATTGTGTCGTCTTGATCGGTCATAGTCGGCGACACCTCAAATTATGGACCTTGCAGCGGCGACCATCGCGCGTTCGATCAGCATCCGCCGTCATCTGGAAAAGTGTAAACACCAGATCAAGCAGCTGCCAGCAGCTTCATCATCGCGCCAGCGCCAGCTGCACCAGCGGTTACCACCGGAATGGACAGATGTCGAACAAACAAAGCCCAAAAAGCACCCAGCACCAAGACCGCTGCTTGGCCATCCAGTGACGGAAGAACTGGCAAGATGGTCCGTAGCCCCACAATGGATGTTACCCTCACCTCCTGAAACAGGGCGTGCAAGGCGAACCAAAGGGCGACAAATCCAATCACGCCAACCACGCTGGCAGTGATGCCTTGCAGAGCCCCAACCAGACGGCGTTGTCGCCGGATATCCTCCAGAAACGGGGCTCCCGCAAAGATCCACAGGAATGATGGTGCAAAAGTAACCCAGGTTGCCATCACGGCTACCAAACTCGCATAAACCAGCAAGCTAGCCGACCCAGTACCAGAATATCCAGCAAGGAAGGCGACAAATTGATTGACCAGGATTGTTGGCCCAGGCGTCGTCTCCGCGAGACCAAGACCATCCATCATTTGCTGGGCAGTCACCCAGCCGCGCGCAACCCCCTCTTGCGCGAGATACGCCAAGACGGCGTAAGCACCCCCAAAGGTCACCACCGACAGCTTGGAGAAAAACAGCCCGACCTCTACCAGCAGCGACGACCAACCCTCAATGAGACCCGCCAAGACGACAGGCGCCCACCAACCGCACAAGCACAGCACGGCGGCAATGCCAGCGGAGCGAAGATTGCGCGCCGACGCTGGCCCGCGTTCCACAGTGGCAGGCGCCAACCAAATTGCCCCGATGCAACCGGCTGCGAGAACCAGGAGAGGAAACGGAACATCGAGGCCATAGATCACGAGAAACGTCGCAATCATGATGGCCTTCTGCAATCCGGTGCGGAGGCCCCGCTGCGCAATCTTGATCAGGGCATGGACAATAATTGCCAACACCGCTGCCTTGATGCCGAAAAACAAGCCATCAACCAGCGTCAGCCCAGTTCCCAAGACGTAAAGCCAGGATAGCGCTAACATCAAAACCGCGCCGGGGATGACAAACAACAGGCCCGCCGCCAGCCCGCCGCGGATCCCATGGGTCTTCCAACCAATGTAGGTGGCAAGCTGCTGCGCCTCTGGACCAGGCAGCAGCATGCAATAATTGAGCGCCGCCAAGTAAGACGACTCGTCCAGCCAGCGCCGTTCTTCAACGATGATCCGGTGCATCATGGCGATCTGACCGGCTGCCCCGCCGAAGGACAGGCAGCCGATCAGGGCAAATGTGCGGATCAGCTCCGCGAAGCTGGGGGTAATGAGCATCGCGTGCGTCAATTCCCCAGCTTCGCGACCTTTGTCAATGGCTGTCCCGCGGCGTGCCGTGAACCTCGGCGATGTTCAGATAAAGCGTGGCGGCCTCCAAGCACCCACCACCGGACAACTGACCCACCATCTTGCGATAGATTTCCTGCCACGGCGTCTGATCGACCAGCACCGGCGGTGTCCACGCGGCGCGACGCTCAGCCAATTCTGCGTCGCTCACCAGCATGTCCACCCGCCGCCGGGCGAGGTCAACACGAACCCGATCCCCAGTGCGCAGCAGCGCAAGGCCGCCACCGACCACTGCCTCTGGCGAGGCATTCAGGATGGAGGGCGAGCCGGAGGTACCGCTCTGCCGACCATCACCGATGGTCGGCAGCGCTTCGATCCCCTGCTTCAACAGCGCATCGGGCGGCTGCATGTTCACCACCTCGGCCGAACCGGGATAGCCCACGGGGCCGACATTGCGGATGAACAGGATGGTTGCCTCATCAATCCCCAGGGTCTGGTCATTGATGCGGTCGTGATAATCCTCTGGCCCCTCAAACACGACAGCGCGGCCTTCAAACGCCTCAGGATCTTCCGGATTGGCGAGGTAGCGGGCGCGAAACGCCGGGTCGATGGTGGAAACCTTCATCACCGCGGCATCAAACAGATTGCCAGACATGACCAGGAAGCCCGCCTTCTCCCGCATCGGCTGGTCATAAGCGCGGATCACGGCACGATCTGCCTTCGGCGCTGCTGCCAAATCCTCGCCGATGGTCGCACCGCTGACGGTGCGCGCAGCGGGGCTCAGCCGCCCTGCCTGCAGCAACTCATTCATGACCGCTGGCACCCCCCCAGCGCGATAGAACCCCTCGCCCAGAAACTCCCCAGCAGGCTGGAGATTGACCAGAAGGGGCACATCATGACCGATCGTCTGCCAATCCTCTGACGTCAAATCAACACCGACATGGCGCGCAATGGCGATCAAGTGAGGATGGCAGTTGGTTGAGGCACCAATGGCCGACGCGGTGACAATGGCATTCTCGAACGCCGCTCGGGTCATCACATCGGAGGGGCGGAGATTCTCCCACACCATCTCTACAGCGCGCTTGCCGGTGGTGTATGCCATCTGCGCGCGCTCTCGATACGGGGCTGGGATCGCCGCACAGCCAGGCAATGACATGCCGAGCGCCTCCGCCACGGAGTTCATCGACAGCGCCGTGCCCATGGTGTTGCAATGCCCGACCGACGGGGCCGAAGCACACACCATATTCATGAATTCCTCATAGTCGATCTCGCCCGCCCCTAAGAGGCGGCGCGCGTGCCACACAACAGTGCCAGAGCCAACCCGCTTGCCATCATACCAGCCATCCAGCATCGGGCCGCCCGACAACACAATGGCGGGAATGTTCACGGTACCTGCCGCCATCAAACAGGCTGGCGTGGTCTTGTCACACCCAGTGGTCAACACAACCCCATCGAGCGGATAGCCGTACATCACTTCGACCAGGCTCAGATAGGCAAGGTTGCGATCAAGCGAGGCGGTTGGTCGCTTGCCGCTTTCTTGAATGGGATGGGTTGGAAACTCCAACGGAATGCCACCCGCATCGCGGATACCGGCGCGAATGCGATCCGCCAAACCAAGAAAATGGCGATTGCACGGGCTCAAGTCCGACCCGGTCTGCGCAATCCCAATGATTGGGCGACCGGACTGCAACTCCTCCCGGGTCAGGCCATAGTTCAGATAGCGCTCAATGTAGAGCGCAGTCATGCCTGGGTTGTGCGGATTGTCCCACCAGTCCTGACTGCGCAGGCGGCGTTTGCCGGTCATGCCTACCCTCCCCCAACGCGCGCGTGATCGCGGCTGTTTCAGCAACCGTGCCGCAGGTATCCCGGTCGCGCAATCGGAAAGGTCATACGAATACCGCTCAGCTGATGCCAAGGTCTGCGAGGGCTTGCAGGACACGAGTAGGGTCGACCAAGAGGTCACGCTCCTGCCACTCCGCCATCACGGCCACGTGGCGATGTCCAAGAACGTGGCTGATCCAGAAAAAGCAGTCGAGTCCCAGGTCGGGAGAAATCTCTACCACCGCTGTTCCCGACTGGGACGCCACAATGTTGGACAATCCTGCGCCATGGGGGGCAACCACAACTTCGGCATTGGCAAACAGCGAAAACTGTTTGGCGATCGACATCTTGGACAACACCACAAGCTGGAACCCAAGAGGCTGAAGGACCGCCATGATCGCGTCTTCGTTCAAAATCCGGCGTTCCCCTGCATCCTGCCGAGAAACCAGCACTCGGTGTTTCGCGGAGGGAGGAAAAAACCGATGTAACCGGTTCGCCAGCCACTGCAGCGTATCTGGCGCAGCGCGCGGCCCTCTCTGAGGGGTCGCCGCAACTGCGACCCAGGGAAATGCCACCGGTGTCGGCGGCAATGGTAGGACATAATCACCAAAACCGATTGCATCCAGAATCGGCACCATCAATGCCTGATCATCCTCCGCGACCCCTATAAAAAACTGCTCTTGCTCAACCAGATACTCCAACCGTGCAAGCCTGCCGACATAGTCGATTAAAACGTGATAATAATTAAAATGAAAATCATCACTCAAATACAGTATCGGGAGCTCTGTCTGACTGATAATTTCATCTTGATGGTTGAGCGTTGCAAAGAACGTGGAAGATAAAAATCGCGCCCCGTATTTTTGACCCAAAAAGCTGGTTCCAATCGCAACTGGTCGGGTGCCGCGATAAAAAAATGTCCCATTAACACCGAAAATAATACCATTGCGAAAAACAATCGCCCTCGCTCTTTCACACTGGATTGATACCTGTATCTCGTATTCAGAATGTTCCTGGGCATAAACTGGAACTGCAAGGGCTGTTGTTTCTGAGCTTTCAGGGATCGGTTCTACCCAACCCTGCCTGTCCGAGCACACCATGTCGGCAATCGTCTCGTGGGGTTGCCGCCATGGCAACTCGAACGACATCCACGGGATCGGATGTGCTTGTGTGATCCAGGTCTGACGAACGCGTGCTGCAAAGGCGTGTTGAACCAACCCCGACAGCAATGGGGAGCGAAACAGTTCATCCAATAAACCACACCACCACGCGGGGTCCTCCAAGCGCGGGGATAACAACCACCGGGCCAACTTCGGATGAAGCGGAGGCAGTGGCCGGTCGTAGACAAACGCCTCCAGTGCTGCGGCCGCACCCAAATGAGACTGCCAACTGCCAATCAGCAGGTCGCTGTGACAGGGGTCCACGCCCACTGCCTCGGCGAAGTCCTGCCAGTACCCCACCAGCACGGACGCCCGTGATAAAAGCGAAAACCGGATAGCGTTCACTGGATCACGCGCACGGATGAAGGCGCAGACCACCGCTTGATCCATCAGGTGTGCGGACAGACCGCTGTGCATCCAGGTCAGCGCATCTTCGTAGGAAAGCCCCGTCTCACTCATACAACCCCAGACCCTTCTGAAAGAAAAATTGACCGGAGCGGCAATCAGATTTTCGACGTGATACCCGGAATCCATCGTACACTGTCGCCATGTCTGGTCGACGTCTCCCGCCACTCACCGCTCTGCGCACGTTCGAAGTGGCCGCTCGGTTGATGAGCGTGTCTCGCGCCGCGGAGGAGCTGAGTGTAACCCCGGCCGCAGTGCGCCACCAGATCAGGCTGCTGGAAGATCAACTTGGCACCCCCCTGACCCACCGTGATGGCCGGGGATTTCTCTTGACCGATGCGGGTCAACTGCTTCTGCCGGGCCTGCGCACCGCTTTCGACAAGCTGGCGGAAGCTGTCGCTGCAGTGGACAGAGTTGGGGAATCCGGTCCCCTCGATGTATCGGTTGCGCCATCCTTTGCGATCAAATGGCTGCTGCCGCGGCTGGACCGGTTTCAAACCAAGCATCCGGACATTGATGTACGGCTGTCGGCCTCCATGGGCTTGACGGATTTCAGCCGCGATCCAGTCGACTTGGCGATCCGCTATGGCCGCGGCCACTATGATGGGCTGATGGTGGAGAAACTGCTGCCCGAAGCCGTCTATCCCGTTTGCTCGCCGGAGTTGCTCGCCAACGACCCGGCCCTCAGCGATCCTGCCGCCCTTGCCCACCACACGCTGCTGCACGATGCCAGCCCCGATGATGACCAGTCCTGCCCGACCTGGCCGATGTGGCTGGCAGCCGCGGGCATCACGGGCGTGGACGCTGAGCGGGGACCACGTTTCAACCAATCGAGCTTGGTCCTGGAGGCTGCTTTGCTGGGTAAGGGCATCGCGCTTGCCAAGGCAACACTGGCGCAGGCCGATCTGGATTCAGGGCGGCTGGTCCGACCGTTTGGCGACGCTGTCGGGCTGGGCTTTGCCTATTGGATCGTCGTGCCCGAGTCTAAGGTACGGCTGAAGCGGGTGAAGGCATTCCGCACCTGGCTGAAGGCTGAAGCCGCTGCTGTGTTTCCCCACATTGGAGCCGACATATGACCGCCATCCGCGACGGGTTTCTCGACACCATCGGGCGCACACCGTTGATCCGGCTCGCGCGTGCCTCCGCGCGCACGGGCTGCACTATCCTTGGCAAGGCGGAGTTTTTGAACCCCGGCGGCAGCGTCAAGGACCGGGCAGCCCTTGCCATCGTGCGGGATGCTGAACGGCGCGGTGTGCTTACTCCCGGCGGGACCATCGTCGAAGGCACAGCGGGCAACACCGGCATCGGCTTGGCGCTGGTCGGCAACGCCTTGGGCTACCGCACCGTGATCGTGATGCCGGAAACCCAAAGTCAGGAGAAGAAGGACACGCTGCGTATGGTCGGGGCCGATCTGCGCCTCGTGCCTGCCAAGCCCTTTTCCGACCCCGGTAACTATGTCCACGTCTCACGGCGCCAAGCAGAGGAATTGGGCGGCGTGTGGGCCAACCAGTTCGACAATCTGGCGAATCGCGAAGGCCACCGCCTGACCACAGGTCCTGAACTGTGGGAGGCAACCGATGGACGGATCGATGCCTTTACCGCCGCTGTGGGTACCGGCGGCACCCTGGCTGGCGTGTCCCTGGCCCTGAAGGAGCGCAACCCCGCGGTTCGCTGTGTGCTGGCTGACCCTATGGGCTCAGCCCTATGGTCTTGGGTGAAGACAGGAACCCTGGCATCCGAAGGCACCTCAATCACCGAAGGCATCGGGCAGGGACGGGTTACGGCCAATCTGGAGGGAGCGCCCATAGACGATGCCGTGCGGGTGACCGACGCTGAAGCCCTAGCCGAAATCTATGACTTGATGCAGCACGAAGGTCTCGCCATCGGTGGGTCGGCGGGCATCAATGTCGCCGCTGCGATCAAGGTCGCCCGCGATCTTGGCCCCGGTCACACGGTGGTGACCATTCTGTGCGATGGCGCCCAGCGCTATCAGTCCAAGCTGTTCAATCTGGAGTTTCTGAACGCCCGCGGTCTGCCGTTGCCGCCCTGGATGAGCTGAGCCCGGCAAGGGCTGCCACCGGCTGCGGCACCAACGGCCAACGCGGCGGGAGCGGACCCGGCGGTCCGCCGCGGATCGCTGCCAATCCAGAACCCTGGATCAGCGCCAGGGCGGCGGCACAGGTGCGGCCTTGGCAGGTCCCCATGCCGGTGCGGGTGGCAAGCTTCGCAGCTGCGGCAGCGGGGGCGGCAGCAGCCCGCACCTGCCCGACAGTGACGCCTTCACACCGGCACAGCACAGCGTCGTCGGGAACCAAGCTCGGTACCCACTCCGGCAGCGCCGACCAAGCGCCCAGGGCCCGGCGAAAGCGATCGGCACGCTGGGCCAGCCGTTCCGCCTGCGCACGGCGCTGCGCCAGGGCTGTGGGAATGGGCTGACCTGCGCGCTCCAACCATCCGATGGCAGCCAACAGACCATCGGCCTGCGCCAGATCCGCCCCGCCGATGCCCCGCACCTCCCCAATCGCCAGCACCCCAGAAACCGAGGTGACACCAGTGGGGTCGGCCACGACGTGCCAGCCACCCAGCGCGCGGTCATGCGCGAGTGTGCACCCAGCCTGCTGCGCAGCCTCAATCGCCGGGCGCAAGCCAAACCCGCCGATCACGCGATCAACGCTCACGCGCTGGGTGCGCAGCGGGGCTCCAGTCTCATCCACATGGATGACGTCTGCCACACCGTCGGCCCACCCAGTTGCGACACTGCGCGACCAAACCGGCACCCCAAGGCGCATCAACAGCCACCGCCAGTGTGCCGCTTGAGCCAGCAGGCTGGGGCGGGCCAGCAATCCCTGCATCAAGCGCGCAGTCGGCGTCGGCGCCGCATCGGCAATCCCCGCCACCACCACCCCAGCCATCGCCAATTGCACCGCCACCAAGTACAGCAGTGGCCCACAGCCACTGACCAGCACCCGGCCATCAGGCACCAAGCCGCTGGTCTTCAGCAGGGTCTGCGCCCCGCCAAGCGACACGGGGTCGTAGCCCGGTAGCGGCAAGGTCACCTCGATGGCACCGGGCGCCAGCACCAGACTGGTGGGGCGTAACGACACCACGGCCTCGCCAGCCCGCGCGACCAGCGCTGTGCCGTCGTCCATCCGCCCGAGATAACTCGCCCCAGTCCAGTGCTCAATGTGGGGCGAGGCAGCAAGCCATGCCCGCAAGCGCTGACCGCGCGGGTCCAGTCCCGGCAGATAGGGCAGCGGCTCCGCCCGTCGCGGTGCCACGCGCCCGCCAGCGGCAGGCGCCTCATCAATCAGCAGCGAGGGCACGCCCGCGTCTGCCAGCGCCAGCGCGCAGGTCGCACCCGCCGGACCCGCGCCAACGATCACCACCTCAGCGCGCGGCGGCGCACCAGGCTCCTCGGCCCGTGCGTGCGGCAGTGGCAATTGTGTTTCAGCCGAGGACCGGTCCAGACTCACCGCGGAACCGTTGCGCGAGCCCAAGGCCAATGTCCAGACACGACATCGACATCGCTGTGATTGGCGCCGGGGTGATTGGTGCGGGCTGCGCTTGGCAATTGGCCAAAGCCGGGCTGCGGGTCGCTCTGATCGACCGGGTGCATCCAGCTGCCGGCAGTTCGGGCGCCTGCGATGGCTACCTGTCGGTGTCCACCAAAACACCGGGCGTGGCGATGACGCTCGCGGCTGCCAGTCGCGCGCTTTATCCCCAGTGGATCGCGGCGCTTGGTGACCTCGACGCCGAGACCAAAGGCGGCATGCTGGTTCTGGATCAACCAAGCCAGGTTGCCGCGATGGAGGCCCATGCGGCGGCCCTGGCATCGGTCGGTGTTCACACAGAGCTGCTGGACATCGCTGCCGCCCGCCGACTGGAACCGGCCTTGAGCCCGGCGCTCACCGGTGCTGTGCTCTGCCCCGATGAGTCCCAGCTTAACCCTTACAAGCTGGCCTTGCGCTGTGCAGAGGCGGCAGCCGCGGCCGGAGCCCTTACCCTTTGGCCAGCCGAGCCGGTGGTGGAGGACCTCGGCGCCGATCACGTTCGCCTGCGTTTGCCTGCACAGGACCTCACCCTTCACGCACGTCAAGTGGTGCTGTGTGGTGGGGCCGCCAGCGCTGCCCTGGGGCAGACGTTCGGCCTCACCCTGCCGGTCATTCCGCGCCAGGGCGTGCTGGCCGTGACCCGCCGCCAGCACGCCCTGGCAAGCCGGTTTCTCGTTGCAGCGCGCTATCTGACCCACAAGCTCGATCCGGACCGTGCCAGCACATCCACCGACCCGCTGGAGCGCATCGGCCACGGCTTCACACTGGAAAGCCTGCCGACGGGCCAGCACATCATCGGATCGTCGCGCCGCTTTGTCGGCTTCGACCGGAGCGCCCCTGCAGACGTGGTTGGCCTGATCCTCAGGGAGGCTGTGCGCTACGTGCCAGCCCTCGCAGACAGCGCCGTGCTGCGGGTGTTTGCAGGCTTGCGGCCATTTGTGCCGGACAAGCGCCCCTTCCTCGGACGCTCGCGCACCAGCCCCGCGGTGATTGTCGCAACAGGGCATGAGGGGGACGGCATTACGCTCACGCCGATCACAGCTGCCTGCGTCACGGCGCTTGCGACCGGGCAGACACCGCCCGTCGACATTACCACTCTCGACCCCGATCGCTTTGGCTGTCAGCCGTGAGTGGGATTGCGGCGGCGATCAGGCGTAAGTGGTCTCGTCCGGGGCGACTTCCGGGCCCCACTCATCGACCAGTTCCACTTGGCGCTGGCGCAGATACTTGATGCGTTGCCGGTCCCGAATGCCTTGGTAGCGCAGCACCAAAGTCGGAATGGTGTAGTAGATCACCCACCCGATGGCTGCAGCCCCCAGGATGACCAGCCAGGGAAATGGGCTGGAGATGATCTCGACCAGACCAACCATCCCAGGCCGCGTGCCGTCTAGCATCTGAAACAGGAACGGGATCGCGCCAGACAGATTGAACCCGCCGACGGCATAGGCGGCGTACTTGCCTTCCCGCCGGTCAAGGAACCCCGCAACGATTGTCGGCAACATCGCGAGGAACAAGAACGCCAGGACGTGCCAGAAGAAGATCGCAACCAGTGGCGCGATTGCCCACGCAAAGTACAAAGGCAGTCGGCTGCGCGGCTTCGGTGTGGGCGCCGGTTCAGGAACGGACTTCGCCATCAGTGCGCCCTCACGCGTAAAGAACCAGGAAGGTGATGGCCGTCACGATGCAGGTAAGCACCGCGCCGATCACCGCCGCGATCTGTTCGCCCATCATGCGGGCGTCGTCTTCGCGCTGATCGACATTGGTTTCCATGTCGGTCAACTCGGCTTCAATCTGGCGGTATTCCTCCCGCGCTTGATGGAATCCGTAATTGTCAGCCTGGCGCTCGGCCAGATCGTCAATCACCGCCAGGAGTTCAGACAGGATACCGCTTTCAGCCGCGGCCTGAACCTTCGCCTGCACCCGCTGGCGACGGGCGCGGTGATGATAATTGTCCAACACGGGTGCCAGCATTTGCGACATCCACGTCGCAAAGCCAGGCACTGGGCCGACCTCGTTGTTCTCCTGAATGTAGGAGAACAATCGCAGCAGGCCGATCGCCCGGATGATGGTGTCGGGGCTCGCCAGCGGGCGCAGCAAATCCTCACTCCACCGGCGGGAGCGGGCCGCGATGAAGCCGATCAGATGCCGGTCGTACGGCATGTCTGGCCGGTCCGGCGTTTGCCCCAGCCGGTCCAGAGCTGGCATCACCTCGGAGATATCGACCACAAACTCTCGCTCAAACATCGGCGAGAGACAGCGCATCATCGGATTGGTTTCGTACAAGCACCGCTCGAACCCAAGGCCAACAGCCTGTTGTTCGATGATGCCGGGCAGTTTTTCCATCGCCTGGGCGATGCGAACATCTTCAGAGTTCGGCTTGCCCTGGGCAGCCACCCAATGGATCGGCAGCCGGGCGGAAATGATTTCCGTCAAGGCCTGGCGCAGATCGGCGTCGTTCAACGCCACAGTCATCGCGGGCCCGATGCCATCGACCGTCACGCCAATGCCGCGGTACCGGATCGGACCTTTGGGATCAAGGGTGATGCAGCCGCGGGCGACCAAACGCTCTTCCGCACCGCGCCCTGTGACGTGGCTGGCCGTGGAATACACGGCGTTGATCAGCGCCTCGGCCTTCGGCTCCTCCATCATGGAGCGGCGCAACCAGCTATCCAGTTGGCGAGAGCGCACCAATGGCACCGCTTCCTGCCAATTGACCGCGAAGGCGTGGCCCAGCGTGCGAACGTTAAAGCATTCCTCCTCCCCCACCAGGAAAGGCCGGGATGCGCGGGCGGGCAGCTTGCTTTGTCGCGGGCTTTGGCGGCGACCGGACAGCCACAAATCCAAGTCGGCGACGGTCCAGCGATCGCGCTCGTCATCCATCAGCATGCCGCGCAATGGCTCGATCAGGCTGACCGGCACCCGCACTTGACCGGCGAGGGCCATGTAACTGCCGACTTCAATCTTCTCCCGGATCAACGCATCGTCAGACTTGTCGGGCACGGGATTGCGACCCAACAACAGGTACACAATGGTCGCGCCGAGAGAGTAGAGATCGTTCTGGATCGTGCCAGGACCGCGCCCAGCCGGGTGGGCCTGGGCGCTTTCAATGGTCTCAAACAGCGCTGGCTGGTCAAGGGCCGGCACGCCGGTCAAACACTCCCCCAGCACCATCGTGCGCCGGGTCATGTCGGTGTAGAACAAATTGGTTGGCCGGATCGCCCGGTGGGTGACACCGCGCGCCGCCAGATCCTTCAGGGTGTTCAACAGCGGCCGCAGCAGGCCCTCAACAATCTCCTCATCCCCCATGCCGGATTGCGGGATGGTGAGGTCGTTGATCACCCGGTAGCCACCCGGACGCTCTAGCACAATGGCGAAACGGCTACCACCGGCCGGCCAATCCACCACGCCCCAATCGAGCAGCTTCAGCATGCCGTTCATGGCGAAGCCGCGCAGCCCTTCCAGTGCGTCGTAGCGCGGCTGGGCCTCAGGCTCCAGGATCAGCGCCATCAGGGGGCGAGACCGGTCATTGCGGAACATGGCCTCGAAAGCCATGGCGTTGGCAGACGCATACTCGGGCAGCGGCTCGCCCACATTGATGAAGTAGCGACCGCGCAGCGAGGTTACGAGCGCATCATCATCGATGCCCCCCATCGACGGCTCGTTCGAGACGCCACCTGCGGTTTGCGAGGTCGTCCCCGTCATTGCAGCAGCGGTTGCGGCCGCTGCTGCCGCAATCCCAGCTGCTGCCCCCGCAACGTCGTCAATGTCCTGCTCGACCGAGGTCAGTTCCAACGGCGCGAGGGCTGGCATATCGGCCGCGCCCTCCGCTGCGAAGGTCACGGGCGCCATCACCGGAGCATCCACCACCTCCGGCATCGCCATTCCCATCTTTTCCTGCTCCTGCCGGAGCAGTTCCATGGGATCGACCCATTCCGTGTCGAGATCGTCGGGAGGCGGTCCACCCGAGGTTACGTCAACCATTCCGTCCCTTCCCGTCCCGCCCGGCCGCGGCGGAATGTTCCCGGCACATCAGACGCTGGAGCATGATCGCGCACCAACGCCTTATCGCTGCAAGGAATCTACTGGTTAACGGCGGCGCTGGGAAGAGTCCGTACGCACCAATCTGCTGTTTACGCAGCGAACGGGTCTTGCATCAGAATGGTATCGTCGCGTTCGGGGCTGGTGGACAGCAATGTGACCGGGCATCCGATCAATTCTTCCACGCGTTTGACATATTTGACCGCAGCCGCTGGCAGATCACCAAAGGAGCGCGCACCCGCAGTCGTTTCCTGCCATCCCGGCAAGGTTTCATAGACCGGTTCGCACGCCGCTTGATCACTGGCGGTCGATGGCAACCGGTCGATCACCTCTCCCTTCAGGCGGTAGCCGGTACAGATTTTCAACTCCTCCATCCCATCCAGGATGTCGAGTTTGGTCAAAGCGATCCCGTCGATGCCACCCAGGCGGACAGCGCGGCGCACCAGCACCGCATCAAACCAGCCGCACCGGCGCTTGCGACCAGTCACCACGCCAAACTCCCGCCCGCGCTGGCCCAGGCCTTCGCCGATGGCATCGGTCAACTCGGTCGGGAACGGCCCCGATCCCACCCGCGTGGTGTAGGCTTTGCAGATGCCCAGGACAAAGCCGATCGCCTTCGGTCCCAAGCCAGACCCTGATGCGGCCCCGGCTGCGACAGTTGTGGACGAGGTCACGAACGGATAGGTGCCGTGGTCCACATCCAGCATGATGCCCTGAGCGCCCTCGAACAGGATGCGCCGACCAAGGCGACGCGCCTCCTCCAGACGCTCTGACACCGGCTCGGCGAAGGGGAGAATCTGCGGGGCCAGCGCCAGCAAGTCAGCCATCAGGCTATCACGGTCCACTGGCTCCGCACCCAGGCCCTTGAACAGCGCATCATAGTGCAGCAACGCGCGGTTCAAACGCCGCTCCAAATCCTCAACATTGGCAAGGTCGCCAACGCGCACCGCCCGGCGGCCAACCTTATCCTCATAAGCGGGGCCGATGCCGCGCCCCGTCGTACCAATCTTCGCCGCCCCGGCCATATCCTCGCGCAGACGGTCAATCCGGCTGTGATAGGGCAGAATCAGAGCGGCAGAATCAGCGATGCGCAGATTGTGCGGGCCAATCTCCACGCCTTGGCTGCGCAGCGTCGCGATCTCCTGCAGCAGGTGCCAGGGATCGACCACCACGCCATTACCAATGATCGACAGCTTGCCCGGTCGCACACAGCCCGAGGGCAGCAGCGACAGCTTGTAGGTCTGCCCGCCAATCACCAGCGTGTGGCCCGCGTTGTGGCCGCCTTGGAAGCGCACCACGATGTCCGCGCGCTCCGACAACCAATCAACGATCTTGCCCTTGCCTTCGTCGCCCCACTGGGCGCCAATCACGGCGACATTGGTCATGGCGTAGTGTCCTTCTGATCGGGCAGCGCGACGATACCGTCCGCCACCATCACATGACTGCAACCGAGGCGGTGAGCCTCATCTTCCGGATTGGCGGTGCGATCCAGTGCGGCGAGTGTGATCCACCCGTCTTCCCGCAAGCTCTCGGCCTGGGCGTGGGGCGTACCATAGGGCAGCAACAAGCGGCGCGGCGCCGGGGCGGCAGGCAGGGCCGCCATGATCGGGTCCATGAACAGGCTGAAGCCGGTTGCTGGCTCCAGATGGCCTTCGGGTCCCGCCAGATACCGCCCGCCACGCCCCAATTCCCCGGTGACGCCACGCGCAAACAGGGTAAACCCGATGCCGCTGTAATACTCAAAGCCGCGGTGCTCAACGGGGTCCACGGTCAACTGCACCTCTGGCACCGCCTCTCGCAACGCGCCAATCGCCTGGGACAGGCGCGCGCGCACTGCCTGTTGGGAGGCCGGCAGGGCAAGCGAGGTCAGGATCAACTCGGCTGCTTCCGCTGGTCCTGTGGCGGCCAGCAGGCCCAGCAGAGCGTCGGTCGCGGCCCCGGCGTGGCGGCGCACAGCATCAGCATCTTTCCGATCAAGCGCCGCCCGGGTCAGCAGCAGGTCCCGCCCGCGCACCCCAGCCTCCGCACAGATCGCACCGACCAGCGTAGGCGCATTGAAATCAATCGAGAGCCCTGGAACACCAAGGCCTGCGAGGCTGGTGGCGGCGAGGCGCATGACCTCAACATCGGCTGCGACACCAGGCGCGCCAATCAGCTCCACCCCCACTTGGACGAACTGGCGCTCGGGCCGCAGTTGCGAGCCCTTCATGCGCAGCACATCGCCCGCATAGGCCAGACGCAGTGGGCGGGGCGTGCCCGCCAGACGCGTGGTGGCGATGCGGGCCACCTGCACGGTCATATCCGCGCGCAGACCCATCATGCGCTGGGACAGGGGATCAAGCAGGCGGAAGGTTTGTTGACCGATGCCGCCCGTGTCAGAGCCCAGCAGGCTTTCTTCAAACTCCACCAGCGGCGGGTCAACGCGCTCATAGCCGTGGCGGCCAAAGGCCGCCATCAAAAAGCTGGTGGCAGCAGCCTGACGATCCGCATGGGGCGGCAGGCCATCGCGCAGACCGGCTGGCAGCAAGGCACGGCGCGCCTGTTCGGGATCGGCGGGCGGCAACGGCACGGAAGGCGGCTCCATGAGAAAAGGCCGGACGGCGACAGACCGCCTCGACGCCGGTCCGCCCGCTCAATAGCAAGGCCATCCCCATCGCCGCAATCGCCGCGACAAGGGGGCATGCAGCGAAGCCCCTCTGCATGGGAGAGTTGCAGCGACGGGCTTTGCGTTCGCCGCCTCAGACACCACTATCGGATAAGACCCTCATGGTCGGTGCGAGGAGACTGATGGAGCTTGCCGAACTGGTGCGCAGCATCCGCCTGCGCGACCCCGCCCGCCCCACCTGGGGTGAAGTGGTGTTCGCCTATCCTGGCGTTCACGCTGTTCTGTGGCACCGCCTTGCGCACGGGTTGTGGCGCCGCGGCTGGCGGACTTTCGGTCGCATCGCGAGCCACCTTGGCCGCATGCTGACCGGCATCGAAATCCACCCCGGCGCCAGGATTGGCCGCCGCCTGTTCATCGACCACGGCATGGGTGTGGTGATTGGCGAGACCGCGGTGATCGGCGATGATGTGACGATCTACCACGGCGTGACCTTGGGTGGTTTGTCCTCCAAACCCGGCAAGCGCCATCCCGATGTGGATGATGGCGTGGTGATCGGTGCTGGCGCCCAAGTGCTGGGCCCAATCCGCCTCGCAACGGGCGCCAAGGTGGGTGCCAACTCCGTGGTGCTGCAAGATGTCGCCCCCGGCGTAACCGTGATCGGCGCCCCCGCCCAACCCCTCGGCACCGCCCCCGGCCAGCAACACTGCGGCTACGGCTTCGGCGACGCCTGCGTCGACCCAATCTCCGAACGCCTCAGCGCCCTGGAAGCCGACCTCGCCAGCCTGCGCGAGCAGGTGAAGGGACGGGAGCGGGTGTGAGGGGGTGACGGAGATTGATTGGT
This sequence comes from Alphaproteobacteria bacterium, assembly GCA_004292755.1. Lineage (GTDB taxonomy): Bacteria > Pseudomonadota > Alphaproteobacteria > Elsterales > Elsteraceae > RDXE01. The sequence continues at coordinate 21,321 of RDXE01000039.1, forward strand.
GCTGCGGAGGGTTCGCTCTAGATCATGGGGTGAATGAAGCTCATTTTTAGCGCCAATCTGGCTACCCCAATCCAATTCAGTCGCTCAGCGTGTCGGACACACAGGCCTTACTGCCAAGTGCTTAGTCCGCGACTTCTGGGTTCTACACCTCTTACCCATCTGCAGGAGACCGAGGCTCGGCCAAGGCCACGACACCACTGTGGCGATGACTGGCCCGCACAGCTTCCAGTTGGGCACTCGTCGTCACTGGCACTGCGACGAACTCCTCTCGCGCAAGGGCGGGAATGCCCAGCCTGAGGGCAAGCTCGCGATCGGCGACGCCGCTGAGCAACACAATACCCTGCGGCTCCAACCGGTCCCGCACGCCACCATTGCTGCGCAGTCGCTTCATGAAATCTTTTTGGCGGGCAACCGATTCAACCGTCCCTCGCGCAATTGGGCGTCCCAGGAACGCCTGAAACAGGGCATACAGACGCTCGGTTCCGCTGGTGGGCTGCATAATCGAGCGGCGTATGTGAGTTGGCACAGCCTCCCAAAAATTTGCTGGATAGGGATGATTCTTTAAAATCCAATGGATGTTCTTCCGCCCAATAGCCGATACTGACACTTTACCGTCTTTGTTCGCACCACCTGTCAGGTAAGCTGGATGGCAGATCAACAATCCAACACTACACACAGCAGAAGGCTCATTTTCAGAAATCAGAATACAAGGCTTTCTGATCGCTTCTGAGGGGATCATCCAGTTACCAGTCACTGTGTTTTTCACGTCGATGTCTAGCCCAGCAACATCGAGGTCTAACAGGCCTTTGGGAACGCCTAGGAAATCTCGGATCAATATCTCAACTTTGGTCCCGAGGTAGGTCTTCTCAGTCTTCTCAAGTTGAGCCAGAACGAAACGACCCGTCCGTGGCATGTCAATTACTTCATCGATGGCAAGGCGTAGGCGCCGGGGAATTTCCTGTGCAAACACAGCCCAACCACCTGACCGCTCTTCAATGGCTGCAGCCACCCGATCAATGATCGCACGATCCGGATGATCAACTGCCAACGGCTCAGCCGGAACCGAGCCAACGGAGAACAAATCAGCGTCCATGCCCCACAACAGTCACCAGCGCCCGGTTGGGCCGCGCAGACCCAGCCGCCGGACGCCCCTTACCACGGGCTGCTGCCTCAAGTGCCGCGCGCACTTGACGCCCAACCGCGCAAGCGACGGGCGGTGGAAAAGCATTGCCCACTTGCCGATAGGCCGCAGTTTTGCGCCCAGAGAACTGCCAATCGTCGGGGAACCCCTGCAACCGCGCCGCCATCCGCACGGTTAAGCGCGGCATCCCATCGAACCCAGGCTCCGGTGCTTCGAGGGCCAGAGACTTGCCGTTCACGCCAAGCACCGCCCAAGCCGCACGCGCCCGCGTTGGCCCAAGGTCGGGTCCACCATGTTTCTTGGAGCCGCCAACCAATGTGGGCGCAATGTCGTCAGCCTGGTCGGCCCACGCAGCCGCTCCCTCCCACCCATTGGCCGCCATTAGATCCAGCAGGCACGCCCCCACAGTTGGGGGCGAGGAGGGATGCGGCGTCGGCCAGCGAAAATGCTCTGCCGCCTCAGCCGCGAGAGCCACGAACACAACCCGCGGACGAAGCTGCGGCACGCCATAGTCAGCAGCGTTCAACAAGCGCCAATCACACCAAAAGCCAAGGCGCTTGAGACCCTGGCGAATGTTCTCGCGCACCTGTTCAAAGCGGGGATCGAGAATGCCTTTGACATTTTCAATAATCGCGCCGCGCGGGCGGACCTCATCCATGATGCGCAGCCCGTGCCCAAACAAATCACGGTCATCGGCAGGCCCAAGTTGCTTGCCCGCAATGCTATAGGGCGGACACGGCAGCCCACCGGTCACCAAATCCACGCCCCGCCACTCGGTGGCTGAAAACACCGTCAGATCTGCTTCCCTCACAGTCCAATGCGGCCGATTGAGCCGGAGCGTCGTACAGGCTGGCGCGTCGTTATCCACCAACGCCACATGATCAATGCCCGCCAACTCCAGTCCAAGCGCTTGGCCACCTGCACCAGCACACAACTCAATCGATTGGATTGGCATCAACGCCTCCCGTGTCGTGCGGAGACTGTGTCGCCGAAAAAACGGAACGTCAATCGAACATTACCTGTCGCCGCACGGGCCACCCCGAACAAACCCAGCCCATCCCTCACTCCCACTCGATTGTGCCCGGTGGTTTGCTCGTCACGTCGTACACCACGCGGTTGATGCCGCGGACTTCGTTGATGATGCGGGTGGCGACGCGGGCGAGGAAGCTGTGGTCGAAGGGGTAGCTCTCGGCTGTCATGCCGTCGGTGGAGGTGACGGCGCGCAAGGCCAGCACGTGGTCGTAGCTGCGGGCGTCGCCCATCACGCCAACGCTGCGCACAGGCAGCAGCACCGCGAAGGCTTGCCAGATTTGGTCGTAGAGGCCCGCTTTGCGGATTTCGTCCAGGTACACCGCATCTGCACGGCGCAGCAGGTCGGCCTTGTCGCGCGTCACAGCGCCGGGGATGCGGATGGCGAGGCCGGGGCCGGGGAACGGGTGGCGGCCCACCATGCTTTCCGGCAGACCAAGCTCGCGGCCAAGGGCGCGCACCTCGTCCTTGAACAGCATGCGCAGGGGCTCCACCAGCTTCAGCCGCATACCCTCGGGCAGACCGCCCACATTGTGGTGGGACTTGATGGTGACCGACGGGCCACCCGTTGCCGAGACACTTTCAATCACGTCGGGGTAGAGCGTGCCCTGGGCCAGAAATTCAGCCCCGCCCACCTTTGCTTGCTCTTCCTCAAAGACTTCGATGAAGGTGGCACCAATGATTTTGCGCTTCGCCTCGGGGTCTTCGACGCCTGACAAGCGGCCCAGGAAAATGTCCGACGCGTCCCGCGCCACCAGTGGAATGTTGTAGTGATCACGGAACAGCCGCACCACTTGCTCGGTCTCGCCCGCGCGCATCAAGCCGTGGTCGACATAGATGCAGTGCAGCTGGCTGCCAATCGCCTCGTGAATCAGCACAGCTGCGACGGCACTGTCCACCCCACCAGACAAGCCGCAGATCACCCGGCCCTGCCCCACCTGCTGGCGAATGCTGGCCACCATCTGGTGGCGGAACGCCGCCATGGTCCAATCGCCGCTGAGCCCGGCCACCTTGCGCACGAATGTTTCCAACAGCTTGGCGCCGCGCGGGGTGTGCACCACCTCGGGGTGGAACTGCACGCCATAGAAGCGCCGCGCCTCGTCGGCGATCATCGCGAAGGGGGAGTTGTCGGAGGTCGCCACCACGGCGAATCCAGGTGGAATCGCCGTGATGGTATCGCCGTGGGACATCCACACCGGCTCCACATCACCGGGGGCCAACCACCCATCGGTCAGCGCCGAGGCTTGGCGCACCTGAATGTCCGCGCGGCCAAACTCGCGGTGGTGGCCGGTCTCCACGGTTCCGCCCAACTGGGCGCACATGGTCATTTCGCCATAGCAAATGCCCAGCACCGGCACGCCGAGGGTAAACACCACATCGGGTGCCCGCGGCGTCTCGGCTTCCGTCACCGAGGCCGGTCCACCGGACAGAATAATCGCCTGCGGACCAAAGCTGCGAATAGCGTCTTCCGTCATCCGATAGGGATGCACCTCGGAATAAACCCCGGCTTCGCGCACCCGGCGGGCGATCAATTGGGTAACCTGGGAGCCGAAATCGAGAATCAGCACACGGTCCATCGCTCAGGGCCTCCTTGAGGCGGCAGCTTCAACAAGATCGCGGATTTCGGCCCAGCCGTAACCAAGCTCCGCCAGTTGGGCACCGGCCATTGACTCTTCTTTTTGGGCCACGATGCGCCCACCCAGCCGGTCATAGAAGCGGCAGGCACCGGCATTCGCAGCCAGCACCCAGGTCATCACGCCGTCATGGCCGAACAGCGCCAGCCGCTCTGCGGCATGGCCCAGCAGACGGCGCCCGATGCCAGTGCCGCGCCGGGTCCGCGCCACGTAGAGCGCGTAGATCTCCGCATCATACCCCGTGGGACCGCCGCGCCGTGGCCCGCCAGAGATGAAGCCCAGCAGCTCCCCCTCCTCCCGCGCGCAGAGCACAACGCGCCCGGCGGGTAGGTGCGCCAACACCTGACGCCATTGCTGCAACCGCTCCTCGGCAATTGGACCATCCAGCAGCCGGTCCGGCACCATGCCGCGATAGGTGTCGCGCCAGGAAGCCGCATGCAACCGGGCAATCGGCTCGGCATCGTCGGGGGTAGCGGTCAGCACAATCATCCAGCCGCGCGCTCCATCACAGCTGTGAAGAACCCATCGGTGCCATGGCGCCCCGGCGAAAGGCTCAGATAGGGGCCGTCGCCCGGCGGTGAAGTGCCGATGGTCGCCTGCCACACTTCGCCCATTGGCAGCAGCCGGAAGGCTGAGTGGCTGGCGAGGAACCCCTCCACCTGCGCCTGGTTTTCGGCTGCCAGCAGCGAGCATGTCGCATAGACCAAGCGACCACCCGGGCGCACCAAGGCCGCTGCCCGCGCCAGGATGCAGGCCTGAACCGTGCTCAGTTCCGCCACATCGTCCGGCCCCAGCTTCCATTTCATGTCGGGATTGCGCCGCCATGTGCCGGTGCCGCTACAGGGCGCATCAACCAGCACCCGGTCGAACCGACCGGATTGACGCTTCAGCCACCCAGCCGACTCGCCGTCAAGGGCGCGACGCTCGACATTGTGCACTCCCGCCCGGCGCAGGCGCACCACCGCCCGCTCCAGCCGCGCGGCTGAGATGTCACACGCGATCAGCCGACCGCGGTTTTGCATCGATGCGGCCAGCGCCAGGGTTTTGCCACCGGCCCCCGCGCAGAAGTCGATCACGGCGTGACCGGGCTGCGCGTCGGTCAACAGGGCTACCAATTGCGAACCCTCGTCCTGCACCTCAACCAAGCCTGAGGTGAAGGCAGGCTCGCGCCCCAATGGCGGGCGCCCCGCCACCCGCAGGCCCAGCGGCGAGAGGTTGGTCGCCTCGGCGACAATCCCAGCCATCGCCAACTGCGCCAGCGCATCCTCTCGCGTGCCAACCAGGGGATTGACGCGCAGGTCCAGCGGCGCACCGGTCGCCAGGGCGGCCAGTTCCTCTGGATCAGAGAACAACTCGGGCGCCAAATCCTGCACCCAGGCGGGCACCTCGCTGCGCACCCAGTCCGGTTGATCGGGATGGTCCAGCGGCTTGCCATCCAGGGCTGCCAGCAGTGTGCGCTCCGCCCGGCTTGGCGGCTCCGGCCGATAGGGGCCACCATCGAACCAGCCGGCAACCCGCTCGGCAGGGTCACCTGTCAACACCAGATCGGCCAGAACGCGGTGACGACTGGCCGGAGGCGGCGCCTCTGCAGGCCGCTCCAACACTCGGTTGACCCACCAATCGACCCGTGCGCGGCGACGCAGCCCGGCATACAGCCGGTCGGCAATCCAGCTGCGATCCTTGGAGCCGATGTAACGGCGCGCCCGGAAGTAGCTGGAGGCAGCGGCATCAGCCGCCCCGCCCCGACCGACATCCTCGGTCAATTCGATCAGCGCTTGGACGCGCGCACCAGGCGTCATCGGGCGATCCCTTCCACCACGCGACCGCTAATCCTTCCGGTAATTGGGGGGTTCGCGCGTGATTGCAACGTCATGGACATGGCTTTCGCGCCACCCGGCGCTGGTGATGCGCACGAAGGTGCAGCGCGCCTTCATCTCGGATATGGTGGCGTTGCCCGTGTACCCCATCGCCGCCTTCAAGCCGCCAACCAACTGGTGCAGCACATTGGCGACGGGTCCCTTGTAGGGCACGCGCCCTTCGATCCCCTCGGGCACCAGCTTCAGCGTGTCGTTGACTTCCTGTTGGAAGTACCGATCAGCCGAACCGCGCGCCATCGCCCCCACCGAACCCATGCCGCGATAGCTCTTGTAGGACCGGCCTTCGTACAAGAACACCTCGCCGGGGCTTTCGTCGGTGCCCGCCAACAAGCTGCCGATCATGGCGCAGTCGGCCCCAGCGGCAATGGCCTTGGCAAGATCGCCCGAATACTTGATGCCGCCGTCGGCGATCACAGGAACGCCTTGATCGCGCGCGGCTTCAGCGCAATCCATCACGGCTGTCAGTTGCGGCACGCCGACACCGGCGACGATGCGGGTGGTGCAGATGGAGCCCGGACCAATGCCGATCTTCACAGCATCGGCTCCTGCATCAATCAGCGCCCGCGCCCCATCTGCCGTGGCGACGTTGCCGCCGATGATCTGAGTGGTGTTGGACAAGCGACGAATGGCCGCCAAAGCCTTCAACACCCCCTCGGAATGACCATGAGCCGTGTCGACCACCAGCACATCGGCCTCGGCATCAATGAGCGCCTCCGCACGGCGCAAGCCGTCGTCGCCAGTGCCCACAGCGGCTGCGACGCGCAGGCGGCCCTTGTCATCCTTCGCTGCATTCGGGTGGCGCTGGGACTTTTCAATGTCCTTCACCGTGACCAGACCGATGCAGCGATACTCATCATCCACCACCAGCAGCTTTTCGATGCGGTGCAGGTGCAACAGGCGCATCGCTTCCTGCCGGGTGACGTGCTCCCGCACGGTGACCAGATTGTCCCGCGTCATCAATTGCGCGACCAGCATGGAGGTGTCGGTTGCAAAGCGCACGTCGCGATTGGTCAAGATGCCAACCAGCCGCCCGGTCCCACGGTCAGTCACTGGGATGCCGCTGATGCGATTGTCCGCCATCAATTGCAGCGCATCGGCCAGAGTCGCCTGCGGCTCCACCGTCACAGGGTTCACCACCATGCCGCTTTCAAACTTCTTGACCTTGCGAACTTCTGCGGCCTGCCGATCGATTGGCATGTTCTTGTGGACCACACCGATGCCACCGGACTGAGCCATGGCAATGGCGAGGTTGGATTCAGTCACTGTGTCCATCGCAGCTGACATCAGCGGAATGCCCAAGCGGATGCCGCGGGTCAGCTGAGTCGATGTGTCCGCCTGGGCCGGCAAAATGTCGGAGGCGGCAGGCTGCAACAGGACATCGTCGAAGGTGAGGGCTTCGCGGAACGCCATGGGGACCCCTCGCTGCATCGGGCTGGAAGCGCTGCGGAGACCGGGATATGCCCCAGTTCGCCGCGAAGCGCTATGCCCTAGATCGAGGTACAGGGCAGCGTAACGCACTCATCACCGGACCACCGGCGGTGTGGGTCTGCATCAACCCGCCGCCGCGTGCCGCCTCGCGGGTTGATCGAGCGTCAGTCCGCGCGAAAGCCGCTGGCGACGACAAACATCTCGGCCGACTCAGACCGGCTGGCCGGTGGTTTGGCGTGGCGGACTGTTTGGAAGCAGCGCTTCAGTTGATCCAACAAGGTCCGTTCCGACCCGCCTTGGAACACCTTGGCGACGAAATGCCCGCCGGGGTTCAACGCCGCCTCGGCGAAGGCGAAGGCCGCCTCGGCCAGGGCCATCACGCGCAAGTGATCGGTGCGGGCATGGCCCACGGTATTGGCTGCCATGTCCGACAGTACGACGTCGGCGCGGCCACCAACAGCTGCCTCCAGGCGGGCGACTGCGTCATCGGCCAGAAAATCGCCCTGCAGGATGATCGCCCCTGGCACCGGCTCCATCTCCAGGATGTCCCAGCCGACAACTTTGCCTGCGCCGTCGCGCGCGCGGGTGCGCTGAACCGCAACTTGCGTCCAGCCGCCGGGGGCGGCCCCCAGGTCCACCACCACTTGCCCAGGTCGCAGCAGCCGATACTTGTCATCCAGCTGAATCAGCTTGAACGCCGCCCGGCTGCGCCAGCCCTGGCGCTGCGCTTCTGCCACCCAGGGATCGCTCAAATGCCGCGCCAGCCAGCGCTTGGAGCTTTCCTTGCGGGTGGTGCTGGTAACCTTGACCGGGTCCCGCCGCCGACCGGAAGACGAATCGCCACGCTTGCTCATCAGCCACTCAACATGCCCGGCGCGGCATTGGCGCGCCCATCAGGTCCAACAAAATTCCCTCGCGCACGCCACGGTCGGCGATGCGCACGCGATCCACCGGCCATGCATGCAAGATGGCATCCAGGATAGCGCAGCCCGCCACCACCAGATCCGCCCGCGCCCGCCCAATGCAGGGGTGGGCTTGGCGTGCGACGTGCCCCATCGCCACCACGTCACGCGAAATCTCCACCAGACGCTGCCAAGCAATCGCCAAGCCATCAACGCGGGTGCGGTCATAGCGGGCAAGGCCCAGATGCAAACCCGCCAGTGTCGTCACGGTTCCAGAGGAGCCGAGCATCTGCAACCCCGCTTGGCCGGAGATGCCGTGTTCCTGGTCAAACGCCACCAGTGCCGTTGCCACGTCCTGGCGCATCGCGCGATAGCCAGCGAGCGTGAGGGCATCGGCGCCATAGCGATCCGCCAGCGCCACAACACCGGCTGGCATTGACAGGCACCCCAGCACCTGCGGCGCCTCCCCCGGCGCGCGGGCGGCAACCCACAACACCTCAGTTGAGCCGCCGCCGATGTCGAACATCACGGCTGGTCGTTGCGGCTCCAACAACGCAGCACAGCCGCCAAGCGCCAGCAGCGCCTCCTCTTCAGCGGCAATCACTTCGATCGGCAGGCCCGTTTCCCGCCGGGCACGGGCCAAGAATGCCTCGCCATTGCGCGCGCGCCGACAAGCCTCAGTCGCGACCACGCGCAGTTCGACTGGGCGATGGGCACGCAGCTTGCCCGCACACACCCGCAAGGCCGAGATCGCTCGATCCATCGCCGCGTCGCACAGCAGGCCGGTGATCGCCACCCCCTCGCCCAGACGCACAACGCGGCTAAACGCATCGACCACGGCCAGCCCGCGCTGGCGACACGCACGCGCGACCAGCAGCCGACAATTGTTTGTGCCCAAATCCACCGCGGCAAACAGTGCGCCCTCGGCGGACGACCACAGGTCGCCGCTTGACGCATTGGCACGGGAGGGGTTTGGCATCATGGTGAAACTGTAATCACAAGCCGCAGTCCACGGGGAGAGGCGAATACACCGCCCTGCCCTGCAGCCCACTCCATCTTCCCCCTTGACCGCCCGCCCCCGCCGTGGCATGTCCGCCCTCCCGTTGGCAGCGCCAGCGGCGTGGACGGTCAGTCCTGCTGGGGGATCGTCTAATGGTAGGACAGCGGATTCTGACTCCGTCAATCTAGGTTCGAGTCCTAGTCCCCCAGCCATCGTCCCCTCCGGTCACCGCCTCCCATTGCTCGACCATCAACCTCAGGGGCCTTAGGACACCTGACGATGGTTCGGATGCTCTGTGCGGTTCGAAGAGACCGGCAGCCACCAGTCCAGGTGCGCAGACGGATCTGAGATCGCAGTGGTTGGTCGTCCGAAGCGATAGTCTGTCCTGTTCTCTTTCCCGCCCGACCTTTGGCGGCGGCCAGCGGAAACTTGGCAGCCAGGCGATATCGGGCAGGGCGGGCGCAATGCGAGCCTTAGGGCATGACGGCGACGGCGACATACAACAGTGCGGCATCCAAGTGGTCGGCCAAGCTGCGCTCCCTTGGCTATGACAGGGCCTATCGCGAATTCCTGCACCCCCACGCCCGGCCGCGCGGGCCGGTGCTGGATATCGGGACAGGCTCTGGCCTCTTTGCGCTGGCCTGGGTCGCAGTGGGCGGCTCGTGCGATCTTACCCTGCTGGATGCCTCGCCCCGCATGCTCGACGAGGCCGCCGCGGAGATGGGTGCAGCCGACCTCACCTGCCGCGTTGTCCTGTCGGATATCGACAGCTTCACCCCTGCTGAGCGGTTTGACACCATCCTTGCCGCCCATGTTCTGGAACATTGCTCTGACCCACAGGCAACCATGCGGCGGTTTGCGGGATGGCTGCGGCCCGGTGGGCAGCTGCTGCTCGCCGTATCGCGTCCACACTGGTGTAATGTCTTGATCTGGTTACGATTCCGGCATCGCTGGTTCGCTGCGGACGAGATACAGCGCCTGGGTTGTCAGGCCGGGCTGCAGCACCTGAACACCCATCGCTTCGTCGCGGGTCCACCGCGCCACACCAGCCTTGGCTATGTCTTTGTCGCATCGGCCACCGACGGCGCGGACCTTTCCGGCGTCGCGCAAGCATGACGCCCCATCGCCAAGGCCTGTAGAGTAGCACCATGCAGCCGGACGCCTATTGCTTCCATCGAAGCTTCGATCCTGCCCCTGCGGCTGACTTCCAGGTGGATCGCCACTATCTCCTCCACGCTCTGGAGGGCACGATTCGGCTGGAAGCCGATGGGCGACGCTGGACACTGCCACCAGCCCGTGCGGCGTTGATCGCTGCCGATCAGCCAATTCGCATCACCATCCTGACGCGGTTGACCAGCGCCTCAGTCCTGTTTGCGCGGGGCTTCATGGCGGCGCCTGCTGCCACCTTGTCGGTGTTCGACATGACGCCCCTAGCCCGGGCGCTGATTGCGGAGTGTCAATCGTGGGGACCAGAGACCACGCTGTCCCCCTACGCCCACCAGGTGTTCAGCCTGCTGGGGGAGGTTGTGCTGCGCCTTGCTCAGCGGCCAAGCCCTTGCGTCATCCCCGCCCCCGCCAGCAGCTCTCTCGCCCGCGCGGTTGATTTGACGGAGGCAGCCGCAGCCGAGGCTCCGCGGTTTGCCTCCATCGCCAAAGCCGCTGGTCTGTCCGAACGGTCGCTGTCGCGCCGTCTACACGATGAACTCGGCATGACCTGGACCGAGTTGCTGCGCCGGATCCGCATGACCCGCGCCGTGGAACTGCTCGCCACCACCGACCGGCCCGTGACGGAGATTGGCCTGACCGTGGGCTATGACTCCCCCTCCGCCTTCAATGCTGCCTTTCGCGACGTGATGGGCTGTAACCCGACGGAGTACCGCCGTTCATGCCGCACCAACAGCAGCCACCAGAACCCACCCTCGCCACGCCCGAAGGTGGTCGAGGGTGTGGCCGGCGGCTGATTGGTTACCCAGCAGTCTCGTTACGGGTCAGCACCGTGCGCAGGGCGGCCAGAACAGCGTCGGTATCCTCAGCCGTGCCAGCGGTGATGCGAATGAAGGTTTCATAGCCCGGCTCACGCCAGTCGCGGATCAGGATACCCTCGGCCTTCAGCGCTTCGATCACCGGCGCGACGGGGCGGGCGATGTCCGCGCTGATAAAGTTGGCAGCTGTCGGCAGGGGAGACAGGCCAAGGGCACGCAGACCCTGGTCCAACCGAGCCAGCTCCGCCCGTGCGCCGCCCACCAACGCCGTCAGGTGAGCCTGATCCTCCAGCGCCGCCAAGGCTGCCTCGTAGGCAAGGTTGGTCACGCTGAAGGTGTTTTTAAACTTCGCCAGTGTCCCTGCCACCTCCGGCGAGGAACACAGCGCATAGCCCACACGAATGCCCGCCAGCGCATAGGCCTTGGAGAAGGTGCGCAGCACAACCCAGGGCCCGGTGCGGGCGCGCAGCAGCGGCAGCGAATCAACACCACCGGCAGCCATGCCGAATTCCCAGTAGGCCTCGTCCAGCACCAGCAGCACGCGGTCGGGCACGCCAGCGATCAGGTGCTGCAACTCCGCCGCCCCCAGCAACCCACCGGACGGGTTGTTGGGATTGCACACGAACATCAGCCGGGTGCGGTCATCAATCGCAGCCAACAGCGCATCGGGGTCATTGGCACCGTCGGCCCGCAACTTGGCAGGCTGGATCACCCCACCCATCAGCCGGGTGGAAACCTTGTAGCGCGGAAAGCTCGGCTCCGGCAGCACACCACCGTCGCCAGCGTCCAGCGTTGCGGCACAGCAGAAGTGCAGCAACTCGTCAGAGCCAACGCCGAACATCATGCAGTCAGGCTGAACGCCGGTGCGGGCCGCCAAGGCAGCCGCGAGCGTGGCACTGGCCGCCTCAGGATAGCGGTTGACCGTGGCCGCACCAGCAGCAATGGCTGCGATTGCCTTCGGACTGGGCGGCAGCGGGCTTTCATTCAAGTGCAGCATGCGCACGTTGCCGACACCGTGGGTACGTTCAATCTCCACTGCCGTCAGCGGATAGCCACCCTTCGGCATGGCAGCAATCAGCGGACGAAGAGCAGAGGCGCGCGCAGTCATGGTCAAAGTCTCCAGCGGCAAGCGTGACGCCCACACTCCAGCACGCAGCAGCGGCAGTTCCAAGAGCGGGCGGGACAAGCGCTGCGCAGAGCCCTATGCTTCGCCCTATGCCGCGCCGTCGAACCCCTCGCGCCCCCGAAGAAGCCTTGGCCATCGCCCGGGCCCTGCGTCGTCGCTACATTTCGGCTGAAGTTGAGACGACAGCCAAGCGGGCACTCAGCCGCCTGGGTCTTGATCCGCGCACCATGCTGTCTGGCTTGATGGCAGGGGCGCAAAAGCCACCACCGGCCGACGCCGCGGCCCCGAACCCCGCACCGACCGACCCCAACCCTGCCGATGCCATCCAGGCGATTCGGGCCGCAGCAAAGTCGGCAACGCCAATCGGCCAGAGTGGCAGCAAGCTGATGGATCTGGTGCGCGCCCGCGAAGGCATCGCACTGCGCCAGGCCGATCAGCCCACTGCCTCCCTTGACCAGTCGCTGGAAGCTGAGGCGCGGGCAATCCTGGATGACATTCGCAAACGGTACCGCCGCCAATGACTGATCCGTTGAGCATTCGCTACGCCGACCCCGAAGATGCCGAGCAACTGGTTACACTGGTCAACCGGCTTGCCACGGAAAGCCGGTTTCTCGTGGTCGACACCATTGATCCAGACACTGGCCCCGCCACGGTGGCCGAGCATCTGGAGGCGATCCAGACCTCCGTCCTGCATGTGGTGCTTGTGGCGGAGGTGGCAGAACGGCTGGTCGGCATCGGCCTGGGTGCCGCCGAGGCGCACCCCGCCAAGCGCGGCTCCATGCGCATCGACCTTGGCATTTTGTCCGATTGGCAACGGCGCGGTATCGGCACCCAGTTGATGCGCGGGTTGGAGTTTGCCGCCAAGGAGCGCGGCTGCCATCGCCTGGATTTGACGGTGATGGTGGAAAACATCCCCGCCATGCGGCTGTATCAAGCCTGCGGCTTTGTGTTTGAGGGCCGCTTGCACCGCCACCTGATAATCAATGGGGAAGCGGTGGATCAGTTCTTGATGGCGAAGATGATCGGCTGAGCTGCCACGCCGCCCAGCAGCGCGCGGCCGCTGTGATCCAGCACGCCGCCGCAAAACCAAAGGCCAGCACCTCAAACCACTGCGGCACCAAGCACAGCAGTAGGAACAGGGCAATGGTCTCGGTCCCCTCCGTCAGGCCAGCGGCGTAGACAAAACCTTTGTTTGGCGGCGGTGCCCCACCCAGCTGGGCTGCCAACAGCGCATAGCCAAGGAACGCCACGCCCGACGCGATGAAGGCGGCAAGCAGAACCGATGCCGCCACGGCGCGCGTCGGCTCCTCCACCGCAAACGCGAGTGGGATCGCCGCGTAGAAGATGAAATCCGCGACGATGTCGGCAAAGGCACCAAAGGGTGTCGGCTGGGTCGCGCGCGCCACTGGGCCATCCAAGCCATCGGCAAGCCGACTGGCTAGAATCAGACAGGCGCCAACCACCGGAAAGCCCAGGGCGATGGCCAAGGCCGCAGCAAGGCCAAGGCCAAGGCCCAGTGCCGTGACCGCTAGGGCTGGCACACCGCAACCCGCCAGCCAGCGGCCCATGGCATTCAATCCGGGATCGATGATCCGGCGGACACCGCGGTCCAGCATCGTCTTACGCCGGGGAGGCTGAATCGCCAGCCGGACCAGACGGCTCCGCCGACGGGCTGGCTGGTGCTGGTGGCGGCGGGCTTGCCCGTTGCATCCGCCGCGCCTGCACAACGGCCACAGGGATCAACCCGAGATAGATCAAGCCACAGCCCAGCAGGGTCAGCCACGGCTCGCTGGCGACTCCGGCAGCCAGGGCGCCGACAGCCAGCAGCACAAACACCACCTGCTGACCGCGCACCCGCACCCGCTTGCCGGAGAAGGTCGGCAGGCGGCTGACCATCAGCAGGGCGACCATCACCAGCCAGACGCCAATCACCCAGGGGTGCTGCAACCACGACCAGGGCAATTCAAAACTGGCGACCATCGGCAGCAGTGCCAAGCCTGCCCCAGCGGGAGATGGCACACCGGAGAAGAAGTGATAGGTCCAGGCGGGTCGATCATGGTCATCCAACGCCACGTTGAACCGGGCGAGGCGCAACGCGGTACACACCGCAAAGATCATCACCGCAGGCCATGCCGCCCCAGCCCCATGCCCCTGCAACCAAAGATACAGCAGCAGGGGTGGCACAACACCGAAACAGACGAAGTCAGACAGGCTATCAAGCTCCGCCCCGAAACGGGACGTGGCGTTCATCAACCGCGCCACCCGACCATCCAGACCGTCCAGCACCGCCGCCAGCAGGACAGCACCGACGGCTGCCGGGAACCGACCGTCCAACCCAAACCGGATCGCGCTCAAGCCAGCGCACAGCGCCAACAGCGTCAGAATGTTGGGCACCAATCGGTTCAGCGAGAGGCCGCGCAACCGCGGCCTCCGCAGTCCCCGCTCACCACGCTGACCCCACCGACGCTGCTGACGCAACATCACTCAGCACTCCCGGTGCGCCGCGCCTCGGTGCTCGTGATGTCGGCCAGCACAGTCTCGCCTGCAATGGCGCGTTGGCCCTCCACCACCAATGGCTGCACGCCATCGGGCAAGTACACATCCACCCGACTGCCAAAGCGGATCATGCCAAAGCGCTCGCCCGCACGCAGCACATCGCCTTCTTTGGAGAATGCAACGATGCGGCGGGCGACCAGCCCTGCGATCTGCACCATGATGATGTCCTGCCCGCCGGGCAGAGTCAGACGCCAGCTCATCCGCTCATTCAACTCCGAGGCTTTGTCGAGCGAGGCGTTGAGGAAGGCACCGGCGCGGTAGGCGAGCCTAGTGATCCGTCCCGCAGCAGGTGCCCGGTTCACGTGGCAGTCGAACACATTCATGAACACGCTGATCCGCAGCCGCGGCTGATCACCAGCGCCTAATTCTGCCGGTGGAACGGCTGGTTCGATCAAGGTCACCACGCCATCGGCGGGGCTGATCACCAGCCCCTCACGGCTGGGGGTGGTGCGTGCTGGGTCGCGGAAGAAGTAGACGCACCAAGCAGTTAGGACGAGGCCGACAAAGGCCAGCCAATCCCAGGCGAACACGCCCAAGAGCGCCGTGACGACAGCGAAGATCGCGATGAACGGCCAGCCCTCGCGATGGATCGGCGGAAGCGAAAACCCTGGGATCAAAGCTCAACCCTTTCGTATCAGCAGGCGCTGCGGCAAAGGCTGCGGCGCTCGCGCTGTATGTGCTACCATTCATCGCAGCGAAGTCCACCGGAACCGCGCGCCTGTACGGTTTCCTTGCCCTTGGAGACTCCATGTCGACCCTGCGCACTCTGGCTGCTGCCAAGCTTCCCGTCGAGATCGGCACTGTCGCGGTGGGCAGCGATGGTTCGTTGACGCGCCATGAGGCGAAGCCGTTGCGCTTTCGGTTCGTCGTCGGCGCCAGCCAGTTCCAGGCCGAGGTAATCGCCGGTGGGCATTTGGTCGTGCGCAGTGTGCTGGGCGGCATGCCCTACACGGCGGAGGGGCGGGAGCGTCGGATTGATCTTGCCCATCTGATCGCCGAATCGCGTCGCACTCTGCCGCGGGGGGAAATCACCGTGGATGCCCGCCAACGGGTGGTGCTCACCGTGTCGGAACCCCTGGACACGCCGCTGACACCGACCGAGGTGGTCAGCGTGGCAACTCATCTGGCGTTGACGGCTCAGCCGTGGATCGCGTTGGGGACGGCCGTCGCCATCCCCCTGTCCGCCACCGCGCGCGCAACCGCCTGACGGCACGGCTGCGGGTCAGTTGCGCAGCGCCGGCACGAAGAACACCTGACCCGGATAGATCAAATTCGGGTCCCGGATTTGATCGCGGTTGGCGTTGTAAATCTGCGTGAACTGGATGCCACGGCCATAGGTGCGCCGGGCGATCCGCCACAGGCTGTTGCCGGGCTGGACGATCACCAGATCTTGGGAGGCCAATAGTTCCGGCGTGACGTCGGCCCGCTGGAAGGGCAACTCGGCACGGGCCGTGACCCGACCAAAGTCGTCCAGTTGATCCACCCGCAACCGGTAGAGCCCTGGGGCAACCCGCGTCTCGGGCGAGACACGCCAACTGCCCTGCCCATCCACTTGGCCGACTGCCAGCGGCTGGTTGTCGAGATAGAGTTGCAGGCGCTGGGTTGACTGACCCGTCCCGGAAATCTGCACTGCCCCTTCCGGCGTGTAATCCACCACTGCGACGATGACAGGCGCTGCTGGCAGGCGCGGCGGCAAGCCAGGGGTCGCCGCAGCGGGCGGCGGCGGCACCGGGGCAGCGGCAACCGCGGGCGCTGGAGCGGGCGTCGGCGCAACCGCCGGAGCCGCCACCGGCGGGCTGGCGGGCGGTGCAACGACAGTAGGCGCTGGCGGCGGGGGCGGCACGGGCGCGACCTGCGCAACCGGTGCGGGCGGGGCGACGGGAGCAGGTGCAGGCGGCGGCGCCGGAGCCGGTGTCGGCTCCGCCACCACGGGGGCGGCAGGGGCTTGCAACACCGTGGTTGGCCCCGGTTGATCGCGCGGTACCAACAGAGCCAGCGGCGTGGTCGGCTGGGTGGCGGGGGTTCCAGCGATGTCGCGGTCGCGCTCTGGCACCACCAGCACCACCACTTGATCGGACCGTTGCGGCGCCCCACCGCCCACGCGCACCGAAAGCGACAACTCGCGGCTGCCCGGCTGCAGGGAGTCGCTTGGCAACAACACCCACTCGCCACGCGAATCGGACGTGACAACACCAATCACGC
Organism: Alphaproteobacteria bacterium; assembly: GCA_004292755.1. Taxonomy (GTDB): domain Bacteria; phylum Pseudomonadota; class Alphaproteobacteria; order Elsterales; family Elsteraceae; genus RDXE01. The sequence continues at coordinate 38,198 of RDXE01000039.1, forward strand.
GGTTGCCGTCCAACACCGTGACTTCGGCACCGGGCGGGGAGCGGCCAGCAATAACGGCGTCGCCACGCGGGTTGACCCGGACGACGTCAAAGGTTGGCTGCGCCACAGGTGGGGCCGCCGCAATCGGTGGCACAGGGGCGGGAGCGGGTGGTGCCACGGGAGCCGGAGCTGGGGGTGCCGCGGCTGTGCTGGGCGTCGGAGTGGGCTGGGGCGCCGAACTGGCCACTGCGGGTGCGGCTGGTTGCGGGGCCGGTTGCGGCGCCAGCGGAGGAGACGCAACCGGTCGGTTCCCGGTGCCAGGATCGCTGTCCTGTCGAACCATGCAGAAACTTAGAATGAGCGCTGCCGACACCAGCAGCAGACCCAGCGCACCGACGTAAAGGGGACGGGTCACCAGTCTGCTCCTCCAAGCTTTACTGACTGTGCAGAGTCGGTCGGGTACAGGACCAGCCAGCGTCAACCGCATCCTCGCGGCGGTCACCATCCCCTCACCGTTGATACCTAGAGCACGGGCGCGCTGGCTGCAATCGCTCGCCGTACCCTTTTGCGGCGCCAGCCCGGAAATCTGGTCTATGGCGCGACAAAGCCCCTGGACGGATCAGGGTTTCAGTCTTTCTTATTGTCGCGCGCAGTCGCGCTGATCCGTTTTGAGGGGGAGAGTTCCGAATGACCCGTGCCGTTTCGATAATCGCCGCCGTTGCCATTGCAGCTGGGGCGCTGGTCAGCTTGCCATCGTCTGTATCCGCGCAAAGCGATCCGATTGCCGCGCGTAAAGAGATTTTCCAAAGCTTCTTGCGCAACGTGCGCGCCATCAATGGCGTGTTGCAAGCCAACGGCGATGTTCGCCCACTGGCGGCCACGGCGCAGGAAATGTCGGCCGCAGCCGACCGGTTGGCTCCACTGTTCCCAGCGGGCACGGGTCAGGGCCAGACCAGCGCCACCACCCGCGCGTTGCCAGAGATCTGGACCAACCTGCCTGCGTTCCAGGAGCGCGCGGTCGCCCTGAAGACGGCTCTCGCCACCTTCGGCACAGCGGCCGCGACGGGCGACGCAGCCCAGACGCGCACTGCCTTCCAAGGCATCGACGCGGCCTGCTCGGCCTGCCACACCCGCTTCCGGGCGCGCTAGGCCCGCTCTTCCCCGCTGGATCGAATCGCGGCGGCGGCCAGCAAGGTGGCGGCGTGGGAGGATGAGACGGTCATCCGCCCCGCCAGCACTGCCGCAACCACACGGGCCAGCGGCCAGAGCACAGTCGCCACCTCCTCACCGGGGTGCAGCTGTCGGTGACCGGCGAGGGTGGCGCCGGTTGCCAGATAGGCATGAACCCGATTGGTGTGGGTGGCCGGATTGGCCCAGGTGGTCAGCAACGGCTGGATGGGACCGCACAGATAGCCGGTCTCCTCCTCCAACTCGCGGCGGGCCGTTGCGGCTCCATCCTGCTCGCCCGCGTCCATCACACCGCCAGGCAGGCCCCAGATCACGCCGCCAGCACCCTGGCGATGCTCGCGCACCAGCACCACCTCGTCGTCCGGGGTCAGCGCGACAATGGTGACCCAGTCGGCATAGTCCAGCACATAGAACGGCTCAATACGATGGCCGGCAGCGGTGTCGCAGGCATCGGCGCGCAGATGGATCCACTGGTCTTGATGCACCGTGCGCGAATGAGCAACGCGCCAGGGCTGCGGATCATCGCCGGGTAGCGGCGGCAGCACGGCGACACCTGGGTCCCTCATGGCCGCAACACCTGGATGGTTCCGACGACGAGCGCAATGCTGAGCGCTAGCAGCCCCAGCGCCAGCAGCGGGTGGCCCGGCTTTGGCACGGGATGGCTGGCTGGCACAGCCTTGCGGCCCGTGATCATCGGCGTCACCAGATCCAACCCCACCAGGATACGGTAGAGCACGATGGCCAGGACGTGCAGAGCAATCAAACCCACCACCACCCAGGCAAACTGGCGATGCAGGCTGGAAATCCACAGGCCCTGGTCATAGTCCAGGCGATCGGCCAGGGGGCCAAAGAACAGGATGTCGTTGTTGGAGAACAAGCCCATCCCCGCTTGCACGCCCAGCGCCAGCAGCATCGCCACCACGGCATAGCCACCCAACGGATTGTGCCCAACCTCAGGATGCGCGGTGCGCCGGAGCACTAGGCCCAGATGATGAAGCGCCTGGGCGGGGCCGCGCACGAAATCAACAAAGCGCGCATGGGTGCCACCAAACACGCCCCACAACACCCGAAACACCACCAGCACCAGGATCGCCATGCCGATCCGGCCATGCAGCGGCATCCAGGAGCTGCCTTGGCTGCCGGTCACGACGGCTGCCACCACCAGCACCACCAACAACCAGTGGAACAGGCGGGTCGGCACATCCCAAACAACCACAGTGCGCAGGGTGTTGGCGGGGGGCGGGGTCATTGGCAACCTCCAACGGCGAAGAAGCAGACAGGGCACCCCGGCCACGCGTGCCAAAGGGGTTCCCCACAGGGGTTGGCTCACTATAGTGGGGCCACCGGTTCCGACAGAAGCCCTGCCCCATCCATGGTTACGCCCTCCCCCCTTGCGATTTGTGTCTATTGTGGTTCGGCTGGCGACGTGCCGGACAGCTACCGTGCCGCTGCCGTGGCCCTTGGCCGCACCATTGGCGAGATCGGCGGCACCATGGTGTATGGCGGTGGCCGGGTCGGCCTGATGGGGCTGGCAGCCGACGCCGCCTTGGCCGCAGGCGCCACAGTGGTGGGCGTGATTCCCGACTTCCTGCGGCGACACGAAGTGGGTCACGGCTCGGTCAGCGAACTCATGGTGGTGGAAACCATGCATGAGCGCAAAGCATTGATGTATGAACGCTCCGACGCGTTCGTCGTCTTGCCCGGTGGATTTGGCACGCTGGACGAAGCGTTTGAGATGCTGACCTGGCGGCAATTGGGCCTGCACGACAAGCCAATCCTGTTGCTGAACATCGATGGCTTTTGGTCGCCCCTGATCACTCTCATCCAGCATCTGGTTGCCACTGGCTTTGTCAAACCCGCAGCCGCCAGCCTGTTGACCGTGGTGGATCAGGTGGAAGCGGTGCTGCCAACCCTGGCCGCTCTGCCGCGCAGCACAGCCGATGTCCGCGCCAAGTGGGCGTGACACCACTCACGGGTTGCGGGTATCGCCGCGATTGCTATGCTGCGGGCCGCCCCGTCCGGGCTCCGGCGTGCCGTAGCGACTGGTCTTCCTGCCCGGACCCTCTCCCCGGAGTGATTCCATGACCAAGATCAAGGTCGTCAACCCGATTGTTGAGCTCGATGGCGATGAGATGACGCGGATCATCTGGAAAATGATCCGTGAAAAGCTGATCCTGCCTTATCTGGATGTTGATCTGAAGTATTACGATCTTGGCATCGAATACCGGGACCAGACCGACGACAAGGTGACCGTGGAAGCCGCCGAGGCGATCGCCAAGTACGGCGTTGGGGTGAAGTGCGCAACCATCACCCCCGATGAAGCGCGCGTGGAAGAGTTCAAGTTGAAGAAGATGTGGAAGTCGCCCAACGGCACAATCCGCAACATCTTGAACGGCACCGTGTTCCGCGAGCCGATCATTTGCAAAAATGTGCCGCGCCTGATCCCTGGCTGGACCCAGCCAATCGTGATCGGTCGCCACGCCTTCGGTGACCAATACCGTGCGACGGATTTCCGCGTGCCGGGCAAGGGCACCTTGTCAATGACCTTCACGCCGGACGATGGCAGCGCGCCCACGCCCTACGAAGTGTTCCACTTCGATGGTCCCGGCGTTGCTATGGGCATGTACAATGTGGACGAGTCGATCCGCGGCTTTGCGCGCGCCTGCTTCAATTACGGCTTGCAGCGCCGCTGGCCGGTGTACCTCTCCACCAAGAACACCATCCTGAAGGCCTATGACGGTCGCTTTAAGGACCTGTTCCAGGAAATCTTTGACGCCGAGTTTGCCGAGGCCTTCAAGGCCAAGGGTGTCACCTACGAGCACCGCCTGATCGACGACATGGTCGCCTCGGCGCTGAAGTGGTCCGGTGGCTTTGTCTGGGCGACCAAAAACTATGATGGCGACGTGCAATCGGACACGGTGGCGCAGGGTTTCGGCTCGCTTGGCCTGATGACCTCGGTGCTGCTGTCGCCGGACGGCAAGACCGTGGAGGCCGAGGCCGCCCACGGCACCGTCACCCGCCACTATCGCGAGCACCAGAAGGGCCGCGAAACCTCCACCAACCCGATCGCCTCGATCTTCGCCTGGACCCGCGGCCTGTGGTACCGCGGCGAGTTCGACGGCACGCCCGACGTCAAATCCTTCGCCGAGCGGCTGGAGAAGGTGTGCGTGGACACCGTTGAAAGCGGTGCCATGACCAAGGACTTGGCCCTGCTGATCGGCCCGGACCAGCGCTGGCTGTCCACCAACCAGTTCCTGGAAACCGTGGTCGCCAACATGGAAACGGAGATGTCCCGCGCCTAACCAACAGCGGTGGGGAGGGTCCGCCCTCCCCACCGCTGCGGTTGGCCGGACCGAGTGACTGGATGGCAGTGCAAGCTGGCGCCGGACGGAGACACGGCGCCGTGGAGCAATGGCAGTCCGAACCGGTGCAGCCTAGAGCGACTGCATCTCTCCATAGCCACCAACCCTACTACGCTACTCCGCAGCCTCGACCAGTCGAATGTCCAGTCGCTTGCCAAGGGCACGGGCTGCCCGCTCCAGCGTGTCCAGTGAGACTGCAACATTGCGTGGGTCCAGCACTCGGTCGACTTGGGTGCGGCTGGTCCTCATCTGCTTTGCTAGGGCGCCCTTGGACATATCGCGATCAATCCGCGCTCGGTCCAATTGCCAGGCGATCACCGCTTTGATCGCCTCACCATAGACTTCCTCCCGGATGCCGCACTCTTCCAAAAAGCGTTCGAAGGTGCTGCCGACAGGCTCGACAGGGGTGAGTGGTTTGTCGTCCATCGTCACGATCTCCGTTTGCGCTGTTTGTAGCTCTTCCACCGATCGTTGGCTTTCTCAATATCGGCGTTTTGGTCTGTTTTGCCCTCGTTGCCGTGCAGCAAAACCATCTCAGCACGCTCAATCGCAAAGTAAGTTCTGGCTTCGACTTTTCCGTCCTTAATTGTTGATCGAATCACCATAAGCTTCGGGTACCCCTGCACTGCTTCACACACCGGCATCCCGATAGGCCATCCGAACTCTACCCTTGCGATATCCTGACCAACTATTTTCCGATCTTGGTCAGAAAGACCCAAAAGCCAATCTCTAACTGCTTCTCGGCCAGCCTCCGTTTGGTAGAAACGAGCTCCGATCCTCTTGATCCTCATTGCCTGCCTCCAATGTACCGTATCCGGTACATTTCAAGCTCGGCGTTATCTGCATGAGGCGTTGCACTTGCCGCATGATTTGCCAGCCGCATCGCATCCGAAGGCAGAGGATGTCGAACTTCTTTGCACAAAATCAATCCACAGGAAGCACGCCACGGCCAGGGCGATATCAATGGACCGTGGTGTGTAATCCAATCACACCGACGCATGCCTTGTTGCGAACGGGGTGCGCCCCCTCCTCCCCCTACCCGACTGGCGGCGCAAGCTTGATCTTGGCCAGGGCTTCCTCTGCAAGGCCGAACGCGGTGCTCGCACCGGTGCCGCTGGTGACGGCGACCACGGCGATCCGCTCGTCGACACGCTCTACCAGGGCGTCGACGGTCGCACTGCCGTAGACGCCGACCCAGCGGTTCAACACGCGAGACTGGCGGAGGTCGAGGGTGCGATGGGCGAGGGTCAGGATTAAATCGTCAACCGCTTCGTCGGCCATATCATCAACCGTCGGCGCATAGGCGTGGCTGTCGCCCACCACCAGGGACCCGTCCTGATTTTGCACCACGATCAAATGGATGCCGGCCGCCAGTTCTGCAGCGGCTGTCTGCGCCAGGGCACCGGCAAGGGCTGGCTGTGAGGGGGCGACGCGATAGCCGCGATAGCGCACCAGACCAAGGTCGCTCATCACTGCAGCTGGCAAGCGCCAACCGGGATCGGTGAGGCGCAGCATTTGCAACTTGCACTCCTGCGGTGCAAAGCGCTCAAAAACCTCGGGATAGAGGGTGCGATAGTCGTGACCCGCACACACAATCACGTGGCGGGCGGGTACCTCTCCACCGGCGTGGAGCACGCGGTTGCGGCCAATGCCAGTCACCGCCACGGGGCGCAGGAAGGTGACCCCCCAGCGTTCCGCCAACCAAGCAGCAAAGCGCGGGATGGCAGTTGGCGAGTCAACCCGCAGCTCATGGGGGGACCACAGGGCAGCTGTCAGCGCGGGGTCAATGGCTTGGGGAAGGCGAGCGCGCAGTGCATCAGGGTCCAGCAGCTCGCACCCCTCGGCCATGGGATGGGCCAGAAACTCCTGCAACACAGTCTTGGCCAGTGGGGAATGGGCCAGCATGGCAAGGCCGCGATGGCAGACCGGGATCGATGCCGCCTCGGCCACCTCAGCCCAATGACGGCGGCTGCGGCGCGCGCGGTCCCAGGTCTGATCCACCCCCTGCCCCGTCACCGTGACAAAGCCGAAGTTGCGCACCGAAGCGCCGTTGGCCTGGTGGTCACGATCAAACACCACCACGCGATACCCAGCCTTGGCAGCCAGATAGGCATGGGCCAGACCAACCACACCCGCCCCAATCACCGCCACATCGAACGCACCGCTCATCCCGTTCCCTCCCGCCCTTGGCGGCTCCAGGCACTGGTGGTGCCATCAATCCAAGCAGACACCACCAACGCCAGCAGCTTTACTGCCAGACATAGAGCCACAATCACCATCGCCATTGCGGCAGCGGATGCTGTCGCTCCCGTCTCTTCCAGGTGAATGATGGCGATGGCAGCGGTCTTGGTGTCTGGCACGTACAGGAAGATGATCGCTGACAAGGTGGTGGCGGCGTACAGGAAAAAGAACATCCAAATGTTCACCAGAGTCTGTGCCGACAGCGGCACAATCACCCGCACCAGCGTGCGGCTAACCGGTACCTTCAGTGACGCCGAAACCTGCTCAAACTCGCGATCGATGCCCTTCAAGGCCGTAGTGGCTGTGAGGAAGCTCACGGGAAACTGGCGGACAATGGTGTTCAACACCAACAGCGCCATGGTTCCATACAGGAAGTTGAGTGGGTTCCAAGGCGCATTGAAGAAAAAGATAAAGCCGATGCCCAACACCAGACCCGGCACCGCCAGCGGCACCATCGCCATCGCCCGCACAGCCGTCGCCGCCCCGCGCGCAACACGGGCGCGATCCGCCAACCAGGCCGCCAGGAAGGTGATCGGGGTGCCAATGGTGGCCGACCACAGAGCAAGCGTCAGTGTGTTGCCAACCGAGGACCAGCCAGCCGCATCGACCTCTTCAAAGTGATAATGCCGCCACGTGAAGGCGAGGTTGTAGGGCCAGTATTGAATCACACTGGCCCATGCCGCCATGCCCAGAACGGCGAGGATGGTCAGCGCCACCAGCGCTGAGATGCCAAACAGTACAGCGTCGCGGGTCGGATTGACTGGCGGATGGTAGGGAACCGCGCGCGCCGTGATCAACGCGACTTGGCGGCGTTGTACCCAGCGGTCAACCCAGAATGCCGCCACAGCAGGCAGCAGCAAAACCAGCCCGATGGTCGCCCCCATCGGGAAGTTTTGCTGCCCAACCACTTGCTTGTAGACATCGGTTGCCAGCACCGGCACCTGTCCGCCGATGATCTTGGCGATGCCAAAATCCGTCACCACTTCGGTGAAGACAACGACGATCGCCGACACCACGCCATAGCGCGCCCCCGGCAGTGTGATGGTCCAGAACACCCGCCACGCCGGTGTGCGCAGCGCCGTCGCAGCCTCATAGAGCCGCGCATCGGCTGCCGCCAGACCCGTGGCAATCAACACCAGCGCGTGGGGAAAGGTATAGAACACCTGGGCTGCAACAATGCCACCCAGCCCATAAATCCCCTCCCCCGCGGGCAGCAGGAAGCGCAAGAACCCTTGATTGCCAAACAGATAGATCAAAGCCAGGGCTGGCAGCACCGATGGTGCCAGCAGTGGGACAGCCGCCACGGCATGAAACAACCCGCGCAGCGGCAACCGCGCGCGGGTGAGCGCATAGGCATAGACAAACGCAATCGGCACCACGATCACCACAGTCAACACAGCGATCAGCACGCTGTTGACGGCGGAGGTGGCAAGTTGTGGTGTGGACAGGTAGCGGGCAAGGTTTGCCAAACCGACAAACGCCCCATCGCGATCCTGCATCACCAGCCAGAACAAGCTGACCAGCGGCAGCACAAGGCCGACAACCAGCCCAGCAACCGTCAGCGCAAGACCAGCGCGCATCCAGTGATCATCGCGGGAGGCGACGTGCGCCATCCTCATGCCCCTGCGAAGAACCGGAGGGACTGAGCCGGTATCTCCACAGCAACATTCGCTCCAATCACCAGCGGGACCAGCCGAGGGTCCCCCGCCGGATGGTCAACCAGGATCGGGGCCTGATCCGGCAGCCCGATGTCGATGGCAAAGCGCACCACAGGACCTAGGAACTCCCGCGAAACCACCTGACCAGCATAACCACTGTCTGCCAACACACAATGTTCAGGCCGCACCCGTGCCAGCCAGCGACCATTCGCCAGCGCTGGCTCAATGCCGCGCTCTGTTGGCAGTGAGATTGGCCCGGCCTTGAACACGCCATCGCGCACCACACCGCGAATTGCTGTGCTAGTGCCAATGAATTCCGCAATAAACGCTGTGGATGGATGGTTGTAGAGAGTGTCCGGAGCACCCGACTGCTCAACCACACCTTTGTTCATGACCACGACAAGGTCGCCCATGGTCATCGCTTCTTCCTGGTCATGGGTGACCAGGATGGTGGTGATGCCAAGACGGCGCTGCAGCGCGCGAATTTCTTGGCGCAGATGCAGCCGCACCTGGGCGTCCAGCGCCGACAGCGGTTCATCCAGCAGCAACAAACCCGGCTCCAGCGCCAGGGCACGGGCCAGGGCAACCCGCTGCTGCTGGCCACCAGACATCTGGGCCGGATACTTCGCCTCTGCCCCCTGCAAGCCGACCAGGGCCAGCAGGTCCGCCACCCGGCGCCGACGCTCCGGCAAGGCTATCCCGCGATTGGCAAGGCCATAGCCGACATTGTCGCCGATGGAGAGGTTTGGAAACAAAGCGTAGGACTGAAACACAATGCCAAAATCGCGCGCCTCGGGTGGCAGGCGGGAGATGTCTCGCCCAGCCTGCACCACACGACCACCGTCCTGGCTTTCAAGACCCGCCACCACGCGCAACAGCGTCGACTTGCCGCAGCCGGACGGGCCGAGGATGGCGACCAGCGCCCCCCTCGGCACCTCGAGATCGACGCCTGCCAGCGCGGTAAAGCGCCCAAACCGCTTGGTGATCTGGGAGAGGGAGAGGAATACCTCCCCCTCCCCCGCCACCACATGGGCACCCGTGTCGGGTCCTGACGGACGAGTGGTCATCCCAATCACCGAGGAGCGGACTTGCCGTCGTACCGGCGGGTCCATTCCGCCAACACCCGGTCCCGGTCGGCTGCCATGCGGGCGAAATCCACCGGCAGCATTTGGGCTTCGGCACTGCTGGGATAGTTGCGCGGCGTCGCGGAGACATCGCTGCGGCCAACCACGGCGTACGCACGGGCGTACATCTCATGGGCTTCACGGCTGACCGAGAAGTCGATCACCTTGCGCGCAGCCGCGGCGTTCGGGCGATTGCGCACCAGGGCGGTTGCTTCCATCTCCCAACCGATGCCGCCTTGGGGCAGCAGAATGTCAATCGGCGCGCCTTGGGTCTTCTCGCGCACGGCGCGCATGTCGAGGCCGATGGACACCACCCGCTCGCCGCGCGCCGCCTGGACGTGCGGGGCGGAGCCGGAGTGGGTGTAGACGCCGATATTCTCATGCAGGCGGTCCATGAACTGCCAGCCGCGCTCCTCACCCATGGACTGCAGCCACGCCGCCACTTGCAGATAGCCGGTGCCGGAGGACGCCGGATTCGGCATCACAATGCGGCCGCGCAGGCTGGGTTGCAGCAGATCGTCCCAGCGGGTGATCGGGGTCATGCCGACCTTCTGGGCTTCGGGCTGGTTCACCGCCACGAAGGACAGGAACGCATCCATGCCGGTCCACACCGGCGGGTTGGCGCTGTCGCGGAACACCGGCTTCAGGGCCGACAGCTCAGCCGGGGCGTATGGTTCAAACAGCTGGCCATCGCGGTTCAGGAACAGGATGGAGGACAGCGCCAATCCCCACACCACGTCGGCTTGCGGGTTGGCCCGCTCGGCCAGCAGCCGCGCGGTGATGACACCAGTTGAGTCACGCACCCACTGGATTTCGACATCGCGGTGGCGGGCTTCCAGGGCTGCCTTCAGTGGGCCGATCTGGTCTGCCTCAAGCGCGGAGTAAACCGTCACGCGGGTGCGGGTCTGGGCTTGCGCAAGGTCAGCCAAGCCAACGACCGACAGGGCCGCCACGGCACCGGCCAGGATCATGTTTGAGAAGGGTCGTGTCATCACGCGCGTCTCCTTACCGTCTCATGGGGTCATACTGGGGGCAGTGGCCGTTCACCGGCTGCCAGGCGCTGGTTCACCTGATCCAGCGCTGGCAACAAGTCGGCCACGGTATCGATCACAAAGTCGGCACCGGCGCTGCGCAGTGGCTCAGCGGCGGCATCTGCCAGGCGCCGCTGCTCCGCAGCCGACAGCGCTTGCCACTCTGTCCAGGACAAGCCGACACCATTGCCAGAGGCTGCGACGCCAATCGTCCAGCACCCCGCAGCGCGACCTTCGGCAATGCCGGGGACGGTGTCATCCACCTTCACCACCCGCCAAGCGGGCCATACGCCCAGGGTGGCGAAGGTCTGATACATGGCAAGCGGGCTGGGTCTGCCTGCCGCCAGATCATCCGCGCACACCACCGATTGCGGGCGATACCCAAGCGCTGCCGCGCGCTCCATCACTGGGGTTAGGATGGAGCGGGTGTAGCCGGTGGTGGAGCCGATCTTCACGCCTCGCGCCTCCAACGCCTGCACCACTGGCAGAGCGCCCGGCACAAGGTCGGCATAGTCGGCAGCCACGGCCTCATTCAACGGCACGAAGACGGCATAGACGGCATCAATGCTCGCCTCGTCCGGGGGGGCGCCGTGCTGCGCCTGCCAAGCAGCGGCGATGCGCGGATCGGCCAACAGGGCCGCGATATGGTCGCGCTTCGGCAGCCCCATGGGACGCCGGGCCTCGGCAATGGTGATCTCCACGCCAAAGCGGTGCATCGCCTCAACAAACACGCCCATCGGCGCGCGCGAGCCGAAGTCAACCATCGTCCCGGCCCAATCAAACACGACCGCTGCCACGTGATCCATCGCCCTCTCCTCGGCGGCGGACCTTAGTGGCCAAGCGTTACAGCTTTGCTACGACCCCGACCGCGCTGGTGTTAATGCCGGGCGCACGCCGTAGAGTTGGCGGGCGCGGCCTTCGAACGCGGCCACCATGCGACGGACAGCTTCGCTGAACAAAACTTCGATCAGCTTTTGCAACATGCGGTTGCGGAACTCGAAATCGACCCAGAAATCAATCCGGGTGCCGCCGTCGATCGGTTCAAACACCCAATGATTATTCAAATACTTGAACGGACCTTCGGCGTAGGTGACCGTGATTCGGTTCGGGCGCTCCAGCACCACGGTTGAGGTGAACCGCTCCCTGACCATTTTGAAACCAATCATCAGATCGGCATGGATGGCGTTGCCCTCGCGCCTGCGAATGCGGGAGGCGAGACACCAAGGCAGGAAGTCGGGATAGCGTTCGACGTCAGCGACGAGGTCGAACAACTGCTCCGGCGAATAGGGCAGATCGCGCCGCTCGGCGTGGGTTGGCATCAGCGCCCGAGGCGTGCGTCGCGCTCAGCCCGCAGCGCGGCAAAGTCCCGATCCGCGTGGTAGGAGGAGCGGGTGAGCGGCGAGCTGGCAACCAGCAAGAAGCCTTTGGCTGTGCCAATGGTCTTGAAGCTTTGGAACTCATCGGGGGTCACGAAGCGTTCAATCGCGGCGTGCTTCGGTGTCGGCTGCAGATACTGGCCAATCGTGAGGAAATCGACATCGGCGGAGCGCATGTCATCCATGACCTGCAACACCTCCTCCCGCGCCTCGCCCAGGCCAACCATAATGCCCGACTTGGTAAAGATGCCGGGATCGAGCTGCTTCACGCGATCCAACAGCCGCAGCGAGTGATAGTAGCGCGCCCCTGGACGGATACCGGGATAGAGCCGTGGCACCGTTTCCAGATTGTGGTTGAACACATCCGGTCGTGCCGCCACCACATGCTCCAGCGCGCCGTCCTTGCGCAGGAAGTCTGGCGTCAGGATTTCAATCGTGGTGCCGGGGGACCGCTGACGCACCGCGCGGATGGTGCGGGCAAAGTGATCGGCACCACCATCCTCCAGATCATCGCGATCAACGGAGGTGATCACGACATGGGCGAGGTTGGAGGTGGCCACCATCTCCGCCACATTGTCGGGTTCATGGGGGTCCAGCTTGTCGGGCAGGCCCGTTGCAACGTTGCAGAAGGCGCAGGCGCGCGTGCAAACAGAGCCCAGAATCATCACGGTCGCGTGGCGTTTGGACCAGCACTCGCCAATGTTCGGGCAGGCTGCTTCCTCGCAGACGGTGTTGAGCTTCAAGCCGCGCATCAGCCGCCGGGTTTCCTGATACTCCGGCGAGGTCGGCGCCTTGACCCGGATCCAATCCGGCTTGCGCTGGATTGGATTGTCCGGGCGGTTGCGCTTTTCAGGATGACGCTCGGCCCCCGTGCGCGGGGAGCGCTGGTCGGCGTCTGACCCCGCACTCTCCGCCACAGCGACAAGTTCACCAGCATCACCCTGATCGCGGGCAGTCATCGGTGTATTCCCCAGCCAGCCGAAAGCGTCAGAAGTGGAGAGCCCGACCGTACGCGTCAAGCACACTTTCATGCATCATCTCAGACAGAGTCGGATGCGGGAACACGGTGTGCATCAAATCCGCCTCTGTCGTCTCAAGCGTACGGGCGATGCCGTAGCCCTGAATCAGCTCCGTAACCTCAGCGCCCACCATGTGCGCACCCAGCAGCTCCCCGGTCTTGGCGTCGAACACAGTCTTCACCATGCCCTCGGGCTCACCCAGGGCAATCGCCTTGCCGTTGCCGACATAGGGGAAGCGGCCAACCTTGACCTGATGGCCCGCGGCCTTGGCCTTGGCTTCGGTCAAGCCGACCGAAGCAACCTGAGGCCAGCAATAGGTGCAGCCCGGGATCTTGGTGACATCGATGGCGTGGGGGTGCAGCCCGGCAATCGCCTCAACGCAAATCACGCCTTCGTGGCTGGCCTTGTGGGCCAACCAGGGCGGCCCCGTCAGATCGCCGATGGCGTAGATGCCGGGCTCGTCGGTGCGGCACATGCCGTCGGTGACGATGTGGGTTTTTTCCACCTTCACCTTCGTGCCTTCCAGGCCGATGCCCTCCACGTTGCCGACAATCCCGATGGCAACGATGATCCGGTCGGCCGGCAGATCGATGGACTTGCCAGCCTGCTCCACGGTCACAGTCGCGCCGGTTGCCGTCCGGGTCATGCCTTTGGTGGTCGCACCGGTCAGGATTTTCATACCCTGCTTGGCGAAGGCCTTCAGCATGAAGGCAGAGACTTCCTCATCCTCGACGGGCAGGATGCGGTCCATCATCTCGACGACCGTCACCTCCGCCCCCATGGTACGGTAGAAGCTGGCGAATTCGATGCCAATCGCACCGGAGCCGATCACTACCAGCTGCTTTGGCATGCGGTCCGGCACCATGGCTTCGCGGGCGGTCCACACCAAGCCACCATCAACATCAAAGCCTGGCAGGTGACGGGCGCGCGCGCCTGTCGCCAGAATAACGTGCGTGCCGGTCACCGCCTGCTTCACCTTGCCATCGGGACCCAGCACCTCAACGGTGCGGGCAGCACCGGCTTTGGCGCCCAGGCGACCGTGGCCATCGAACACGGTCACCTTGTTCTTCTTCATCAGGTGCTTGATGCCGCCGGACAATTGTCCCGCCACCTGACGGCTGCGCCCGACGATCTTGCCCAGATCGAACGAGATGTTGGACGCACTGAACCCATAGGCGCCAAGATTGTGCAGAAGATGATAAATCTCTGAGGAGCGCAGCAACGCCTTGGTGGGAATGCAGCCCCAGTTAAGGCAGACCCCACCCAGGTGCTCCCGCTCTACCAGCGCCACCTTCATCTTCAATTGGGCTGCCCGGATCGCTGCAACATAGCCACCCGGACCGCCGCCGACGACGATGACGTCGAAGGATGTATCAGACATCATCGCCTCCCCTACAGCATCATGGTCAACGGATCTTCGATCAGACCCTTCAGCACTTGCAGGAACTCAGCCCCCAAGGCGCCGTCAACCACCCGATGATCCACCGACAGAGTGCAGGTCATCTGGGTCTCAACCGCCAGGGCGCCGTTCTTCACCACAGGGCGTTGCTCGCCCGCCCCAACGGCCAGGATGCAGCTTTGCGGCGGGTTGATGATCGCCGAAAACTGCTTGATCCCATACATGCCGAGGTTGGAGATGGAGAACCCACCGCCCTGATACTCTTCCGGCATCAGCTTGCCGTCACGGGCGCGCTTGGCGAGGTCCTTCATTTCCTGGCTGATCTGACCCAGCGCCTTTTGATCAGCGTTCTTGATGATCGGCGTGATCAGACCACCCGGAATGGCGACGGCCACCGAGACATCGACTTGCTTGAAGCGCAGCATGCCCTCGTCCGACCAGGCGGCGTTGACGTCGGGCTTCTGTTTCATCGCCAGAGCAACGGCGCGAATGACGAAGTCGTTGACCGATAGCTTAATCCCCAGCTTCTCGCCCTTTGCGTTGAGATCGGCACGCAACGCCATCAACGCATCGAGGGCAAGGTCCACGGTCAAATAGAAGTGTGGCACCGTCTGTTTGGATTCTTGCAGACGACGCGCAATCACCTTCCGCATGGAGGTGTGCGGCACCATGTCGAAGGCTTGACCCGGCGGCGGTGCCGCGGGCTTCGGCGCTGGGGCTGCTGCCACTGGTGCTGCGGCTGGAGCCGCCGCAACAACTGGAGCCGGGGCGGCAACTGCTGGGGCGGGCGCGGCCGGGCCTGCGGCGATCAGCGCCTCCACATCGGCTTTAACAATGCGGCCATTGGGACCGCTGCCACGCACGCCACTCAAGGACAGGCCCGCCTGTTCCGCCAAGCGCTTAGCCAGCGGCGAGGCAACGACGCGCCCGGCACTGCTGGCGGACGCAACCGGAGCAGCAGCTGCCGGAGCCGCTGCCACCGGGGCGGCTGCCACTGGGGCTGGCGCTGGCGCTGGCGCAGCCGCAGTGGGCTTCGCCGCATCGGCCATGCTCTCGCCCTCACCCAACAGGATCGCGATGGGCTCGTTCACCTTCACCCCGGCTGTCCCGGCCGGGATGATGATTTTGCCCAGCACGCCTTCATCGACGGCTTCCACTTCCATGGTCGCCTTGTCGGTTTCGATCTCGGCGATCACTTGGCCCGCCTTGATCGCATCGCCTTCCGCCTTCAACCAGCGGGCCAGCGTGCCTTCAGTCATGGTCGGCGACAGCGCCGGCATGAGGATTTGGATCGGCATGACGCGCCCTCCCGCTAGCGCCGGTACAGCACGGACTTGGCCGCAGCGACCACGTCCTCAGCCGATGGCAAGGCCAGCTTTTCCAAATTGGCCGCATAGGGCAGCGGCACATCCTTGCCAGTGACGCGCACCACAGGGGCGTCCAGCAAGTCGAAGCCGTGTTCCATCATCAGCGCTGCGATCTCGGAGCCAATGCCCGCATAGGGCCAGCCCTCTTCCACGGTCACCAACCGGTTGGTCTTCGCAACCGAGGCCAGGATGGCGTCCAAATCCAGCGGTCGGATGGAGCGCAGGTCGATCACCTCGGCCTCAATCCCCTCCTTCGCCAGTTGATCCGCCGCGTTCAGCGCGTGGCGCACGGCAATCGAGAAGGCGACGATGGTGACGTGGCTACCCGCGCGGGCAAGGCGCGCCTTGCCAATCGGCACCACCCAGTCGTCGGTGTCCGGCACATCGAAGGACGCGCCATACAGGATCTCATTCTCCAGCACGATGACCGGATTGGGATCGCGGATCGCCGCCTTGATCAGCCCCTTGGCGTCAGCGGCTGAATAGGGGGCAACCACCTTCAGGCCAGGCACATGGCCGTACCAAGAGGCATAGCACTGGCTGTGCTGGGCGGCGACGCGCGAGGCAGCACCGTTCGGCCCGCGGAACACAATCGGGCAGCCCATCTGACCACCGGCCATGTACAGCGTCTTGGCAGCCGAATTGACGATCTGGTCAATCGCCTGCATCGAGAAGTTCATGGTCATGAACTCCACAATCGGGCGCAGACCCATGAACGCCGCACCCACGGCCATACCGGCAAACCCTTGCTCGGTGATCGGGGTGTCGATCACGCGCTTGGCGCCGAATTCTTGCAACAACCCTTGGGAGACCTTGTAGGCGCCCTGATACTGGGCGACTTCCTCACCCATCAGAAACACGTTGCGGTCGCGGCGCATCTCCTCCGCCATGCCGTCGCGCAAGGCCTCGCGCACGGTCTGGGTTTTGACGGGGCCGGACCATTCCGCCCCGGCCGCGGGCTTCACCGTGGCTGGAAGGATGGCTGGTGCGGCGATCACGGGAGCGGGCACCGCAGGTGCTGGAGCAGCAGCGGGGGCAGGCGCCGCGGCTGGTGCGCTCTGCACGGCTTCGCCCGGCTGGCCAACAACAGCGATAGGGGTGTTGACTGCCACATTCTCCGTCCCGGCCGAGACCAGGATCTTCAGCAGCGTGCCTTCATCGACGGCTTCCACTTCCATGGTCGCCTTGTCGGTTTCAATTTCGGCAATGACATCGCCGGATTTCACAGTATCGCCTTCGGCCTTCAGCCATTTGGCGATCTTGCCCTCGGTCATGGTCGGCGACAGGGCTGGCATCAAAACTTGGATCGCCATGGCTTAGGCCTCGATCAAGACGTCGGTGTAGAGTTCAGACGGGTCCGGTTCCGGGCTGGTTTGCGCGAACTCGGCAGCATCGGCGACGATTTCCTTCACCTCGGCGTCAATCGCCTTCAGCTCGTCCTCGCTCACCCCGGCTTCGCGCAGCAACAACGCGCGCAGACCATCAATCGGGTCGTGCTGTTCGCGCATCGTCTGCACTTCTTCCTTGGTGCGATACTTCGCCGGATCGGACATGGAGTGGCCGCGGTAGCGGTAGGTCATCATCTCCAGAATGTAGGGGCCGTTGCCTGCCTTGGCGTGGTCCACCGCCACCTGAGCGGCCGCGCGCACCTTCAGCACGTCCATGCCATCCACCTGCACGCCGGGGATGCCATAGGCTTCGCCGCGCCGCGCCAACTCCTGACCAGCCGAGGCGCGCTCCTGCGAGGTGCCCATCGCATACTTGTTGTTCTCGATCACGAAGATCGCAGGCAGCTTCCACAGCGCTGCCATGTTGAAGGCCTCGTAGACTTGGCCTTGGTTAACCGCGCCATCACCCATGTAGGCGCAGCAGACATTGGCCTTGTCATTGTACCAATGGGCCATGGCGATTCCGGCGCCAATCGGCACCTGAGCGCCAACGATCCCGTGGCCGCCGTAGAAATTCTTCTCCTTCGAGAACATGTGCATGGAGCCGCCCTTGCCGCGGCTATAGCCGCCGATGCGACCCGTCAGTTCGGCCATCACGCCGCGGGAGTCCATGCCACAGGCCAGCATGTGGCCGTGGTCGCGGTAGGAGGTGACGACGCAGTCGCCTTCGGTCAGCACCGACTGGATGCCCACCACCACAGCTTCCTGACCGATGTACAAGTGGCAGAAGCCGCCAATCAGACCCATGCCGTACAGCTGGCCTGCACGCTCTTCAAAGCGGCGGATCAACAGCATGTCGCGGTAGTATTGCTTCAACTCAGACGCAGGTGGCAGTGCTGCCGCGCCCTTCGCCTCAGCTTCAACTGATTTGCGTCCCCTCGCCCGTTGCGTGGCCATCTGTCACACCCCTCGCTCTGACTGCGCCGAGCGCAGCGATCCCGCGATGCTGTAGCGGTGCGCCAAGCTGGAGACAAGCGGCTCTATCGCCAAAACGCGTGGTTTTGACCGCTAGCTGCGGTCAGACATTCTATCCAGCAGAACTGAAATCTTGCTGCATCTGCGAAGGAGTTCGCCTGTACAGAACGTCAAGGCCGCTGCAGCGTTAGCGCGCCGGGCAGTGCGCGTTGCAACATCACCACTACCTCATCTTTCTGGGCCAGGTTCAACATGACGCGGGCCCGTTCATCGACCATGTCGGGGTCGAGGGCGGCGCGCTGCATCAAACCAACCCGGCGCTCATACAAATCACGCTCAGCCTTGATCAGCTCGTGGGTCAGCTGCGCCTTCTGCAACTCCCGCTCCAGGCGCAGGTAGGCGAACAGTCCGCGGTCCCCCTGAACGGCGTGGTAGCCGAAATACACCAGCAGCAGCCCGCCAATCAGCGGGGCCACCATGTGCAGAGCGATGCGACGAAGCAGTTGCAGGGGCGCCATGCGCACAGCGAATCACAGAAACCGATTCGCCGTCAAATCCTAGTTATCGCTTATGGTTACAGGGGCTTCTTCATAGCCTTGGACCAGCCTGCCCAACCCACCAGGGCAAGGGCGAGAAATAGCGCGTAAAGCCCTGATGTAACATGCAAATCCTGTGACCAGAACAACAGTGCGCCGATGGAGTTGACGACAATCCACACCGGCCAGTTTTCGACAAACCGACGGGCTTGCAGCAGCTGGGCCGCAACCGACAATCCAGTCATCGCAGCATCCGCCACGGGCGCCTGACTGTCGGTTGCTGAGGCGAGCGTCCAGCCAATGCCAACCACGGCTGCAAGCGTCAGCGCCGCACTCACCAAGGCTTGACGCGCCGTGAGTGTGCGGGGCCGCACCTGCCCCTCCGCCTGATCGGCGCGGTGCCAATGCCGCCAGCCATCCAGTTGCACGGCAACGAAGTAGAGTTGCAGGGCCGCATTGCCGTACAGCGCACTGCCGAAGAACACCCAGCCATAGAGGCAGGCACCAACAATGCCGACGGGAAAGGTGAGCAGGGAGCGGCGCACGGCCAAGATCACCGCGGCAAGGCTCACGCCAGCGGCCACCCATTCAATGGTGCTCACGCCATCTCCTCCCGTCTTCCCACCACGCGGGCGGGGCTACACCACAATGGGAATGGAGGGGGATTGGGTCGGCACCACTGGTACTGCCCCGACCCGGCGGGCTAGGCAGTCGATCAGCAGTCGTGCTGCCCGCTGCTGCAGTCGTGTCGGATCGCGCACTTGACCCATCAGTCGCTGCAGGGGGGTCACCGCCTCCAGCTCCAGCGCGAGGGTGAGGTCGGTCTCCTCCCGCAGCCCAGCCAACCCCCAGCGGCCCGTACCCCGCATTGGGCCGTCGACGATGCGAAACTCCACCAGTCGACCCGGCACAGCCTCCACAATCTCGGCGACTTGCCGACCGACCGGCCCATTGAAGGCCCAGCGCCCACCCACCCCGCCATGGGGGCTCAGGGCGCGGGTATCCCACGCCGCTGGCCACCACTCGCGATAGCGGTGAGTACCCGCCAGCGCCACGAACACCACGCCCACGTCGGCCGACAGGCGCCGACGCTCCACAACGAGAGTGCGCGTGGTGCGGTTGGGCATCAGCGTTGCGCGTTCAGCGCCGCCGCACCGGGGTAGCGGGCCGTCGCGCCCAGCATCTCCTCAATGCGAATCAGCTGGTTATACTTTGCCAAACGGTCGGACCGGGACAAAGACCCGGTTTTGATTTGGCCACAATTGGTCGCGACGGCGAGGTCGGCAATGGTCGCGTCTTCTGTTTCGCCGGAACGGTGGGACATGACAGCGGTATACCCGTTCCGATGCGCGAGTTCCACTGCTTCCAACGTCTCGGTCAAGGTGCCGATCTGGTTCACCTTGATCAGGATAGAGTTCCCAAGACCCTTGGCAATGCCATCGGCCAACCGCGCCGGGTTGGTAACGAACAAATCATCACCCACCAACTGGACGCTGCCGCCAAGGGTGCGGGTCAACAATCCCCACCCCTCGTAATCCTCCTCCGCCATGCCGTCTTCGATGCTGCGGATCGGGAACGCCTTGCACAGACCCTGGTAGAACTCCACCAGCCCGCCTGCGTCCAGCACCTTGCCTTCGCCGGTCATGTGATACTGACCCGCCTTGAAGAACTCGCTCGACGCGCTGTCCAGGCCCAAGACAAAGTCCGCCCCGGCCTTGAAGCCCGCCGCGTCAATCGCTTGCATGATGGCTGAGAGGGCCGCTTCGGCATTGGCGAGGTTCGGCGCGAAGCCCCCTTCATCGCCGACATTGGTCGCGTGGCCCAGCTTCTTCAATTGTGCCTTCAGGGCGTGAAACACCTCCGCCCCCATCCGCACGGCGTCGGCGATGGAGCTGGCACCCACTGGCAGGATCATGAATTCCTGAATGTCCAACGGGTTGTCGGCATGCGCGCCACCGTTGATCACGTTCATCATCGGCACCGGCATGGTCCGTGCCAGCGCCCCGCCGACATAGCGGTACAACGGCTGACCTGCGTCCTCGGCAGCGGCCTTCGCCACTGCGAGCGAAACACCCAAGAGCGCATTGGCGCCCAAGCGGCTCTTGTTGGCGGTGCCGTCCAGGGTGATCAGCGCGCGGTCGATGGCGATCTGATCCTCGGCATCCATGCCCGACAGGGCGTCAAAAATCTCGCCATTGACGGATTCGCAGGCGCGCAGCACGCCTTTGCCGAGGTAGCGCGCCTTGTCACCATCGCGCAACTCCACCGCCTCGTGCGTGCCAGTCGACGCACCGGAGGGAACTGCAGCGCGGCCCATGGCACCGCTGTCGAGCACACAATCCACTTCAACCGTGGGATTGCCGCGGCTGTCGAGGATTTGGCGGGCACGAAGATCGGCGATGGCGGACATGGATAATCCTCTCAAACCTGGGGGAGCGGGTTGGATTTGGCGAGCCGGTCGAAGGCGAGCAGTTGCTCCAGCACCAGTTCCAGCTTGGCCAGCGGCACCATGTTCGGCCCATCGGAGGGGGCGGCTTCGGGCCGCTCGTGGGTTTCCATGAACACAGCCGCAACACCAATCGACACCGCAGCGCGGGCGAGGACCGGCACGAATTCCCGCTGGCCGCCGGAACTGGTGCCCTGCCCGCCTGGCTGTTGGACGGAGTGTGTGGCGTCAAACACCACGGGATACCCTGTCGCCGCCAGGATCGGCAGCGCCCGCATGTCGCTGACCAGCGTGTTGTAGCCGAAGGAGGCGCCGCGCTCGCACAGAAGGACATTGGTGTTGCCGGTGCTGGCAATCTTAGCGGCGACATTGGCCATGTCCCACGGTGCTAGGAACTGGCCCTTCTTCACATTGATCGGCTTTCCAGTCTCCCCAGCCGCCAGCAACAGATCGGTTTGGCGGGACAGGAACGCCGGGATTTGCAGGATGTCCACCACCTCGGCCACGGGCTGGCACTGATCCGGCAAGTGGACATCGGTCAGCACTGGAATGCCATGGGTGGCGCGCACTTCGGCCAGGATTGGCAGCGCCGCGTCCAGCCCCATGCCGCGTGCCGCCGTGACAGAGGTGCGATTGGCCTTGTCGAAGCTGGTTTTGTACACCAGCGGAATGCCCAGGCGTGCCGTGATCTCGACCAGGGCCGCTGACATGTCCAGCGCGTGGGCGCGGCTTTCCAGGGCGCACGGACCAGCAATCAGCACAAAGGGTCGTGTGTTGCTGAAGGTGACGGCGCGGGCAAGGCCCGCCCCCGCCACCACATGCGCCGCCTCGGCCATCAGGTGATCCTTGAGGTTTTCATCGCTGCCGCCACAAAGGAGCCAAACAGCGGGTGCGGGTCAAAGGGTTTTGATTTCAGCTCCGGATGGAACTGAACGCCGACGAACCAGCGATGGTCCGGCCGCTCCACGATCTCTGGCAACACGCCATCGGGCGACAGGCCAGAGAAGCGATAGCCTGCAGCCTCCAGTCGCTCCCGATAGGCGATGTTCACCTCATAGCGGTGCCGGTGGCGCTCAGAGATGATATCGGCGCCGTAGATGTCCCGGACGAGGCTGCCCGGGGTCAGTGCACAGGCGTAGGCGCCCAGTCGCATGGTGCCGCCGAGGTCACTCTCCTCACTGCGGCGCTCCACTTGATTGCCGCGGGTCCACTCAGTCATCAGGCCGACAACGGGATCGACCGCTGGGCCAAACTCGCTCGAATCCGCGCGTGGCAGGCCTGCGACGTTGCGCGCGCCCTCAATGACCGCCATCTGCATGCCGAAGCAGATGCCGAAATAGGGCACACCGCGCTCACGCGCATAGGTGACCGCGTTGATCATCCCCTCGGTCCCGCGGATGCCAAAGCCGCCGGGCACCAGGATGCCTTGCGCCTCTTGCAGACGATCCGCTTCTGGCGAGGGAACGTCCAACTCCTCAGAGTTCACCCAATCCAGTTCGATCCGGACCTCGTTGAAGGCTCCGGCGTGGATCAGCGCCTCTTGCAGGGATTTGTAGCTGTCCAGCAGCTCGGTGTACTTGCCGACAATCGCAATCCGCACCCGGCCATGGCGGGGCTGCAGGATCCGCTGCACCAAATCATCCCACGGCGCCATCGCCGGGCCCGGTTCTACCGGCAGACCGAAGTGGCGCAACACTTCAACGTCAAAGCCTTGCTCATGATACTGGCGCGGGGCGGCATAGATGGTTTGGACATTCAATGCCGGGATCACCCGTTCCTTCCGCAGGTTACAGAACAGGCCGATCTTGCGAATTTCATCTTCGCCGATCTCCCGCTCACACCGCGCCAGCAGAATGTCAGGGCGAATGCCAACCGACTGCAACTCTTTGACTGAGTGCTGGGTCGGCTTGGTCTTCAACTCCCCGGCAGCGCCAACGAACGGCACCAGCGTCAGGTGCACATAGCACGCCCGTTCCGGCCCCAGCTCATTGCCCAACTGGCGGATGGCTTCCAGGAACGGCAGACTTTCAATGTCACCGACCGTGCCGCCGATCTCGCACAAAATGAATTCGGCATCGGCCACGTCGGCCTGAATGAACTCCTTGATCGCGTCCGTGACATGGGGGATCACCTGGATGGTTTTACCCAGGTATTCGCCCCGTCGTTCCTTGGCGATCACTTCCGAATAGATACGTCCGGTGGTGACGTTATCCGATCGCTTGGCGTTGATGCCGGTAAACCGCTCGTAGTGACCGAGGTCCAGATCGGTTTCAGCACCATCATCGGTCACAAACACTTCGCCATGTTCATAGGGCGACATTGTGCCGGGATCGACATTGAGATAGGGGTCAAGCTTGCGCTGACGCACCTTAAAGCCTCGGGCGGTCAGCAAGGCGCCCAGCGAGGCCGAGGCGATGCCCTTGCCAAGAGACGAGACCACGCCCCCTGTGATGAACACATAGCGGGGGCTGCCGGCTGCCGGACCTACCTCCGGGCCGGAGCCATGTCTGTCACTCATGACCGACCCCTCAGCGAGCCAGCGGGATCTGCGGTGCAGCCGGTGCCACAGGCGCCGACTGGTCGAGAATCGAAGTTGGGGCCGCGGGGGCACGGGCGCGGGTGGCAAACACCGCCAGCAACAGGCTGGTGCAGATGAATGCAGTTGCCAGGATCGCAGTGGTCCGGGTCAACATGGTGGTGGTGCCGCGGGTGGTCATAAACCCACCGCTGTTGCCGCCGCCGATACCAAGGCCACCGCCTTCGCTGCGCTGAATCAGAATCACGCCAACCAAGGCAAGCGCCAGCAGCAAATGAATGACCAACAGGATGGTTTCCATGACGGCGTCAACTCTCGGCCATAGGGAAGCAGCCGGGACACCGCGGTGACCCGGACCGCCAAGACATAGCGACTGACCGCCCGCTGCACCAGCCCCGATTTCGCGGCCCTGAGGGCGCTCGAACCGCGGGGGTCCGTAGCGCCCACCTGCGGTTGTTACGCCGTGGGGGCGGCAGCGGCGATCGCCAGAAAATCGCTTGCGGCAAGGCTGGCACCACCGATCAACGCACCGTTGACGTTCGCCACCGCCAGAATCTCAGCCGCATTGCCCGGCTTGACCGAGCCGCCATAGAGGATGCGCACCCCGTCCCCCACTACGGCACGCAGGGCGGCGTGGACCTCGGCGATGTCTGCCACAGTTGGGGTGCGACCGGTCCCGATCGCCCAAACCGGTTCATAGGCAATCACCACCGCGCCCGCGGTCGCCCCGTCCGGCAGAGAGTCCTGCAACTGGGAGCGGACAATGGTGATCGCTTGGCCCGCGTCGCGCTCCGCCAGGGTCTCACCCACGCACAGGATCGGGGTCAGCCCGGCCGCCAGCGCCGCCATGGCCTTGGCGCGCACTGTGGCGTTGGTCTCCCCATGATCGGCGCGGCGCTCTGAATGGCCGACAATGACGTAGCGCGCCCCCAGATCAGCCAGCAGAGCGGCTGAGGTGTCGCCAGTGTGCGCACCTTCGGCTTTTGCATGGCAATCCTGTCCACCGACGCTGACGCCACGACCAGCGAACAAGCTTGCGACCAAGCCGACCAACGCTGCCGGTGGACAGATCAACAAGTCCGGCCCGGTCGGCAAGGCTGCCGGGGTCAACCCCTCGGCAAAGCGGCTGGCCATCGCGCGCGAGCCGAACATTTTCCAATTGCCAGCGATCAATGGCGTCAGGGCCATAACATCCTCCGAACCTCAAGCCGGGCAGCGGCCTATCACGATGGCTGGCCGAGCGCCACCCCTGGCTCTTGTGAGGTGGCGGGGCGGTTCTTATAGTCGCGCGCCTGAGTTTGCCCCGGCGCCCTGGTGCTGTTGTCCTGGTTCGACGGGGTTGCGTTGTCGTGCGGCCGGTTTCCGGCGCCGAAAGGACCGTGTCTCGATGCTCCAAGCCATTCGCAGTCGCGCCGCTTCCTGGGTGGTGAAGGCGTTGTTCGTGTTGCTGATCCTGTCGTTCGCGGCCTGGGGCATCACGGACTATATCAACCGCGGCACCATCGGTCGGGTGCATGTCGCCACTGTTGGCGACCGCACCATCGAACCGCAGGACCTGTCCCGCGCCATCGATACTGAAATCCAGCGGCTGCGCGGCATGCTGGGGCCTGGCTTTGATCGCGACCAGGCGCGTCAATTCGGCATCGCCGACAGCGTGTTGGAGCAGTTGATCAGCAACCTGCTGATTCAACAGGAAAGCCAGAGGCTGGGCCTCGGCGTCTCGGACGCGGGCGTGCGCGCAGCCATCGTTGGCGACCGGTTGTTTGCGGGGGCCGATGGGCAGTTTGACCGCACGCGGTTCCAATCTCTGCTGGCGCGCGCCAACTATACCGAGGCCCGCTATGTGGCCGAGTTGCGCCAGGACTTGCCGCGTCAGCACCTGCTGGCGACGTTGCAACGCTCGGTCCGCGCGCCGCAGGTGCTGGCGGAGACGATCCTCCGCTTCCGGGAGGAGCAGCGCGTTGCCATGACGGCAATCCTGCCCGCGTCGCTGATTCCCGAACCCGCCGCCCCGACAGAAGACGCGCTGGTCGCCTTCCACCGCGACAATGCCACGCGGTTCACAGCACCGGAGCGGCGCACCGCCACTGTCCTGGTGCTGGGACCCGAGCAAGTGATCGGCGGGATCGACGTGCCGCCCTCTGCTGTGGAAGAGGCCTATCGCCTGCGGGTGGGAGAATTCACCACTCCGGGTCGGCGGCAGGTGACGCAGTTGCTGTTCGCCGACGAGGCCGCCGCCAAAGCGGCGCGCGAGCGGCTGGTGGGCGGCACGCCGATGGCTGAGGTCGCAGCCGATCCAGCCAATCTGGCTGGCGCCGAAACGAGTTTGGGGGAGATCACGGAACGTGATCTGCCGCGGGATCTGGCGGGTCCTGTGTTCGCCGCGGCTGCGAACAGCGTGATCGAGCCGGTGCGCTCTCCCCTGGGCTGGCACGTTTTCTCCATCGGTGCCGTGACGGCCGAGGTGGTGCAACCCTTCGAGGCAGTGCGCGAGCAGTTGGCGCTGGACCTTCGACGGGAGCGAGCGTTGGACCGGGTGATCCAGTTGACCAATCGGCTGGAGGACGCGCTGTCCAGCAATGCGAGCCTGGAAGAGGCGGCTCAGGAAGTTGGGGCGGCACTGATCAAGGCGGAGCGGGTGGACCGGCGCGGCTTCACTGAGGATCGCACCCGACCGGCCGGGCTGCCGACCGGCGATGCTGTCCTGCGCACCATCTTCGAGACGGCCGAGGGCCGCACCACCCAGCGGGTGATCGAGGCAGATCGTGAAACTATGGTCGCCGTGCGGGTTGACGGCGTGGCCGCCCCACAACTTCGGCCCTTGGACGAAGTGCGCACCAGCGTGCTGGCAAGCTGGATCGCGGCAGAGCGAGACCGCGCGTTGCGCACCCTGGCCGAGGCCACAGCCGAACGCATTCGCACCGGCACCGCATTCCAGGAGGCGCTGCCAGAGGGCGTGACGGAGGCCGCTGTGTCTGAACCGTTCACACGCGAAGGTCGCGACACGCCGATCCCAGCCGCGCTGGTCGCTCAACTGTTCCAGTCCCCCGTCGGCACCGTCGCTGTCGCGCAGGCAGCGGACGGCTACATGGTGGCACAGCTGGCCGATATCCGCACCATCACCCCCGATCCCAGCACGATTGACCAACAGCGCCAGAATTTCAGCGCTGGTATGGGAGAAGACGTGGTCCGCCAGTTTGAGCAGGCACTGCGCCAGCGCTACACCGTCACGATCAACCGCAGAGAAGTTGAGCGGGCGTTCTAAGGCTGAGCAGGACGGAGGGTGTGCAACACCCTCCGTCCGCACGGTGTGACCAACAGGCAGAGCTAATGAACCACACTGCTTAAGGAGGGTCTTTGAGGCCTGTAGCCATTGAGGATATACAATTAAAAGTTTCATTTTTACATGACAGAGTAATCCTTGGCTCCTAGAGTCCGCCCGTTACGCGCGCATCGCGCGGATTTCGGGAGGGTGTCTAATGAAGCGGGGATTGACCACACGTCGTCAGTTTATCGGGGCAGCTGGTGCTGCAACCATGGTTAGCTCATTCGGCGCGCAGGCACAGACCGGTGCCATCCGCGTGCGCTCCAACATCGCCACCCCGGCCGGACAAGCCGCGCTCGCGGTCTATGCCCGCGGTGTGAGCGCCATGAAGAACCCGGCGATCAACAATCCGCCACAACCCCAGAGCTGGACGTTCCAGGCGTTCATTCACGGGGTGCCGAGGAACCCGTCTGACCCTGTCAACTCGCCCGGTATTCGCAATGGCACGGCCGAGATGCAGCAGCGGATTGACTCGATCTACGGCAATCCAGGGGCTGGGACTCCTCAAGCGGCGTGGAAGCTGGCGGCACAGCGGACCTGGGGCACGTGCCCGCACTTCAGCCCCTACTTCCTGTCCTGGCACCGGTTCTACGTCCTGTACCTGGAGCAGATGGTTGCCCGCATGGCGGGGGTTGCTGATTTCGCCCTGCCCTATTGGGCCTACGCGTCAGATGTTGGCTCGTCATTGCAGCTACCGACTGCATTCCGCGATACCAGCAGCCCGTTGTTTGAATCGGTCCGGGGTTCCGGGTGGTCCAATCCACAAGGCACTGGCCCGCAGACCACGCCGATGAACAGCGGCGGCTATATGCCGTTCAGCCAGATCACCTACGCGCCCGCGCTGACCGCCAATCGCTTCTTCCCCTCTGACACCACCTTCGTGGTTCCACCCGATCCGGCATACTTCCGCTTGGGCGCAACCGGACGGCTGGAAATCCAGCCCCATGACAACGTCCACGATGATGTCGGCGGGCTGATGAGCAATGTGCCGGTGGCCGCCCAGGATCCCGTGTTCTACGTCCACCACTGCATGATCGATCGCCTGTGGTCCAGCTGGCAGAGCTACCCGGATTCCACCATGAACTGGGGCACCACGCCCACGCAGCCCTCGCAGTCCACCTGGACGCAGCAGAGTTGGTGGTTCGTCCAAGGCGACGGCAGCTTGGTGCAAGTGCGCTCGGGCAATGCCCTGTCGGCCGACCGGCTGGGCTATCGCTATGATGATCTGGTGCCGCGCGTCGGCCCGACCATCGCGCTGGCGGCCGCCCCGCGCGCGACAGCCGAAGCCCCTGGCCCTGCGCCGCTGTCCCGCAGCACAGCTGGCTTGAGTGTTGGGGCGGGTGGTGCCTCGATCGATGTGCCGACCCAGCAAAACGCAGTGCGGGAGTTTGCGACTCGCAACACGCCGGTCCAGTTGATCCTGGCCGATGTGATGCTGCAGCGTCGTCCACCCTCTGCCCTGCATGTGTTCATCAACCTGCCAGCCGGGGTCACGCCCGAACTGGGCAGTCCCTATTATGTCGGGCGGATGCGCACCTTCGCCCTCGATACCGGTGGACATGCTGGCCACGGTGGCGCCGGCCACACCATGCCGTCCTACCAGTTCGCTGTGGGTGAGGTGCTGACGCGTCAGTTGCGCGTCGGTCAGTGGCAGGGCGGCCCGGTGCGGGTCACCATCACCACGTTGGGTGCGGCAGAGTCTGCTGGCACCACCTACATGACCATTGGCCGGGTCAGCCTGCGCTAGCAGCACCGCCAACACGACCAGTGGACCGGGAGGCAGAAACCCTCCCGGTCCATTTGCTTTTTACGGCCTCGTAAACCTGATACCGGTCCACGTTGGCACGGGCGCCAACGGCATCGGCTAAGCGAAATAGCGATCAGCAGGAAAGTCTTCAC
>RDXE01000017.1 GCA_004292755.1 Alphaproteobacteria bacterium
GCCTCGGCCTCAACGGCCTGCCAGCCGGCAAAAGCCGTTTTGACCCGCGCGGTGTGTTCCTCGGTGGCGAGGTCGACATCCTCACCTATGCCGAGGCGACGGATCAACCAGGGCAGAGACAGACCCTGACTTAAGAGGGTCACCACAATCACCACAAACACCAGGACAATCACTTCGCTGCGTCCCGCCACCTCCGGCGGCAAGGCAAGCGCAGCCGCGAGCGAAACGATGCCGCGCATCGAACAGAAGGAAATCACAAACAACCAGCGCCACGGGGGCATCGGCTCCCGCTGGCCGGGCAGCAGGCGCTGGACCCCGGTGATGCCAAACACCCAGACAAAGCGAACAATCATTGCAACAAGGGTGAGCAAAAGGCCTTCGTCAATCAGGTGGGAGAACTCCGCCAAGCCTGATCCCATGCCACCGCCAATCTCTAGCCCGATCAACACAAACACCAGGGCGTTCAGCACGAACACGACGACGTTCCAGGTGCCCAGCGCCAGGATGCGCGCCATCGGTTGAAAGGCCTCTGGCGAGTACCAGGAGCGCAGCAACCCGGCCGCCACCACAGCCAGAACACCCGACCCGTGGACCAGTTCGGCAGCGACATAGATGGCGAATGGCAAGACAAGAGAGAGGGTCACCTCCAGCATCGGGTCCTTCAGGCGGACGTGCAGCCAGAGCGATAGCCACCCCGCCACGAGACCGATCAGAATGCCGAGAGCGGCGACGGTCACAAACTCAAACCCCGCCTCCACTAGGGAGAAGCTGCCCGCCAGCACCGCGACAACCAACAGCTTGTAGATCACCAAGCCGCTGGCATCGTTGATCAGGCTCTCTCCTTCCAGGATCGCAACGATTCGTCGCGGCATACGCATGCGGCTCAGCACGGCAGTCGCGGCCACGGCATCCGGCGGCGAGATGATGGCGCCGATCAACAGGCAGACAAACCATGGCAGCCCCAACAGCAGGTGGGCACCAGCACCGACTGCGAGGGTTGTTGCGATCACCAGACCAATCGCCAGCAGGGAGATTGGCCGGATGTTGGCGCGAAACTCCCGGATCGAGGTCATCAAGGCTGCCTGATACAGGATCGGCGGCAGGAAGATTACCAACACCACGGCAGGATCGAGGTCAGGCCGTGGCAAGCCCGGCACGAGGCTGACCACCAACCCACCAATCACAAGCACCATCGGATAGGGCACACGCAGGCGCAGGGCCAGCCAGCCCAGCGCGACCGACAACAGCATCAAAGAAACCAGGGTTGAGACCAGCGTCATCGGACCTCCTGTCATCCTGAAGCGAAGTGTTGCGCTGGCCCCCCATCAGGGCTAGGGGTGTGTTCCCATTCGCCAAGAGAGGGCTCACCCGTGAATCTGGCACTCGCCCCGTCTGTCACCACTCTGTCTCTGCCGGTGCGCATCCTGGCCGGCACTGCGGTTCTGATCCTCGCCTCAAAGATCACAGTGCCGTTCTACCCGGTCCCGATGACCCTTCAAACCCTCGCTGTGCTGGCGCTCGGGTTGTTTGCCGGGTTCGGCGGCGCCGTTGGGGCCATGCTGAGCTATCTGGCCCTGGGTGCCGTTGGCGTGCAGGTGTTCGCGCAGCCCGGTGCCGCTGGCCTTGCTCACATCCTGGGACCAACCGGTGGCTACCTCGCGGGCTTCCTGGTGGCGGCAGCGCTGGTCGGTGCGCTGGCCGATCGCGGTGCGCGGCAGAATGGCTGGGCCACCTTCGGCGCCGTGTTGGCGGGAATCACCAGCGTGTACCTGTGCGGTGTTGCGTGGTTGTCGCAGTTGGTGGGCGTGGATCGCGCCATCACGCTGGGGGTGGTGCCGTTCCTCTATGCCGAAGCCCTGAAGATCGCTGTGTTGCTGGCGATTGCGGCCGCCTATCGGCTGCGGATGCGCCGCCACAGCGCGTAAATCGCACAGATGGCGCCCGCGGTGATCACCGTTGCCGGGGCGCCAAAGCGATCTGACAACCAGCCGCCCAACGCGGCGCCGAAGGGGGTTAGGCCGACAAAGATGCTGGCATAAACAGCCATCACCCGGCCCCGAAGCTCATCGGGAACGAGTGACTGAACCAGTGTGTTGGCCGACGCCCCCGTCGTTACCATCGCGAAACCAGCCGGTACCAGTAAGACTGCCGCCAGCCAGAACTGGGGCACGGCCGCAAACAGCATGATGCTGACGCCCAGCACTGCGGCTGCTTCAGCCGGAATGCGCCGCAGCCGCTCCGGCGGGGAGGGCAACACCACCATCCGGAGGGCGCCCAACAACGCGCCAGCACCCAGGCAGGACATCAACATGCCGAGACCAACTGGTCCCGCGCGGTGAATGGCCTCAGCAAACATCGGCATCAGCACAGGCGCGGGCATCACAGTGATCGCCGCCAACCCCAGCAAGGCCAGGGTTTGCCGAACCGTCGGCTCGCCCATGATGAAGCCAAAGCCGCGCCGCATGTCTGCCAGGGGGGAAGCGCGCGGACGCGGCGGCTGGCGCGGCGGCCGGTCCATCGCGGCCAAGCTGGCCAGCACAGCCACAAAGGTGAGCGCGTTGAGGGCAAAGCACCAGCCTGGCCCGACCAAGGACAGCAACGCCCCCGCCAGCGCTGGCCCCACCATCCGGGCCAAATTGAACGTCGTTGAGTTGAGGGCGATTGCATTGGGCAAGTCCTCTCGCCCAACCAAGTCAATCATCCAGCTCTGCCGTCCGGGAATGTCAAAGGCATTGATGGTGCCGATCACCAACGCCAACACAAGAATATACTCCGGCTGCACCCAGTTTGACAAAGTCAGCACTGCCAGAACAACGGCACAGGCCATCAATCCACACTGATTGATGAACACCAGCCGGTGCTTGTCCACCCGGTCAATCAGGGTGCCGGAGACAAGGCCCAGCACAAAGATCGGGGCCTGCTGCGCAAAGCCAACCAGACCAAGCCAGCTACCCTGACCCGTCAAATGATAGACCAGCCAGCCCTGGGCCACCATTTGCGTCCAGCTGCCGATCAGCGACACCGCCTGTCCCAAAAAGAACAGGCGGAAGTTCCGGTGGGTGAGGGCGCGGGCAGAGCCGGCCAGATGGGCGCGAAGCCGGTCGTGAGCCATGGTGTTTGCCCAGTCCATGCCGGTGATCGCCCGCGGTCAAGCGGTGCGGCCCCTGCATTCCTGCATGGGCGCGATGCGTCACTCGGCTGAGCCACAGAGGCCGGTCGAAGCGTCGCGCGTCAAACGCTTCGGGACGGAGCCAACACCCCCTAAAGGATAACCGTCGACCCCTCAGCCGGGGCACGCACTTCAACGAAGGAGCCCAGTTCCATCAGCTTGTCGCGCGCCAAGTCCAGCTTCCGGTCGATGTCGTCATCGGTCTGGTCTGGATCGTGGTGGAACAAGTGCAGCTGCTTCACCTCGGCCTCAGCTGCCAACTGGCAGACCGGGGTGATTGAGGAATGCCCCCAGCCAACCCGCTGACGATAGACATCGTCCATGTAGTTGGTGTCGATGATCAACACATCCGTGCTGCGGACAAAGTCCGTCAACCGATTGACGAAGTGTTGATCGTATTGTGGCATATCCTCAAAATACAACTCGTTGTCAGTGATGTAGCACACCGACCGACCTTCATAGGTGAACCGATACCCGAGACAGGTGCCGGGGTGGTTCAGCAGCATGGTTTCGACCAGCAGGCCATCCAGCATCAGGGTCTCTTCCCGCAGGTCGCGGAAATAGACGCGGGCGGCGAACTCGCGGATGGTGATTGGGAAGTAGACGCCATCCATCTGGGCGGCGATCAGGTCCTGCATGGTCTGGTCGCCGTGGGACGCGCCATAAATGCCGAACTCATTGCCCTGCACATACAACGGCGCGAAGTAGGGCAGCGCGTTGATGTGGTCCCAGTGCGGGTGCGTGATGAAGATTTTGCCCGTCACCCGCTTCTTGGCCGCCATCAACTGGCCAGACAGGCGCTTGATGCCAGAGCCTGCGTCCAAGATAAACAGTCGATCATTCTGCAAGCGCAACGTCACGCAACTGGTGTTGCCACCATAGCGGGTGCTGCGCTCGCCAGGCACCGGTAGGGTGCCGCGCACACCGAAATACGCCAACTCCAGCTTGTCTTCGATGATCGCGACCAAGGAGCGGACAAAATCAGCGGCCGGCACTGGCTTTTGGAGGTAGCCATTGGCTCCAAGATCGCGTGCACGCCGCCGATCGAAGTCAAACGCCTTGGAGGAGGCGACGACGATGCGCGTCTGCTCCAACGCTGGGTTTTTGCGCAGACGCTGCACCAACTCAAAGCCGTCCATCTGCGGCATCATGATGTCGGTGATCACGCAATCCGGCGGATTCTCTTGAATCTCAGCCAAAGCCGCGACACTGGACCGGCTGGACATCACACGATGCCCGCTGTCGGTCAACAGCTTCACGTGCAGGTTGCGCACGAAATCGTCGTCATCAACTACATAGAAGGTATAGGGCCGCATCGGCCGCATCTCCTGTGGTGCCGCGGGTACAGCGCAGCCTGGGCAGCATGCCCAATCCAACCCCACCCCCGCAACCGTCCAATCGTCCCCGCTGCGGATTCCCCTCACAATACCGGAACGGCTCGCCGCTCCTCGACCGACCGGCGTGAATGCCCGCCTGGGGCCGCCCGCACAGTTGAGCCAGTCCTGACCGTTCAAGCGCGCGAACACGCCCACCCGTCGGCTGTTCAGTCGGGTGAACAGGGTGCGCCGCTGCCATCCGCCTAACCCTCTGATATCTCACGCCCTTCAATCTGGCGCAGCGATTGAAAGGATGTCCGTCGAATCAGGCAGCCGGGGCCGAGTGATGATGTTGGCGCTTCCGATCTTGAG
>RDXE01000004.1 GCA_004292755.1 Alphaproteobacteria bacterium
CAAGCCGATCATCCTCGAGCGCATGGAATTCCCCGAGCCCGTGATCGAGCTCTCGGTGGAACCCAAGACCAAGGCCGACCAGGAAAAGATGGGCATCGCGCTCAATCGTCTGGCGCAGGAAGACCCCAGCTTCCGCGTGTCGACTGACCACGAAAGCGGTCAGACGATCATCAAGGGCATGGGCGAACTCCACCTCGACATCATCGTCGATCGCATGCGCCGCGAGTTCAAGGTCGAAGCCAATGTCGGCGCGCCGCAGGTGGCTTACCGCGAATACCTCGCCCGCGAGGTCGAAGTCGATTACACCCACAAGAAGCAGTCGGGCGGCTCGGGCCAGTTCGGCCGCGTGAAGGTCACGGTCACCCCGGGTGAACGCGGACAGGGCGTGGTCTTCGATGACCAGATCAAGGGCGGGAACATTCCGCGTGAATACATCCCGGCGATCGAAAAGGGCTTCCGCGAACAGGCCGCCAGCGGCCATCTCGTGGGCTTCCCGATCATCGACTTCTCGATCAAGTTGACCGATGGTGCCTACCACGACGTCGACTCGAGCGCGATCGCGTTCGAAATCGCCGCGCGCGGTGCCATGCGTGAAGTTGCGCAGAAGGCCGGGATCAAGCTGCTCGAACCGATCATGAAGGTCGAAGTCGTCACCCCGGACGACTACCTCGGCGACGTCATCGGCGACCTCAACAGCCGCCGCGGTCAGATCCAGGGCACCGACACGCGCGGCAATGCCCAGGCGGTCGAAGCGATGGTGCCGCTCGCCAACATGTTCGGCTACGTCAATGAACTGCGCTCGTTCACGCAAGGTCGTGCGCAGTACACCATGCAGTTCTCGCACTATGACGAGGTTCCGGCCAACGTCGCAGCCGAGGTCAAGGAGAAACTTGCCTAAGCTGCGTCAGCAGTCTAGGGGCGGCGCCTGATTCTGCGGGTGCCGCCACTCTCCCGCGAACACACATTTTCATCCAAGAAGGTACACCAGAGAAATGGCCAAGGAAAAGTTCCAGCGGAATAAGCCGCACTGCAACATCGGCACCATCGGTCACGTTGACCATGGCAACTACGGCGGCAGCGCCGTGGACTTCGCCAACATCGACAAGGCTCCCGAAGAGCGTGAGCGCGGGATCACCATCTCGACCGCACACGTCGAATATGAATCGGCTGCGCGTCACTACGCCCACGTCGATTGCCCGGGCCACGCTGACTACGTGAAGAACATGATCACCGGTGCCGCCCAGATGGACGGCGCGATCCTGGTGGTGAACGCTGCTGACGGCCCGATGCCCCAGACCCGTGAGCACATCCTGCTCGCCCGTCAGGTCGGCGTGCCGGCGCTGGTCGTGTACATGAACAAGGTCGACCAGGTTGACGACGAGGAAATCCTCGAGCTCGTCGAACTGGAAGTGCGCGAACTGCTTTCGTCCTATGACTTCGACGGCGACAACATTCCGATCGTCAAGGGCTCGGCTCTGGCCGCTCTCGAAGGGCGTGATGACGCCATCGGCAAGGATTCGGTGATTGCGCTGATCGAAGCCGTCGACAGCTTCATCCCGCAGCCCGACCGTCCGGTTGACAAGCCGTTCCTGATGCCGATCGAAGACGTGTTCTCGATCTCGGGTCGCGGCACCGTGGTGACCGGCCGTATCGAAACCGGCATCGTGAACGTCGGCGATGAAGTCGAAATCGTCGGCATCAAGGACACCCGCAAGACCACCGTCACCGGCGTGGAAATGTTCCGCAAGCTGCTCGATCGCGGTGAAGCTGGCGACAACGTCGGCGCCCTGATCCGCGGCGTCGCCCGTGAAGAGGTCGAGCGTGGCCAGGTTCTCTGCAAGCCCGGTTCGGTCAGCCCGCACACCGAGTTCAGCGCCGAAGTCTACGTGCTGTCGAAGGACGAAGGTGGCCGTCACACGCCGTTCTTCGCCAACTACCGCCCGCAGTTCTACTTCCGCACCACCGACGTGACCGGCGAAGTGATCCTTCCCGAAGGCACCGAAATGGTGATGCCGGGCGATAACGTGTCGATCGGCGTCAAGCTGATCGCGCCGATCGCCATGGACGAAGGTCTGCGCTTCGCGATCCGCGAAGG
>RDXE01000079.1 GCA_004292755.1 Alphaproteobacteria bacterium
CTGCTGTCGAGTGAGGAGCGCACCTGGATCGACACCTACCACGCCCGCGTCCGCGCCACCCTCGCGCCACTGCTGGCTGAGGCTGACCGCGCTTGGCTGATTCAGGCGACGGAAGCAATTTGATCCATCCAAGGCTGGATACCGGCTGATCGGACAAAGGTGCCAAGAGGCCCCCCACCACCCCCGCCAGCAGGCGGGAGTGGTGGGGGGGTGTGCTTACGCGAACACCACCGATCCCTCATCCAGGCTGCGCACGCCGCAGAGCAGGATGGTGTCACCCTGGCCCAGTTGCACCACCAGACCCGGTTCGCGCGGGTCGAGGCGGAGGTCGGCGAGGCTGTCCAGTTGGGTGAAGGCGGTCAGGTCCAGCACGTCGCCAGCGCCGAAGTCGCGGATTGCGTCGTGGCCGGTGCCGCGGCTGAACACGAAGCGGTCGGCGCCGTCGTCGCCGCGCAGCTCGTCGTTGCCGCGGCCGCCGATCAGCACGTCGTCGCCGCCGCCACCCAGGATTAAGTCGCGGCCGTCGGTGCCGGTCAGGCTGTCGGCACCATCGCTGCCACCCAGGCGCTCATGGGCGATGAAGGCGTTGTGCTGCAAGGCGCCGCTGTCGGTGTTGCGCTCAATCACCTCCGACAGGGTGGTGTTCCAGATCATCCGCCGCTCCTGGGGGGAGAGGGTGGCTTCGCTCCAGAACGGGTCGCCCTCGCGGATGCGGGTGAACTGGTCAACCAGGATGGCGCGGAACAGCTCGCCCACCTGGCCGCCGCGCACCGGCGCCTCGGCCAAGCCGCCAATCCAGGCATCGACCAGATCAACATCACCATAGGCCGCTTCCAACCGGTTGGCTTCTGCCTGATCACCACCGGTGATGCTCAAGAAGCTGTCCCGCCGGGGCAGGCCAAGGGCTTCGCGCAGGTCGTTGTAGCTGGCAACGCCGTGATCGCGCCCGCGCTGGATGTTGAGCGAGGCCAGATCCAACCCACCCGAGCCCGGTGCGCCAAACAGGAAGGAGCGGACATCCTCCACAATCTGGCTATCGAGGGCCTGGGCGGTGCTGCCCGCAAGGCCGCGCAGGATCGGGTCCACCCCGCCGCCTTCGGCAATCGCCCCGGGGTTGAAGAACGCGTCGCGCAACGCGAGGTTGCCCGCAGCACTGGTGGAGCCGTCGGCCTCCAGCCGCTCAATCTCCGGCGACAACAGGCTATGGCCGAACCGGAAGGCGACCGTGGAGAACTCCACCGACACCGAGGGGTCAACATCCGGGTCATGGCCGCGATAGGGGCCAAGCCCGCCGCCGCCCAGCAGTTGCGGCAGAAACTCGCGATAGGTGATCGCCTGCACCAACCCCTCCACCCGCGCGCGCGCGGCGGCGTAGAGTTCATCGCCGCTGAGGTCGGGGAAGCGCTCGGCCAGGGCGTCGACGATGCGGTTGTGCTCGCGGGCGAACACCACATGGAGAGAGGTGAGGCCAACATTCTCAGCCGCACGAACATCACCGGTCATAAGACCGAAGCCAGAGCCATCGGGCACCAGCAAACCATCGGCGCCCAGCAGCAGCTTGCCATCATCGGTCCGGATTGAGGCGGCAACCTCCGGCGAGGAGCCGTAGACCATCGAGGCGTCCATCACGCTGGTGATCAGGTTGATCGGAGCCCGCGCATCGGTCACACCCGTGCCTTCTGCCACGGCAGAGCGGCTGAAGGACATGGTGCGCACGCCGCTGCCGGTCGGGTCAAAATCCGGATCGCCGCGCGGGATGGCGATGGGCATCGCCTCGCTGCCACCCGCGGTCAGGTCCAGGTCGTGGTCGATGAATTGGCCCCAGGCCCAGAACATGTCGGACAGGCCACGGGCGTTGGGCATGTCGGTGGTCTGCTCAACCACGGCGTTGGAGATCGCGCGGGGGCTAGGCCGGTCGCCGCCGGCCGGGGTTGCACCCGTCGCATCGGGATAGTCAGCAGGCGTTAGGCGGATTTGCGCCGTGTTGGCAGCCCCCCAGGTTGGGTGGTCAGCGTTGGTGCCAGTGCCGTCAATCGGGCGCTCACTTTCCGTGGGCGCGGTGACGGGGGTGCCACCAGGGCCGCCTGCGGGCGGACCGCCAGGACCGCCAGGACCACCACCGGGGCGTCCTCCGCCACGGGCGGCTGCCGAGGCGTCGCTCTCAGTGCCAAGCTGTGGTGCTTGGAAGGCCGCGAGGGCCATATCGCTGTCCGTTGCACTGCCGGTGCTGTCCGCCACGCCAAGGGCGGCGGAATCAGCGGGGTCAACGGCGCTGGTGCCCGTGGGGGCGCCGGGGCGTCGTGGGCGCGGGGCTGGGGGCATGGATGATCTCCTCATGATATCAAAGGCGGGGGTTTCCGCCTGATCAGGAGGCCTTGGTGGTGTGACTGGATCGTCAACGAGACACCAACCAAACCTGTCACCGCTGGTGTCGATGGCGCGGTGATCCAACTGGATGCCGGTGCGTAGCTGAAACAAGTCAGGGGAGATGCCGATGCCCAGCCAAATGCCCTATCGCGCCACCACCGCCACGGGCGATGTGTTGGATTTCCGGTTTCCGCTGCACCCGGAAACCGGCTCGCCCATGCGGGTCAACCAGCTGGTCAGCCAGTTGCTGGCGACGCTGGATCGTGAGCTGAAACTGCTGGGGGAGGTTGGCAATGGCGATGTGCTGCAGGCCGTCGCCATGACGCTGGCGGTGCGCGCCGCCATGATTCACGCCCCGCGCGAGCAGACCGCGCAGCTCGCTTTTGAGCTGGCGCGTCGGGCGTTGGAGGCGGGCGTGGAGGCGGAACGCTCCAGCCCCGTCAGCGGGCGGGCATAGGGCGCAGCACTTCTCCAGAAAATGGTGGGCCGGGAGGGATTTGAACCCCCATCGAAACCGTTATGAGCGGTTGGCATTAACCGTTATGCTACCGGCCCCCTCCGCTTCGCCGTTCGGGCGGGCGGAGAGGTTGGATAGCGCGAACCAGCCTTATCCGGCAAGCCCTTGGCGGACCATGTTGGCGAGCATATCGACTTGCTTCAGCGACTCTTTCAGGCGGCTCTTCACATGGCTACCGAGATGCTCCACCTCCACCTTGGTGGTCAGCGGCTGTCCTGCGGCTAGGTCGCTCAATTGTTGATCGAGGATCAGGCCCATCAACAGTTCCAGCCCTTCAATCAGGCGTTGACCATCGCCGGGGCTCAGCACCTCGGCCTCCATCAACGCCTGAATGCGGCTGGGGGTCGACGTCGTTGAAATGCCGCGGCGCAGGGCCAGGGTGCGCGCTGCTGCAACGATCGGGAAGGTGCCGCCCAGCTTCAAATCGATCATGCCGTGATCGGTGCGCAAGCCGCCAAACCAGTTGAGCGCGGTCCCGAGGGTCGATAGGTGCTGCGCCAGTGCCGCCAGGAATGGCATGCGCTGTTGCGCGCCCGCCAGTGCGTAGCGGCGCAGCTGGTCGCCCAGGGCGAGGTCGCCATGGACCGGCTGGCAGTCGTAGAAGATGTCAACATCCAGCAGGGCCTCGGCGTCTTCCACCCGCCACCAACCGCTCAAGCGCTGTTCCCAGGTGGCAAGATCGCCCCGCCACTCGGGGTTGGAGGTCATGATGTTGCCCTTGCACAGGGGCACGCCCACCTCACCCAGCATGGCGGCCAGGCGTTCGCCTGCCTTGGCGCACCATGTTTCCATCGCGGCGCCGGGTGAGTGGATGATGGCGTTGTCTTGGTCGCCACCGAGAAGGGTTTCGCCACGACCACCAGAGCCGAGAATCAGCACACACCAGTCCCCAGGTGGTGGGCCCATCTCCGCCTCCACCAACTCTGCGCAGCGGCGGGTGGTGTCGCGCAGCGCCTCGGCCAGCAGCTCGGCGATGTCGATGGCGCCCATATCCTCTTTGCGCAGATCGGCAGCGATGATGGCCAACCGCTTGCGGGCGGCAGCCAGCGATGGCCCATCCGGGGCATTTTCCAGCGCATCGGCCAGGGCAAAGGCCCCGCTGGCGCGCCGACGCAGGAACTGCCGCGGCGTGATCAGGCCAACCAGCCGCCCCGCATCGGTCACGCCGAGATGGCGCAGGCCCAACCGCTCCATGCGCGAGATTGCTTTGTAGAGGCGCGTTTCCGCTGGCATTGCAGCAATCGGTGCCGTCATTACGGTCGCAGCCGCCACCGCCAGTGCATGGTTCTGGTGGCGCGACAGGGTGCGGACGACGTCCCGCTCGGTGATCAAGCCCGCGGCCTTGCCCTCGGCATCAGCCACAGCAACAGCCGAGGAGGCAGTCTCGTCCAGAATCTGCACGGCATGGCTGAGGGTGCCATCGGCTGGCACCATGGGTGGCAACGGTCGCATCACAGCGCCTAACCGTTCGCGGAACGGGTAGGTGTCAAGAGCTTCAACTCGGCTCGGATCCATCAGGTCCTCATTGCACCAGGTGCTTTAGCTGTCCCCAGGTGACGATGCCGCGCAGCCGTGCCTGTTCCAGGGCACGTTTCCACACATCTGCCGTCAATAATGCGTCGCCGAGGGCAGTGTGACGGCCAAGCGGCGTCATGCCCAAATGCTCCGCTAGCTCGTCCAGCCCGTCGGGGGCGCGGGTGTCGAACCGTTTGAACAGTTTGCCTGCATCCAGGGTCAGGATGTCGGGCCAGACCAGGCCATTGCGCTCCACCTCTGCGCGCAAGATCAACGCATCGAAGATGACGTGATGACCCACCAGAACGCACCCGGTCAGCACGGTTTCCACGTGCGGCCAGAGGTCGGCAAAGGGGGGCTCGTTGGCCAGCATCGCGTCGGTCAAGCCGTGGATTTCTGCTGACACCAGCGGCACAGGCACATCGGGTCGGACCAGAAGGTCTATGGTGCCAGCGCGATGGCGGCGGGTGCCGGTCATGCGCACGGCCCCAATGGAGACGATCCGGTCGGTTTCCGGCTTTAGGCCCGTGGTCTCGGTGTCCAACACCACAACGGGCAATTGGTCGAGCGGCAGGTCGTCATCGATCACGGCGGGGGTGGGTACCGCCCCGAAGGCAGCGAGGCGCGGCGCATCGGCGGGCAGTTGGATCAGCACCGCCTGATCGGGCAGCGGCGACATCCGCACCGCTAAGCTAACCCCGTCCACGCGGCGCAACTCCGTTTCAATCGCTTGCTTACTGAGGGACTGCAGGGCGAGGTCAAGGTCTTCCCGCTCCAGCACGTCAAACACGGCCGAGCCTGCATGGGCAGCATCGCCCATCACGGCATCGGCATGGCGATTGGCGTAGACCACCAGACCGCGCCGGTCGATCGCGATGAGACCGACCGACACCGAATCAAGGGTGGCCGTCATGCGCTCCAGCCCAACCAGGGCACCGGCGATGGCGCCTGCTGCCCCCGGTTCGCTTGCCTGATCGCGCAGACGGGCGGGCAGGGCGCCTTGACGCGCAAGCAGCAAGGCATCGCCCGCCAAACGTTCGAACAGCGCGTTGGAGCGACGCACCACGCTGAACACCTGATGCAGCACCAAGCCGCCAACAACCGAGCCGCCCAGTGCGGCGATGGCGGCCAAGGTCTGTTCGGTCACCAGCAACCAGATCGCGAGAGCCACCCCCAGCGGGGGGAGGATAGCGAGCAGCTTCAGTCGCTTCAGCAACGGCCGGGCCGGACCATCAGCGGCCATGGATCAACCAACCATCGTGGGGCGCAATGCCTGCAGGCCAAAGGTGAGCAGCCAGCACACACAGGCGGCGATGCCTGCATATTCGGCATGCTTCCAATAGCGTTCCTTCAGCACCCCGCCGATAACCGACTGGGCGCGCGCTTCTGGCAGGTGATGTTCCTGATCCAGAAGCGTCCACACCTCAGTGCGGCGATAGTCCCGATACTCGGCCGTCATCGCCTTCAACACCAGCACAACCGCGATCAGCATGGTTTCGATGGCGGAGGTTTTGGCGGCAATCGCGAGGTCAAAGCTAAGCCCTGCGGCCATCCACAGCACCGCCAGCAGGGCGAATCCCAAAGCTCGGCGGATCGACAGGTCGGCGCAGGCGCGGATTCGATGCAATGCGTCGGCGTGGGTCACGGCACAGCTCCTGCGGGCTAGGACACCCACGAGAGTAGCCGTGTGGCATGTGCGGTCAATGCGGCGTGAAGAACCGCATGAAACCGGGTGCAGTTAGCAGGGCAACCCCCACCAGCCACACGGTGAGCGAGGTCGGTGTGCTGGTCTCGCTGCGGGTAAGACCTTCGACAATCGCGGCTGGCACCCCGCCAAGCAACAAGGTGGAGATCGTGACGATCACCGAAGAGCTGTAGAAAATCACCAGCGGATCTTTGGGAAACAACTCAGGCAGCCACACCGGGGCGAACACATACACCGCGGGCAAGATCGGCGACAGCAAACCATTCAGGCACGCGAGGACGACGATGGCGACGATCAAGTGCTGCGGCTTCATTGTAAGGTCCCCGTCCCGCCGGTGATCGATGGCGCCATTCCGCTGAGGAAAAACAGCACAAACGCGACATAGCGCAGCACGAAGCACCAATAGGCAGCGCACAGCAGCACAAAGGGCTGGGGTACGATCCGCGGCGTCATCGCGCTGACCACCATCAACGGCCAATCCGTCAGCAATCGGAAGAACCGAAAAATATAGTTGGAGGTGTTTGGCGGCAGCCACATGCCGAGCAAAAATCGACCAATGAATGTCCAAGCCAACACCGCCAGCCCATAGGTGACGATCCAAAATGGGATAAAACTCACCAGAAAATCAGTGCTTTGGGTCATGGCATCCTGCTGCGCAAAAAAAGAGACGGCGGACCAGCCGCCGTCCCCCTGTCATTGCCGGGACAGACTATTCCACGGCGCGTGACGTGCCAACTTCGCGCACAGCACCCTTCGGAATGCGGATGGACTCAATGAAGTCCTGCATTTCTTTGGAGGGCTTCTCCGTGAATTGGCTGACCACGTAGGTCACCAAGAACGCCAGCGGCACACCGAAGATACCGCCGGAGATGTTGTTGATGCCCCAGATCGTCGCAACCTGACGACCGCGGGCTGGCGCCAAGGTGGCGGCATCACCGAAGAACGCCTTGAAGGACGGACCCGCGAACTCAGTCCAGATCAGATACGTGAAGGTGACGCCGAAGCCGACGATCATGCCCGCCACGGCACCAGCACTGGTCGCAGTCTTCGACCAGATGCCCAGCACCAGCGGTGCAAACAGACCCGCCGCCGCGATCGAGAACGCCCAGGCGACCAGGAACAAGATGTCTGCACCCATGGAGCCAGCAACCCAAGCCGCCAGCAAGGCAACCACCACCAGCAGAATCTTCGAGATCTGCAAGCGCTTCGCCGTGTCGGCGTTTGGATTGATCATGCGGTAGTAGAGGTCATGGCTGAGCGCGTTGGACTGCGCC
Organism: Alphaproteobacteria bacterium; assembly: GCA_004292755.1. Lineage (GTDB taxonomy): Bacteria > Pseudomonadota > Alphaproteobacteria > Elsterales > Elsteraceae > RDXE01. Next base: position 7,379 of record RDXE01000079.1, read on the forward strand.
AGCAACAACCCATCCGCAGTCGACAGCGCGGCGGCCAAGCCACCGGCAGCGACCAGACCAGCGATCACGTAGGGCAGGCCAGCGATTTCTGGCGTCGCCAACACGATGGCGTCGGGGTGGATGCGGAACTCCGCCACCTGCAAGATGCCGTCGGCATTGCCGGTGACACCGCGGCAGAGGGAGAAGATGGTCGAGGCATTGGCGGCATCGCAGGCGCCGACCAGACCGATGGCACCCCAGCTTTGCACCCAGACCGGCAGCGACGCAATCGGCTGACCGATCACGTTCTGGTAGACCTCCAGACGGGCGAAGGCGGCATAGGCCGGTGCAGTCAGGTAAAGGGCACCGACGAACACCAGCGTCCAAGCAACCGAGGTGCGGGCTTCACGCACCGACGGGGTGGTGAAGAAGCGCATCAGGACGTGCGGCAGAGACGCCGTGCCCAGCATCAAGCAGAACACCAGGAAGAAGAAGTTCATCGCCTGGGTCATGTCAAACTGACCGCGGGCATTGATGAACGGAGCCACATAGCTCTGGGCCACGCCCAAGGTCTTCTCAAAGCCTTCAATGCGCTCCAACGCGAAGCCGTACATCAGCTGCGGGATGGGCACACCAAAGAACTTGGCCGACAGCAGGGTGACCGGGATCAGGTAGGCGATGATCAGGATGATGTACTGGGCCACCTGGGTCCAGGTCACCGCCTTCATGCCACCCATCATCGAGCAGACCAGAATGCCGACGAGACCGACGAACACGGCAATCTCGAACGCCATGCCGAGGAAGCGCGACGCGATGATGCCGACGCCAACGATCTGAGCCACGACATACACGAACGACGCCGTGATCAGCACCACCACGCCGATCAGGCGGGCGACATTGCCGCCGAAGCGCGCGCCGAGGAAGTCAGGCACCGTGTACTGGCCGAACTTGCGCAGGAACGGCGCCATCAGCACCGCCACCAGCACGAAGCCACCGGTCCAGCCCAGGGCGAAGGCAAGGCCGTTGTAGCCCAGCAGGTAGAACGACCCTGCCATGCCGATGAACGACGCTGCCGACATCCAGTCTGCCGCAGTCGCCATGCCGTTGTAGAACGCCGGAACCTTGCGGCCCGCGACGTAGTATTCGCTCATCTCGCCGGTGCGCGAAATGATGCCGATGAAGGCGTACACGCCGATCGTCGCGGCCATGTACAGATATCCCAGCCAGCGGCTTGGCATGCCAAGCTGCTCCAGGATTGCGATCAGGACAACAAACGCAGCAAAGCCACCCGTGTAGTAGGTGTAGACTTTGCCGAGGTTGTTGAGGAATCCACCATCCATTTTCATTGGTTCAGTCCCCCGGCCTAGTCTTCGGCGACGTCGAACTTCTCGTCGATCTGGTTCTGCTTAGAGGCGTAGTACCAGATAGCGGCGATGAAGACGAGGATCGACCCTTGCGATGCAAACCAATAGCCAAGCGGGAAGCCCAGCATGTGGATCGCATTCAACGAGGGGGCGAAGAGGTGAACGAAGAAACTGAAGAAGACCCAAATCGCCAGCACAACCATCATGTGCGACGACGTCTCTCCCCAATAGGCCTTGGCCTTTTCCGGCGTGATGACGGCTGATGCCGCCGATGCTCCGCCAGCGCCGGCCGAACCGCGCGCTCCACTCATGGTTTTTCCCTCCCAACTCTGCAGCGAACCCCCCGGCCCGCCGCGGACACGGTCTGCCTAAGCACATCTGCACGGCAGCATCACGCGTTTGAGTACGGATACGCGTTTGGCTCACGGGAATCGAGGCATTTTTTGGACGGAAGCCCAACAATTTCCAGCACTTTAGACCAAGGTAGGGGTAGACAGAGGGGGTGGTGCGACCGCCGAGCTTGTCTGCGACAGTCGGTGCGCCACAGTGCTGCCACCGCAGGGAGAGGATTATGCGCGAAACCTTGCAACGCTTGGGGGCTTTATTTCGCGCGACGCCGAAGGTGAGCGACGCTGCGGGATTTGCTTTCTTGATGGGGGCGGAATCAGCGCGCATCGCGAACAAGGCAACCATCGAGTATTGTCGCGCCCGCACGGGCGTTTTCTTTTATGCGCTGTCGGAGGAAAAGCTGTTCCAGGACGCGCTGGAGGTTTCGCGTTGGGAAGCCTTCGCCGCTGTCCTTCAAGATGTGTTCATCCTCGGCGAAGGCGTGCTGCGCGACCATGCCGTTGGCAGGCGGGACGCCTTGGCCGATGGGCTGGAATTCGCGTTTCGCCGGGAAATTGAGCGTTGGCCCATCCCAGCCCATCGCACAGACTGGGAGGATGTGCTGGAGGCCTTTCCGCGCCGCCTGCGCCAATCGCAATTGGCCGAGCCAAAGGCGCCCGATGTCATCGCCAAGATGGGTGGCGCCGTCGTGTGGTCGGTGCTGCCCTTGCACGAGCGCTACAAGAACCTCGACCGTGACGTCGTGATTGGCAATCTCGGGTTCCAGTTGCTGGCACTCGCGGAGCAGATCCATCGCGAGGTGGAACTGGCGCCAGTAGCGCGAGATATCACCACTTGGGCCGGCGCACGGTCCGACAGCCAACCCGCGGACTAGGACATATCGGCGCGCGGCTGACATAGCATGTGGTTGACGGCCCGCGCCGATGGCACAGTTTGACCGTCATCGGCTCAGGCACCTCGGCCAAAGCTCTCTAGCTCTGTCGAGGCCCTGTCCTGCGGTCGTGTTTGGCGAGGTGCCCTATGGCCGTCCGCAAGTCCCTGCCGTCATTGCCTGACCAGTCCACAGCATCCGAGGCTCAGGCGGCAGCTCAGGGCCTGTCACGGCAAGCGTTGGGGGGCTTGCACACCATCGCGGGCTCGGGCGCCGTTGCGGGCGACCATGTCGAACTTGCTCATCTGTGGGATCAGGCGCTCGACGCGACCGATGCCCAACTCACCTGTCATCTCGCCACGCTGCGCCATCACCTCGTGGAACATTTTGAGTTGGAGGAGCGGCTGCTGGCTGCCGCCGACGCGCCCGGTCGCGCCCGACACGCAGCCGATCATGGGCGCCTGCTGCACTGGCTGGATGATGCCCTGCGTGCGGCCGATGGCGGCGCGTACGAGACGGCACGCGGCTTCCTCAGCCACGACTTGCCGACCTGGTTCACCTTGCATCTCCGCAACCTGGACCGCATGGCGGCCCCGGCCTTCCGGCAAGACCAGCGGTAGCTCAACGGCACCCGTGTCGGCTACGGCACCTCAATCATAAAGCGCCCCTCCCGACGGTCTCGGCTGTTGCCGAACACTGGCCGGTCTTCCAGCGGCGTCTCATCAGGGTCCAGCGCGCGGAGAACGGCCACGAAGGCCGGTTGCTGCGGACGGCTGTCGTCCAGCAGCCATGCGCGAGTGTGCACCTTTCCATCCCGACATTCGGTGACGATCCAGTACAGCCGATCCGAGGGCAGATTGGTGCCCGATGCCACTGGGTCTGGCGTGGCGTCCAGGGCTGCGATGATGCGCTGCCGATCCTCGGCGCCGACGGTCCGCTCAGTCGTGCGCCCGCGCCAGGGCTGGGCGAGGTCCCGGCTGTCCAAGGTCAGAACATTGGTCGTGCCGCGCACCATGGTGGCAAGCTGCCACGCAGCAGTCGCCGTAGGCGTCAGGTCGTACTGGCGGATCTGCGTGTCGTACCGACCGTTGTAGATCGCGCGCAGCCGAGGCGTGTCGGTCGTGCAGGTCGCGATCAGATCCTGGCCCAGAACCGTCCGGAACCAGCCGAGATGGCGCAGCCAGGGCGCGCTTTCATAGCCCGGCTGGGCGCAGCCAACCAGGGAAAGAGTCGCTGTGATGCCAGCGATACGAATCATTCCGAGCATGAGATTCCGTCCTTGAGTCAATTGGTTATGGACACTTCTTCACCCGAAAGCTACGATTCTCGGGCGGGGCTTCGCAAGCGACGGTGCAGCGCCGCCTCATCGACGGCTGTCATGGCAACGCGGAGGCACGTCTGCCCATGCGATCCCTAGGTATTGTCTGGCGCATGGTTGTTGCGCTGGTGATTGGCGGAAGTATGACCGCCGCAATGGCTCCTCCTGTTGAGGCGCGCACCGCCTCGTTGGTGATGGATGCCGCGACCGGTGAAATTTTGCACGCCTCCAATCCTGACTTGCAGCTGTTTCCTGCCTCCTTAACCAAGATGATGACCATCTACTTGGCATTTGAGGCTGTGCGGGATCGCAAGTTGAGCTGGGAGAGCCGACTGCCAGTCAGCGCCTATGCTGCCTCGATGTCGCCGACCAAGCTGGGTTTGAGCCCAGGCGAGCGGATCACCCTGGAAGATGCAGTGCTGGGCTTGATGACCAAGTCGGCGAATGACGCTGCCGTGGTGGTGGCCGAGGCGCTGGCGGGCAGCGAGGCGCAGTTTGCCCGCCTGATGACCCAGAAGGCTCGCCGGTTGGGCATGGGGCGCACTCAGTTCCAGAATGCATCCGGCCTGCCCGATCCCGGTCAGGTCTCGACCGCGCGCGATATGGGAGTGCTGGGTCGAGCCTTGATCCGCGACTTTCCGACCTACTACCCGATGTTTGCGACCCGCGGCTTCACCCATGAGGGGCGGTGGCACGGCAACCACAACGCGCTGTTGGGCACCTATGCGGGCGCCGATGGCATCAAGACCGGGTTCATTCGCGCGTCTGGATACAATCTCGTCGCCTCGGCGCAACGGGGCAATCGGCGCCTGATCGGTGTGGTGTTCGGTGGCCAGAGCAGCGCTCAGCGCAACCAGACCATGATGCGCCTGCTGGATCGCGGGTTCGGGGGTGACTTTGAGGATCGCCCGCCGCCAGCCTCGGCTGCCGTGGCGCAGCGCTCTGATGACCGCCGTGGCGGTCAGGGCGATGGCGAAGGGGCGCGGATCGTGCGCACTGCGATGGCAACCCCCGCCGTGGTGACACCGCCCCAACGCCGGGCAGCGACACCTCCGGCGGCTCCTGTAGCGGCCCGTCCGGTGGCACCAGCCCCCGCAGCACGCCCGCAACCGGCACCCGCCGCCACTCCTGCGCGCGGGGCTGCTCCCGCTGCTGCGCGCGGCGGCTGGGCGATCCAAGTTGGCGCCTTTGCGCGCGAACCGGCGGCGCGGGCAGCTGCCACCAATGCTCAACGCCAAGCGCGGCTGCCAGCCGGGCAGGTACAGGTGACGGAGGTGCGCACCGGAGGCGCCAACCTGTTCCGCGCGCGCGTCGCAGGGTTGAGCGAGGGGGAGGCACGCGCCGCTTGTCGCTCGTTGGAGCGCGAACGGATGACCTGTGCCGTGAGCAGCCCACGCTAGCAGTTGGCGGCGAGCTGCCTCAGTGCGGCTCGTCAAAGCACTCAGGATAGTCTTCACACCCTTCGCACTCCGGCGATTTGCACACCACCGCCAGGGTATCTGCGCACAGATTGCGGTAGAGGTAGCGCTTCCAGCGCATACCGGGCGGGCGGGCCGCGGCCAGGCTGGGGAAATGGCGCTGAAACAGCGCCGCAAGAGCGGGGCGCGAGCGCACCCCCATCGCCACCCACAGATGCCGCGACCAGCGACAGCGCCGCGCAATCACTGGCACCAGCAGCGCTGCCAGTGGCGAAGCTGGCGCGCCATGCTCGCCCAGCAGGCGGCGCAGGTCCGGCTCTTCAACTGCGTCCTCGCCCGTCTCGGTCGACCACCCCACGCCTAAGGCATCCAGGCCGTCGGGGCAGAGCAGGGCGCCCAGATGGCGCAGCTGATCGGGTGACAGACCAAGGGCGACTGTGGCCGGCAGCGCCGGGTCCGCCAGTGCCAAGGCCAGCAACCCGCACAGATCGTCCCGGTCGACCGGGCTCAGCCGCGTGGTGGCAGAGGCACTGTGGAGGCGCCGAAACCAGGCAGCCGCAGCACCCCGGGCGCAGGGCCAGACAGGGTCCCACGGCGCCTCATGGGCCACAGGGACTGGAGCTTGGGGCAGCGCCGACGAAAGGGGCGAGAGCGTTACAGCAACCATTGCCCCATGATGCCGGGCCCAGCGGTGCCAGCACTTGTGGCAGCCTGACGCGCGACGCATCGCCGGGGCTCCGCTCTGCCCCTGCGGTTGACAGGCTGCCGACGCCCGCCTAGTGGATGAAACCGCACGGAGCGACCGTGCCCACACTCCCCACTCCTGCACCGGCGCCACGGCATCACCACAGTGTGCGCGGGGAGTGGCAGCCCTGACCATCGGGAGCACGCAATGAGCGCGTATCATCAGGCCGAAGTGCTGACTGTCCATCATTGGACAGAAACGCTGTTTTCCTTCACCTGCACGCGCGATCCACACTTCCGCTACACCAACGGTCAATTCGTCATGATTGGGCTGGAGGTGGAGGGCAAGCCGCTGGTGCGGGCCTACAGCATGGTCAGCGCCAATTACGAGGACCAGTTGGAGTTCTTGAGCATCAAGGTGCCCAACGGTCCCTTGACCAGCCGGTTGATGCACATCCAGCCGGGCGACACCGTGCTCGTGGGGCGCAAGCCCGTCGGCACGCTGGTGGTGGAAAGCCTAACGCCGGGCAAGGTGCTTTACCTGCTCGCCACGGGTACGGGGCTCGCCCCCTTCATGGCGATCATCCGCGACCCGGACACCTACGAACGGTTCGAGCGGGTGGTGCTGGTGCATGGCTGCCGCACCGTCGCGGAGTTGGCCTATCAGGACTACATCCGGGACGAGCTGCCGCAGCATGAGTTGATTGGCGAGATGGTTGCAGCGCAGCTGTCCTACTACCCGACCGTGACCCGCGAAGCCTATGAGCACACCGGGCGAATCACGGATTTGATCCGGTCTGGCAAGCTGGCAGCTGACCTCGGCCTTGCTCCCCTCTCGGCGGCTGATGACCGGGTGATGCTGTGCGGCAGCCCGGAAATGCTCGCTGAGTTGAAGACCATGGTGGAGGAGTTGGGCTTTGTCGAAGGCTCCAGCAACGCGCCCGGCCAGTTCGTGATCGAAAAGGCATTCGTCGAGAAATAGCGGGCGCGGATGCTCCCCTAGGTTGGTGCGATATCGACCCAGCGTTGGAACGGTGCGCGCTGCTGCAGGCGCTGGTACCACGCCTCCAGATGGGGCAGGGGCGGGCGTTCGACGGGAAAGCGAAACCACCGCGCCACCAGACAGCCAGGGCACATATCCGCCAGGGTGAAGTTCGGCCCGCCGACATAGGCGGAAGTGGCCAGATGGGCATCCAGCAACGCCCAGTGCTTGGTGGCGGTTTCCAGGGCTTGGGCGATCAGCGCGGGCTGGCGCTGATCCTCCGGCGTGCGAACCAGTTGGAACAGCAGGGTGGTCATCGGTGCACCGAGCGTGCCGAGTTGCCAGTCCATCCAGCGCTCCGCCCGCGCGCGCACCAGCGGGTCCGACGGCCACAGCGTGTCGCGCCCATAGCGGTCACCCAGCAGCCTGAGGATGGTGTTGCTTTCCCACACGATTTCACCATCGATCTCGATGGTGGGGACCAGACCATTGGGATTGCGGCTCAAATACTCTGCTGTGCGGTTGCCGCCGAACGGCCCGCCAACATCATGGCGAACATAGGCCAGACCCAGTTCATCGGCCGCCCACAGCACCTTCATGACGTTGGAGGAGTTGGCGCGCCCCCAGATGGTGATGGTCATGATTGTTCCCCCCAGTTGTTGGCTTAGGTCCAGTCCGCGTCGGGCATCAGGGCGGAGGCCCATGGCCCCTCTGGCATCCGATCCACCAAGCCTTTGATATGGGTGTTCCACCACTGCCGCTGGCGGCGCAAGTCATCATCATCGAACTGCGCCTCGCGCCAGACCCGGTCAATGGCGGAGAAGGTGACCATGTCGAGCGGGAAGCCAACATCGGCGGAGCTGACCCGGCTCGAATCGAAGCTCAGATAGGCGATCTTGAGCGCGCTTGCCATGGTCGTGCCGGGCTTCAAGGCGCGGTCCAGGATCGGCTTGCCGTAGGCCGTGGCGCCAATCGACAGATAGGGTGTCCGTTCGTCTACCTGGATCCAGTTGCCCTCGGGGTAGATCAGGAACAGCATCGGTTCGCGATCATCAGCCAGTTGGCCGCCTAGGATCGCATGCAGATTAAACTTTAAGCCGCTATCCGCCAGAGCAGCCTTGTCTTCGGCCATCACCCGCCTGAGGCAGCGGCAGAACGCGCCCACGGCGTCCAGCATTGATGGAAATGGCTGGCCTGCGGCTGCCATCTCCCGCTCAAAATACGCCACGGTTTTGTCGCGCACCGAGCGCAAGCCCGAGGTCATCACGAGAAAGCGCTGGCCGCTGGGGCCGTGCATGGACATTTTGCGGGCCGAGGTGACCTGGGCACCAGCCGTGATCCGGCCATCGGCGAGTGCGATCAGCCCCTCCGCCACCTTGATTCCAATGCAAAATGTCATGGGACAGCACTCTCCAGGCGGTCGTGGACCTCGCGCACTGTCGGACACGCAGCGCGCGAAAGTGAGCCGCACCCTGGCGTGCGTGCAGGCACCCCGTCAAGCGCGACAATCCGGCCCATGTTGCACTGCACAAAAACCCCTTGACCGGGTCAGGGGGGGCAGGCATAACCCTCTCATTGTGCACCGCACCATAGTCGCCCGCCCTGGTAAAGGCCCTGGCGAACGACATCGAAATGGTCGCGCGACTGGCCGATACCCCGTTCATAGGGGACGGTGCGGTGTGACAAGGTTCGTGACTTAACAGGAGTGCTCCACCATGACCACCGCCAAGAAGACCACCGCCCGCGAAGACGTGAAGGCCCTCGAAGCCGCTGTCGAAACCGGCAAGCAAACCGTCGAAGCCTTTGTGAAGGCCGGCGCCGATGCCCAGCAAAAGGCGCTGGAGCAGACCTTGACCCTGAGCAAGGAGCAGATTGAAAAGGCGCAGACCGCGTTCTTCAAGTCCTACAACGAACTGCATGTGTTCGGTAAGGACAACGTGGAAGCCCTGTTCCGCGCTTCTTCGATCGCCGTCAAGGGTGCGGAAGAAATCTCCCGCGCGGTTGTTGCTTTCGCCCAGGCTCAGATTGAGAGCCAGGTCTCCGCGACCAAGGCGATCCTCGGCTGCACCTCGCTGCGCCAAGTCGTTGACGTCCAGACCGACCTCGCCAAGACCTCGTTCGACAAGGTTGTCGCCGAAGGCTCCAAGTTCTCCGAGCTGGCCACCAAGGTTGCCAACGAAGCGATGGAGCCGATCCAGGCGCGCGTCAACGTCGCTGTCGAGAAGTTCATGAAGCCGGCCGCCTAAGGCGTTTTGGCTGAGTGATTTGGTCTCTTCGCTGCGGCGGAGAGACCCTGCGGATACGGCCGAGTGGGCGACCACTCGGCCGTTTTCGTTTGTCATCGCTATGCTGCGGCGCACCATCAGAGTTGCAGCGGACATATGCTGCATCGCAGCATATCGTTGGGGCTGCGACCAAACAGCCAGCCACGTTTCGACGGCTGCGGCCAAAGCCCCCTTTTCGCCGCCGCATAACGGATCATATGCTGTGGTGGAACCGGAGCGCGGCAGCGCCGATGCCTCGGTCCGCTGCATCGGAAACTGACAGGATCGTCCCTTGACCAGCCCTACCCAGTTCCCCTCTCCCCTCGTTAGCCTTGGCCAGCCCCGTGCCGGTGCGGAAGACGATGACGTGGGCGGCGGCGGTGGGGTGCCATCGACTGGCGTGATCGTAAAGGCCAAGCCAAAAACGAAAAAGCCGTCGATGTACAAGGTGTTGATGTTGAACGACGACTACACCCCAATGGAGTTCGTTGTTCATGTTTTGGAGCGCTTCTTCGCCAAATCGCGCGAAGAAGCCACGAAGATCATGCTGCATGTTCATCAGCGCGGCGTCGGTGTCTGTGGCGTTTTCACCTATGAGGTGGCCGAAACCAAGGTCACCCAAGTGATGGATTTCGCCCGCCGCCACCAGCACCCGCTGCAGTGCACTCTAGAAAAGGACTGACGCGCCATGCTGTCGCGCACGTTGGAAAAGAGCCTGCACCGCGCCCTCGACCTTGCCAACCAGCGGCGGCATGAATACGCGACGCTGGAGCACTTGCTCCTGGCGCTGACCGAGGATCAAGACGCCATCGCCGTGTTGCGCGCGTGTGGCGTTGACCTCGACAAGCTGCGTCGCGATCTGGGTGGCTACCTGGACGCGGAGCTGCAATCCCTCGTCTCGTCTCGCAATGAGGAAGCGAAGCCAACCGCTGGCTTCCAGCGGGTTGTCCAGCGTGCTGTGATCCATGTGCAGTCGTCTGGGCGGGCTGAAGTGACCGGCGCTAATGTGCTGGTCGCCATGTTCTCCGAGCGGGAGAGCCACGCGGTGTACTTCCTGCAAGAGCAGGATATGAGCCGGTTCGACGCGGTGAACTATATCTCCCACGGCATCGCGAAGGTGCCCGGCAAGTCCGAAACCAAGCGCCCCACGGGTGCGGAGGAGGAGACCACCCAATCGGCAGGTCCCGCGGGCGAAAAGGCTGGGGCGAAAAAGGGCCACGAGGCGCTGGATGCCTACACCATCAACCTCAACAAGAAGGCGGCTGGCGGTAAGATCGACCCGCTGATTGGCCGCGAGGCTGAGGTGGAGCGGACGATCCAGATTCTCTGCCGTCGCACCAAGAACAACCCGCTGTATGTCGGCGATCCCGGCGTGGGCAAGACCGCGATTGCCGAGGGTCTGGCCCGGCGCATCATCCATGGCGAAGTGCCGGAAGTGCTGCTGACGGCGGTGATCTACTCCCTCGACATGGGCTCGTTGCTGGCGGGCACCCGCTACCGCGGCGACTTTGAAGAGCGGTTGAAAGCGGTGCTGCAGGAGTTGGAACAGCAACCACACGCGGTGCTGTTCATTGACGAGATCCACACTGTGATCGGCGCCGGGGCCACGTCCGGCGGGGCGATGGACGCCTCCAACCTGTTGAAGCCCGCGTTGGCCCAGGGGGCGCTGCGTTGCATCGGCTCCACAACCTACAAAGAGTACCGCAACCATTTTGAGAAGGACCGCGCCCTGGTTCGCCGCTTTCAGAAGATCGACGTCAACGAGCCGTCGGTTGAGGATAGTGTGAAGATCCTGCGCGGCCTGAAGCCCTACTACGAGCAGCACCACCGCGTGCGCTACACGGCCGATGCCATCAAATCGGCTGTGGAGTTGGCCGCGCGCTACATCAACGACCGCAAGCTGCCCGACAAGGCGATTGACGTGATCGATGAGGTTGGTGCTGCGCAGATGCTGTTGCCGGTGTCCAAGCGCAAGAAAACCATCACCGTGCGCGATGTGGAGGCGGTGGTTGCGAAGATCGCGCGGATCCCGCCGAAGTCGGTGTCGACAGATGATCGTCAGGTGCTGCAGACCCTGGATCGCGACCTGAAGAATGTTGTGTTCGGCCAGGACAAGGCGATTGAGGTGCTGTCCTCCGCGATCAAACTGGCACGCGCGGGCCTGCGCGACAGCGAAAAGCCAATCGGCAACTATTTGTTTGCTGGTCCTACGGGTGTTGGCAAAACCGAAGTGGCCCGTCAATTGGCGAAGCTGCTTGGCGTGGAACTGGTCCGGTTCGACATGTCGGAATACATGGAGCGTCACTCCATTAGCCGTCTGATCGGTGCACCACCGGGCTATGTTGGGTTTGATCAGGGCGGTCTGTTGACTGATGCCGTGGATCAACACCCGCATGTCGTTTTGCTGCTGGATGAAATTGAAAAGGCCCACCCGGACCTGTTCAACATTCTGTTGCAGGTGATGGATCACGGCAAGTTGACCGACCATAACGGCAAGGTGGTCGACTTCCGCAACGTCATCCTGATCATGACCTCCAATGCTGGCGCGGCGGACATGGCCAAGCCCGCCATTGGGTTTGAGCGGGATCGCCGGGTTGGCGATGACTTGGAAGCCATCGAGCGCACGTTCACGCCGGAGTTTCGCAACCGGCTGGACAGCATCGTGCGCTTCGCCAACTTGACGCCAGACGTGATGGACAAGGTGGTCGACAAGTTCGTCGCCCAACTGGAAGCGCAACTGGCCGACCGTCACGTCTCCATCGTGCTGGATGATGCTGCGCGCGGCTGGCTGGCCAAGAAGGGCTATGACCCGCTCTACGGTGCCCGCCCGCTGGGCCGGGTGATCCAGGAGCATGTCAAGAAGCCGCTGGCCGATGAATTGCTGTTCGGCAAGCTGAGCCGCGGCGGCACTGTGGTGGTGGGCGTGGCAGACAATGCCTTGACCTTCACCATTGCCGACGCGCCGAAGCGCGATGAACAAAAGGAGCCGGAGCTGGTCGGGGAGCTTGATTAGTCCAGGCCTCATCGCCCGCGGGTATCGCCTTGCGTTCCTGCTGCTGCGCGGGTGGTGGTGGCTGCGCCGCCCCACCACCCGGGGTGCTGTGGTTGCGCTGTGGCATGGCCCGCGCCTGCTGGTCGTGCAAACCTCCTACCGGCGCACCCTGTCTCTGCCCGGCGGCGGCCTGAACCGCGGCGAAAGCCCGCTGGACGGCGCTGTGCGCGAGGTGTGGGAGGAAATCGGTCTCCGCTTGGCACCAGAACATCTGGTGCTTGCCCGCCAATGGCAGCTGCGGGTGGAGCATCGCCAGGATCATGTCTGGCTGTATGAAGTGGATTTGAGTGAGCAACCGCCGCTCACACTCGATGGGCGGGAGATTATCGCAGCCGAATGGGTGGAGCCTGAAAGCTTGCCGCCGGAGCGCCTGCCGAAATTCCTCCAGCGCTACTTGGCAGAGCGGCGCTTGCCTGCGCTGTCGTGATCGGGGTCATCATCGGGGTCACGCAGCATCTCGGCAACGGCATCGGCGGTGAAATGGAAGCCAACCACCAGCTTTAGTACCGATGCAGTGATACGATGGGCCAGGGGAATCGCGTTCTTGGTTCGCCCGCCCGCGACCTCGTGGATTTTCAGCAGCGTTCGGACATAGACGATGCGACACAGCGCATCGACATTTTCGGCATCATAGCGTTCCCGCGCCAGCTGCCGCACCAATTGGGTGACGCGCTGTGCCTGTTCATCACTCAACTTTATCGTTTTTGGAGCGGGGGAAGCAGCCGCAGCAGACCCTGCGTGAACCGGCCCAGGTGCTGACGGTGTCGTGCCCATATGGCCCCCCGTCCCGTGGGTACTCACCGATGAGTACCTGCCTCGCGAAACCCCGTCTCAAGCATTCCGGATTTCACGGCATCAGCAGGACGGGTGCTGACCACCGAACGGTCTGGTCGGAGCGAGAGGATTCGAACCTCCGGTCTCCTGCTCCCGAAGCAGGCGCTTTACCAGGCTAAGCTACGCTCCGACGGCCCGGTGTCCAGCCCCGTAGGGGCCGGGCGGGCTTCATAGCCGAAGGCGGGACCCCCGGCAAGGGATTTCACCGCAATCGCATCGCCACGGCATACAGTGCAATGGCCGCCGCGTTGGAGACGTTGAGCGACGGGAAGGCAGGGTCGGTCGGCAGGCGCGCCAGAACATCGCAGCGCTCCCCAGTCAAGCGGCGCAGCCCCGCACCCTCAGCCCCCAACACCAACGCAGTTGGCTGATCGGCCAGCGCGTCGGCAATGTCGGTGGTGGCGGTGCCATCGAGGCCGACGCACCACACCCCTGCGGTTTTCAAGTCATCCATGGCCCGGGCCAGATTGACCACCCGCACCATCGGCACGCGTTCAAACGCGCCGGAGGCGGCCTTGGCCAGCACGGCCGTCTCTGCGGGCGCGCCACGGTCGGGCAGGATCACGGCGGCGGCCCCGAAGGCTGCAGCGCTGCGCAGAATTGCGCCGACATTGTGCGGGTCCGTCACTTGATCGAGCGCGAGGAACCGGGTGCGTTGGTCGACGACTCCCAGCAGATCATGCAAGGCCGGTTGGTCCAGCGGTTGGGTCAACATGGCCAGTCCCTGGTGAACGGCTTGCGGACCAACCAGCCGGTCAATCACCACGCGTTCCACCACTTCCGGTGAGACGGCGAGGCGACGACCGTCAAACCCGCGCGCCACGTCGGCCGTCATCACCAGTCGCAGCACCTGGCGCTTGGGATTGGCCAGGGCAGCCTCCACGGCGTGCAGGCCCCACAGCCACAATCCGCCTGGAGCGGCGATGCTGCGCCGATCCAGCGGGGCAGGGGCGGAGCGGTGGAAGCGGGGTGGACCCGCGTCCGCCCCACTCGACCGGGATGATGGGCCACGAGAGGAGGGGCGTCGCGACGCGGACCTGTCCGCGGGTGATTTCGGGGGGCGCTCAGTCATGGCACGATCCTATAGCAGGCTGCCCGGCTGACCGCGACCCCAGAGCAAGCTGGCGTTTTCGCCCCTGTCAACGCCCGCTGCCCCTTTTGGCCGTTGACAAGGCGGGCCGGGACAGACTACGTGAGGCCTCCGCCGCGGGGGCGTCAGCAACCGAGGTGGAACGTGGTCATTCCGGAGGGGTGGCCGAGCGGTCAATGGCAGCAGACTGTAAATCTGCCGACGTACGTCTACGTAGGTTCGAATCCTACCCCCTCCACCACCGCCCCTCGGGGCGGTGATCCGCCGGGGCGGGTTGAGCCCGAGACAAACCCGGTTGATGACCAGCCCGCTGTCTGCACCGCCGCCAAGTCGCCTGCACCCGTCGTTTGACGAAGGGGGTGGGTGATACTCGGATGCGCGGGTGTAGCTCAATGGTAGAGCACCAGCCTTCCAAGCTGGCTGTGGGGGTTCGATTCCCCTCACCCGCTCCACCGGCTCCGGGGCCGACTGCGACGATGTGTTGAGTAATCGAACGGCGTGAACCGAGGACGAGCGACGTCATGGCCAAGGCAAAGTTTGAGCGGAACAAGCCGCACTGCAACATCGGCACCATTGGTCACGTTGACCATGGCAAGACGTCGCTGACGGCGGCGATCACCAAGGTGATCGACAAGGCGCCGGAAGAGAAGGCGCGTGGCATCACGATCTCGACGGCACACGTTGAGTACGAGACCACGAACCGCCACTACGCGCACGTGGACTGCCCCGGTCACGCTGACTATGTGAAGAACATGATCACCGGCGCGGCGCAGATGGACGGCGCGATCCTGGTGGTGTCGGCGGCCGACGGCCCGATGCCGCAGACCCGCGAGCACATTCTGCTGGCCCGTCAGGTCGGTGTGCCCTCGCTGGTGGTGTTCATGAACAAGGTCGACATGGTCGACGATCCGGAACTGCTGGATCTGGTTGAGCTGGAAGTGCGCGAGTTGCTTTCGTCCTACCAGTTCCCGGGCGATGACATTCCGATCATCAAGGGCTCGGCGCTGTGCGCGCTGGAAGATCGCAATGCCGACATCGGCAAGGACGCGATCCTGAAGCTGATGGCCGCTGTGGACGAGTATATCCCGCAGCCGGAGCGTCCGAAGGATCGTCCGTTCCTGATGCCGATCGAAGACGTGTTCTCGATCTCGGGCCGTGGCACCGTGGTGACCGGTCGTGTTGAGCGCGGCGTGGTGAAGGTTGGCGAGGAAATCGAAATCGTCGGCCTGAAGGCGACGGTGAAGACCACCGTGACCGGCGTTGAAATGTTCCGCAAGCTGCTCGATCAGGGTGAGGCTGGCGACAACATCGGTGCGCTGCTGCGCGGCACCAAGCGTGAAGATGTGGAGCGTGGTCAGGTGCTGGCGAAGCCCGGCTCGATCACCCCGCACACCAAGTTTGCGTGCGAAGCCTACATCTTGACGAAGGAAGAGGGTGGCCGTCACACGCCGTTCTTCTCCAACTACCGTCCGCAATTCTACTTCCGCACCACCGACGTGACCGGCATGATCAAGCTGCCGGAAGGCACGGAGATGGTGATGCCGGGCGACAACATCTCGATGGAAGTCGAGCTGATTGCGCCGATCGCGATGGACGAAGG
>RDXE01000018.1 GCA_004292755.1 Alphaproteobacteria bacterium
ATCCTGTTCCAGCAGCGCACCGCCCACGGCTTCGTACGTGCGCACCTGCTCGCGGCAATCGGGGCAGAGTGCCAAGTGCGTCGCGACCAGCAGAGCTGTCGCCTCGGGCAAGGTCCCGGCGGCATACTCCAACAACACATCGTCACTGGGGTGGGCGCGGGGTGGGGTGTGCAGCATGGTGGTCAGTCCTTCAGCCGGTCGCGCAGGCGTCCAAGCGCCAAGCGGATGCGACTTTTCACAGTGCCCAATGGCAATTGGGTTTCATCGGCAATGGTGCGGTGGGACTTGTCTTGGAAGTAGGCCATTTCCAGCAGGGCAACCTGCTCCTTCGGCAAGTCTTTTAATGCGAGGCGGAGGCGCGCACCGGTCTCAGCCGCCTCGTGGGTAACCTCGGCACTCTCCACGGGGTCCGGATGGAATGCCGGGTCGTTCGGATCAAAATCGGGGCGGCGGCTGCGGCGGATGCGATCGATCCGCCGATTGCGCGCAATGGTGAACACCCAGGTGGAAACCGAGGCGAGCTTGGGGTTGTAGCTGTCAGCCTTACGCCACAGCGTCAACATCACTTCCTGGGTGACTTCATCGGCGGTGGTGTCGTCAGCGCCCAGGCGCAGCAGGTACCCGCGCACCTTCGGCGCCATCGCGCGGAACACGGCGGCGAACGCCGCGCGATCACGCTCATTGGCGATGCGCTGGATCAAGGGCTCCAAGGCGGCATCAGTACGCGGATTGGACGCTCCGCTCACGCTGTCTTGACCTCCAGCCGACCGAGCAGCCATCCCGACCCCGCGCGGTAACCGGCGGGCCAAACCAACAAGCACACTCGGATCGACGGGAAGGCTGACACCTGACATATCCCAGTTACGTCGGCAGATGCGACTTGGATCACTGCTAACTGTGGCAATCGTGCGGCTGGTGCTGTGATGCCGCAGCGCTTGGGGCGATGCCGCCCACTCAATCCCCCAGCGCCCCTCCCACCGAGGGCGGCTGGTCCAGCCAGTCGTTCGACTGCATTTCCATCAAGCGACTCGCGGTGCGGGTGAATTCGAACGCGCCAATGCCTTCGGGGTATAGCCGGTCGGGTTGGGCTGCCATGGAGGCGACCAGCTTGGTGCGGCTTTCGTACAAGGCATCAATCAGAGTGATGAACCGCCGGGCTTCATTGTGATTGCTGGGACCCAGCAGGGGAATCTCGTCGATCAGCAGCGTGTGGTAGGTGGCACCGAGGGCGAGATAGTCGGATGCCCCCAAAGGCCGGTCGCACAACTCCTTGAAGTGAAAGCGCGCGATGCCGGCCGCGGCGCATGGGACCGCGACGATGCGGTCCAGCACCGTGATGGCCGTGGCCTCGCCCTTGGCGCCGTCGGTCAACTCCTCCCACGCCTCAGCCATCTTGCGCTCCGCATAGGCGCCCAGGGGGGAGTGATAGACCTGCCGTCCGGACAGGCGGTTACGCCGATAGTCCGTCGCACTGTCGAGGGGAACGATTGTGAACCGCTCGCCCAACAGGCGGATGAAGGGCTCAAACCGGTCACGGTGCAGCCCGTCCTTATACAGGTCGACGGGTGCGAAGTTGGAGGTGGCTACAATCACCACCTGCGCTTCCAGCAAATGCTCCACCAGCCGTGCAAGGATCATCGCATCGGCAATGTTGTTGACGACAAATTCATCGAAGCATAGCAGCCGTGACGCCGCCGCTACTTCGGCCGCCATGCGCGGGAAGGGGTCTGAGCCATCTTCCTTCGCCGTTTCGCGGTGGGATTTTAGCCGCTGATGAATCTCGGCCATGAAAGCGTGGAAGTGGACGCGGCGGCGCGGTGAGGTGCCGACTGACGCGTAGAACAAATCCATCAGCATCGACTTGCCGCGCCCAACGGCTCCGTGGATGTAGACGCTACGCGGCGGCGGCGCGAAGGCGCTCAATTCCTGCTTGCGCGACAGGAACCCCAGCCAGCGCCGCGGCTGCTGGGGTGCGCTGTGCGGGCGCCACTCGGCCAACTCACTTGCCAATTGATCCAACTGCTTGGCGACGGCTTGCTGCTGGGGATCAGAGGCAATCTCGCCCCGGCGCACCATGGTTTGATAGCGCTGCCAAGGCGTGGCGACGGAAACGCTGTCGTCCGGGTCCGCGTCCAACAGGGGGCGCGGCGCTGGCATCGGGTGGTCAGTGCTCATGGATGGGTTGGTGGCGCCTTCGTCCAGGCACTGTCAAGTCCAGTGGCAGGCGGAACGGGTGCGCGGCGCCACCCCAGACAGAGAAGCGGCGGAGAGATGATTGGGCTGCGTATACCGCGCCACCGTCTCTCCGCCGTCCTTGCCCGCCTCCCCACGGCCGACGTGTGACAGTTTGCCGTAGGGGCCGGGAGAGTCCAGCAAAAAAGCATGACGCACTGCACCAATTCGCATGGCTCCTCTGGGCGCGAGGCGGGTGGCCCGCCTCGCGCCCAGAGGATGGCTACTCCGCCGCCACAGCGCGGGTGACCGGGTGGGCGAGGCGGGTGAGCATCTCGCGCGGCACGACTTGCCAGAACAAGCCGCGTTCCCGCTCCCAGTTCAGCAGCAGCTGATCGGCAAAGCGGCTTTGGGTGGTGGCGACGTGGCGGCGGATCAGGCCGACCAGCACCTCCTCCCAATGCTCCGTCTCCAGACGCTGGTGGAGCACACTGTCGGAGTTGATGCGCTTGGGCAGTGTGCCCTCGCGGTCATAGACGAAGGCCATGCCGCCGGTCATGCCCGCGGCGAAGTTGTCGCCGACTGACCCTAGGATCACGGCGGTGCCACCTGTCATATACTCACAGCCGTTGGAGCCGCAGCCCTCCACCACCACTGTCGCACCAGAGTTGCGAACGGCGAACCGCT
This sequence comes from Alphaproteobacteria bacterium, assembly GCA_004292755.1. GTDB lineage: Bacteria > Pseudomonadota > Alphaproteobacteria > Elsterales > Elsteraceae > RDXE01. The sequence goes on from RDXE01000018.1 coordinate 2,860, forward strand.
CGCCCGCCTGGCCTGCTGCGAACAAGCTGCCAGCAGTGGCGCCATACAGAACCGTATTGCCGATGATGGTGTTCTGGTTGGTGACCAACGGTGAGGCCGTGGTGGGCCGGACGATGATCTCGCCACCCGACAAACCCTTGCCGACATAGTCGTTGGCGTCACCCAACACCTCCAGCCGCAAGCCCTGCACGGCGAAGGCCCCGAGCGACTGACCAGCCGACCCGCGCAAACGCACAGTGATGTGGCCGGGCTCCAGCCCCTTCATGCCATATCGCTGGGTGATGATTGACGACAGGCGCGTGCCAATGGCGCGATGGGTGTTGCGGATGTTGTAGGCGATCTGCATTTTCTCGCCCCGCTCAAACACGGGGGCTGCATCCTTGACCATCTGGGCGTCCAGCGTGTCGGGCACCTCGTTGCGGCCTTCCAGGGTGCAATAGCGCGCCTGATCGCCGGGATCGGCCTGGGCCAGCAGCGGGTTGAGGTCCAGATCGTCCAGATGATGGCCACCGCGGCTGACCTGCATCAGCAAGTCCGTCCGCCCGATCACTTCGTTCAGCGTCCGGAAACCAAGGGAGGCGAGGATTTCCCGAACCTCCTCCGCGATGAAGCTGAACAGGTTGACCACCTTCTCAGCCGTGCCATCGAACTTGGCGCGCAACCCTTCGTCCTGGGTGCACACCCCGACCGGGCAGGTGTTGGAGTGGCACTGGCGCACCATGATGCAGCCCATCGCGACCAGCGCCGCGGTGCCGACGCCAAACTCCTCCGCCCCCAGGATGGCAGCGACAACAACGTCCCGCCCCGTCTTGATACCACCGTCGGTGCGCAGCCGCACCCGGTGGCGCAGGCGGTTCAGCACCAGCACCTGATGCACCTCGGTCAGGCCCATCTCCCACGGCACGCCAGCATACTTGATCGAGGTCTGGGGCGATGCGCCGGTGCCGCCCACATGGCCGGAGACCAGGATGACGTCCGCCTTCGCCTTGGCGACACCGGCTGCAATGGTGCCGATGCCCGAACGGGCGACCAGCTTCACCGTCACCCGGCAGGTTGGGTTGATCTGCTTCAAGTCGTAGATCAGCTGCGCCAAGTCTTCGATGGAGTAGATGTCATGGTGCGGCGGCGGCGAAATCAGCATGACCCCAGGAGTGGAGTGACGCAGACGCGCAATCATCTCCGTCACCTTGAATCCCGGCAGCTGGCCACCCTCGCCGGGCTTAGCACCCTGCGCCATCTTGATTTCAAGCTCGCGGCAATTGACCAGGTATTCAGCGGTCACGCCGAACCGCCCGGAGGCCACTTGCTTGATCGCCGAGTTGGCGTTGTCGCCGTTGGGCAATGGCTTGAAGTAGCGCGAGTCCTCACCACCCTCGCCGCTGTCGGATTTCGCACCGATGCGGTTCATGGCGATGCCAAGGGTGCGGTGCGCCTCAGGCGACAGCGCGCCCAACGACATGCCAGGGGTGACAAACCGGCGCCGGATTTCCGTGATCGATTCCACTTCATCCAGCGAGATCGGCTGGCGCCCTGGGCGGAAGTCCAGCAAATCCCGCAAGGTGATGGTCGCGTGGCGTCGCACGGCCTCGGAGTA
>RDXE01000026.1 GCA_004292755.1 Alphaproteobacteria bacterium
CGACAGCAGGTCTTCACCGTCGGCGATTGCCGACAGCAGGTCTTCACCGTCGGCGATTGCCGACAGCAGGTCTTCACCGTCGGCGATTGCCGACAGCAGATATTCACCGTCGGCGATTGCTGGCTGGTTCTGTGATGGGGTTCAGTCATGCGCAGTGTCGCACTTGTGATGGTGCTTGCCTTGGGGGCTTGCAGCCCGATTGTCGACCAGCGGGGCGCGCTGCTGGAGCCGGATCGCATTGAAGCTGTGCGGCCCGGCTTGCACACCCGCGCTGAGGTGCAAGCAATTCTGGGCACACCCACCAGCGTCAGCACGTTCGATCCCAACATCTGGTATTATGTTGGTCGGCGGACGGAGACGCTCGCGTGGTTTGCGCCCAAACCCACCGAGCAACAGGCCGTGATGGTGCGCTTTGATGCCTCCGGCACTGTGACGGAAGTTGTGCGTCGCGGGCTGGAAGATAGTCAGCAAGTGGCAATGACCAGCCGGGAGACCCCGACGGCTGGCCACTCTCTTACATTCCTGGAACAGTTGTTCGGCAATGTCGGCCGCTTCACCCGCAACACACCGGGGCCAGCGCCGGGCACGCTGGGACGCGTGCCGCGCTGAGGTCAGACGCCCAACACTGATCCACACAGGCCCTACCGCTCAAACCACAACGGCGCATCGGTGATCCCATCCGATGCGCCGTTTTTCGTTGCGCGCACTGTCCCGCGAGCCTTGCGGTCGGCTGGCTCATGGGAGAGACAAGCGCATCTTCGTTACAATAGAGAGTTGACATTCCAAATGGAATGTGTCGACACTGTCTTATTCCAATCGGAATGGCGGTGCGCACTCGGGGGGCACCGTGATACCCGCACCGGAGGCTGATCCATGACGATGCCACATCTTAAGGTCCCGCTACCTGTCTTCGCCGCCGAAGAAAAGGCGATTGAGGAAAAGCCTGTTCGTCGTCGTGGTCGTGGCCAGACCAGCGAGCCGGAGTCGGAGCGTAAGCGCCTGAAGAAGATCGATGCCCACGTGGGTGCGCGTATCAAACTGCGTCGGACTCTGCTGGGCCTAAGCCAGGAGGCGCTGGGCGAGAAGCTTGGACTTACTTTCCAACAGGTCCAAAAGTATGAGCGCGGCATGAACCGCGTGGGCGCATCGCGTCTGCACAAGGTTTCAGAAGTTCTCGACGTTCCGGTGTCCTTCTTTTTCGATGATTTGGCGGCAGACCTCCGCCGTAAGTCGATCCCGCTGTCGCCAACTGGTGGCGAGAACGACGCCGACTTGACCCGCCGGGAGATTTTGGAACTCGCCCGCGCATTCGACCGGATTGCCGATGACCGGGTGCGCAAGCGGATCGTTGAGCTGATTCGCAGCCTGTCGGCCTATGAGCTGCCAGAGTCCGCAAGCTAGAGATCGGTGCGGTTGCTAGGGGGGTGAGCGCGCCCCCCTGCCCGTCTGTAGGATGCGATTTTGGCCTCAGGGCGCCATGCCGAGCATGGACGGCGTACTTGAGAAAATATTGATGCAGCCTTGCTGTGAGCACTGCCACCAGCACGTGGCAGATGTGGTACACGGCGGTCGTGCTGCGAACAAACGGACGCAAAGCCATGACTGATACACCGCAAGATCGGGCTTTGACGTGGGATGACCTTGAACTGCTCAATGCTATTTTGGAAACCGGTACCGCCACGGCTGCCGCCCAGCGGCTCGGGGTGGGACAACCCAAGGTCTCCCGCAATTTGGAACGGCTGGAGCGCGAGCTCAGCCTGAAGCTATTTGAGCGGCAGCCACGGGGTCTTGCACCGACCCCGGATATGGACGAGTTGCGCCGCGACCTATCCACCATGCAGGCCGTGGGGGATCGTGTCCGGGCACGCCTGCTGCGCATCCAGCCGTCATTATCTCAAGAACCGCTAAAGGTGTCGGTGACCGATGGCTTTGGCAATTACTGGCTGGCCGCCCGCACCGACGACATCATGGCCCGATGTGGTGGCGTCAAGGTGGAGATCGAGGCTCGCGAGGGACCGGTCGATCTGAAGCGCCTGCAGGCTCTGCCGGGCTTGGCCGTCGGGTTTGAGCGACCAAATGATATTGATATCAGTTCGGTCCTGATGGGCATGGTCTCGTTCCGCATCCTGGCCTCGCGCCGGTTTGCAGAGGAGCATGGCATGCCATCCACGTGGGAGGAGGTCCCACGCTTTCCCCTTGTTGCGCAGACCACGCGCATCGGGGACGCCTACAGCCGATGGAATGAGGCCGTCCGCCGGGCGCAGGATGTGCGCATTCGGGCAGGCCTGACCAAGCCCCTGGTGGATTACATCAAGGCGGGCGCCGGGATCGGTTTCTTCCCTCGGTATCTGCCGAAATGGGAGCCGGATTTGGTGTCGGTTGCATTGCCGGATACCCCCATGGGCGAGGTGTTCCTGATCTGGGCACGGCAATTTGATGCCTTGCCGAATTTGCGGGCCTTCCGCAATGCGTTGATTGAGGTGTTCCAGGAAGACATCCGTCGACCGGACTGATCCCTGAGCACTGATCACTGAGCGCAGCCCAAAACGACCAACGCCCCGGTGGAGATAACTCCGCCGGGGCGTTTTGTTGTTCTGGCTGCGGCCCCCCCTGGTGGAACACCACCAGGGGGTGCGCAGACGAATGCACTCCAGCGGTTAGTGAGCGAGGATCGCCAACAGCAGGATCGCAACAATGTTGATAATCTTGATCATCGGGTTGACCGCGGGACCCGCGGTGTCCTTGTACGGGTCACCCACGGTGTCGCCGGTCACCGCCGCCTTGTGCGCGTCGGAGCCCTTGCCGCCATGGTTGCCCTCTTCGATGTACTTCTTGGCGTTGTCCCAAGCGCCACCGCCCGAGGTCATGGAAATCGCAACGAACAGGCCGGTCACAATGGTGCCCAGCAGCATTGCGCCCATGGCCGCAAAGGCCTGAGCCTGACCGGCGATCATTGCCACCACCAGATAGAGCGCCACAGGGGCCAACACTGGCAGCAGCGACGGGATGATCATTTCCTTGATCGCAGCCTGGGTCAGCATGTCGACCGCGCGGCCATAGTCCGGCTTGGCGGTACCTTCCATGATGCCGGGGATTTCCTTGAACTGACGGCGGACTTCCACCACGACCGAGCCAGCCGCGCGGCCCACCGCAGTCATGCCCATGGCACCGAACAGGTAGGGCAGCAAGCCACCGATGAACAGGCCAACCACCACATAGGGGTCCTGCAACTCAAACTTCACCGGCACATTCGGGAAGTAGTGCTTCAGGTCTTCCACATAGGCTGCAAACAGCACGAGAGACGCCAGACCAGCCGAGCCAATGGCATAGCCCTTGGTCACCGCCTTCGTGGTGTTGCCGACCGCGTCCAGCGCGTCGGTGGTGACGCGCACGTCCTTCGGCAGTTCGGCCATTTCGGCAATACCACCGGCGTTGTCCGTCACAGGACCGTAGGCGTCGAGCGCAACAATCATGCCGGCCAGCGCCAACATGGTGGTGGCGGCGATCGCGATGCCGAACACGCCAGCGATCAGATGGCCGGCGATGATGCCAGCGCAGATCACCAGCACCGGCAGCGCAGTCGATTCCATCGACACCGCCAACCCCTGGATCACGTTGGTGCCGTGACCAGTGGTGGACGACTGTGCAACCGAACGCACGGGGCGATACTCAGTCGAGGTGTAGTATTCCGTGATCCAGACCAGCAGGCCTGTGACCGCCAGACCAATCAGGGAACAGATGAACAGACCAGTTGGCGTCACGATCCGGGTAATACCGCCAACCACCATCTCCATCTGCCCAGGCAGCATGGTGAAGGTAATCACGGCAATGAAGATCGCCGCGAACACAGCCGAGACAATCAGGCCCTTATACAGTGCCTTCATGATGTTGTTGTCGGCGCTGAGCTTCACGAAGAACGTGCCAATCACCGAGGCACCGATGCACACCGCGCAGATCACCAGCGGGTAGAGCATCAGCGCGGTCATCGTCGCACCGGTGAAGAAGATCGCCGCCAGCAGCATGGTTGCCACCACGGTGACCGCATAGGTCTCGAACAAGTCGGCCGCCATACCGGCGCAGTCGCCGACGTTGTCGCCGACATTGTCTGCGATCACGGCCGGGTTGCGGGGATCATCTTCGGGGATGCCCGCTTCGACCTTGCCCACCAAGTCGGCACCGACGTCGGCGCCCTTGGTGAAGATGCCGCCGCCAAGACGGGCAAAGATGGAGATCAAGGAGGCGCCGAATGACAGCGCAACCAAGCCTTCCACCACCCGACGGGTCGGATATCCGAGGCCCAGCAGGCCGAAGTAATAGATGGCGACGCCCAGGAGGCCGAGGCCAACCACAAGCAGACCCGTGATCGCACCAGCCTTAAAGGCGACGTCCAGTGCTGGGACCAGGCCGTTGCGCGCTGCTTCCGCAGTCCGCACGTTGGCGCGCACCGACACGTTCATGCCGACATAGCCAGCAAGGCCCGACAGCACTGCACCGATCGCAAAGCCGATGGCGACGTGAATGCCAAGGGTCAACGCCAGCAGCACAAACAGCGCGACACCGACGATCCCAATGGTCTTGTACTGACGGTTCAGATAGGCCTGTGCGCCTTCCTGCACCGCAGCGGCGATTTCTTGCATCCGCGCATTGCCCGCGGGTTGCGCCAGCACCTGCTTGCCCGCATACGCGCCATAGGCGATCGCAAGCGCGCCGCAAGCCAGCACCAAAATCTCGAGGCCGGTCATTGGACGTTTGTCCTCCAGGATCAATCCGGGCGGTTTGGCCGCTCCGGTTCATGGTTCGCCGTCAACCGAACATCTCGGTCGGCCAACGGGTACGCGGCAGTGGACTGCCGCGGGCGGCGGGAGAATGCCCCAGCGCCAGACTGCCGTGCAACGCCCCAAACCAACGATTGCGGCTAGGATCAGGCGGTCTGCCGTGTTGCGCCGAAATGCCGCAGCCAGACCAGAATGGCTCCAATGACCAACAACAACGGCACCATGCCGACATTGACCACCGTCCAGCCGTAGGAGGCTTGCAAAACGCCCGCCAGAAACGATGCCGCTGTGGAGGAGCCGAACACCACGAACTCATTCAGCGCCTGCACCTTCGCCCGCTCCTCCGGTCGATGGGTCTCAACCAACAGGGTGGTCGCGCCGATGAACGCAAAGTTCCAGCCAATCCCTAGCAGCACCAATCCGGCCCAGAAGTGCCAGACCGACAGACCAGTCAAGTTGGTCACCACCGAGGCCAGCAGCAACACAACACCCGTGGTCATGATCGTCTGCACGCCAAACCGGCGGATCAGATCACCAGTGAAGAAGCTGGGCGCAAACATACCCAGCACGTGCCACTGGATCACGAAGGCGCTGTCGTTGAACGACAGTCCGCACCCAACCACGGCCAGCGGCGTGGCGGTCATCACCAGAGTCATCACCGCGTAGCCAATGGCCGCACCCAGCACCGCGGTGATCAGCTTTGGCTGGCGGATCAACTCACCCAGCGGTCGCCCAGCGGTGAAGGAGGCGCGCGGCGGCTTCGGCAACGACAGGCGGCTCAGCAGCACGGCATTCAGGATGGAGACAAAGCCGAGTGCGACATAGGCCCCAGCAAAGGTGTAGGGCAGCAGCAGATCACGGGTCGCCTTCGCCAATTCCGGCGCCAGCAAAGCCGCACCAACACCGCCTGCAAGTACCCAGGAGATCGCCCGTGGCCGGAAGCTTTCCTCCGCCACCTCGGCAGCAGCGAAGCGATAATACTGCGCCACACCATTGGCGCAGCCGAACAGGAACCCGCCAAAGCAGAACAGGGGGAAGTTGCCATACACCAGTGCCAGCGCCGACACCCAGGCCCCGATCAATTGCGCGGCAGCCCCGGCGATGAACACCGGGCGCCGCCCAATTCGGGCCATCAGGAACGAGGCGGGAATCGTCACCGCCATCATGCCGAGGAACTGCAGCGACAGCGCCAGGGTGGCCAGGGCTGGCGATGGCGCAATCACCTGACCCGCCAGCGCAGAGACCGTGACGATGGTCAATTGCCCGGTCATACCAAGCGATTGACCAACAGCGAGGGTGAGGGCTTGAACGCGATCTGGTTTCATCCGGCATCCGTACCGCAGCCGTGGGCATTGCCCAATGCCCGCACGCGCAACGGTGCAATGCATCCGCGCCGGAGGTGATGACCGATCAGCGCTGGCGGGCAGCCGCCACTGCAGCACCCAGGGTTGCTGCGTCGACGGCACCGGGTATCAGCCGACTGCCAACGACAAAGGCTGGCGTGCCGCGCAGGTCAAGCGCGCGTCCCACCTCTAGCGATCGGCGAAGCACGGCATCAACGGCTGGGGACGCCATATCCCGGCGCAAACGCGCTTCATCCAGGCCTGCGCTGCGTGCCTGACGAAACACCTCGGCCTCGGTCAAGCCACCGGGCACCGCCATCAGCGCCTTGTGCAGTTCCCCCTGCCGATTCTGCTGGCGCGCAGCAATCACAGCGCGCGCTGCCACGACGCTGTCAGGACCCAGAATCGGGAACTGCTTGTGAACCAACCGAACCCGACCATCGGCGCGCACGGCTTGATCCAAGCTGGCCTGAGCCTGCTTGCAATAGGGGCAGCGATAATCGAAGAACTCTACAATGGTCACGTCGCCCGCCGGGTTTCCGGTGACCAGATCATCTGCGTCCTGCTCCAATTGCGGTCGCAGCCGGGCAAGGGCTTCACTTTGGCGCGTCTGGGCCTGGACCTGTTCCCGCGTCTCCAGCGCTTGCAAGGCCTCCAGCACCAGTTCCGGCTGCTCGCGCAGCAGGTCGATGATCACCTCTCGTATCAGCGCGCGCTGATCCGGTGCTGCGGGAGGCGGCGTCTCGGCTGCTATCGGGAGCGGAGCCATCAATGCCAGCACAAAGCTGAGCACCAGGACGGTTCGAGACGGCGCACCACCACGGCGGTCCTTGTTGGAACGGATCATCGACCGAGTTGCTCCCTCATCGACAGGGCGAAGGTTTCGACATCCTGGGCGCGCAACCACCCGGGGCTGCCATTGGGCAGCAGGCGCATGGCGCGGCGGGCATGCTCCAGCGCCTCGCCAACCCGTCCTTCCAGAATGGCTTGCTCAGCCAAGGCCTGCGCCGTCAACCCCTGCTGACCATCGCGACCATAGGCGATTGCCGACAGGCGCCACAGCCGCGCCGTGCGCGCCTCGGTCCGTCGCGCCTCGGTCAACAGGGTTTGCGCCTCGCGCAGCAAGCGTGGATCGTTCAGTTCCAACAGCGCCTGGGCCAGATCGATCCGAAACAGATCGGCCTCGGGCAGCAGTTGAAGCGCGCGCCGCAGCGAGGGCAGCGCCTCCAGCACCCGTCCATGCTCAAACAAAATCTGGCCACGCAGTTCATGAAAGAACGGGTCCTGGGGATAGTCCGCCAGAAGTTGGTCTATCGCTGCCAGTCCATTGGGCAGATCTGAGGCGCGGTGATAGGCGATGGCGCGGGCGTAGCGCGCTTCTTGACTGGTGTCAGTCGCTGGGAAGCGCTGCAGGGTGGCGCCGGGCTGGTCTAGAAAGGCTTGCAGCTTTGCCCGCATGCGGCGATGTGCCGCCAGCCAGTCGGGCGGCACAGACATGGAGGCGTAGCGCGAGCGCTGCACGTGGGCACGGATGGAATCTACCCGCTCGCGCGACAGCGGGTGGGTCCGAACATAGGGATCCTGGCGTGCGCCAGACAGAAACTCTTGGTTGGCCAGCAGCTCCATAAACTCCAGCAGCCCACGGCTGGACAGTCCGGCACTGTCCAGAAAGCTCAGGGCTGCTTGATCGGCCTGACTTTCCTGGGACCGCGTGAAACTGAGCAATTGGTTCAAGCCGATGTCGCCAGTGCCGCGGGTTCCGCCCGGTGACGGTGTGCCGCGCATCCCAGGAACAGGCTCACGGGATTGGCTGGACTGGGCCATCGCAATCGCGGCGATTCCAAGCACGCTGGTCAACAGCGAGATCAGCGCCGCCTGCCCAACGGCATCATTCAGGCGCGCCAGATGGCCGCCTGCAATGTGGCCGATTTCGTGGGCGAACACCCCAATCACCTGACCCGGATGGGTCGTGCGCAGCAGCAAGCCTGTGTTCACAAACAGGTTTTGCCCACCCGCGACAAAGGCGTTGAGTGCCCGGTCGTTGACAACGATGATGCGCACCGCCTGGGGGTCCAGGGCCGCGACGCGGAACAGCGGCTCGGCATAGACCCTCAAGGTCCGCTCGATCTCGGTGTCGCGCACAGTCGGGATCGGCCTGGATTGGGCAGTTGCGACACCACTTGGTGTGGTTGCCGCCATCACTCCAGCGAGACACGCGGCGATGGTGCGTCGGAGCAAGGAAGGTCTCCCGTTGCGTCGATCCTTTGGTACCGGCCCACTGCCAGCCCGTCAATCCGCCGCCCCCCGGCCTCTGCTGCGGGGCGTCTGCGGCACCCTTGCGCCTGCCCTTGCCCTGCTGAGTGCCGTTGCGATGGCGGGTTGCGGCGCCATTGGCGGTGGCTCCCGGCCCGCAACACCAGAGGTTGTCACAGGATTTCAGGGCGGTGTTGTGGCAGACGAACCCTCCGCCACTCTGGCCGGGCGGGAGGTGTTGGCGACGAACGGTACTGCCGTTGACGCTGCCGTTGCCATGGCCTTCGTCCAAGCTGTGACCTTGCCTGCCACGGCAGGCTTGGGCAGTGGTGGGGTTTGCCTGCTGTATGATCCCGCCCGCAAGCGATTGGAGACCATCGACTTTTCTCTCCGCCCAGCCTCGCGCAGCCTGCTTGGGGTGCCCGCTCTGGTGCGCGGCATGGCGCTGTTGCACGCCCGCGGCGGCACCCAACGCTGGGAGCAGCTGTTAGCACCCGCCGAGCGGTTGGCCCGATTGGGAGCGCCGGTCAGCCGGGCGATGCTGGCGAATTTGAGCGCGGACACCGGGCTCACCCCCGTGCGGCCGCCCCTGCGCCCCCTGTTTGCGGGTGCCCAGCTGGGGGGAACCCTCGTCCAGCCCGACCTTGCCGTTACCCTTGGGCGGCTGCGCGCCAGTGGGGCGGGAGATTTCTACACCGGTGTGTTCGCCCGTCAGTTGGTCGATGGCATCGCTGCGTTGCAGGGCGATCTGACGGCCGAGGACTTGCGCACCTTTGTGCCGAGCTTGCGGGAGCCGCTGCTGGTGCCCTTCGGCACCAGTCAGGTGGTTCTGCCACCACCCCCCGCCGGAGCGGGCGGTGCGATTGCCGCCCAGTACCTCGCAGGGTTGACCCAAGCGAACTGGGCCGGTGCCCGACAGGAAGACCGCGTTCACTTGGCGGTCGAGGTGCTGAAGCGCACCATCGCCGCTGAAAGTTCCCGCGCCGATGGGGAGCCAATCCTCTCCCCCGCCCGTGCCCAAGCCTTGGTCGCCGGGCTGGATCGGACCAAGGCGCAACCCGTTGAGGGGGCCAGCCTGCCTGCGGCCGCGGAAGCGCCCTCCGCCGGTCTGGTTGCCATCGACAGTTCTGGCATGGCGGTCGCCTGCGCGATGACGCTGGGCAGCCGCTTCGGCACTGGTGTGCAGGTCCCAGGAACTGGCCTGTTCATGGCAGCAGCACCGCGGGTGATTCCGGTGTCCACCCTGCCCGCCTTGGTGGTCAACACCCGCTCCTCCCAGACCTTTGCAGCATTGTCGTCCTTCCATGACCGCTCAGCCCCCCAGAATGCGATCTTGACCATCCTCGGCACCCTGGTGGAGGAGCGGACGCTGGAGGTGGTGTTGTCCCGCCCACGTCTGCATGCTGGGGCCGGTCCCGTGCAGCTGGAGCCCGAAGCCGTTGACAGTGCTGGTGTGCTGGAGGATCGCGGCCACCCGCTGGAGCGTGTGCAGGAATTGGGTCGGGTGCACGCGATCATCTGCCCCACGGGCTTGCCCCAACGCCAACCCGTGTGCGACCTGCGCGCGGACCCCCGGTCCGGCGGCCTTGCGGCAGGTGGTCAATGAAGGTCGCGCGGCGCAGCGATGTCGCCCCGTTCATTGTGATGGATGTGATGCGGGCGGCCGACGAGCGCGCCGCTGCAGGCGGCGATGTGCTGCATCTGGAGGTGGGCCAACCCTCCACGCCCGCACCCAAGGGCGTGCTGGCAGCCGCCCATGCCGCCCTGGATGATGACCTCTTGGGCTACACTCAGGCCTTTGGCCTGTTGGAGTTACGCCAGCGCATCGCCCAACACTATCAGGACTGGTACGGCGTCACCGTCGATGCTGAGCGGGTGGCGATCACCTTCGGCGCCTCTGGTGCCTTTATTCTGGCATTCCTTGCTGCGTTTGATGCCGGAGACCGGGTCGCCCTGGCGGCACCGGGTTATCCGGCCTATCGCAACATCCTCCAAGCCCTTGATATCGAGGTGGTGGAGTTACCCGCAACCGAGGCAACCGGGTTTCAACCAACACCTGAGTTACTGGCAACCGCAGGCCGCTTGGATGGCGTGATTGTCGCCTCCCCCGCCAATCCAACGGGAACGATGCTGTCCCTGGCAGAGTATCAAGCCCTGGCCGATTGGTGTGCTACCAACGACGTGCGGCTCGTGTCCGATGAAATCTACCACGGCATCACCTATGGCGGTGTGGCCACCACTGCGCTGGCGGTCTCCACCACAGCGATCATCGCCAACAGTTTCTCCAAATACTTCTCAATGACAGGCTGGCGGCTGGGTTGGTTGGTGTTGCCAGAGGATTTGGTGCGCCCGGTGGAGCGGTTGGCGCAGAACCTGTTTATCTCCGCCCCGACCATCGCCCAGCGCGCCGCCATCGCGGCGTTTGACTGTCACGAGGAATGCCGGGCGAACCTCAGCCGATACGAGGCAAACCGCGCCTTGTTGCTGGAGCGCCTACCCGCTGCGGGCTTCACCCGCTTTGCCCCAGCCGATGGGGCGTTCTATCTCTACGCCGATGTCAGCCACATGACCGACGACTCGATGGCGTTCTGTCGCCAAATCCTGGCGGACACAGGCGTCGCCATCACCCCCGGTCTCGATTTTGACCGAGCGCGCGGCCACCACTGGGTGCGCTTCTCTTTCGCTGGAAGCACCGAAGACATGGCGGAAGCCGCACAACGGTTGATTGCCTGGCGCGCACGCAATCGCTGAGATCAATTCGCGGTGACACGGTTGGCATGTCCCCGGCACGCCAACCAGCCTTCAGGTTCCCAACTTCGGGCCAATCCTTCCAAGGGAAAGGGTTGGCCCGGTTGGGGTCGCTGTTATTGAAACGCCTGAATCCCGGTCTGGGCACGGCCCAGGATCAGCGCGTGAATGTCGTGGGTGCCTTCATAGGTGTTCACGGCTTCCAGGTTCAGCACGTGGCGGATCACCTGGTACTCGTCGCTGATACCGTTGCCACCCAGCATATCCCGCGCCTGACGGGCAACGTCGAGCGCTTTGCCGCAGGAGTTGCGCTTCAGCATCGAAATCATTTCTGGTGCTGCGCGGCCCTGGTCTTTCAGATGGCCCAGGCGCAGGCAGGCGTGCAGGCCCAAAGTGATCTCCGTCTGCATGTCTGCCAGCTTCTTCTGGATCAGCTGGTTGGCCGCCAGAGGCTTGCCGAACTGCTTACGGTCCAGCGTGTATTGGCGGGCGGTGTGCCAGCAGAATTCTGCTGCCCCCAAAGCACCCCAGGCAATGCCAAAGCGGGCATTGTTCAAGCACCCAAATGGACCCTTCAGCCCCTTGACGTTGGGCAGCAGGTTGCCTGCAGGCACAAACACCTCATCCATCACAATTTCGCCAGTGATGGAGGCGCGTAGCGAGAACTTGCCTTCAATCTTCGGGGCGGACAAACCCTCCATCCCCTTCTCCAGCACAAAACCGCGAATCTCGCCGTCATCATCCTTCGCCCACACCACAAACACGTCAGCGATCGGCGAATTGGTGATCCACATCTTGGCGCCGGACAGCCGATAGCCGCCCTCAACGCTGCGCGCGCGGGTCTTCATGCCAGCGGGGTCAGACCCATGGTCCGGCTCCGTCAAGCCAAAACAGCCGACCAACTCGCCGGTGGCAAGGCCTGGCAGCCAGCGCTGGCGCTGTTCCTCGGTGCCGTAAGCATAGATCGGGTGCATCACCAGCGAGGACTGCACCGACATTGCGGAGCGATAGCCGCTGTCCACCCGTTCCACTTCCCGCGCGATCAGGCCATAGGCGACGTAGGACACGCCAGAACAGCCATAGCCATCAATCGTCGGCCCCAACAGACCAAGGGCCCCCATCTCGCTCATGATCTCGCGGTGAAACACTTCATGGCGGAAGGCATCCTGCACGCGGCTGGCGAGCTTATCTTGCGCGTAGGCGCGCGCGGTGTCGCGAACCATCCGCTCATCTTCCGTCAACAGCTCGTCCAACAGCAGTGCATCATCCCATTGGAAGGCAGCCTTGGTGATGGAAGGGCGCGCACCCGCGGTCGGGGCTGCATCGTCAGGGGTCATGGTCGATCCTCCGAAGCGATTCTGGGCAGCACCCCCCGGTGCGCACCCATTCTCTCATGTCTTGGTTTTAGATAGCCTTCGCGCGGGGGCTGGGCAACCAATCTACCCACCATGGGCACGGATGGGCGACATGACAGGACGACAGGGCGAGGCTGGTTTCTTGATCGAGATCATCCGTATGGGGTCATACGCTCGGGTGTCAGCAATGGATCCCATCACGTTGACCGAAGTCGTCGCCATGGGGGCCGCTTCGGCACCTGATCATGCTTTGCGCCAACTGGGCGCGCGCAAGCTGGAAGCGCAGCTGCGCAAGCAGGGCCTGTGGCGTGGGTGACCGTGCCCAGCCTGCGCAGTCAGCTCAATCGACGATAAACAGCGTTGCCCCCGTCTGGGTGGCCGAACGGTGAGCAGCGTCGCCAAAGTCAGAGACTTGGTAGCTTTGACCAGCAGACAGCACAAACCGGCGTCCATCGCGCAATTCGGTCTCTAACTCCCCGGTTAGCACCAAAAGGATATGACCGCGGTCACACCAATGGTCCGCCAGATAGCCGGGCGAATACTCCACCATTCGCACCCGGATATCCCCAAAGGTTAAGGTGCGCCAGAGCGCTTGACCGGTCTCTCCTGGATGGACCGTGGGCTCTATCTCGGACCAAGTGGTCACAGTGAACGCAAGGGCTGGGATCTGCATGATCGGGCCTCGGTACCCGCCACAGCGCGGCGGAGCATCAAAACAGCAAAAACCCCCAACCGGGGCGGCTGGGGGTTCGCCTGCATGACGGGACGCGCCACAGACGGCGCGTCAACCGACAAGCATTTAGCCTAGGCGCGCTTGCCGCGCTTGGCGGGCTTGGTTTCAGCCTTCGGAGCAGCGCGGCCAAGGCCGATCTGCTTGGCGAAGTCAGAGCGCTGCTTGGCATAGTTGGGGGCAACCATCGGATAGTCAGCCGGCAGATTCCACTTCTGACGGTAGTCCTCCGGCGACATATTGTACATAGTGCGCAGGTGACGCTTCAGCATCTTCAGCTTCTTGCCGTCTTCCAAGCACACAATGTAGTCCGGCATGACGGACTTGCGCACTGGAACCGCTGGCTTCAGAGGCTCAGCCTTGGGTTCGGCAACCGTGCCGCCAACATCCCGCAGGGAGCTGAAGACAGTGTTGATAACGTCGGGGATCTGGTCTGCACCAACGGCGTTGTTTCCAAGATACGCCGCAACGACATCGGTCGTCATGCGCAGCAGCTCGCCGTGGGGAGTGGATTTCTGGTCGGTGGTGTCGCTCATGTCCGTCGCGCCGCGTCAAAAGGGGTTGCGTTGGTGTGGTTTGATCATATGCATAGCTAAAACGAAGTTTAAAGCCCAAATCTTGAAATGAACTTTCTTTTCCAGCCGCCAAGGCCGGTAGTATAGCTGTAGCCTCCGTGGCAGCCTAGGTGCCGTCTGGATTGCGCACCAGCCGATTGCCAAGCAGCCGCTGGTCCGTTCACGCTGCCCGTGATAGCATAACCATAGCTCTAACAGTCTTAGCCCGATGAAGGACGCTGTCTGCCATGTCCAAGCCGATCATCGCCTTCGCCGCAGACCATGCCGGTTACAGCTTGAAGGACACGTTGTTGGAGGAAATGCGCGCTGCCGGGTTTGGGGTTGTCGACCTTGGCACCGACAGCCCACAGTCGGTTGATTATCCAGATTATGCAAATATACTGGCGAAATGCTTGGCTGCGGGCGAGGCGGACCTGGGCGTCGCCATCTGTGGCACGGGAATCGGTATCTCGATGGCGGCCAACCGCCACCCCCATATCCGCTGTGCGCTCATCCATGACGAGACCGGGGCGCGCCTAACCCGTCTGCACAACGACGCCAACGTCATCGCCTTCGGCGCCCGTGTCATCGGCATCGAAGTGGCGCGGGCTGCGCTGACCACATTTGTGGCAACGCCGTTTGAAGGTGGTCGGCATGCACGCAGAGTCGAAAAGCTCCAGCAGATCGGCTAGTCTCGCGGCCCCCGCATCGCTCGCGCGCCAGACCGGCGCTGCACCAACGCCCGATCTGGAGGCTGCCAATGCCCGATATCGCTTTGAAGAGTCCTGGGTTTTTCACACAGTCGCTGGCCGATGCTGACCCTGCCCTGTTCGCCGGTGTCACCGACGAGCTGACCCGCCAGCAGGATCAGATTGAGCTGATCGCGTCGGAAAACATCGTCAGCCGGGCAGTGCTGGAAGCGCAGGGCTCGGTGCTGACCAACAAGTATGCCGAGGGGTATCCGGGTCGGCGCTACTATGGTGGCTGCGAGTTTGTCGACGTCGCCGAAAATCTGGCGATCGAGCGGGCGTGCAAGCTGTTCGACTGCGCCTATGCCAACGTGCAGCCGCACTCCGGTGCGCAAGCGAATCAAGCGGTGTTCTTCGCGCTGTTGCAACCCGGCGACACCATCATGGGGATGGATCTGGCCGCGGGTGGTCATCTGACCCACGGCTCGCCGGTCAATCAGTCCGGCAAGTGGTTCAAAGTGGTCAGCTACACTGTCGACCCCGAGACGATGCTGATCGATTATGACGGGGTGGAGCGCATTGCCCGCGAAGCAAAGCCGAAGCTAATCATCGCGGGTGGCTCGGCCTACAGCCGAGTGATCGATTTCGCCCGATTCCGCGCCATTGCCGACGCGGTGGGTGCCTATCTGATGGTGGACATGGCGCACTTCGCCGGTTTGGTCGCCGGTGGGGCTTACCCCTCGCCGCTGCCCCATGCCCATGTGGTCACCACCACGACCCACAAGACCCTGCGCGGTCCGCGCGGCGGCATGATTCTGTCCACCGATGGGGACTTGGGCAAGAAGTTCAACTCGGCCGTGTTCCCCGGCCTGCAAGGGGGGCCGTTGATGCACGTGATCGCGGCCAAGGCGGTGGCGTTTGGCGAGGCGCTGCGCCCCGACTTCCGGGCCTACGCCACCCAGGTGATCGCCAATGCCCGAGCACTGGCGGACACCCTGGTCGGTCGCGGTCTTGCGATCGTGTCGGGCGGCACCGACAGCCACTTGATGCTGGTCGACCTGCGGCCAAAGCGCCTGACCGGCAAGCTGACCGAGGCGCAGCTGGAGCATGCTGGCATCACCTGCAACAAGAACGGCATCCCCTTCGATACCGAGAAGGCGATGATCACCTCTGGCATCCGCCTCGGCACCCCGGCGGGCACCACCCGCGGCTTCGGCGAGGCGGAGTTCCGCGACGTTGGCCGCATGATTGGCGACGTGGTGGACGCGCTGTCGAACGATCCAGACGGTGCTGGCCTGGTGCAGGCGCGGGTGCGCCAGGAAGTCAAAGCCCTGTGTGATCGCTTCCCGATCTATCGTACCTGAGGGTTGACGCACCTCTAGGCTCAGCCATGCCGTGACAGGCCCTGCCGACCAGTGCCAAGCTTGCAGTGGTCAGCAGGGCATGCGGGTTGTGCGGTTGGGCCCCGCAGGTCTCAGCAACACGGGTAAGGGAGGATGCGATGCGTTGTCCGTTCTGCGGACACGAAGACACCCAGGTGAAGGACAGCCGACCGACCGACGACAACGCGGCGATCCGGCGGCGGCGCTTCTGCCCAAATTGTGGCTCGCGCTTCACCACCTTCGAACGGGTGCAACTGCGCGAGCTGACGGTGGTGAAGAAGACCGGCAAGCGCGTGCCGTTCGATCGGGACAAGCTCGCTCGCTCCATTCAGATCGCCTGCCGTAAACGCCCCATCGAGGCCGAGCGGATTGAGCGCATCGTCAACGGCATCGTCCGCCGCCTGGAGAGCATGGGCGAGCCTGAAATCTCCACCGACCAGATCGGTGCGCAGGTGATGGACGCACTCTACAGCCTGGACCCGGTGGCCTATGTCCGGTTCGCATCGGTCTATCGAAACTTCCGCGAGGTGAAGGATTTCGAAGACTTCGTTGGCAAATTGGCGCACGAGCGTGACGACGACTGACACCCGTAGCCAGATCGCGCGCCGGAGTGCCGCGCGATGACCGACGTCTGGAGTGCCGCAGATGCTGGCTGGATGGACGCGGCCCTGGCCTTGGCGCGTCGTCAGTTGGGGGCGGTGTGGCCAAATCCAGCCGTCGGCGCAATCCTGGTCAAGGATGGGCGGGTGTTGGCCCGCGGCGTCACTCAAAGCGGTGGGCGCCCCCATGCGGAGCGCGTCGCGCTGGATCGCGCTGGTGCTGAGGCTGTGGGTGCCACGCTCTATGTCACCCTGGAGCCATGCAACCATCACGGTGTTACCCCGCCCTGCACCGATGCCTTGCTGGAAGCCAAGGTTGCCCGTGTGGTGGTCGCCACCGAAGACCCCGACCCACGGGTCAATGGTTCCGGCATCGCACGCCTGCGCGCCCATGGTGTGCAAGTGGATGTTGGGCTGCGGCGGGAGCAAGCCGACGAGGTCAACGCCGGGTTCTTTTGTCGCATCTGCCAGGGTCGGCCGCTGGTCACCCTAAAGCTGGCGACCAGTCTGGATGGCCGGATCGCAGCCCCAGGGGGTGTCAGCAAGTGGATCACCGGCCCTGCAGCCCTGGCCCGCGCTCACTTAAGCCGGGCGCGCCATGATGCTGTGCTGGTGGGTGCCCAGACAGCGCTCGCCGATGATCCTGAACTCACCTGTCGGCTGCCTGGCCTCAGCCATCGCTCGCCCGTGCGGGTGGTGGCGGACGGGCGTCTGCGCCTGCCCTTGACCCACAAGCTGGTGCAGTCGGCCCGCAGTGCGCGCACCTGGTTGATCACCCGTGCCGACGCCCCAGCAGAGCGTTTGCAGGCATTTGCCACAGCAGGATTGGAGATCATCACCGCCACCCCAGCCGTGGAGGGGGGCGTGGAGCCTGCGGCTGCTTTAGCCGCCATGGGTCAGCGCGGGATCACCCGGTTGATGGTGGAAGGCGGCGGGCAGCTGGCAGCCAGCTTGGTTGCAGCGGATTTGGTCGACCGGATCGAATGGTACCGCGCACCAATCCTGTTGGGCGGCGATGGTGCGGCAGCTGTGGCAGGGCTGGATGTCGCCAGCCCGGCTGCGGCTCCACGTTTTGTCCGCACCGGGATCGAGCACCGCGGCGACGACGTTGTGGAAAGCTACCGCCGTCGCGGTTAGCGTTGCGCAACCATGTTCACAGGCATCATCACCGATGTCGGGCGGGTCCTCCGCCGCGATGTCACGGGCGCCGCGGGGGATACCCGTCTGGTGCTCGGCACCCGCTTCTCCCTCGACGATGTGGCGCTTGGCGCCTCCATCGCCTGCTCCGGCGTCTGCCTCACAGTGGTGGAGCGTGACAGCAACAGCTTCGCCGTCGATGTCTCGGGCGAGACGCTGTCACGCACGACCATTGGCGACTGGCAGCCCGGTCGCGCCGTCAATCTGGAGCGATCTCTTCGGATGGGCGACGAGCTGGGCGGCCACATCGTTTCCGGCCATGTCGATGGTGTCGGGCGCGTGGTGTCAATCGATCCGGTCGGTGGCTCCACCAAGTGGCGGTTCGCGGCCCCGCCTGAGCTTGCCCGCTTCATCGCCGAAAAGGGCTCCATCGCCATTGATGGGGTGAGCCTGACCGTGAACCACGTGGACGGTGTGGAGTTCGAGATCAACATCATCCCCCACACGCTGAGCCATACGGCGTTCGGCGAAGCCGCGATTGGCGCGCCGGTGCATTTGGAGATCGATATGCTGGCCCGCTATGTTGCTCGCCTGATCGACAGTGGGCACAGCCTGCCGGGGGCCGCTCGATGATGCACGACACTCTGGCCCTCTCCTCGATTGAGGACTTGCTGGCCGACTTGAAAGCCGGTCGCCCCGTGATCTTGGCCGATGACGAGGATCGCGAGAACGAAGGCGACATCGTTTTGCCAGCCGACCTCGCCTCGCCAGAGCAGATCAACTTCATGGCGCGCTATGCCCGCGGCTTGATCTGCCTTGCGATGACGCGCCAACGCGTGGCGTCGCTGGGGCTGCCGCTAATGGCGCAGCACAACGGCACCCGCCACCAGACTGCGTTCACAGTCTCCATTGAAGCGCGGGAGGGCGTGAGCACAGGCATCTCGGCGGCTGATCGCTCCCATACGATCCTGACGGCAATTGATCCCGCCAAGGGGCGCGACGACATCGTCACCCCTGGCCACGTGTTCCCGCTGGTGGCGCGTGATGGTGGTGTGTTGGAGCGGGCGGGCCACACCGAAGCCGCTGTCGACCTAGCCCGTCTGGCTGGCTTTAAGCCAGCGGGCGTGATCTGCGAGATCATGAATGACGACGGCACCATGGCGCGGTTGCCGGATTTGATCGCCTTCGCCCAGCGCCACGGCTTGAAGGTCGGCACGATTGCGGATCTGATAAAATTCCGCCGCCAACGCGAGCGGCTGATCCAGCGCAATCTCACCACGCATTTCGAAACCGCCCATGCCGGCGGTTGGCAGTTGACGGTCTATGCCAACACCATCACCGGCGTGGAGCATTTGGCCTTGGTGAAGGGCGATCTCTCGCAACCGGGGCCGGTGCTGGTGCGCATGCACGCGCTGTCGGTACTGGACGACGTGCTGGGTGACCGCATGCAGGGCCGCGCCGGTGAGTTGCATCACGCAATGCAGCGGATCGATGCTGAAGGGCGTGGCGTGGTTGTGCTGCTGCGCGACCCGCTCCCAACCTCGGTCTCCGACCGGCTGACCGCGCGGCTGGAAGGGCGCCCCTTCGAGTCGGCTGAATTGCGGGACTACGGCATCGGCGCCCAGATTCTCTTGGACCTGGGTGTGCGCGAAATGATCCTGTTGTCCAACTCCCAGCGGACGGTGGTGGGCCTGGACGGCTACGACTTGACCATCCTCGGCCGTAGGCCGATCACCTAACCCTGGCCGTAGGCCGATCCTGTCCCTTTGGCATCGCCCTGGTTGCCCCCTTGAAGGACCCCCATGCACAGCCCGCACATCTTGATCTTGGAAGCGCGCTTCTACCGCGAACTGTCTGACTCGCTCGCCGCCGGTGCCATTGGCGCGCTGACCCAGGCAGGTGCCAGCTATGAGCGGATGGAGGTGCCCGGCTGCTTCGAGTTGCCAGCCGCACTGAAGATAGCCGCCACCGGCCACCAGCCGCGCCCCTTTGACGGCTATCTGGCGCTTGGTGTCGTGATCCGCGGCGAGACCAGCCACTACGACTATGTTTGCGACGTGGCTGCCAGCGGCCTCAACGCCGTCGCCCTGGAGCACCGCTTGGCCCTGGGCTTCGGCGTACTAACCTGCGAGACCGGCGAGCAGGCCTGGGCGCGTGCCGACCCAAACCGCAAGAACAAAGGGGCCGAAGCCGCCCGCGCCGTGCTGCGGATGATTGATATCCGATGCCAGTTCCAAGTCACTGGTGCTTGAGATGGCTGCTGAGGACCCATCCGCCGCCCCAGGCGCCAAACGTCGCCCCTCCTCCAATCCCCGCAAACCAGGGCCGCCGAAAGGCGCACAGACCCGCACAGCCGCCCGCCGTGCTGCCCGCTTGGCCGCCGTGCAGGCGCTGTATCAGGTCGAGTTGGCGGAGATGCGCGGGCGCGAAGTTGTGGCGGAGTTCATCACCCACCATCTGCCGCCCGAAGCCGATCGCGGTGTATTCGGTGGCATCGTGTTGGGGGTTGAGGCCGAACTGCCGGTGATCGACACCATGGTCCAAGGTGCGCTGGACGAAACCTTCACCCTGTCGCGCCTGGAGGCCGTGCTGCGGGCGATCTTGCGCGCTGGCGCATTTGAACTTGCCCGGAAGGCCGATGTGCCAGCCCGTGTGGTGATCGCAGAGTACATCCATCTGACGGTCGCGTTCTTTTCCGTCCAGCAGTCTGGCTTGACCAATGCCGTCCTGGACCGGCTGGCCCGTACCCTGCGCCCGCAGGAGTTTGAGGGCTGAGATGACCAGCGGCTCCCCCTCCTCCACGCCGCCTGCAGCACCTGTGTCCTTGGGCGAATTTGGCCGCATCCGGCGCTTCTTCGCGCCGCTGACGGGCCCGGCTGCGCTGGGCTTGGCCGATGATGCTGCAGTGTTACAAGCCCCACCCGATGGGCGCTTGGCGATCACCACGGACACCCTGGTCGCGGGCGTCCATTATGTCGGCGACGAACTGCCGGAGATGGTGGCGCGCAAAGCCTTGCGCGTAAACCTGTCGGACCTTGCGGCCATGGGGGCGGAGCCGATTGGCTACACCCTCTCCTTGGCCTTGCCGCGCAGCGTGGATGACAGCTGGGTCGCGGCCTTCGCCTATGGCCTGCATGAGGATCAGCGCCGCTTTGGGCTGGAGTTGCTGGGCGGTGATTCCGTGTCAACCGCTGGGCCTGTCACCATCACCATCACGGCGCTGGGTCGGTTGGATGGCCCGGCGTTGACCCGCAGCGGTGCCAAGGCCGGTGACTTGATCTGCGTCTCCGGCACCATTGGCGATGGCGCGCTCGGACTGGAGGTTGCAATGGGGCGGGAGGCGTGGCCCAGCGATGTTGCCGAAGCCCTGCACGACCGCTACCTGCTGCCGCACCCGCGTTTGGGCCTGGGCCGTGCGCTGGTTGGTATTGCCTCGGCGGCGATGGATGTGTCCGACGGGCTGTTGCAAGACCTCCATCACATTCTCGAAGCATCGGAGGTTGGGGGTGTGGTGCAGGCGGGCGCAGTGCCGTTGTCATCGGCTGCGCAATGGGTGGTCGATAGCGACCAAGAGCGCTGGTTGCCGCGGATTCTCGCGGGCGGCGATGATTACGAACTGCTGTTCACGGTATCGCCTGACCGACTCGATATGGTAAACATGATCGCGGACCGCTTAACGATGGCGGTCAGTGCGATTGGAACCATTGTGGCCGACAGTGGCCTGCGGGTGCAGGCTGCAGACGGCACGGACTTGGAGCTGAAGCAGTGGGGCTTCCGCCATTTCTAGCCGGTCTTGGGCCGATGATGCGGGTGTTCGTCACCCTGTTCGGCTTGGTCGGCTTGACCATCGCTGGTGTCTACATCGTGCTGTTTATTCAACAGTACCGATATGAAAACTTCACCGGCCCCGATGTTCGCCCGGCGTATGTGGAGTTGGAGCCGATCCACATTCCAATCCTGCGGGGCGGCGTGCCGATTGAAACCCGCACCTATGTGCTGGTGGTTGAAACTGGCCTTGGCCAGGATGCTGGGATCCGGGCGCAGGAATTGCGCCTGCGCGACGCCTTTGTGAGCCAGATGAACATGCTGGTCACCCGCCGCGCGCCGGAAAACCTGGACAACATCGACTTCGTCCGCGCTGAGTTGAAACGCGTGTCAGAGCCTGTGGTTGGTGTCGGCATCGTGCGCCAAGTGCTGGTGCGCACCATGACCCGCCAAGCTAACCCCAACGCGTGATCGGTCTTAGCACCTGCTGGCAGTGCTGCGCCCTAGGCGCGCGCCTGGGTCGGTGGGTGGGTCAGCGGGCTTGAGCGGGGGCCGGGTGGTCTGGTACTCCGGCTGTGACGCTTTGCTCGGAAGGAAGCCTCCGTGATTCAGTCTCTCGACCTAGCACACCCCGGCCTTGTGCGCCTTGACGACGAAGACGCCCCGGACGAGACCCCGACCACGCCACCAACACCGGACGCACCCCAACCGGGCCCCGAGACCCAGGCCCTGTTCAAGGGTCGGTTTGTCATGATCTTCGGGCCGATCAACATGAAGCTGGCGCGCGAGGTGACTGCCCGCCTGCTTGCCCTGTCGACCGAAAGCAACGAGCCCATCAAGGTGATCATCAACTCACCGGGCGGGCACGTCGAATCCGGCGATACCATCCACGACATGATCCGCTTTGTCGGGGCACCTGTGAAGGTGATTGGCACGGGCTGGGTGGCCAGCGCTGGCGCCCATATCTTCCTTGGTGCCGCCAAGGAAAACCGGCTCTGCCTGCCCAATACCCGCTTCCTGTTGCACCAGCCGTCCGGCGGTGTGCGGGGTCCTGCTATCGACATCGGGATTGAGGCGCGGGAGATCATCAAGATGCGTGAGCGTCTGAACCGCACCATCGCCGATGCTACCGGCCAGTCGTTGGAGCGCGTGACGAACGACACCGACCGGAACTACTGGATGTCGGCAGAAGAAGCCCTTGAATACGGTGTGGTCGGTCGGATCATCCAGTCGATCGGGGACGTTTAACGGTTCGAGCGGGCGATCACGCACCCGCGTGATTGCCCAGTGGACGAAGTTGCGACCTGCATGCGCACCATGCGGGTCGCTTCGGTCCCCGACATCATGAGCTTGGGGCCCGACGCAGCTTGGGGGAGCCCGTCGATCCATGTCACATGCCATTCTGCCAACCGATGCCGACCGCGCCTTGTTGGTGGGGCGTGCGTGGCTGCCGCAGCGTGATGGTCAACCCGCCGGTCCAGCGATGGTCGCCGTGGCCGGGGATACCCTGGTGGACATCACACCTTCGCTCCCAACCCTGGCGCATCTGTTGATGGCCGTTGACCCAGCCGCGAGCTTGCGCGCGGCTGTGGCCGCGGCTGCCCCCGGCTTGCCCCTCGCCCCCATCCTCGCGAACGCACTGGCGGAGGAGCGGGACCGCAGCCTGCCCGTCCTGTTGGCGCCGGCCGACCTGCAACCGATCAAAGCCTCTGGCGTCACCTTCGTTGCAAGCCTGCTGGAGCGCGTGATTGAAGAACAAGCGCGCGGGGATCTGGCGCGCGCCGCCAGCATTCGCGCCGAGGTAACGGCTGTGATCGGCGATGATCTGGCCAAGGTGCGTCCCGGCTCGGCACAAGCAGCAGAGTTGAAGGCGTTGCTGATCGCCAAGGGGGCATGGTCGCAGTATCTGGAAGTGGGCATCGGCCCCGATGCAGAGATTTTCACCAAGTGCCCGCCGATGGCGGCGGTTGGTCTTGGGGCCGAGGTTGGTGTGCTCGCCACCTCCCACTGGAACAACCCGGAGCCCGAAGTGGTGCTGGTGATCGCCCCAACGGGTCAAGTGGTGGGGGCGACTCTTGGCAATGATGTCAACCTGCGCGATGTCGAAGGGCGGTCCGCGCTGCTGCTGGGCAAGGCGAAGGACAACACAGCCTCCTGCGCACTGGGTCCCTTCATCCGGCTGTTCGATGACAGATTCAGCATTGCGGATTTGCGCCAAGCAGAGCTTACCATGACCGTGGCAGGGCCAGATGGCTTCACCCTGCACGGCGCCAGCTCAATGGCACGGATCAGCCGTGATCCGTTGGATTTGGCGGCCCAGTGCCTGGGTCCCAGCCACCAATACCCCGACGGTGTGCTGCTGTTTCTGGGCACCATGTTCGCCCCCACGCAGGATCGTGGCGAAGTGGGCAAGGGTTTCACCCACCAGATCGGCGATGTGGTGAGTATCGCCACTCCCAGCCTTGGCACCTTGGTCAACCGCGTGACCACCTGCGACCAAGCAGAGCCGTGGACCTTCGGGCTGCGCGCCCTGTTCCAACACTTGGCCGCGCGCGGTATTGCTGTGTAAGGGGACTAGGCGTGCCCTGCCTCAGCTGACAGCATCTCCAGCCGGATGCCGATTTTGGCGATCGCCCGTTCCCACTTGGCGTCGAGGTCGCGGTCGAACACCAGTTCCACATCGGCTTCGGCATGAAGCCAGGCATTCTGCTGCAGTTCGCTATCCAGCTGCCCCGGCCCCCAACTGGCGCATCCCAGCGCCAGCATGGCGCGCGATGGCCCAGCACCGATGGCGATTGCCTTCAGAATGTCGGTGGTGGAGGTCAAGGCAATGTCGTCATCCACGGCCATGGAGCTTTCCTCCATCCGGTCCGTGGTGTGGAGGACAAACCCGCGCGATGGCTCCACGGGCCCGCCGAAATGCACCAACCGATGCTCTGCCAGTCCGTCGGTCTCAATCCCCAGCTGCTTCATCAACTCCTTAAAGCCGATGGAGCCAGCAATCTTGTTCAATACCAGCCCCATCGCACCTTCCGGGTTGTGGGCACATAGAAAGATGACCGAGCGGGCGAACCGCGGATCACGCATGCCTGGCATGGCAATCAACAGCTTGCCGGACAGGGAATGGTCGTCGAGGCGCAAAGGCATGTCCGCAAAGATAATCTGCCATCGCCCCCTATGCCAGAGGCACAGTGAAACAATGACTACCAGCTTGCCGCTACGCCCGCCCGCCCCACCTGTTTGGTGGGTTACACCGGCGCCGTGGCGTCCGTCACGACCGGAGGCGTCCGAAGAACGCGGGAGGCGGTTGCATCCGTTCCCAGCGATCCACTAGAACCGCGGTCAGCAGCAACCGCGGCGTTCTGCCACAAGAGGGATCCCCATGACTTTGCAAGTTGGCGACAAGCTTCCGTCCATCACGTTGCGCCACAAGACGGCCGACGGCATTCAGACCATCACCACGGACGAATTGTTCCAGGGCAAGGTGGTGCTGTTCGCGCTGCCGGGCGCCTTCACACCAACCTGCTCGGCCAAGCATGTGCCGGGCTTCCTGGCCCATTATGATGCGTTCGTTGCCAAGGGCGTGGACCGCATCGCCTGCCTGAGCGTGAACGACGCCTTCGTCATGGGCGCGTGGGGCAAGGACCAGAATGTCGGCGACAAGATCCTGATGCTGGCCGATGGCAACGCCGAATTCGCCAAGGCCACTGGCCTGGAGATGGATGGCAGCGGCTATGGCATGGGCACGCGCATCAAGCGGTTGGCGATGGTGGTCGAAAACGGCGTGGTGACCATGCTGAACATCGAGGCACCGGGCCAGTTCGAGGTTTCCTCGGCTGAAGCCGTGCTCGCGGCACTGTAAACAGCGTGAGCGTGGGAGGGGCCCTCGGGGTCCCTCCCCTGCCACAACCATCGAGCGATTTCAGTTATACTAATTGTAACCGTATTGACGACTTCTCCTTAAATGCGATCCGATGCGCCTCGCAATGGATAAGCCATTGTGAGGAGGGGAAGCCATGTTGTATCGGACCCATACGCCGGGATCGCTGAATGATCGTGATCCGGCATTCAAAAACACAGATGCCCGGGTGGTGCGTTGGATCGCTCAGACTGCGATCAATGTGGAGTTATTCACCATTCCACTCTACATGACTGCGCTCTACTCGCTCACCGGCATGCATCCGATTACCGGCCAGGGCAATGATTTCTATGCTGGCCGCCAATGGCCTGGGGCCAAGCCAAGTTTCCGACCGAAGGCCGTGGACCGCAGCCAGCCGGGCTGGGCCAACCCGCAGGCGTTCAACATTATCTTCTCCGTGTTCATCCAGGAGATGTTGCACTTGCAAATGGCGGCCAATCTGGCAACCGCCATCGGCGTCTCCCCAAGTTTCACCTCGACTGTGCTGCAAACGAAAAACCACGGCTGGAGCTGCTACAGCCCAACCTCCCACACCATTCCAGGCTGTGTGGATTTGCGCGATACGGATCGCTACACCGATGTGATTGTGAACACGGGCCCAGTCGATCGGAACACCCTCCGGCTGTTCTTGGCGATCGAGCAGCCCCAGCACGATGCCGAGGCTGACATTGTTCGCAACAAGGAGCGTTACTTCCCGAAGGTGCCCTTCGACGGTGGCAATCCTGGGTTCAATCCCGCCACCTCGGGCATGATGTTCGGCTCGATTGGTTACATGTATCAGTGCTACCGGGACTATCTGCTGATTCGCTATGCCGATGGCACGCGGCTGTGGGACTACGTGTTCACGGCAACTGGCCAGCAGAACGACCTGTTCAACAATTTCAGCTTCCCCGGTCACCCGATGCGGGAGTTCCCAGGGTTTGAGACCACCCTGGCACTGACCGACAAGGAAATCGCCCTCGACCAAGCGCTCACCATGATGAACGCGATCACCGACCAGGGCGAAGGTGCCACCCTCAAGGGCCGCCTCCATTGGTTCAACGACATGCATCGCGAGGGCGAGGTCAAGCGGCGCTATCAGCCGTCAAAGACCGCGCTGAAGGCTGACTATCCCGGCTTCTCCGACACCGGCCAGCAAATCCCCTCGGCCGATGCGGTTGCCCGGGCAGACAATGATCGCGAGGATCACTATCACCGCTTCCAAGAAGTGATGGAGATGCTGGAGATCGGTGGCATTCAAACCTGGGATCAATCGCCGAAGCCGGGCAAATGGCAAGCGGCTGACTTGATCACGGATCAAGCCTTGTACGCCCAAAGCATGGACAAGTACAAACTGCCCAGCGCTGAAGACATCGCGACTGCGATGAACACGCTGCACGGCGCCGCCGAAACCCACACCCAACTCAGCCAGACGGTGCTGGGGGCAATCAAGGGTGTGACGACGGTGCTGGACAGCTATTGGGCAGGCACCACCGCCAGCTTCCCGTTCCCCTCCATGGTTGGGTCAGGCGACCGCATGTCAGCCTGCTGGGCCATCACGGGCCATGGGCCGGATCTCAGCATTGGCATCGCCGGGCCGAACTACAACATCCTGAATCACGCCTGCCAAGGCTTGAGCCTCACCGGTGCCGACGCCGCGACGGCCACCAACGCCTGCGCCGAAGTGGCGATCTTCCACACCTGCCGCGGCTCCAACCTGTGCAAGGGGATGAGCGGGTGCGGATTCGTGCAATCGGCCAGCGGCGGTGGCGGCGGCAACAGCTGCTCCTCCGGTGGTGGCTGCGGCGCGGTGAAGATGAAGGTGCAGGGTGGTCTCTGTGGTGGCCCAAAGCCGCCGCCAACTCCCACCCCGACCACCCTGTACACCGCGCCCAGCGACAACACCTGCCAGGGCTATGGCGGCTGCGCGGTGCCGATCTCGGCAGCTCAGGTCTATCCGCAAAGCGGGGACATGGTGGTTTACCAGTTCCTCAACGCCGATGGCAGCCAGGCGCAAACCCCCACCAAGCTGGGCACCATCAGCTTCAGCGAGGGGGAGAAGGTGGAAGACGTCGCGTTCAAAGCCTTCAGCATGGTGGTTCAGAATCTGGGCAAGCCCATTCCGCCACAGCCGGCCCCCTCGGCCCTGCGGCTCGCCTTCCCGCCCTCCACGTAATCGTGGCTGAGGCACCTCCTGTCCTGACCCGTCGCCTGGGGCTGCCCGCCCTGGGCGACGGCGTCGGCCTGCGCGATGTCCACTTCCCCCACCTGATGGCAACACCGCCAGCCGCGTGGGGGGTGGACTGGTTCGAGACCATCACAGAAAATCATCTGGGTGTGGGCGGCTATAGCCGCGCCGTGCTGGAGCATGTCGCTGCCCACCGCCCGGTGGTGTTCCATGGCGTGTCGCTATCAATTGGCAGCACTGAGCCCTTGGATCGCAGTTACCTGCACGGGCTGAAGCAGTTGATCGCCGAATTCAAGCCGATGTGGGTGTCGGACCATCTGTGCTGGACCGGTGTCCAGGGCCTGAACACCCATGACCTGCTGCCTCTGCCCTACACCGAGGCGAGCCTTGCCCATGTCGCCGACCGGGTGCGCGCGGTGCAGGATTGCCTGGGTCAGCCACTCATCCTGGAAAACCCCTCCACCTACCTGGAGGCCACCGCCTCCACTGTTCCCGAGGCAGAGTTTCTGGCACGGCTGGTGGCTGAAACGGGCTGCGGGTTGCTGGTGGACGTCAACAACATCCATGTCAGTTGCACCAACCACGGCCACGATCCGGACGCCTATTTGGACGCACTGCCAATGGAGGCCGTGGTGCAGGTGCACCTGGCCGGTCCAACCGACTGTGGCACCCACCTGATCGACACCCACGATACACCCGTGCCCGATCCCGTCTGGCAACTTTACCGGCGGCTGTGGCAGCGCTGCGGACCCGTGGCGACGCTGTTGGAGTGGGACGCCAATATTCCCTCCTGGGACGGGTTGCTGGCCGAGCTTGCAAAGGCCCAGGACGCGCGTAATGGCTGACTCAGCGCTTAGCGCGTGGCAGGCATGGCTGCAGCGCGCCGTACTGACCGGCGATGCAACCGGGGCAGAAGCAGCAGTGCGCGGCGGCAATCGCCTGACCGCTGGGGAGCGGGTGGCGATCTACGCCAATGGCTATCGCCTGCGCCTGCTGGAGTGTTTGGAGCGGGAGTATCCGCTGCTGCGACGGCTGGCTGGCCCAACGGCGTTCGGTCTGTTCGCCCGTGGCTACCTGGAGGCCCACCCCTCACGCTCCTGGACCCTGCACAGCTTTGGTGCGGAGTTTGCGGACTATCTGGCCAATGCACGCCCTGCCAACGGCGATGCACTGTCTCAGCTACCAGCTGCCCTTGCCCGTTTGGAGCGCGCCCAAGCGGAGGTAGCCCGGGCACCGGCTCCCGCCCGTCCCTCCACCGATGCCGGGGCGCCGGTCTTGATGGAGGTGTTGGGCAGCACTCTCAGTCGCCTCGTCTGCCCACCGACGGTGCGGCTGCTGCGCTTACCGTTCGACTGCTCGGCCCTGCTGGCACTGGACCCAGCGACGCAGGCGCTGCCCCTGCCGATCCTGTCCGACTGGCCCGTGGCTGTCGCCCGGAAGGACTGGCAGGTGCGCTGCCATCCGTTGCCGCTGCCAGTGTTCGAGTGGCTGGTGGCGCTGCCCGCCAGCGGTCAAGTGCCGCCGCGGGAGGAGCCCGTCGCGACTTGGCTGCCGACGGGCCTCGCATCGGGGATTGTTCACCCCCTTGGCCCTATGGCTTGACCGCGCGAAACACCCATTGAAAGGCGCTGAGGTCCCCCTCGATGTTGCGCGGATCGGCGCCTGCGGCGACAGCAGCCGGTAGCAGCCGCGCGACGGCTGCCTTGGTGGCCGGAACGTCAATCAGGCGGCCCAGCACCTCCGCCACCTGCCAACCCAGTTCCCGCAACATCAGGATCGTCGTCGTGCGGCTGAACCAGCGTAGGTGAGTGCGATCCATCAACCCATTGGGTTGATAAATCCACAAACCCGTCATGGTGCGGTCGACCATGCTCCAATGCTGCACATTTGGGATGCAGATCAGGCACTGCGCACCAGGGGCAAGACAGCGGTCGATAGCCGCCAACGTGCCCCAGGGGTCAAGCAAGTGCTCGAGCACATCACCTGCCACCAGCGTATCGAAGCTGGCGTCGGCGAGTTGGGTCTGGACCTCCGGTGTTTCGATGGAGCCGTGGATCAGCCGGTCCAGCACGGCGCGGGCGGCTTCGGCTGCTGGACCATGGAGTTCAACACCCGTGACATGAATGCCCGGACGCTGATGCTTCAAGGCCGCACCGAAGGCGCCCGCTCCACATCCAATCTCCAGCACGCTCCGGCGATCCGGTGGGACCAGACGAAACAGCTCTGGGTTGACCTCGGAGTAGTAGTTGTCCGGTGGCTTCATGGTTTCGGCATAGCTCCCCGCGCAAGGGCATCAACCCGCTCATTGTCAACGTGACCATTGTGGCCGCGCACCCAGGTCCAGCGGACACGGTGGGGGCGGGCTGCCTGCTCCAACCGCATCCAAAGATCAGCATTCTTGACTGGAGACTTGTTGGCGAGGCGCCACCCATTGCGCATCCAGCCTGGAAGAAATTTGGTCGCTCCATCCAAGACATACTTGCTATCCGTAATCACTTCAACCGAAACAGGTCGTTTCAGTGCCTCTAATCCATTAATCACAGCCAATAGCTCCATACGATTATTGGTAGTGTGGACTTCACCACCAGTTAACTCGCGCTCCCGTCCGCGAAAGCGGAGCAGACACCCCCATCCTCCAGGTCCAGGATTACCTGAGCACGCGCCATCGCTAACCAGCGTTACCTCATCCTCACCCTCGGGTGAACCGGAGTGTCCTGAAACATCTGATGCGTGCGTGTCACTTTGCTCGATCAACCCTTGCACTCCCCTTGGACTTCGGTCACTGCTGTTGCCCAGAAGCGATGCGTCGGACGCCACCGTGACCCCTCAACCGTCAGAGAACAACACCCTTGTCCTGGACCTATGGCGGGGGTGGGCCAAAGGCCGCAGCATGCCGCAACGGCGCGACCTCAACCTGGACGCGCTGGCGCCGATGCTTGGCCTGTTTAGCATGATCGAAGTGATCGATGGCGGAGCGGATTTTCTGGTCCGGGTGTTTGGCACCTCACTCGCCGAGGTTTCTGGCGTGGAAATCACCGGACGCTCCGTTCGCGCCATGCCAGAGCCGCGCTCGGTTGCGATCAACTTGACCCTGTTCAATCGCGTGGTCGAAACCCATCAACCGCTGCGCGTGTGGCGACCACGCTTCCTGCACGGCCCGCAGCGCGTGGACCGGCGGCACAGCGAGGTCTGCCTCATTCTGCCCTTCTCGGAAAACGGCACGCGGGTGGATCGGTTGCTGACCCACTCGGACCTGCTGGTCGAGCCTGTGCCAAACGATGCTGTGATCGATCTGCCGATTACGCGCGCACCTTAGGCGCTACACCCCCAGATACCGCGACAGCAACTGCGGATCGGCCACCAGCCCCGTGCTGTTGCCAGACCACACCAGCCTGCCCTTCTCGATAATGTGGTGGCGATCAGCAATCCGAGTCAGCGCATCAATGTTCTTGTCGATCACCAGAATTGCCTGCCCAAGGGCCTTCAGGCCAGACAAGCAGGCCCAGATCTCTTCTCGAATGATCGGCGCCAGACCCTCGGTTGCTTCATCAAGGATCAATAGCTTCGGGTTGGTCATCAGCGCCCGGCCAATCGCCAGCATCTGCTGCTCGCCGCCAGAAAGCTGGTTGCCCATGTTGGTTGCTCGCTCCGCCAGCCGCGGGAACAGGCCAACCACCCGCTCGTAGGTCCACGGATTGGCGGTACCGAATCGGTTGGCCGCGGTGGCGATCAAGTTTTCGCGGACCGTGAGATTCGGGAAGATCTGGCGCCCTTCCGGCACCAGACCAAGGCCGCACTGGGCCACCCGGTGGACAGCGAGCCCCACCAACTCCCGCCCTTCAAACTGAATGGAGCCCGCCCGCGCCTTCACCAATCCCATGATGGTGCGGATGGTGGTGGTTTTGCCCATGCCGTTGCGGCCCAGCAGGGTGGCCACCTCGCCGGCACCAACCTCCAACTCCATGCCGAACAAGACGTTGGAGGAGCCGTAGGCCGCCTCCACTCCACTCAGGCGCAGCATCAGCCGTGTCCCTCGCCCAGATAGGCCTCGCGCACTGCAGGGTCACGCCGGATCTGATCAGCGCTGCCTGTTGCGATGATGCGGCCATAGACCAGAACTGCGATGCGGTCAGCCAATGCGAACACCGCATCCATATCGTGCTCAATCAACAGAATCGAGACATCGCGCTTCAGGCTGTCCAGCAGCGCGACCATCCGTTCGGACTCAAGGCGCCCCATACCAGCCATCGGTTCATCCAGCAGCATGACCTTGGGCTTGGCGGCAAGCGCCATCGCCAACTCCAGCTGCCGTTTCTCGCCATGGGCCAGCGCCTGCGCTGGCACTGCAGCGCGCTGGGCCAGGCCCACCCGCGCCAGCGCCGCAGCGGCCGGCTCCACCAACTCGGGCTCACTGGCTGCGGGGCGAAAGAAGCGAAAGCTGTGCCCGGCATGGGCCTGCACCGCCATGGCAACATTCTCCAGCGCGGTGAAGTCCGGGAAGATCGAGGTGATCTGGAATGACCGTGCCACACCGCGATGGGCGCGCTCCGGCGGGCTCAGGTGGGTGATCTCTGCCCCACTCAGCAGGATCGCCCCGCTGTCGGGCCGCAGTTCGCCCTGCAATTGCGCGATCAATGTCGTCTTGCCCGCACCATTGGGACCGATGATCGCCAACAACTCGCCTTCGTGCAGCCGTAGGGACACGTCATCGGTGGCGGTCAATCCACCAAACCGCTTGCGCAGGCTGCGCACCTCCAACAGCGGCTCAGCCATGATGCCCTCCCGCGGGAGGCGGGGAGCGGCGATCAAACAAGCCGATCAAGCCGCGCTTGGCGAACAACACAATCAGCACAATGATTGGGCCGAGATAAAGCATCCAGTGCACTGTCCAGTCGGCCAACACTTCTTCCAAAATCAACAGTGCGGCGGCCCCCAACACCGGGCCAAACAAAGTGCCCATTCCACCCAGCACGACCATCACGATCAACTCGCCCGAGCGCGCCCAAGCCATGTAGGATGGGCTGACGAACTGGGTCAGGTTCGCTTGCAGGATGCCCGCAACTCCGCACATCACGCCGGCCAAGACAAACGCGACCAGCTGGTAGCGAAACACCGGAAAGCCCAGCGCCGCCATCCGGCGAGTGTTGGTTCGCGCGCCCCGGATCACCATGCCGAACCGGCTGGCAACCAAGCGATGACAGAACCACAGGGAGCCGACCAAGCAGAGCACCGAGAGGTAGTACAACACGACAGGTTCACCCAGATCGATCGGACCCAGACGAGAGCGGGTTGCAATCGTCAATCCATCGTCGCCGCCATACTGACGTAAGGAGACAAACAAGAAATACAGCATCTGTGCGAAGGCCAAGGTAATCATGATGAAGTAGATGCCGCTGGTCCTCAGCACCACCAAACCAGTCACGGCCGCAAACACCGCACAGGCGGCCAAAGCAACAGGCCATTGGATCGCGGCAGTGTCCACGCCATGGGCCGCCAGGATGCCAACGCCATAGGCGGCAAGACCAAAAAACGCAGCATGCCCCAGGCTCACCAACCCGCCATAGCCCAAGATCAGATTCAGCGAGGTTGCTGCGATGGCAAAGATCACGATGCGGGTGGCAAATCCCAGATAGAATTCGCCACCACCAAGGCCAGCGGTGACCAGCGGCACGACTGCCGCAATCGCCAGGGCTGCCAGCACAGTTGCCCGCATCACTACCCCGTCCGCGCTGGAAACAGACCCTGTGGCCGCAGTGTCAACACCACCGCCATCAGGATGTAGATCAACATGGAGGCGACGGCGGGGCCAATGGCTGATGCCAGCTGCCGATCCACCAACTCCCGCAAGATCATCGGCAGCAAAGAGCGGCCCATGGTGTCAACCACACCAATCAACACAGCCGCCACCAGAGCCCCGCGAATCGAGCCGATGCCACCGATCACAATCACCACGAAGGTAAGGATCAAGATGCCATCGCCCATCCCGCTTTCCACGGCCAGGATTGGTGCCGCCATCACGCCCGCCAGCCCGGCGAGCCCGGCACCCAGCCCAAACACCAGGGTGTTGAGGCGAACAATGTCCACACCCAGCGCGGCCACCATGTCGCGATTGGCTGCACCAGCCCGGATCAACATGCCGACCCGCGTGCGGGCGATCAGCCAGAACAAGAACGCCGCCACCGCAAGGCCAACGGCGATGATCGCCAGCCGATAGGCTGGGTAAATGATCTCACCATCCAGGAACTCCAGTTCCTGGTCCAACGCCTCGGGCACGGGCACAAACAAGGCCGTCGGGCCCCAAATCACCCGCACCACTTCATTAAAGAACAGAATCAACCCGAAGGTGAGCAGCACTTGATCCAAGTGATCGCGCTGGTACAGGGTGCGGAGCGTAGCCACCTCCAGCACCAGACCCAGCACCAACGTCGCCAGCACAGCCATCGGCAGCGCCAAGAGGAAGGAGCCGGTGACAGCTGTCATCTGCGCCGCAAGGTAAGCCCCCACCATGTAGAGCGAACCATGGGCCAGATTGACGACGTTCATGATGCCCAGCACTAGGGTCAGCCCGGCTGCCATCAAAAACAGCAGCACACCCAGCTGAATCCCGTTCAGTGCTTGAGACACAAGTAACTCGAGCATTCACGCCACGCCTTACACCAGATCGCGATCCAGTCGGCGGCGGCTGACAAAACCTGCCAGCCGTCACCGCTGATCCGAACCCCGTTACCCGTGGTGCAGCTTGGCTGCGCCACGGGCCTCAGGACAGCTACCAGCGCATCGCGCACTGGGAAGCGTAGGCGTCGCGATGGTTTTCCAACACCACGCCACGATTGGCCTGCACAAACCGGCCCTGCGCATCGCGCACCGTTTCGTACAGATAGAAGTTCTGGATCGGGAAGTGGTTGTTGTTAAAGCGGAACGGCCCACGGACCGAGGGGAAGTCGGCCTTGCGCAGGGCATCGCGCAGCGCGTCCTTGTTGCCCAAATTGCTGACCGTTAGCGCTGCGTGCAGCAACCGCGCGCTGTCATAGGCCTGCGCCGCATAGGTGGAGGGCATGCGGTTGTGTTTCTGCAAGAAGGACCGAACAAACAACTCGTTGGTGCCGGTCGCCAAGTCGTAGGTCCAGAACGCAGTGCCGAAGGTGCCGAGCGCTGCTTCGCCCTGTGCATCAACCGTAGTCGCATCCACTGTGAACGCAGAATACAATGGCACCCGGCGGGTCAGACCGGCCTGGGCGTACTGGCGCACGAAGTTCACACCCATGCCGCCTGGATAAAACACATAAGTCGCGGGGGGACGCGCCGCGCGCAGGGCCGTCAACTCAGCCGAATAGTCCGGTTGGTTCACGGTGGTGTACACCTCGTCCAGGATCCGGCCTTTGAACTGGCGCTTGAACCCGGTCAGCGCATCACGCCCGGCCTGATAGTTCGGCGCCATGATGTAGGCCGCGCCGACGCCCCGCCGTTGCAGATGGGCGCCCATCGCTTCGTGCGGCTGGTCGTTCTGCCACGACGTGGAGAAGAAAAACGGCGAACAGCGCGCCCCAGCGATCTCAGACGGACCTGCGTTGGCGCTGATCACAAAGGTTTGAGACTCAATGATCGGCTGATAAATCGCCATCATGATGTTAGAAAACACCACGCCGGTGATGATATCCACCCGATCGCGCTGCAATAGTTTCTGCGTCACTTGCAGACCGACATCGGGGCGGAGCTGGTCATCCTCCCGGATCACTTCCGTGGTCAAGCCACCAAGGCGCCCACCGGACTGCTCAATCCCCAACATAAAGCCATCGTACAAGTCACGACCGAGGGCGCCACCGGGGCCGGAGAAGGTGGCGACGAACCCCACTTTCAACTGCTGTTGTGCCTCTGCCGGGACGGCAAACGCCGCCATCGCCGTTGCGGCGACCAGACCGAGTATCCGCTTCATCGTGCTCCCCTCCCTCACTTCGGCGACCGGTCCCCACCAGCCGCATACGGCGTTTTAGGACGTTTTGACCCAGATGTCGCCGTCCTTTTCTTCAACCTGAAAGGTTTTCACCGGCACAGAGGCCGGAGCACACAACGCCCGCCCGGTGCGGACATCAAAGCGTGCTGCATGGATCGGACATTCGATCTCGCCATCTTCGAAGTAGCCATCGGACAGCAGCGCGTAGGCGTGAGTGCAGATGTTGTGGGTGGCGTAGACCTGCCCTTCATACCGATAGAGCGCGATATCCTGCCCGGCGACAGTCCGCCCCAGCACGGCGCCCTCTGCTAGGTCTGCCGACGCAGCGGCGCGGTGCCAATCGATCTCATTGCTCACAGGGTCCCCCTCGCGGGATCGTTCAGATGATCCCGCGGAATTGAACCGCCCCGGCCAAGGTCCTGCAAGGGTCAGCAGCGTGGGATTGGTCTACGGGGTTGCGACCACCGGCATCGCATGAGGGTCCGCGGGGTCCAGCGCCCAGACTTCAAACCCTGTCAACGTGCTGAGGCCGAAGGTCTGGGTTAGCGGCACATCGGCCGCGTCGCGGCCGCGCGCGATCAACAGGCGGCCAACACGCGGCGTGTTGTTCCGAGGGTCAAACACCCACCACCGACCACTCAGGAACACCTCCATCCAGGCGGCAAAATCACCCGGGGGATAGGGGGTTGGCTCCCCAATATCACTCAAATGACCGGTGCAGTACCGCGCCGGAATGTTCATTGCCCGACAAAAGGAAATCGCAAGGTGCGCGAAATCTCGGCACACTCCATGGCGACCAGCCAAGGTTGCTGATGCCGTGCGCGTGGCGCTGGCCTTCATATAGTCGAAGGTGACCTTGTGGTGCACATAGTCACAAATTGCCTGAACCCGCGCCCATCCAGGCTTGGTTTTCTCGAACAGCCGCCACGCCTCGGCCGATAACAGATCAGTGTCGCAATAGCGGCTGCCCAGTAGATAGACCAGCGTGTCCGACGGCAAATCCTGCACCGCGTGCTGCACGGCATCCGGGGCCACTGGATCGGGCAGCCCGCTGTCTTGGAACACACCTTCGGCGGCGATGGTGAAGTCGCCGGCCGGGGCCACCATACGCGTGCACACATTGCCGAACCCATCGCGATACACGTCAAACGGCACTGCGGGCTGGGTGGTCAGGTGGTCAACCTGCACTCGGTCAGCAAAGCGTGACCGATGCACGGTAAGCATGGCAATCAAGGGGGTCGGCTGCGGAAACAGATAGCGCAGTCGAAAGCCAGCCCGCAGGTGCAACGGCCCTCGTGGTGTCGGCGCCTGTGTTGATCTGACCGCCACACCAGGGGCCGCGGCGGTTGGGTCAGCCGGTGATTCTCGTGGCGCCGCAGGTCCAGGACCCTGAACCAGACCAAGGGATCGAATGTTGGGGTCACTCATCGCCAGGATTCCTTCGCTCGTCCGGACCGGCTTCAGGCATCGGTCTGCCAATCCGCCACGATTGCAGCATCCAGGTCAGCGTCCACAATTGGGCGCACCTCGCTCGATCCCGGCTCGCGGACTGTGAGGTAGGTGCCCGTGCGTCGGTAGGCCAAGAAGCTCAAGCCCTCCAACAGCTCTTCATCCACGCGCACCTCATAATTGCCCGCGGGCAATTCGTCGGTGTAGCCGGAGAGGGTAAAGGATTGCCGAAAGGTGGCAATCGAGCGGGTGCTGCGCGTCGCCATGATTGGCCTCTGTCGAGAGCTGTCTTCGAGGCGGCACATTGACCGACCCTGCCGAGCCACACGACCCAACCAATCTCAGCTTATCGCACCAACCGACTGGCTGACACTAACGCAGATTAGCCTCAACCGGTCAGGCGTCCGCAGCCATGCACGGGAAACCGCGACCAAGGGGAGGCGGATCAGACGACATCCCGCAAGGACGCGTGGCGCTCAGGGCCACGGTGATCCAGATACGCTGGATCAAACCCCGCCAGGCTGATCAGCCCCTGATAATCCTGAAACGAGACAGCGCCGTCCCGAAACACCAGAAGGCCCTGTTCGCGCAGCATTCGTAAGGTGCGGTTGACGTGAATCGCGCTCAACCCCAGCGCATCCGCCAAATGGTACTGGGTGAGCGGGCAGTCATAGCCTTTGGCGTCGCCGATGCCAGCAAACCCCAGCCGGACGCCCAGTTCCAACAGGAAGTGCGCCATCCGCGCCGCAGCATCGCGACGGCCAAGGCCAACCAGGTGCTCGCTCACCACTGCCTCATCGCGCGCCGCGGCCCACAGCACCGCCGCCGCAACGCGGGGAGATTGGGCAAAGGCGTCGGCCAGATCAGCCCCCTGAACCTCGGCAGCCTCGCAGGGGGTGATGGGTTCCTGACCCAGGTCACAGGTGCGCAACACCAAGTTGCGCAACCCCAAAACATCGCCGGGAATCCGCACATCGACGATCTGACGGCTGCCGTCGTTTTGAAGTTTGTAGGAACACACCCAGCCGGTGACGAGGATGAAAGCGCTTTGATTGGTGCGCCCCTGGTGCACCAGATCACGCCCGATGGCAAAGCTGCGGCGGCGATGCTGCAACCGCTCTACCAGCACGCGATCCGCCTCGGTCAGACCACCTGCTGCACCAAGCTTACGGCTGAACGCCGAGGCCGCTGGCACCTCCATCACCGGCGCCCGCCGAGGTGTCGGCCGTGGCTGATGGCCCCCATGATCCCCGCCTTCCGAGCGCGGACCCGTCGCAAGCCGACCAAGCCTCCCAAACACCCAGGCCGACGGTATAGCCTCAAGACGGCAGTGTCGATTGACGTGACGGTGGGGCGATGAAGTGCCTTGGTCAGGGCAGTTGGTGAAGACCACCAAAAGTGTGAGCAAGGTCGACCAACGCCGTCTGCAGGTTGATAGGATTAGAACCCACCAATCCCGCGATTGACGCGTGACAGGGGTCAGGACCGGACTGAGACACCCGCAACCCAAGGTTCCTGACACCGCCTACCGGCAACACACAGAAATAGCTCAGCTGTGACAGCTTTATTCTGCGTGCTGCTTCAAACACATCTGCGATTTTTCCAGGACACTCTACCCACTGGCAAGATAGGCGACCCTTATCAATCTCGCGAAGCGCAAACGCCGCAAGCGGAACTTGTGTTCCATATACTTGCGGGAAAAAGCATTTTTTAGGAACTCCGCGGACCAGAAAATGCTGATCTTGAATAGAAGGCACAGACAAACTACAACTCGCTCAAAACCAGGGCGCGAACATCACGCGCAACTGAGTGGCATCCAACACTGCGCTGATATCAATAATATCCCACGAGCCAGACTCTGTTTTTCGAACCAGTGTAGCCCTGCCATCTTCGTGGAATCGAACGGTTGTGTATTGCGGTGTCACACCAGCATTGTCGCCGTGCGGAACCAGATCAAACTCAGGATTGCCAACCCAGACAAACTGCGGTTCCCGAACGGGTACCTGAGACAAGAACCTCTCGGCAGCGAGAACTGCAAGACGCGTGGGAGCAACCATCACGTCACCGTCGTCATCCACCCCATTGTTGGCTCTATCCCGCGCGTATTGGTCGAACTGTCGCAACGCAGCCAGCCCCGGCGCCTCCGGTGGCTCTGTCACCGGAGGCGGCGTGGTCGACGAATGACCCAACACCTGCCGCCCCACCGACACGAATTCAGCAACCTTCACCATGGCTCCCAGACCCCGCGCTACACCGGAACAATAAGCGAATTCGGGATCAGCGGCGAGTCGTAAACGGCGATTTTTTCTTGGAAGCGCAGGCCGTCTGCTGTCTCGATCAAGCGATCAATCAGACGCCCAGTTGCCAGTATCGCCGTAGGCTCCCCCTCAATCGAGTGAAGCATGAGGAAGTTGGCGCGCACCAAAATTGCGTCGCCATCGCGGCGGATGCGCATCGCAGACAAGAAATGCCGCACCCGCCGGGGCGCGAACATTTGCGTGCGGCGCAGGCTGGTGACGCGATCTTCCAGCATTGCCACGCTCTCACAGGCGATCAACGACAGCGGCAGGCCGCGGTCCCAGTTCTCGGCAGCCGTGACGCGATAGCGGCAGGGGTCCAGGAAGAACCCTGGCCACGCCTCATAATCCCCATCATCGAGTGCGCCGATGTAAGCGTCATAGACTTCGCGCACCGCGAGGCGTTCGTCTGGTGTCATCGCTCAAATCCCCATCACTTGACGATAATGCCGGTACAGCTTGCGAATTGCCGCTTCGGTCAGTTGATGCTGGGTGTCATCGACCGAGTATCCCCCCATTTCCACCACGGCCGCGGCCTCGGGGTAACCGACGAGGCCCTGTTGGGCCATCTCAATCACCTCGCCATCATCAACTGAGACAAGACCGGCGGGGCCAAACAAGTTCGCCTGTCTCAGGCGTCGTTGCTTCATCTCCGGTGTATCGTCCGCGTAGGTGAAGTGGGTCCAGACAAAATCAAACGCCCCAGGCCCCCGCGGCTGGATTTGCCGGGTTGATAAGGAATTGGTTTGCTGCTGCAAAATCACATTCGGCCACAGGGTTTGCATGACAACAGTTTCCGGGCCTGCGAATTCTTTCACGGGATCGAGGATACGCGGGTCCGCCAGCCGCAAGTCGCCCTGGAACTGACCCAGATTGCTGGTCACCTCGTTGGCTACCTGCTCTCCCTTCTGAGACACCAGCACGGCGTGCATGCCCGTGTCATCCATTTCAATTCGGGAGGGCTGATCGGCCCGGAACAAGCCGAAGGTGACAAAGAACACATGCAGCGTCCCGGCATGGTAGGGGTCTTTGATGTTCTCCAGCATCAGCTTCCAGTTGCCAGGGATACGCTGCCGGGAATAGCCAAGCACTTCCAGGGGGCGGCCATTGAACAGTCGGTCAAAGTACCCCAGCATCTTTGGCCCGAGGTAATCCTCGAACGTTGGTGGCGCCTCAGCAAAGCTGGCGAACACAGCCCCGCCGCGTTCCACCACCTTTAACTGCTTCAGGCTGTGATCCTCGAGACGGAATTCCTTCGGCATGCCCCCCTGCCCTTTAAGGCCGCGGCGATAGGGGACCGACGTCAAAGCCCCGGCCAGGTCATAACGCCATTGATGATAGGGACAGAGAAATTCAGTCGTCGTGCCAAAGTCCTGCTGGCAGAACTTCACCCCGCGATGGGCGCAGCGGTTCTCCACCACCCGGATGGTGCCATCGGCCCCCCGCACCACCACCACGGGCCGCTCGCCGATCGCGGTGCGCTTGAAGCTGCCAACGTCTGGCACCTCTGAGGCCAGCGCAACATAGCTCCAGGTCGGGCCGGAGAAAATTCGCGCCTGCTCCAACGCATACAGGTCAGGGTCGGTGTAGACCCAATAGGGCACCCGTGCCTCATCCCCGACCGGCCACTGCCAGCGCGCGCTGGCCCCCACGGCTCCATCCATACCGGCCTCCCCCTCCGTCTGGATTACCTGCATCTGCAGATATTTCACCAGACGGTACACCGTCATGGACGACAGTCAATGGCGGGATGAGGGCAGCGTGCAATCCTGATCAACTTCGCGGTCAAGACCGGTTTGTCCGGTCGGACCCCCGTGCTTCAGTAAGCGCGACACCATCATGATCGCCGGATGGGTCAGCTGGAACAACCACGCTGGAGGGACATGCGAAACACCGGTATTCGTGCTGTGTACGAATGACAAAATGCCCAGGCATTCAATCATTGATCGCACTTATCGCAAGATGAGACTAGCCAGCAGGCCAGACCATAGTCTGAGAGACCCAAACCAGCAATGCCGC
This sequence comes from Alphaproteobacteria bacterium, assembly GCA_004292755.1. Lineage (GTDB taxonomy): Bacteria > Pseudomonadota > Alphaproteobacteria > Elsterales > Elsteraceae > RDXE01. Next base: position 41,133 of record RDXE01000026.1, read on the forward strand.
ACCTTCAGGCCTGTCGGACGCTGCCGAAGATCCACACAGCCCACTCTGGGTCCAAGGTGCCGACACGATGGCGGTCGTAACCATCACCGTTGGCCACGACGGCTGTCGCCCCGCTTAGGCACTCGCCGGGACAGACAAAGGTGAGCCGTTCGGCCGCCGACATGCCTGTCCCGGATGAGTGGTCAATCCCGTCAATGACAATGGACAGTCCCACTGCGGTTATCGCGATGGCAGCACTGACCAGGCGGCGAGTCGCGGCGACAGCCACCACCGTGGGCGAAGGCACTTCCAAGAGTGATCACAACAAACAACGCGGCGAGGATTGCGATACTCCAGCGCATACTCTTCCTCCAAAGCCCAAAAGACAGGTCTCATAAGGCCAGGCCAAACAGAGAGATTTGGCTGTCATCATCGCTAGGCTTTGAAAATTGCTCGGTCAATCGCCCTCCAGCAATACCCGGACAACTTTTCAGGAGATCACTTCGGACCGCTCGTGGCTCGCCGCAGGCCCCTTCCGCTGGGCGCCTGCGCAGAAAATTCAACCAGGCGCCTCGGTTGGCTGGTTTGGCCCATGCCCCAACCGCCCTACACTGCCGCCCCATGACGTTCGATCTGCAAACCTATCTGCCGTTCCTGCTGAACCGCGCGGCACGCCGGATTGTTGAAGGGTTCTCGGCTGAGCTGCAGCCCCATGGCCTCTCGCTGCGGGAGTGGCGGGTACTGGCAACGCTGCTGCACACACCCAACATCCGCTTGGAAGATCTGTCCGCAGCCGTTGCAATCGACCCCTCCACCCTGTCGCGGCTGGTCGGGCGGTTGGTACGCCAGGGCCTCGTCCAACGGGCGGAGGACCCGCGAGACCGCCGCGCGCTAGCGCTCACCCTCAGCGAGCAGGGCCACGCTGTTACCGCCGCCCTGGTGCCGAAAGCCCTTGCCTGGGAGGCGCGGATGGCGGCGGGCATTGCCGAGGCGGACCTTGCCCATCTGCGCACCCTGCTGCAGCGTCTCGATGCCAATCTCGGCGGGTAGCGTCCCTGCGCTCTGGTCACCGACGCGGCCAAGCGCCACACTCACCTCTCTGTCGGGAGAGTGTTCCGCGCGATGACCAGCCCCAAGCCTTCCACCCCAGCCGATGTTTGCCGCTTGAGTGCTGCGGAATTGGCAGCCGGGTTTGCCAATCACACCCTCGACCCTCGTGTGGTGACGGAGCAGTGCCTGGAGCGGATTGAGGCGACCCGCCCCCTCTGCGCCTTCGCCTATGTCGATGCCGAGGGCGCGCGGGCAGCCGCAGCGGCCTCGGCCGCGCGCTGGGCGGCGGGGGCGCCGATGTCGCGTCTGGATGGCGTTCCAGTGACCCAGAAGGACTTGCAGCACGTCCAGGGGTGGCCAACCCGCCGCGGCTCTGCTGCGACAGACGACGCCCCACAGCCGGTGGACAGCCCCTCCTCGGCCCGTCTGCGCGAGGCGGGCTGCGTTATGCTGGGCAAAACCACCACGCCGGACCATGGCTGGAAGGCAGTGGGCGACAGCCCCGTCACGGGCATTGCGCGCAACCCCTGGAATCCCGCCCACACGCCGGGAGGGTCCTCGGCCGGGGCCGCAATTGCCGCTGCCGTCGGGGCTGGTGCGCTGCATGTCGGCACCGATGGTGGCGGGTCGATCCGCATTCCGGCTGCGTTCTCTGGCATTGTTGGCTTCAAGCCGACCTGGGGCCGGGCGGCGATGTGGCCGCCCTCCCCCTTCGCGATTGTCAGTCATCTGGGGCCAATGACGCGCACCGTCGCCGATGCCGCCCTGATGATGAGCGTGCTGGCGGGCCTGGATGCGCGCGATGCCAATCAAATCCCGCTGCGGCTGATGGACGAGGCGCACCTGGACCAGGGGCTATCCGGCCTGTCCATCGCACTGTCCCTCACCCTGGGCCAGATGCCCGTGGACCGGGAGATCGCAGCCGCTGTTACAGCCGCGGCCGAACTGGCTGCAGCGGCAGGAGCCGTGGTGGAGGCGGTGGACCCGCCGTTGCCCCCCGACATCCAGCGCGCATGGCTGACCTTTTGGAACGGCGGTGCTGCGCGCCTCGCCGACACGCTACCAGCGGACCGGCTGGCCCTGCTCGACCCCGGCCTCGGCGCGTCGATAGAAGCAGGACGCCGCCTCAGCGCTCGGGATTGGTTGGCAGCCGAGGCGGTTCGGATGGCAAGCGTGGCCGCCATGAGCGCCTTCCATACCCGTCATCAGCTGCTGATCACACCTGCGGTGGGGGTTCCCGCCTTGCCCGCGGGCGCCCTGTTGGCACGCCCGACCGATCAACATTGGACCGACTGGGCCGGGTTCGCCTGGCCGTTCAACCTGACCCGCCAACCGGCCGTGGTGATCCCCTGCGGCCTGACTGCTGCTGGCCTGCCGATCGGGGTGCAAGTCCTTGGCCCGATGTATGCGGATGCGGAGGTTTTGGGGGCCGCGGCGGCCCTGGAACGCTTGATCGGCTTCGCTGCCCGCCATCCGCTGCCGCTTGGTATCGGATGCTGACAATCTCAGCCGCGGCGGCCCTTGCCTTCCGGCTGGAGCGCTTGCACCTGACGCAACCAGCCTGCGATATCCCAGCTGCCGCTTCGGCCTTGCTTGGCGCGCAGTCGCAAGTCGCCTCCGCCGGGCGCCTGCAGCTGGGCCAGCGTGCGGGCGAGCCAGTCACGGCCGTAGACCAAGCCGTGGCAGAGCGTCGCCTCGTGCGACTGTGGGCGCAGCGCGGCACGCTGCATCTCGTGGCGGCTGAGGATGTGCCCCTGGCGCTGGCGACGCGCGCGGCCGTGCTGCCGTCCTATGTGGCAGGGTGGGCGCGGGAGGGCGTGGAGCCCCCGGCCCTGGACCACCTGACCACCACCATCGGTGCGGTCCTGGCCAGTGAGGGGCCGATGACGCGCCACCAGCTTGCCGATCATCTTGCCCCTCGGCTGGGGGATTGGGTGGTGCCCCATGTCACCGGCAGTTGGGGCGGCGCGCTGAAGGTGGCGGCCGCCCGTGGTCTGCTGTGCCATGGTCCGGAGACTGGCGAGGGCACGCTGTTCGCGCATCTGCCAAGCTGGATTTCCGTGCCGGAGATATCGATGGAGGACGGCTTGCGCCAGTTGGCGCGCCGCTACCTCGCTCGCTTCGGCCCAGCGACCGTGGGGGACTTTTTGAAGTTCACTGGCCTTCCAGCCGCTGCTGGACGGACCGCTTGGGCGGGCGTTGCCACCACACCGGTGCTGATCCGCGACCATGGAGAAGCCGCTGTGTTGGCGGAGGATGCAGACGCTCTCGCCGCCACACAGCCGACCGACCGCGTGATTGCCTTGGCGATGTTTGACCCCTGGCTGCTGGCCCATCGCAACACCGATCTGTATTTGGCCGCGCAGCACCGCCTTGCGATCTATCGCAAAGCCGGGTGGATTTCGGCGGTCTTGCTTGACGGTGGGCGCGTGAGCGCGACGTGGTCGCGCAGCGACAAACCAGCAGCACCGCGGCGTGACGCGTCCCCTGGCCTCCGCCTGACCGTCACGCCGCTGGGTCGACGGGCCACCAAAGCCTTCAAGCAGCGGGCAGACTCTGCGCTTGCCGCCCTGCACGTCCATGCGGGTGAGGCCTTGCAGGCGATCGATTGGCATGCTTCTTGATCGCGGATACCGCCATGATCAATCGCGTCCACCTCACCCGCCAATCCATCCTTGATGGTACTGCGCGCGCCGCACTGCCGATTGACCCTGCCCTTGCGTGGTCGGACGAGCAAATCCTTGCCTCCCTTGATCACACCTTGGCTGCGGCACCACCGGGCGACATCTGGCTGTTCGCTTACGGCTCGTTGATGTGGAACCCGTGCATTGAGGTGGTGGAGCGCATAGGCGTCACGGTGCAGGGCTGGCATCGCTCCTATTGTTTGTGGAGCAAGATTGGCCGCGGCACGCCCTCCAAGCCCGGCTTGATGCTGGCACTGGATCGCGGCGGGCGTTGCCATGGCATCGCCTTGCGCGTGCGCCGCGAGGATGCCCGCGCCGAGTTGGAGGTGGTGTGGCGGCGCGAAATGGTGGCGGGGTCCTACCACCCGCGCTGGGTGTCCGCGGTCAGCCCTGCGGGGCGGCTGACAGCCATAGCCTTCACCATGAACCGCACCCACCCCAACTATGCCGGGCGCCTGACGGACGAGGAGATCGCCCACGTGATCGCCACCGCCCGCGGACGTTTTGGCACCTGTGCCGAATACCTGTTCGACACACACCGCCATCTGGTCGAAATCGGTCTGGTCGATCCCCGCATCGCCCGGCTGGTTCGCCGGGTGCAGGGTCTGGTGTCAGAGCCGCAATCCAAGCCATAGACACGAGTTTCGCTGCAGGGTGCGCATAGCTGACCCTCTCTGCTATCGGGTGGCACCTCTTGACACGACCCCGGCATGCGAATGAACGTTCGCTTGCTTTTTGGGGCGGCGCTGGCGAGAGGCGACGATGGCAGTTCAACACCTAACCACAGCAGAGCGACGACGCCGGGAAATCCTGGTATCGGCGGTGGACTGCTTTCGACGCGCTGGCTTCCATCAGACCAGCATGCAGGACATCTGTGCCGCCGCACAAATGTCGCCGGGCACGCTGTATCGCTACTTCGCGTCCAAGGATGACCTGATCGTCGCCCTGGTCGAAGAAGAATTGGCGCGCGCGTTTGTTTATTTCGACCGGATCGAACGCGCGGACGACCTGCTGACGGCGATGATTGACGAGGCTGACACGATGTATTGGCAGGTACCGGACGATGGACTTGGCCCGTTGACGGCCGACATCGCTGCCGAAGCCCTGCGCAATCCACGCATTGCTGAGGTTTGCCAGCGCATCGAACAGGCGTGTCTGGCGCGAATGGGCGAGGTGCTGAAGCGCGGGCAGCAGCGTGGCCAAGTCGACCCCGAACTGGACCTGATGGCTGCTGCCCGCTTGTTGTTTGCCATCCATGATGGCGCTGTGATCCGCCAAACCTTCGCCAACACCAGCGATGGTGCCGTTGCCAAAGCAACTGCCCGCCGCTTGCTGGTTCGGTTCCTTCGCCCCGCTACGTTACCCACGCTGTGAGCGCGCCTCCGGGCGTGGCCAGAGCCCATGATCCGAGTGACTGAGGGCTGCGAATAATCATTCGCACGCTCGCAGCTGCGGGGATCAGCTTCAGGACTGACGATCATGACCAAGATATCCGCCTTTCTGTTGGGCTCTGTCACGGCTGGTGCCGCATTTGCTGGCTGGCTCTGGTGGACCGATGCTGAGCGCGGTCAGGCCATCGCCTCCACCCCCGCACGCGTCACCGATACCAGCCTGTTGGTCCGCACCGCGACCATTGAGGCCCGGCTGGCCGCCCGCGAGCTGTTGCTGACTGGCAGCTTGGTTGCGCGCGAAGAGGTGATGGTGGCACCTGAGCTTCCAGGTCTGCGCTACATTGCGGTGCCCGTTGAAGAAGGTGACCGGGTGGAGGCTGGGCAGGTGCTGGCTCGGCTCGACACGGCCGTCCTCCGCACTCAGTTGGCACAAGTCGAAGCCCATTTGGAGCGTGCGCGCGCCGCCATCCTGCAGGGCGAGGCGCAACTGCGCGAGGCCACGGCCCTGGCGCGCGAGGCGGACGCCAATTTCCGCCGCGCCGACGCAATCAAGGCCTCGGGCGCTGTCTCGGTTGAGCAACTGGATCAGCGCCGTGCCCAAGCAGCCGCGGCCACAGCACGGGTGGCGGCGGCTGAGCAGGGCACGCAATTGGCCCGCGCCGATCGCGCAGCAGCCGAGGCGCAACGCCAGGAACTGATCACCCGTATCGCCAAGGCGGAATTGACTGCCCCCACAGCAGGCATTGTGCTGCGCCGCTCCGCCCGGCTGGGGGCAGCCTCCGATGGTGAGGCAGCGTTCGTGATCCTGCGCGATGGGCTGATCGAACTGGACGCCGAAGTCAGCGAGACGACCCTGGCATCGCTGGTGCCCGGCATGCCGGTGCGGGTGGTGGTGGCTGGGGCGACGACGGTGCTTGGCTCCATCCGTCTGGTCGCGCCGACAGTTGATTCCGTTGCCCGCCAGGGGCGTGTCCGCGTCGCGCTGGCGGCAGAACCCTCGCTGAAACCCGGCATGTTCGCCCGTGGCACCGTTGACCTAGCAGCCCTGCCTGCTCTGCTGGTGCCAGAAAGTGCGCTGCGCTTTGAAGGGCCAAACAGCTTTGTGTATCGGCTGGACGGCGAGCACGCGCGCCGCGTTCCGGTCATCACTGGTATCCGTCGCGGTGGCCTTGTCGAGGTGCGCGGCGCCATCGAGGCGGGCGAGCGGGTGGTGCTTGGCGCCGGCGCCTTCCTGCGGGATGGAGACCGCGTGCGCATCGCGGAAGGAGCCGCCCAATGATCCGCGACGCCTCCGCCCGCGCCATTCGCAATCCAATTCCGCCGATCGTTCTGTTCCTGGTGATGATGGCGGTCGGCTGGGTTGGCTATCAGCGCTTGCCAATCAACAACATGCCTGCCGTTGAGATTCCCATCGTCGCTGTCACGGTCGCCCAGGCCGGGTCTGCACCAGCGGATCTGGAGGTGCAGGTGACCCGCCGGGTCGAGTCGGCTGTCGCGGGTGTGTCCAACGTCCGCCACGTCACCTCAACTGTTACCGACGGCCAGTCCGTCACAGTGATCGAGTTCCAAATCGGCATTCCGATTGATCGCGCTGTGGATGATGTGCGCGACGCGATTTCGCGCGTGCGCACCGATCTGCCGCGCGCAATCGAAGAACCCGTGATCCGGCGGGTGGAGATGGAAGCCAATGCCATCGTCACCTACGCCGTCGCGGTTCCCGGCATGTCACTGGAGGACATGACGTGGTTCGTGGACGACGTGCTGGTGCGCAGCCTGCAAACTGCACGCGGGGTGGCGCGCGTGCAGCGCCAAGGCGGGGTGGACCGCGAAATCCGCGTTGCCCTGGACGCAGACCGCATGGCCGCCCTTGGCATCTCGGCGGCAGACATCAACCAGCAGATGCGGGCGCTGATTGGCGAGCAGCCGGGCGGACGGGCTGACTTTGCCGAGCGGGAAACCTCCATCCGCGCGCTGGGGCGCATCCGCACGCCTGAGGCCTTGGCCGAGGCGCCGATTGCCCTGCCGGGAGGGCGCTGGGCGCGGCTGTCCGATCTGGCGACCGTCACCGATGGCAGTGCCGAGCCACGCCAGTTGGCCCGCTATAACGGCGAACCCGTGATTGCTGTCTCGGTGTTCCGGGCCAAGTCGGCCTCGGAAGTTGGCACCCTCGCCACGGTCGAGGCCCGACTGGCTGAGGTACAAGCCGCCCACCCGTCGATGCAGGCGCAGCAAGTCCAAACCACAGTCGACTATACGCTGGAGGCCTACGATGCCTCCATCAAAGCCTTGATCGAAGGGGCGTTGCTGACGGTTCTTGTGGTCTGGTGGTTCTTGCGCGATCCGCGCGCCACTCTGGTGGCTGCGATTGCCATTCCGCTGTCGGTTATCCCCACCTTTGCTGTGCTGCTGGCGCTCGGCTTTTCGCTCAATGGCGTCTCGTTGCTGGCGCTGTCTCTGGCTGCCGGCATCCTGGTCGATGACGCGATTGTGGAGATTGAGAACATCGTCCGCCATGCCCGCATGGGCAAAACGGCCTATCAAGCAGCCCTGGATGCAGCTGATGAGATTGGCCTGGCCGTGGTCGCCACCACGCTGGTGATTGTCGTGGTGTTTCTTCCTGTCAGCTTCATGGGTGGTGTGGCGGGGCAGTATTTCCGGGAGTTCGGCATCACGGTTGCCGTCGCGGTGTTGTTCTCGCTGCTGGTGGCACGGCTGATCACGCCGATGATGGCAGCCTACTTCCTGAAGCCCCACCACGAAGAGGAGCCCGAGCCCGGCTGGGTCACGCTCTACGCCCGGCTGCTCAGCTGGTCCTTGCGGCACCGCGGCATCACTGTGGTCGCAGGCGCTGGCGTACTGGTGGGCTCAGTTCTGTTGGTACCGTTGCTGCCAACCGGGTTCCTGCCACCGTCTGACCGCGAGCAATCCGTGTTGTCGCTGGAGATGCCGCCCGGCACCTCCGTCGCAGACGTGGACCGCACCACTCGCGAGATCACCCGGCGCCTGCTGGAACGCCCCGATGTGCGCGGTGTCTATACGGCAATTGGTGGCTCTGCCCTGCCCGGCGACGGCAATGGCCTAACCGAGGGGGACCCGCGTCGCGCGGCCCTGACCATCCGCCTGACCCCACGCAACAGCCGCCCGCTCAGCCAGCGCCAGATTGAAGGGGACATCCGCGCTCTGTTGGCGAGCATTCCCGACATTCGAGCAAACTTCGCAGGCGAGTTTGGCACCCGCGACGTCCAGATCGTGCTGACGGGCGACAGCACCGAGGCCCTCAATCGTGCCGCGCTGGAGTTGGAACGCCAGATGCGCGGCTTGTCGGAGTTGGCCAACGTCATCGCAGCCGTGCCGCTGGAACGACCCGAGTTGCGCATCGAACCGAAGCTGGACGAAGCGGCTGCGGCGGGCGTGTCGCTGGATGTGCTGGGCCAAATCGTGCGCATCGCCACCATGGGGGACATCGACGCCAATCTGGCGAAGCTGGAACTGGACGGGCGGCGCATTCCCGTGCGCGTGCAGCTTCAGCGCACGGACCGTGATGATCTGCAACGCCTCGCCAGGCTGGTGGTGCCCACGGCGTCGGGCCGGGTGGTGCCGCTGGATGCCGTCGCCACCGTGCGCTTTGGGGCTGGCGACGCCACTGTTTCCCGCTTCGACCGCCGCCGTCAGGTGCGGGTGGAGGCTGACCTTGCCCCCGGCATCCCGTTGGGTCAGGCAACTGCCGCCATCCGTGCACTGCCGATCCTGGCCGCTCTGCCGCCCGGCGTTGCCGAACAAGCCTATGGCGACGTGCAAGTGATGGAGGAGATGTTCGCCCAATTCGGCCTCGCCATGGGGGCGGGGGTGCTGTTGGTGTTCGCCGTTTTGACTCTGTTGTTCGGCACACTGTTGCAGCCCTTGACCATCATGCTGGCCCTGCCCTTGTCGATTGGTGGGGCAGTGTTGGCGCTGTTGATCACTCAGAATGCCCTCTCCCTGCCCGCAATGATCGGCATTTTGATGCTGTTGGGTATCGTCGGCAAAAACTCCATTCTGTTGGTGGAAATGGCGATCGAAACCCGCTCACGCGGGGTTGAGCGCAACGCTGCGATGCTGGAGGCCGGGCGCACCCGCGCCCGCCCGATTGTTATGACCACCATCGCCATGGTCGCGGGCATGGTGCCCTTGCTGATCGGCCTGCACGGCGACACCGCCTTCCGCGCGCCCATGGCGGTGACGGTGATCGGCGGCCTGATCGCCTCCACACTGCTCAGCCTCGTGTTCGTGCCAGTCGCCTACACGCTGGTGGATGACTTCGAACACTGGCTGGCGCCAAGGCTGGTCCGCTGGACCGGCCTCACCCTACCCAGTGAAACCAATAAGACCCGGCAGCACCCCGCGGAATAGCGGCATTGCCCCAGGACTGCTGCCTCCAGAGTGCGACAGAGGGACTGTTGCGCACGCATTGCCCCTGCTAAAGAAGCGATAATCAACATCGCTGAAAGCTCTATGGCGCGTCTTGTTCCCCTTCGGTCCCGGCCTTCCGCGGATGCGCCAAACTTCGCGTCGGCGACCGTGCGGCTGCGCATCGTGCTTAGCCCTGATCGCAGGATCGGTCCCGGCAAGATCGATGTACTGGAAGCAGTAGTCCGCACAGGCTCAATCGCGGCGGCGGGTCGCACGCTTGGTATGTCCTACCGACGGGCTTGGTTGCTGGTGGACGAGGTCAACCGTCTCTTCACCCGTCCAGTGGTGATTGCCGGAGCCGGGGGTAGCCATGGCGGCGGCGCGCGGGTGACGGATTTCGGCCTAGCCTTAATTGCTGCCTACCGCCGCATTGAGGAGCGCACCCGCCAAGCCATCCGCGAGGAGTTGGCGCCGTTCGAAAGCGACCTCGCAGATGAGGCGGTAGGCGCTACCGACAGAGGCGCTATCGAAGGATCGTGAACCCTTCAGCCTCAAACACCCGCACCCCGGCTGGACCGGACAGAAACTCAAAGAAGCGTGCCGCGTCTGAGGTGCCGCCCGTGCGGGTCAGCGCGAACGGGTAAATGATCGGCGGATGGCTGGTGGCCGGAAAGGTTCCAATCACCTGCACCCGCGGTTCGGTTCGGGCGTCGGTAAGATAAACGATGCCAAGCCGCGCCTCACCACGGGCAACCAGGGCCAGAGCCGTGCGGACATTGTCCACACCGGCTAGCCGGTGGCTGACGGTATCCCAAATGCCAAGGCTGGTAAGGGCTGCTTGCGCGTAGCGGCCAGCAGGGACCGAGCGCGGGTCACCCGTCGCAAGGCGGCTGTCGCCTAGCGCCTCCCGCAGGCCAAAACCCGGCGCGATGGTGAGGCTGGTCGGGGTATCGGCAGCACCAATCAGCACGAGGCTATTGCCCAGCAGGTGCCTCCGCGTGGCTGGATCAATCAAATTGCGCTGCTGCGCCCAATCCATCCAATCCAAATCAGCTGTCGCGAACAGATCGGCTGGGGCACCCTGTTCCAACTGTCGCGCCAAGGCCGAGGAGGCGGCATAGGAGAAGGTTACCCGTCCTCCCGCTGCGGTCTGCCAGTCCCGCGCGATGGCATTGAGCGCTGTTTGCAGGCTGGCCGCGGCAAAAACCAGCACAGGGCGATTGGATGTGCTCTGTGCCGCTGCCGGGACAGCGGCGACACCCGCGACCATCGGCAGAATGACGGCTGCAGCTGCAGCCAAACGCGTCCAACTGATCATTGCCAGAGTCCTCGTTAGTTTCTGTTGGATATAACGTCGGCCGTGATTCTGGCTGTCGCAAACTCGGCGAGGCGCTGCCTTGATGTCCGGCCGCCGAATGGATCCAGCGGCCGCCACTGGCATTGCTACTCCACGCCCACAATCACGTCGGAGGATTTCACAATCGCTGTCGCCGACTTACCAATTGCGAGTCCCAGCGCGTCAACAGACTCGTTGGTGATAGAGGCTGTAATCACGAATCCTGGACCGACTTCAATTTTCACATGAGCTGTGGTTGTCCCCTTTGTGATTGCCACCACTGTTCCCGCCATAACATTCCGTGCCGACAGCTTCATCGTAGAGTCCCTAGCAAGCTGCCATCCGCTCGATGGCCCGTTGATCATACTGAGATACAGCGGCCTGTCCAGAGAGAGCGTGATGTGAGACCTAACGCGAACACAACCGCAGAAGAGTGCATTGCTGCGGCGGCATCTGTCCGCGGATTAGGGCATAGATACAGATCCATACCCCCCCTTTGCGACATTCCGCCGCGGACTAACTGTCTATCATCATCCGATTGGCGGAGGTGTCGCGATGGATCGCACGGGAACCCGCAACCGCTGGTGGCTGGCTGGTATGGCTGCCGCGGCGTTGATCGTGAGTGCACCAACGGTCGCAGAGGCACCGGTCGCACCACCAACAGGCCAGTCGCTGGCCGCCCTCACCCCAACCCAGATCACTGCCGCGCTGGAGCGCTGGGGCATGGCCGTGCGCTTGACGGCCGACGCCAGCGGCGAGCCCCTGCTGCTTGTTTCCAACCGCGGCTTTGGGATGGAGGCGGCAAAGGTGTTCTTCTGGTCCTGCCGCCCAACTGGCTGCGCCAGCTTGACGCTCTGGGCCTACTTTCCCAAACCCGCTGGCAACGCCATGGCGCTGGTCAACCATTGGAACCTGCGGGAACGCTGGTCACGGGCCTATATCGACGAAGACGGCGACCCCGTGCTGGAGATGGACATCAACGCCGTCGGCGGCATTGGCAGCGCTAACCTGGACCTATTGCTCGAAACCTACGTGCGCCAGGTCCGCCGGTTTGCAGAAAGTCTGAAGACGATCTGACACGCGCCGCTGCGTCACCTCAATCAATCGTGCATTGCAGGCGCTGGCGGACGCGGGCAATCACGTCTGCGTCCATGGGGCGACCGACACATTCGCGGCGATACATCTCTTCGCGCTCGGAGTAGATGGCGACCGATTGGTTGAAGGCGGGCTGCACCACTTGCCACAGCTCTTCTTCCTGCTCCTGAATGGTTTCGACCCGGATGCGGAACGCAGTGACCGCAGCGTCGTTGGTGGTGTCGATGCTGTCGCGTTCGGCTTCCACACTGCGGCGCTGGGCTTCGATCTGAGCCGTCAAACGCTCAAACGCGCTGCGGCGGCGCTGCATCTCGTCGCTGCGGCTGCGCACCGCGGTCTCCAGGCAAAGGCAGAGCTCGATTTGCACGGGGTCGCGCAGCAGACCCTGTTGCGCCAGGGCCGGGGTGGCGCTGACAGTCACCAGCATCGCGGCAGCACAGACCAGTGGACACACGGCTGACCAGACGGCCAAGGACCAGGGGCGCATCGTCATCTCCATCCACGCCAGTGTCGGTGCTGCGCTTGTGACGGGAAGCTGTGGCAGGATCAAGTCTTGATCGCGCCGACACGCCGCTTGCGGGATGGCGGAGCGGACGCCACAGTCGGGCCATGCTGGTTGTTCATGCCGCTCCCCCCCATCCAACGCGTGTGGTTGGCGCTACCACGCCGGGGGCGGCGGTGTGGTTTGATCTGTTGGACCCCACGCCCCAGGAAATCGCCCATGTCGAGGCGGAGACCGGGCTCGACCTGCCCAGCCGCGAGGACATGCAGGAGATCGAGGTGTCAAGCCGTCTTGCCCAACAGGGTGACGCGCTGTTGATGACGGCAACCGTGATGTCCAAAGCTGACTCAGACACACCGGAAGCCAGTGCCATTACCTTCCTGGTGGCACCGGCTGCCCTGGTGACGCTGCGCTACAGCGACCCCAAGCCGTTCGCGACCTTCCGGCAGCGCCTGCAACGCAATCCAGCCCTGGCCGCCAATTCTGACTTGGTGTTCGTCGCCTTGATGGAAACCATCGTCGACCGCATCGCGGATGTGCTGGAGTCAATCTCGACCGAGATCGATGCCCTGGCCCGCGACGTGTTTGACCGCAGCGACGAGGCAGCCGGGTCAGAAGCGTTGGAAGAGGCACTGCAGCGCATCGGGCGGGCGGGCACGATGCTGTCCACCTTGTCAGAAAGCATCGTGGGCCTTGGCCGCGCGGTGGCGTTTTTCGGGTCTGCTGCAGCCCCGTGGCTACACAAGGAAACCAAACACCACCTGAAGCCGATTGGCCGCGACCTGAAGTCGCTGAATGATCAAGTCGGATTCCTGTCGCACAAAACGAATTTTTTGCTTGATGCTACCTTGGGCCTGATTTCAATTGAACAGAACCGTATCATCAAAATCTTCACCATTGCTGCGGTTACCTTCATGCCGCCAACCCTGATTGCCTCCATCTACGGCATGAACTTCGCCGCCATGCCAGAGTTGCAGTGGGTGATGGGTTATCCGATGGCTGTGGCGCTGATGGTGCTGGCGGCCGCCCTACCCCTGGTGTGGTTCCGCCGTCAGGGGTGGCTGTAGCGATGCTGGCGCACATCACCATCTTGCTCGGCTGCCAACTGGCGGGCGAGGCGATTGTTTTGTTGACCGATGTGCCGCTGCCCGGCCCCGTGATCGGCATGGTGCTGTTGTTCGCGGGTCTAGTGATTCGCGGGCGTGAGCTTGGCGCCTTTGGCGACAGCGCACGCGCTCTGCTGTCCCATCTGTCGTTGTTGTTTGTGCCAGCGGGCGTGGGGGTCAGTGTTCACTTGGCACTGGTGGCCCGCGATGGACTGGCGATTGGCGCTGCCCTTGTGATCTCCACCATCGTCACCATCGCGGTCACTGCCTTGGCGATGGTGTGGCTGGATGCCAACAAGCGATGACTGGGCGTTTTGAGGCCCTGTGGGTCTATCTTTCCGCCTCACCCCTTTTGTTTTTGTTTTTGACGCTGGTTGCCTATCAGATTGGTGTGGCGGTGCAGAAGCGGGCCGGTGGCTCGCCGCTGCTCAACCCGGTGCTGGTTGCGGTCCTGCTGCTGGTCGGGTTGCTGCAAGCCACTGGCACGCCCTTCGCGCGGTATTTTGAAGGCGCACAGTTTGTTCACTTTCTGCTGGGCCCGGCGACCGTGGCACTGGCCGTGCCGCTGTACAGCCACTTGCACCGGCTGCGTGGGTCGGTCTTGGCCGTCAGTGCCGCTTTGCTGATCGGCAGTCTGACCGCAGCTGCCAGTGCAGTTGCCGTGGCCTGGGCGCTGGGCGCGGGGGAGGAGACGCTACGCTCCATCGCGGCGAAGTCAGTCACCACGCCGATTGCGATGGGCATCACCGAACAGCTGGGCGGCCTGCCTTCGCTGGCCGCTGTGCTGGTGATCCTAACCGGCATTCTCGGGGCGATGCTGGGCACCCATACCCTCAACCTGCTGGGCATCACCGACTGGCGCGCCCGTGGTCTGGCGGTTGGCACTGCTGCCCATGGCATTGGCACCGCCCGCGCCATTCAAGTGAATGAAATCGCAGGCGCGTTTGCCGGCTTGGCGATGGGCTTGAACGCGCTGGCGACTGCCGTACTGCTGCCCTTGATCTACCGCCTGATCGCCGGTTGACGCATCAGCCCGGCCCAAAACGCCTCCAGTTCCGACAGGCAGCGATTGCTGTCCGCAAGGCCGTGGCCGATCCCTTCTGCGCTCAAGGCGTGAACCTGGGCGTCGAACATGCGGTCCAGCAATACCTGGAGCGCCCGCCCCTTCTCCGTCAGGCGCACCCGAACGGTGCGGCGGTCGTGCTCGGGCCGGTATTGCTCCAAATACCCAGCCTCGGTCATGCGCCGCACATTGTAGGAGACGTTGGAGCCGAGATAGTAACCACGCGCGGTCAAGTCGCCCATGGTCACTTGGTCTGAGCCGATGTTGAACAGAATCAGCGCCTGCACGGCGTTGATATCTTCGACGCCGCCGCGCGCCAACTCAGCACCGATGACGTCAAGGAACTGGCGGTGCGTCCGCTCCGCCAGTGCGATTGCAGTAAGATACTCGGCCTTCACAGCGGCTCCCTTGCCCACAGTCCATCATCCTGCCGGGGTCAACAGTGCCACGTTCAGGTCACCAGTGCGAGGGGTGGCGCACCGTGTCAGGGTGTGCGCGAGAGGGTTTCGAAAATACCTGAAAAGTCTTTGTCGCCGTCGCCGGTGCGCACCATCAGCTGATAGACCTGCGCCGCCAGCGCTCCCAACGGTGTGGACGCACCAGACGTCAGCGCCGCTGTTTGGGCCAATTGCAAATCCTTCAGCATCATCGCGGCCGTGAAGCCTGGCGCATAGCCACGATTGGCGGGCGAGGTCGGCACCGGTCCCGGCACCGGGCAATAGGTGGTGAGCGACCAGCACTGACCAGACGAGGTGGACGAGATGTCGAACAGCTTCTGCCGGTCCAGACCCAACCGGTCTGCCAAAGCAAAGGCCTCGGCCGTGCCAATCATCGCGATCCCCAACAGCATGTTGTTGCAGATCTTGGCTGCCTGACCGCTGCCCGCCGCCCCGGCATGGACAATGGTTTTGCCCATGGCGGCAAGCAACGGCCGTGCCCGCTCCACTGCCGCCTCTTCACCACCGACCATGAAGGTGAGCGTGCCAGCAGCCGCCCCACCCGTACCGCCAGACACTGGGGCATCCAGCATCTGCAAGCCCTTGGCCGCCGCCGCCGCCGCCAGAGCGCGCGCTGTGTCGACATCGATGGTGGAGCAATCGATCACCAAGCTGCCAGCGGCGGCGTGGGCGAACACCCCAGCCTCCCCCTCACACACTGAGCGGACATGCCGACCCGCGGGCAGCATGGTGACCACCACCTCAGCCCCCGCTGCGGCTGCGCCAGCACTGGTGGCCGCCGTCGCCCCTGCCGCGACCAGGGCGGCGACCGCAGCCTGATCCAAGTCGCAGACGGCCACCTGATGCCCGGCCTTCACAAGGTTCAGAGCCATCGGACGGCCCATATTGCCCAACCCGATGAATGCAATGCTGGTCATGCTGACGTCTCCCCCCACGATGGATCGGCCGTTGCGTGTCGTCCGACGGTTCCTGCGGTCTTGCCGGGAAACAGGCTCCGGGGCAAGAGGCTGGCGTTGGCCGTCCCAAGCGCCACACTCACCTAAGCTGCTGGGAGGAGACCATGAGCCGCGACATGATCAATGCTATCTGCCAATCCTTCGCCGGAGCGGAAGTATCCGACCCCTGGGGTGGTGGGCATGATGCCTGGAAAGTTGGCGGCAAAATGTTCGCCTGCATGGGGTCGCTCAGTCCTGGCGTTTCCGTCAAGACCGACAGCATCGAGACGGCTCACATGTTGATTGAACTGGGAGTTGGGGTGCGGGCACCCTATTTTCACCGCTCCTGGATACAGCTGCCTCTCGACACACCTGAGGATGTGTTGCGTCACCGACTGGCAGAGTCCTATCGGCTGGTGCACAAGGGGCTGCCGAAGAAGGTTCGGGCCGCGCTCGGCTAGCATCCGCAGGCTTTGCAGCGCTGCACCATCTTGCCAACGCCTGCCAGTAACTCTAATCCTGCTTCGGTTTTGGGGGGAGGAGACTGGTTTATGCTGTCAGCCTTTGCCGAACAGGAATATCTGGTGGTGCCGCAGCTGTTGGACGCTGGAGTGGCAAAGTTCATCGCAGCCGAACTGCGATTGATGCGGTCCGTCCAGCCCGGCACAACCGGGGACCGGCAGGTTGCTGAAAGCTTTTCGGTGTATGGCCCGATGCCTGGGGAAACCCTGTTGCAGCTGTGTCAGCCAACCATTGAGGCTGCGACCGGGCTCAGCCTGTTGCCCACGTATTCCTATGCGCGGATCTACGACACAGGCGCAGAGCTGGTGGCTCACACCGACCACCGGCAGTGCGAGGTCTCTTGCACGATCTGCCTGGACTTCGACGCCGACCCGCCGTGGGCGATTTGTCTGGAGACGCCTTCGGGGCGCGAGATTGCCGTCACCCAACAGGTCGGCGATGCCGTGATCTATCGCGGCATGCGACGGCGCCATTGGCGCACACCCTTCCAGGGCCGCTGGCATGCCCAAGTGTTCTTGCACTTTGTCGACGCCAATGGCCCCTACACGGAGGAGCGCTTCGCCAAGCGCCCAGGGATCGGATACGCCGTGTGATCGGAGCCTCCGCCCCAAACATCACCATAGCGGCTGAGAGCGTAGGATGCGCACCAAAGCCACCCGCTTGTGCAACAGAGACCCTGATTTGCACCTGTGTTTGAGGCAGTAGGCAAACCACCCCCTGGCGTCCATGCGCACCTCTGACCTGCCGAACCGACAGGCATTTGGCTCAATCCATCACCAACAGCGGCAAACAGACAGAGATTGCTTGATATCCAGATTGTTTGAGTGGGTATGGATTTCTATGGGTATGAAACGCCTTTAAGCCGCCAAACATCACAGCAATCACATCCAATTAGAGGAACAAGCAGCCAACCTCCGGCCTGTACTTGGCGATGGCGCCCCGTGACGCTTTGGGGGATGCTGACAGCAGGAGGCCAGCGCGACTGAGCGAATAGGGGGGGACCAAACCATGGCCGAGGCACCGTCGTCGGCACTGCAATTTGCCGAAACTGACTACTTGATCCGCCGCGGCATGCTGCCTCCGGACCTGGCGCGGTTTGTCGCGGCACAACTCCGCCTTCAGCGTACAACAACACCGCGTGCCAAAGGCGATTCCCAAGTGGAGCAAAGCTTCGCCGTCTACGGCCCACTGCCAAGCGAGACCTTGCTGGAATGGTGCCGCCCACAGATGGAAGCGGAGACCGGTTTGCGCCTCTATCCCACCTACTCCTACGCGCGGATTTACGACACCGGGGCGGAGTTGGCCCCCCACATTGATCGTGGCCACTGCGAAATCTCTGCCACGGTTTGCCTAGACTATCGCGGACCTGCAAACTGGCCGATCTTTCTGGAAAATCGCCGCGGCGAAGCAATAGAGGTGATGCTTGCCCCAGGCGACGTGTTGATCTATCGGGGCATGGTCCGAAAGCACTGGCGGCTTGCCTACACCGGATTTTGGCATGCCCAATGCTTTCTACACTACGTCGATGCCGATGGCCCCCTGGCGGAGAACCGCTATGGCAGGCGCCAGGGCATTGGCTTCCCGCCAGTCGACTAGTGGATCGACCCGCCCCCCAATGCCCGCTTGGATGACCAAAGGATGGCCGTGATGAAGGCTGTGACCACTGCGCTAGCAGCGCTATCCCTGCTGCTGGGTGTTGCCACCTACACGGGTGCCACTGCACAAGATCTCCGCATCGCGGTGGAGTCTGGCCCCACCTCGAACGATCCGCATTTCCACGCTCTGGTCCCCAATATCGCCTTCCACCGTCACATCTTTGAGCCGCTGATGGCCCAGGATGCCCGGCAGGTGCTTCGGCCTGCCCTCGCGGTGTCGTGGACGGCATTGGATGACGTGACGTGGGAGATCAAGCTGCGCCCCAATGTCCTCTGGCACGACGGCAGCCCGTTCACGGCCGATGATGTTTTGTTCACCCTGGCGCGCGCTGGCACGGTGCCGAACAGCCCGTCGTCGTTCCGCATCTATGTGCAGTCGGTGGTCAAGGCCGAGGCTGTGGATCCGCTGACCGTACGGCTCACCACCGCGGTGCCCACGCCCCTGCTGCCCAACAACCTGTCGCTGGTGCTGATCGTCTCGCGTCGCCATGGCGAGGGTGCGACCACAGCGGATTACAACAGTGGCAAGGCGATGGTTGGCACTGGTCCCTATCGCTACACCTCCTGGACGCCGAACGAGGCGCTGCGACTTCAACGCAACTCCAGCTATTGGGGGGAAGCACCGGAGTTTGCCGATGTGGAGTTCCGCCGGATCGCTGCTGCCCAGGCGCGAGTGGCAGCGCTGCTGGCGCGCGATGTTGACGTGATCGAGTTTCCCTCAACGGCTGATTTCGAGCGGCTGAAGTCCAACCCGCAGATCACAACAGTCGAAAGTGTGTCCAACCGCTTGATCTTCCTGCACCTCGACAGTGCACGGGCGGCCAGCCCGTTCGTCACCGGCCCCAATGTGCTGCGCGATGCGCGGGTGCGTCGGGCGCTGTCGCTTGCGATCAACCGTGCGGCTCTGGTCGAGCGGGTGATGGAGCGGCAAGCCCTGGTCGCTGGCGATCTGGGGCCACCCGGCTATTTCGGGACCGATCCCGCGCTTACACCGGACCCTTTTGACCCCGACGCAGCCAGGCGCTTGCTGGCCGACGCAGGCCTGCCCACTGGCTTCAGCCTGACCCTCCATGGCCCCAACGACCGCTACGTCAATGATGAGCGCGTGCTGCAGGCGATCGCGCAAATGTGGGTGCGCATTGGCGTGCAAACTCGTGTGGAGGCAGTCCCGCGCGCCACCTATTTCACACGGGCGACGCGGACCGAGTTCTCCGCCATGCTGCTGGGCTTCTCCCCCAACCCCGAGACCCTGGGTATGTTGGAGCCGTTGATTGCGACCTATGACGCCGCCACGGGCATGGGTTCCGCCAATCGCGGGCGATATTCCAACCCAGCCGTCGACGCGTTGATCCAACAGGCGCGCACCACCGTCGACAACGCTGCGCGTGAGCGCTTGACCCAGGCCGCCACCCGTGCGGCCTTGGCCGACACGGCGATCATCCCGCTCTACTTCCAATACAATACTTGGGCGGTGCGCCGGGGTCTCAGCTATGAGGCGCGGACGGATGAGATGACGCTGGCCACCTCGGTCCGCCGCGCCCAGTAGCCACGCCGTTACGGGGTCCGCAGCTGGCGGATTGCGCTGGCCCAGTCTTCCACATGGTACGAGCGGGTGATCACACCCGCTTCCACGGTGTGGACGTCAATCGACATGATGTCGAACGTGCGACCGCTGTGGGGTTGTCCCAGGAACGCACCAGCTGGCGTGCCAGTCGCCCGGCTGATCACGGTGAAGCGGTTGCCCTCCTGCAGGATTTGCTGCGGCACCCACTTGATGTCTGGAACCGCGCGGCCAAAGCCCTGGATTTGGGGAATGAACTGATCGCGGGTCTTCGGTGCCGTAGCGAAGTCCCCAATGCTCTGCCACGTCGGGGCAAGCACCCGGTTGGCAGTGGTGGGCATATCGGGGGAGGCTGCGGCACTCAAAATCCCACTATAGAAAGCTTCAACCACAGCTTTGTCATTGGCAACTGCGGGGCTGGCAACAAGCAGTGTTGCCGCAACCGCAGCGAGGAGAGTGGCCCGCATTGATCTGATCCTCTTGTCGATGCCGCACCGGCGCGGCAGCGACATTGTGGCTAGCAGGCGATTGGTCTGGAAGGCCAACTTATCCGATGATACTGTTCGGTCTTGCCGAATAATTGAGGCAGCCATGGCCCTGCGTGACTACCGCCTCCTGGCGATCTTCGCCGCGATCTGCGAAGCGCGCTCCCTGCGCGGGGCCGCCCGCCGCTTGGCTTTGTCCCCGGCAGTGGTCAGCGAAGGCTTGAGTGAGCTGGAGGGCCTCGTCGGCCAGCGCCTGGTGGAGCGCACGACCCGTCGGTTTGCGCTCACGGCAGCGGGGCGGGACTTGGCGTCAGCGGCGCAGGCGATGGTGGACCAGGCAGCCAGTGGCCTCGCCTCGGTCACCTCCACCCGGACCGAGCCGCGTGGCCCCGTCTCCCTCACCTTGCCAACTGAGTTGGCGCTCGGCTGGCTGCCAGACCGCTTGGCTGCCCTTCAACGCGCCCATCCCTTGATCGAGCCGCGCATCCATGCCGTCGACACCGTGGTCGACCTGGAGCGCAGCGCGATCGACATAGCAGTGCGTGCCACCTTTGCGCTGGACCCACCGGCCACCTCCGCACTCGGCACCATTCCGGTGATCCTGGTGGCCGCGCCCCAGCTGGTGGCTGACCTCTGCGGACCCGTCGATCAGCGCCTGGCAGGCCTGCGCCAGATCGGCTTTCTGGGGCAGAGCCCGGCCCCGATTTCAGGACGGCACCGTGATGGCAGCCCGGTTGACGTGGCGATGGCCGTGTCGGTCGCCGTGAACAACTTGTTTGTCGCCAAGGAACTCGCTATCGCGGGCTTTGGCGTCACCCGCGTGTTGGCAACCTCGGTCACCACCGACCTCGCGACCGGGCGACTGATCAACATCGCCCCGGAGGCGTGGTTTGGCGCCGTTAGCCTCAGCATCATCTGCCGCCCTGGCGCGCTAAGCCCCGCAGCAGTGGCAACCGTCCGCAGTTTGGAGGCCACCCGATGACTCAGCCCGACCTCGTCCTCAGGGGTGGCACCGTGCTCACGCCCGCGGCGGCGCTGGCTGTCGATGTCGCCGTCCGTGATGGCCGGATCCATGCCCTGGGACCGGGCCTGCCGCGCGGCGGGGTGGAGATTGACTGCACCGGGCGGCTGGTCACGCCCGGCATGCTGAACCTGCACTGCCACGCCGCGATGGTGCCGTTGCGCGGCCTGGGCGAGGATGTCCCGGATCGGCTGTCGCGGGTGATCTGGCCGCTTGAGCAAGCGCTGGTGGATGCCGCCTTCGTCCGCCTGGGTGCTGCGTTCGGCCTGGGCGAACAATTGCTGTCGGGGGTGACCACAACCGTCGACTTGTACTTCTTTGAAGATCAGGTGGCAGAGGTCGCCGATCGCCTGGGCATCCGCCTGATCGCGGGCCACACCATCGCGGACCAGCCAATGCCAGACGCGGCAACCAGCGATGCGGCGCTGGCCGCCATCCCGATAAGTGTGGCGCGCTGGCGAGGGCACCCGTTGATCCAGCCAGCCCTCGCCCCGCACGGCCCCCACACCGTCGCCGACGCCACGCTGCGCGCCATCGCAGACCTGAGCGAGCGTTACGATCTGCCCGTGCTGACCCACCTGGCCGAGACCCTGGGCGAAACAACCGCGATCCACCGGCGCGCGGGCGTGAGCCCGGTCCGCTATCTTGATCAGGTTGGTCTGTTGACGCCGCGCCTGATCGCAGCCCATGGCATCCACCTGGACGCCGGGGATATCGATCTGATCGCCCGCCGCGGCGCTGTGATTGCCCATTGCGTCGGCGCCAACACCAAAGCCGCCAAGGGCACCGCACCGCTGCCAGGCCTGCTGGCGGCTGGGTGCAAGGTCGGCCTTGGCACCGATGGCCCGATGAGCGGCAACACACTCGACATCCAGGGCCAGTTGGCGCAGGTCGCGAAGGTCCATAAGCTGATCACACGAGACCGCAGCCTGTTGCCCAGCCGCACGTTGCTGGATATTGCCACCCAAGCAGCAGCGGACGCGATTGGGCGCCCTGACCTTGGCCGCATTGCCCCTGGGGCAGCGGCTGATCTGGTGGTGTGGGGGCTGGACCACCCCTCACTGCAGCCCAACCACGACCCCTACGCCACCCTGGTCTATGCCGCCAGCCCGCGCGATGTGCGGGAGGTGATCGTCGCGGGGCGGCGTGTGGTGATCGATGGTCGCCTCGCCAGCCAGGACTTAGACGAACTGCGTCAACCTCTTCTCTCATTGGCACAGCGCTGCCGTGACACAGCCATGGGACTGGCTTAGGACCAAGATCATCGCTTAAGGTTGTAGCCATGCTGTCCCATGGTGAACGGCGGGATCGGTTACGGCTGGCCCGCACTGAAAATGTTGGCCCAGTGACGTTCCGCCAGCTGCTGCTGCGGTTCGGCACGGCATCGGCTGCCCTGGCGGCCCTTCCGGAGCTTGCACGCAAGGGTGGGCGGCGGGCCCCTCTCGCGATCGCAGCCCCGGCCAAGGCCGATCAGGAACTGGACTGGCACGCCGCCGCAGGCTTTGACCTCGTGATCCAGGGAGACCCCGACTATCCGCGCCAACTGCTGGCGCTGGAGGACCCGCCGGCCGTGTTCTCCATCGCTGGCAGCCGCCATCTGCTAGCGCGCCCGATGGTCGCGATTGTCGGCGCCCGCAACGCCTCCGCCAACGCGCTCAACTTTGCCAATCGCCTCGCCCGTGACTTGGCTGAGGCGGGCGTGGTGGTGGTCTCTGGCCTTGCGCGTGGGATCGATGGCGCAGCCCATGGTGGTGCCTTGCGCGCCGACACGCTGGATGCGGCCACCATCGCTGTCATCGCAGGCGGCATCGACACCCTTTATCCCCCGGAGCACGCCGCCCTGCAGGAGGAGATTGCCGCCCGCGGTGCCGTGGTGGCGGAGATGCCGCCCGGCACCCAAGCGATGGCGCGCCACTTTCCGCGCCGCAATCGGATCATCAGTGGCTTGTCCCTGGGCGTAATCGTGGTGGAGGCGACGGAGAAATCAGGCTCCCTGATCACCGCCCGCTATGCAGCCGACCAAGGGCGCGAGGTGTTTGCCGTGCCCGGCTCCCCCCTTGATCCCCGCTGCAAGGGACCCAACCGCCTGCTGCGCGAGGGCGCCCACTTGACCGAAAGCGCTGCCGATGTCTTGAGCGTCCTTAAGGATCGCTCGCTGGCGGAGCCCGCAGGCAGCATGCCACCAGCTCTGCCCCCCACCCCCATCACTGCCGATCAACTGGACACTGCGCGAGCCCAGGTGTTGGTGTTGCTGGGTCCATCACCAGTGCATGTTGACGAGGTGATCCGCCGGTGTCAGTTGTCACCGGCGGTCGTGCTGACGGTGCTGCTCGAATTGGAGTTGGCCGGACGGCTTGACCGACAGGCCGGCAACCGGGTCGCCTTGATCGACCCGGCCTAACCGCGGGGGTAACCCCGCCAGAACCGTCAACGGAAGTGCTGCGCGCATGAAAGTCGTCGTGGTCGAATCGCCTGCAAAGGCCAAGACCATCAACAAGTATCTCGGCGATGGCTATCGCGTGTTGGCAAGCTTCGGGCATATCCGCGACTTGCCACCCAAAGATGGCTCTGTTCGGCCCGATGATGACTTCGCGATGGATTGGCAGGTTGATGACAAGGCCAAGGCTCGTCTGGCCGAAATCGCAAAGGAAGCGCGCCGGGCAGACGCCGTTTATCTTGCCACCGACCCGGATCGCGAAGGCGAAGCGATCTCCTGGCATTTGCACGAGGTGTTGCGGGAGCGCGATGCCCTGAAGCGCGGCACCACGGTTGCCCGCGTCACCTTCAACGAGATCACCCGCAACGCTGTCCTGGAGGCGTTCCGCAACGCGCGCACCATCAACCAGGAACTGGTGGATGCCTATCTGGCACGCCGGGCGCTGGATTATCTGGTGGGCTTCACCCTGTCGCCGGTGTTGTGGCGCAAACTGCCGGGCAGCCGCTCAGCTGGTCGGGTCCAGTCGGTCGCGCTGCGGCTAGTGTGTGAGCGCGAGGCGGAGATTGAGGCGTTTCGCTCCGAAGAGTATTGGAGCGTCGCAGCCTCTCTTCAAACCCGCGCGGGCGAAGGGTTTGAGGCGCGGCTGGTCAGCCTAGATGGGCGCAAGCTGGAAAAGCTGTCGCTGAAGACCAAAGACGCCGCAGCAGCAGCCGTAGCGGCCATTGAAGCCAGCACGCTCAGCGTGGCTGAGGTTGATCGCCGCAGCTTGAAGCGTCACCCCCAGCCGCCCTTCACCACCTCCACCCTGCAGCAGGAAGCCAGCCGCAAGCTTGGGTTCGGCGCCACCCGCACGATGCAGATTGCCCAGCGGCTGTATGAAGGGATCGATCTCGGCGGCGAAACCGTTGGCCTTATCACCTACATGCGGACCGACGGCGTGCAACTCTCGGGCGAGGCAGTGACCGGCGCGCGGGCGTTGATCGCTCAAGACCATGGGCCCAAATATGTGCCGCCGCAGCCGCGGGTGTACAAATCCAAAGCCAAGAATGCCCAAGAGGCGCACGAGGCGATTCGCCCGACGGACTTCCAGCGCCGCCCTGGCCAGCTAGCCGGTCGCCTGGAGCCCGAACAGCTGAGGCTGTACGAGTTGATCTGGAAGCGTGCCGTCGCCAGCCAGATGGAAAGCGCGGTGTTGGATCAAGTGACAGCCGACATCGCTGGCGAGCGGGTGGGTCTGCGCGCCGTTGGCACCACCATCCTGTTCGATGGTTTCCTGACTCTGTACCAGGAAGGGCGGGACGACAGTGACGAGGATGAGGGTGGTCGGCTGCCCAAACTGATGCCGGGGGACCCGCTGAAACGTCTGGGTGTGACACCGGCCCAACACTTCACCCAGCCGCCGCCGCGCTACTCGGAAGCCTCCCTGGTCAAGAAGCTGGAAGAGCTGGGGATTGGCCGCCCTTCCACCTACGCCTCCATCTTGCAAGTGTTGCAAGACCGCAATTATGTGCGATTGGAGCAAAAGCGCTTCATTCCAGAAGACCGTGGACGCATCGTGACTGCGTTCCTCAGTGCCTACTTCCAGCGCTATGTGGAGTATGATTTCACAGCTGATCTTGAAAACCAGCTGGATGACATTTCTGGCGGTCGGATCGATTGGCGGGAAGTGCTGCGCCGCTTCTGGGTACCGTTCCAGGCTGCGATTGCTGGCACGAAGGACCTGAAGATCTCCGACGTGATTGAGCATCTGGACCAAACCCTGGGTGCTCACTTCTTCCCGGATGATGGCTCTGGCAAGGCGCCGCGCGGCTGCCCCTCCTGCCACAAAGGCACCCTTGGCTTGCGGTTGGGCAAAACCGGTGGGTTCATCGGCTGCTCCAACTATCCAGAATGCCGCTACACCCGTCCGCTCGGCATTGATGGCGAGGGGGAGGGCGGCGACGGCGACTTGTCACAGCCCCGGCTGTTGGGCCAATCGCCGGATGGTCAGCCCGTCACGCTCCGCAAAGGCCCGTACGGTATTTATGTGCAGTTGGGCGATGGCGAAAAGCCGAAGCGCGCCTCCACGCCCAAGGGCGAGGATTTGGCGGCGATGACGCTGGACCGCGCCCTCGCCCTACTCGCGTTGCCGCGCCTGGTTGGCATCCATCCGGAATCGCGCGAGGAGGTCACCGCAGGCATCGGGCGGTTCGGGCCGTATCTGAAGCATGGCGGCACCTACAAATCGCTTGGTCGCGATGATGATGTGCTGACCATCGGCCTCAACCGAGCCGTGGTGCTGCTGGCCGAAGCCAAATCGCGCGGTCCCAAGGCAATCCGCGTGCTGGGGCCGCACCCTGCCGATGGCAAGGACGTCGGCTTGTTCGAGGGGCGCTATGGCCCCTACGTCCAGCACGGTGCGCTGAACGCCACCCTGCCCCGCGGTGTCGAGGTTGAAGCACTGACGCTGGAGCAGGCCATCCTCCTGCTCCACGCCAAGGCGGAGAAGACGGGCACCGGCCCCGCGAAGCGCGGCGCCAGCCGGGCGAAGGCCAAGGCCGCACCAGCCGAGGACGGGGCTGCATCCAGCGGCGCCGCAAAACGCGCAACCAAGAGCACCACTGCCGGGAAGACCGGCGCCAAGACCACTGCCGGGAAGACCGGCGCTAAGACCACTGCCGGGAAGACCGGCGCCAAGACTGCTGCCACAGCAGCCGCCAGCGGGTCAGACCCCAAACCCACGCGCGCCAAAGCCAGCAGCAAAGCCCCCGCCAAACGGGCCAGTCAGAAAGGTACGGAGCAATCGTGACCTGCCCCTGCCCCGCGCGGTCCGACGGGTGAGCGAGGACAGCTCACGTCGGCGCAAGGCCGCCCCCTTCCCAACGCCAGAACAGGTGCTGGCGTTCCTGCGCGATCAACCCGGCAAAGTCGGCAAACGCGAGATTGCCCGCGCGTTTCACATTTCTGGGGATGACCGGTTGCGCCTGAAGGCACTGCTCCGGGAGCTGGAAGCGTCCGGCCAAGTGCCGCACAAGGTGCCGCGCTCCAAGCCGGAGCGCGCTGCCCTGCCCGAAGTGGCCGTTCTGGAGATTGTGCGCGTCAACCCCGATGAGGGCGGGTTGGTCGGCGTGCCGGTTGGGTGGGAGGATGAGCGTCGCCCCCCCTCGATCCATGTCGCAACCAGCCCCGGTGCTGCTGCTGGCCTGGGCGACCGAGTGCTGTGTCGGCTCACGCGGACGGGCCCGCGCCACTATCTCGGCACACCCATCAAGGTGCTGCCACGGCGCACCGACACCACGGTCGGGCTGTTCATCCGCCATCCCGGTCGCCCTGGGGAGATTGCGCGCATCCGCCCCAGCAATCGGCGTGAACGCGAGGAGTACGTGGTCCGCATCGGCGACGAGGGGGATGCCGAGGACGGCCAGATTGTGCGCGTCGAGTTGCTGGCCGGTGGGGCTGGTCTGCGCCGCGCCCGCGTGCTGGAGGTGATTGGTGACCAGCGTGACCCGCGGGTGTTCAGTCTGGTCGCCATCGCGGCTGCGAACATTCCAACGGTGTTCTCTCCCGAGGCACTGGCCGAGGCAGAAGCGGCGCGACCCGTGACGCTGGGCGACCGGACCGACTTGCGCGACCTGCCGCTGATCACCATCGATGGTGCCGACGCCCGCGACTTCGACGACGCCGTGTTCGCGGAGCAAGACGGTGATGGCTGGCACCTGGTGGTGGCGATTGCCGACGTTGCCCACTACGTCACCCCGGACAGCGCGCTGGATCGTGCCGCCTATGAGCGCGGCAATTCGGTCTACTTCCCCGACCGTGTGGTGCCGATGCTGCCCGAGGCACTGTCGAACGAGCTGTGCTCCCTAAAGCCGGGGGTGGAGCGCGCCTGTCTTGCCGTTCATTTGTGGATCGATGCCGAAGGCACCAAACGGGGCCATCGCTTCGTGCGCGGCTTGATGAAATCCACCGCCCGCCTGACCTATGAGCAGGTACAGGCCGCCATCGACGGCACCCCCGAAGACCTGACGGCTCCGTTGGTGGAACCACTGCTGCGCCCGCTTTATGGTGCCTACAACGCTCTGCAACGGGCGCGCGATCGGCGCGGCACCCTCGACCTGGACCTACCGGAACGCAAAGTTGCCATCGCCAGCACGGGTACCGTTGCTGGCATTCAGCCGCGCGCCCGCCTCGACAGCCACAAGCTGATTGAGGAGTTCATGATCCTGGCCAATGTCGCAGCCGCTGAAACCATCGAGCGCTGCGGCCTGCCCTGCCTCTACCGGGTTCATGACGAGCCAAGCCAGGAGAAGACCGAGGCGTTGCGCGAGTTCCTCGGCACCTTGAACCTCAATCTGGTCAAGGGACAGCAACTGCGTCCCAGCCACATCACCCGCCTGCTGGCGAGTGTGGAGGAGAGCCCGGTCCGCCAGTTGGTGCACGAGACTGTGCTGCGCTCCATGGCGCAGGCGATCTACAGCCCCGACAATCACGGGCATTTCGGGTTGGCACTGGCGCGCTATGCCCACTTCACCTCCCCCATTCGACGCTATGCCGACTTGATCGTGCATCGCGCGCTGATTCGCGGCCTCGCCCTCGGCGATGGTGCGCTGCCCAAGCACCAGGGCTTGGCAGCGATGGAGGAGATTGGCGAGCACGTCTCCACCACGGAGCGCCGGGCTGCCGAGGCCGAGCGCGACGCAATTGATCGCTATGTCACCGCCTTCATGGCCGCCAGCATCGGCGGGCGCTTCGTCGGGCGGGTGAGCGGGGTGACCAGCTTCGGCTTGTTCGTCACGCTGGAAGACACCGGGGCAACCGGCTTGATCCCGATGCGCGGCCTGCCAGAGGATTTCTACCACCATGACGATGGCCGGCAGCGCTTGGTGGGCGAGCGGCGCGGGCGCGCGTTCACCCTTGGCGACACGCTGGAGGTGCGACTTGCCGACGCAGACATCGTGACCGGCAGCCTCTCGTTCGAGTATCTCTCCGGCGGCACCATGGCCGATGCGGAAGGTCGGCGCGGTGCCCGGATGGAGGCACAGATGCGCGGTCGCAGTGGCAGACCCCAGCGCCGCTTCGGGCCGCGGCGATGAGTAAGTCCACGACATCATTGCCCTTTCCACCAGCTCGCGGGGTTGCTGTGCAGCGCGGCGTCGCGGGCCGCTGCCCAGTGTGCGGCGTCGGCCCGTTGTTCGCGGGCTTTGCGCGCGTACACCCAGTGTGTCCGCACTGCAGCGCAGAACATACCCGCCATCCCGTTGACGATGGGCCTGCGTACTTCACCATGTTTCTGGCACTGGCTATGCTCGTGCCCGGACTTGTGGTGGTCGAACTCAAATGGGAACCGGCACCCTGGGTGCATCTGCTGCTGGGCTTGGGCCTAACACTCGCCATCGTGGGGCTCGTGCTGCCGCGATTGAAGGGCGTTTTCCTGGGTATCGCGTGGAGTTTGGACAGCGATGGGCCTCCGCCCAGCGCGCCGTCCATATGACCATTCGCCCGATGACGCGGCGCGTGCTGCCGCTGCTTGCGCTCCTGGTAGCAGCCCTGGTGAGCGGTTGTGGCAGCAGCCCCTCGCAGCCTCCTGCGTCATCAGTGGCGATCAACCGTGCCTACAATACCGATCAGTCACGGCAAGCCTTCCTGATCGCACTGCGCCGCATCCATGCGGAATACATTGAGGAGCGCGCCCTCGCGGACCTGGTGGCGGCCGGCCTAGAAGGGTTACAGCGGCTGGAGCCGCAGTTGTTGGTGATTCGCGACCAAGGCGTCTCGGTTACCGTGCGCGGGGCTGGCTTTCGCTTGTTCGAGGCGGGCGACCGTGACGATCCGATCATCTGGTCGGCACGCCTGACCCGCGCGATTGACTGGATCCGCACGGTCTCCCAGCCGGTGGTGCAGGCGGATCAGGAAACCATCTTTCGCACGGTGTTCGATGGCATGATGACCCGGCTGGACCGGTTCTCCGCCTATCGTGACCCGCAAAGCTCAGCTGCCAGCCGCAACGACCTGCACGGCTTCAGTGGGATCGGCGTTACCATCATGGCGCGCGACCGGCGCATTGTGCTGCAAGCCATCACGCCAGGGGCCCCCGCGGCTGAGGGCGGTCTGCGCGCAGGCGACGTGGTGCTGGCCGTTGATGGCCGCAGCACCGAGGACCTGTCCGAATCAGCAGCAGCGGATTTGATGCGCGGGGCCAGCGGCACGTCGGTGGATTTGACCATCCAGCGCGGCGACCTGCCGCCGTTCCTCGTTCGGCTGATCCGCGCGCAGATCTTCAACCCCACGGTTGCCTTCCGCTGGGAGACCGGCGGCATCGGCTACATGCGCATCACCGGGTTCAACGAGCGCACGCCAATCATGGTGCTGGACCAATTGACCCGCGCGCGCACGGAAGCGGGTGGTCTGCAAGGCCTGATTCTGGACCTCCGCGGCAATCCAGGTGGGCTGTTCTTTGAAGGCGTGCAGACGGCCGACATGTTCTTGAGTTCGGGAATCATCGTCTCGACCACCAGCCGGGCGCCGGGCGGCACCTCAACCCGCCGGGCGACTGGTCGTGACATGGCGAACGGCGTGCCGATTGTCGTGCTGATTGATGGCGGCACCGCCTCCGCAGCAGAGATTCTTGCCGCTGCCCTGCAGGACAATGGCCGCGCGGTGGTGGTCGGCAGTCGGTCGTTTGGCAAGGGCTCCGTTCAGTCGCTGATCTATGACCTGCCGAATCGCGGAGAAATCCGCTTCACCTCAGGGCGCTGGCTGACGCCATCGAACTACTCGTTCGACCAGTACGGCATCATCCCAAACCTGTGCACAGCCGATGACAGCTTTGACGTCGCCAAGACCCTGACGGCATGGCGCGACGGTCGGCTGGATTTGATGGCTGCCCCGCGCCAGCGCCGTGCCCTCAGTGGGCAAGCGGGCGAGCAGAAGGTCAGGGCGCTGGAGGGGATTTGCCCAACCTCGACCACCCGGCGCGAAGCCCCGGAAGAGATGCAGGTTGCCCGCGCGCTGCTGGCTGACCAAGCCTTGTTCCGCCGCTCTGCACGGCCCGCCACCTCCACCGCGCGCCGCCCGATCTAGCAAGCCCTCGCTTGACAGATGCAGGCGGATGCCTATTGTGGCGCCTCCCGCCTGCGAGGCACCCGCCGCGCGGACGATCCCGTTTCACCTGCCGCCTCGCCGGAAGCTCGTCATGGCCAAGACCAACACTGTTCTGATCAAGCTCGTCAGCACCGCCGACACTGGCTACTTCTATGTAACCAAGAAGAATCCGCGGAAGACCACCAACAAGATGGAGCTGAAGAAGTACGATCCGAAGGCTCGCAAGCACGTCGTGTTCCGCGAAGCCAAGATCAAGTAGGTCTGATTGCCACTTGTTGGGGATCACGCGACAAGCCCGGCAATTGCCGGGCTTTTGCTGTTTGGCTGGACAGTTGGGCGCGGCACCAGTCGCCGCAGCGCTGGGGCCCTGCCGTCAGGTGCCAGCGTCCGCCAGCATGTAGGTGACCTTGCGGAGATTCTGGTTCGGGACGTTGCGGGAGATTTGGAAGAACAGCACGTCTCCCGCCAGCAACAGCCGCTTGGCAGCCTTCACGGGCACTGGCACAGCCTTGAGCTTGCAGTAGGCAAGGAAGGCTGCCACCAGCCATTCCTCATACAGGATGATCTCCCGCTCGCTCTGGGATTTGTCACTGACAAAATCAATTGTCACGACGATCTCTGGCATCATCGAGCGTCGAATCCGCTTCACCGTGCCCGACGGCAAGGGATCACCGATGCGCTTGAAGTGATCTGTGATCGCTTCTATCTGCTCGGCCTGACTGAATATGATGTGGCGAATCTCAGCGGGCATTTGCACAGTGTAACGATTGATCGCGCCCCACGCCACTGCAATGCAGTCTCTGGGAAGGTTTGCCAGCGTGGATAGGATATCACCACCCATGCGCGCCACCACTCACCCTTTACCGATTGACGCTGTCCTGCCTGAGGTTACGGCGGCGCTCGCTGCCCATCCGCGCGTGGTGCTGCAAGCCCCGCCGGGGGCGGGCAAAACCACCCGCGTGCCGTTGGCCCTGCTGGCCGCACCCTGGCGCGGCGATGGACGGATTCTTGTGCTGGAACCACGGCGGCTGGCGACCCGGGCGGCCGCCAGTCGCCTCGCCGTGGAGCATGGCAGCGCGCTGGGAAGCACCATCGGCTATCGCGTCCGCCATGAGGCGCGGGTCAGCGCTGAGACGCGGGTAGAGGTGCTGACCACCGGTCTGTACCTACGCCGTCTGCAGGCAGACCCCGGTCTGGACGGGGTGGCAGCCGTGCTGTTCGACGAAGTGCACGAACGCGCCGCCGAGTTGGACCTAGCGCTTGCCCTCACTCTGGAAACCGCGGCCTTGCGCGAGGATCTGCGCCTGCTCGCGATGTCGGCGACCGTCGATGGTGCCGCGATTGCCGCGCTGTTTGGGCCAGAAACACCGATCATCCGCAGTGAGGGGCGGCTGTTCCCAGTCTCGGTCACCTGGCTTGGCCGCCCGACGGACCGGCTCGGCCCAGCGATGGCCTCCGCCATCCGCCGCGCCGTGACCGAGGGGGATGGTGACGTGCTGGCGTTTCTGCCCGGCCTCGCCGAGATTCGCCGCACCGAGCAGGACTTGGCTGGGCTGTCGGCTGAGGTGCTGCCACTCCACGGCGATCTGCCGCTCGACGCGCAGGACCGCGCGTTGAAGCCCCATCCAGCAGGGCTGCGCCGGGTGATCCTGGCCACCTCCATCGCCGAAACCTCCCTCACGCTCGAAGGGGTGCGGGCGGTGGTCGATAGCGGCTTGGCGCGCGTCCCGCGCTTTGATCCGGGCAGCGGCATGGGGCGGCTGGACACCGTCGCCGTCTCTCAAGCCACCGCCGAACAGCGGCGCGGGCGTGCGGGCAGTGTGGCACCAGGGCGGTGCTATCGCCTGTGGTCCGAACCCGAGCATCGCGGGCTAGCCCCGTTTCCAACACCAGAAATCGTGCAGGCGGACCTGGCTCCCCTGGCTCTCGCCCTGGCGGAGTGGGGGGCGGAGGTGGGCAGCCTCGCCTGGCTGGATCAGCCACCAGCGGGTGCCTTCGCGCAGGCCCAATCGCTGTTGCGGGCCCTGGGCGCGTTGGATGACGCCCATCGGATCACCAGCCATGGCCGGGCGATGGCTGCCCTACCCGTCCATCCGCGGCTGGCGCACATGCTGCTGCTGGGCGCCGCCGAAGGAGCGGGGGGCACGGCTGCGGCACTGGCGGCGTTGCTGTCAGAGCGGGACTTGCTGCGGGGCGAGGTAGACCTCCGCACCAGTCTGGAGGCGCTGCGCCGTGGCAGTGGTGACCCAGCCGCCCGCCAGCGCATCCGGCAGGCGGAGCGTCAGTTGCGCGGGCTGATCGGTGTGCCCGCCAACGCCGAGATTGAGCCGGAGGATGCCGGTGCGCTGATCGCCGAGGCCTACCCTGACCGCATCGGTCAGGCCCGGGGCGCGCGGGGTCAAGTGCGGCTGACCAACGGTCGCGGTGCAGCCTTGGCGGCGGACCATGGGCTGGCGGGCAGCCCATGGCTTGCCGTTGCCGATCTGGATGGCGACCGTACCTCTGCCCGCATCTTCCGGGCCGCCCCCCTGCGGCCGGAGGATGTGGAGCGCGTGCTCGCGCGCCGCGGCGTCACCATCGCCCATGTCGGCTGGGATGCCGGTGACCAAGCCGTGGTGGCGCGGCGCCAACGCCGACTGGGGGCGTTGGTGCTGGAGGACAAGCCACTGCCCTCACCCGATCCAGCAGCAGTGCGGGCAGCCCTGCTGGCCGCAATCCGCGCCGAGCCCACCTTGCTGCCCTGGAGCGAGGCGACCGCCCTCCTCCAGGCGCGCGTCGCGCTGATGCGAGGCCTGGAGCCCGATGTGTGGCCAGACCTTAGCACATCGTCTCTGCTCGCCCGGTTGGACAGTTGGGCCGGAGATGCGCTGGAGGGCCTGTCGCGGGCGAGCCACCTAGCCCGCCTGGACCTTGCCTCGCTGCTGCGCACGTGCCTGCCCTGGGCACTACAGCAGCGACTGGATCAAGAGGTGCCAACCCATTGGACGGTGCCAACGGGATCGCGTATCGCGCTGGACTATACCGGAGAACGCCCCGTGCTGGCGGTGCGCCTGCAGGAGATGTTCGGCTGCGCTGCCACCCCGCGCCTGGCCCAGGGGCGGGTTCCAGTGGTGCTGCACCTGCTCTCCCCGGCCCGGCGACCCGTGCAGGTAACAGAGGATTTGGCGGGCTTCTGGAGCGGCAGCTACAAAGCCGTGCGTGCCGAGTTGCGCGGGCGTTACCCGAAGCACCCGTGGCCGGACGATCCATTGACGGCTCCGCCAACCACCCGCGCCAAGCCGCGGGGCACTTGAGCCATGCCGCTCGCCAACCGCATTGATCCATTTGGGCGCCGCGCGGCACTGCCAGGGCGGGGCTTGTTCACCGGCAATCGCGGCTGTCTGGTCACGCACGCTGGCGCGATCACCCGCGCCAGCGCTAGCCCGGCCTGGTTGATCTGCACGCTGGTGTGGCGGCAGGCTCGCCAACCCCTTGCCGCGCCGCACACCTGGACACCGCTGTTCTTTCTGGATGAGGCGACCGCCTTTGCGGCTGGTCATCGCCCCTGCGCACGCTGCCGTCGCCCGGCCTTTCAGGCTTTACTGGCCGCAACCGGCCATCGGCGCGCCGCTGAGCTTGACCGGGTGCTCGCGGTCGAACGGCGGGCCGAGCGCCCGATGGCTGACCCGCGCACTCTGCCCCTTGGTGCTATGGTCGCGGACGGACTCGACGCCTATCTCGTTGCCGCGGAGGGGGTGAGGCGCTGGTCGATGGCGGGCTATGGCCCGCCTGAGCCCTGGCCCGCCCATCCGCTGCCCGTGCTAACCCCCGCCCTGCATCTGGCAGCGCTGGCCAACGGGTACCCCGTCGTGATCCAGGGATCGGGCCATGAGTGAGCTTGGTGACTATTATGACAGATTGGCCCGTCTGCTGCGCCTGACCCGGCGGGTTGGCCATGGTGGTGGCGTGGAGCATCTGACCGTGCACCGCTTCCTCGCCCCGCCCGGCAGTGCCGAGCCCGCCCGACCGGACCGCATTCATGATCTGCTGGCCGATGCCTTGATGCTGCAACCAGGCCAGCATGTGCTGGATGCCGGGTGCGGCCTCGGTGGCACACTGCGCGATCTGGCACGCCGCCAGTCGATCACCGGCGAGGGGCGAACGATCAGCGCCTCCCAGGCCGCCACGGCCCGCGCGGCCCTGGCAGAGGCAAATCTCGCCGGGCGCATCCTCATCCAGCAGGCCAGCTATGATGCGCCTTACGATCAGGCATTTGACGCCATCTGGATGATCGAATCGCTAGCCCACAGCCCCGATCCGGTCGCCACCCTTGCCCATTTGGCGCGTCAGCTGCGCCCAGGCGGTCGGATCGCGATAGTTGATGATCACCCCGAGGGTGCTGAGGACGCAGACCTCGCCTGGTTCCGCCGCGGCTGGCAGGTGCCGCACCCGCTCTCCCCTGCTGCCTTGGCGACCGCGGTGACGGCGGCAGGCCTGCGGATCACCAGCCAGCAGGACCTGTCGGCTTGGCAACGTCTGAAGTCTCCGCTCCGCGCTGGCGTGCTGTTGAGCCTCTGTCGCCTTGCCCGCCCCGTCACCCCGGCCTCCTGGCGCAGCGTGCTGGACGGCTATGCCGGTGGCCTCGCCCTCGAACGCCGCTACGGTCGCGACCGCATGCGCTACCTGCTGACTGTGGCGGAGCGGTGACAGCTGCTGACCGTTTTTGCCGATTCCGATCTGGCTTCCGTCGAGTCACACGCCGGGCCATCCGTGCCATGGTGCCCGATTGACGTCGCCGAACTCGATCATCAGCTCCTCCGACACGGTCAATCATCCTACCATTGACACGCCCGCGGCGGCGGGCCAAGAGTATCGCTCCGGGGAGTTGGGACAACCGAAAACGGTGGTTGCCAGTCCCATTCCGGGTCGTCTTAGATAGGTTCGTGATCGGGGGATCACGGCCAATTATCAAAAACACACAAACGCACGCAAAAACGGCGTGCAGGGGGAGAAACACATGGTTGAGACAGTGAAGCTCGGGCGCCGGGCGGCTCTTGGTGTGCTGGCCGGAGCGGCCATGCTGGTCAGCGTGCCGGCAACCGCGCAGCAGCGCATCACCGTTGGCGTGTCCTGGTCCAATTTCCAGGAAGAGCGCTGGAAGACCGACGAAGCGGCCATCAAGTCCGCGCTGGAGCGCTTGGGTGCCAATTACATCTCGGCTGATGCCCAGTCCAACCCACAAAAGCAGCTGGCCGATATCGAAGGCCTGATCACCCGCGGCGCCAAGGCGCTGATCGTGCTGGCGCAAGACAGCCAGGCGATTCAGCCCGCGATTGCCCGCGCCCAGGCCGAAGGCATTCCAGTGCTGGGCTATGACCGCCTGATCGAAGTGCCGGGCGTGTTCTACCTCACGTTCGACAACCGCGAAGTGGGCCGCCAACAGGCGGCGGCAGTGCTGGCCCAGAAGCCGCAGGGCAACTACGTGTTCATCAAGGGCAGCTCGTCCGACCCCAATGCGGACTTCCTGCATGCCGGTCAGTTGGACGTGCTGCGCCCGCACATCCAGGCCGGTCGCATCCGCGTGGTGGGTGAGCAGTACACCGACCGCTGGCTGCCCGAGAATGCCCAGCGCAACATGGAGCAGATCCTGACCGCCAACCAAAACCGGGTTGACGCTGTGGTCGCCTCCAACGATGGCACGGCTGGCGGGTCCATCGCTGCCCTCGCGGCGCAAGGCTTGGTCGGTGTGCCGGTCTCCGGCCAGGATGGTGACCATGCTGCGCTGAACCGCATCGCCCGCGGGCAGCAAACTGTGTCGGTTTGGAAGGATGCCCGGGAACTGGGCGCCAAGGCGGCCGAGATCGCTGTGCTGATGGCGCGTGGTACCCGCCCCGATCAGGTTCCCGGTGCTCAGAAGTGGGCCGAAGGTGCGCGCAAGGTGTCGATGGACGCCATCTTCCTGAAGCCAGTGGCGATCACCCGCGACAACCTCAATCTGGTGATTGATGCCGGTTGGGTCACCCGCGACGTGGTGTGCCGTGGCGCGCCTGCCAATGGCCCGGCGGTTTGCCGCTAGTCCTAGCGCAGACTGGTTTTCCGTGTGAGGACACCCCCGATCCAGCGCCCATTTGCGGCTGAGATCGGGGGCTGATCCCTGCATCACACCATTGTTGGGGGAGGAGAGGATGGCCGCAGCGGCTGCATCCGATCCGGGGACTGCGTCACAATCGCAGGCTCAAACAGGCGTGCGTGGCCTGTTGGGTGCGATTGGCGTTGATGCCCGCGTGTTCGCCATGATCGCCGCGTTGCTGGTGATCTGGCTTGGCTTTCATCTCTTAACCGACGGCTTGTTTCTGACGCCGCGCAACCTGTGGAACCTAGCGGTCCAGACCTCGGTGGTTGGCATCCTGGCCACTGGCATGGTGCTGGTGATCGTGGCCCGTCACATCGATTTGTCGGTTGGCTCGGTTCTGGGCTTCATCGGCATGACCGCTGCTGTGTTCCAGGTCACACTGTTCGAGCCCGGCGTCTGGTGGAACACGCCCGCGACGATTTTGATCGCGCTGGCGGCCGGTGCCGCGATTGGCGCCTTCCAAGGCTATTGGGTGGCCTATCGCTTGGTGCCTGCGTTCATCGTCACCCTGGCGGGGCTGTTGATGTTCCGCGGTGGGGCGTGGCTGCTCACCAGTGGGCGCACGCTGGCACCGATGGAGCCAAACTTCCAGGTGCTGGGCGGCGGCATCACCGGCGCGATCGGCGCGCCCGCCAGCTGGGTGCTGGGTCTGCTCGCCTCAGCCGTGATGGTGATTGCGGCTTGGCGCGCGCGCACACGGCGCCAGCGCTTTGG
Source organism: Alphaproteobacteria bacterium (assembly GCA_004292755.1). Lineage (GTDB taxonomy): Bacteria > Pseudomonadota > Alphaproteobacteria > Elsterales > Elsteraceae > RDXE01. Next base: position 78,708 of record RDXE01000026.1, read on the forward strand.
CTTCCCGGTTCGTCCCGTCTGGGGCGAGGCGGTGCGCCTCGGCCTCTGGGTGTCTGTGATCCTTGGCTTTGTCGCCACCATGAATGCCTACCCGCAGCCGCGCACGGGCATCCCCATGGGTATTCCCGTGCCAGTGCTGATTTTGATCGCCATCGTCTTGGTGATGGAGGCGATGACCCGGACCACCGCCTTCGGCCGCTACATCTACGCGATGGGCGGCAATCCGGAAGCTGCACGCCTGTCGGGGGTGGATACGCGCAAGGTTACCTTGCTGCTGTTCGTGCTGATGGGGGTGCTGGCGGCCATTGCGGGCATCATCGCCACCGCGCGCTTGAACGCGGGCGCGAACGCCACCGGCGAATTGGCGGAACTCTCGGTGATTGCAGCGGCCGTGATTGGTGGCACCAGCCTTGCCGGTGGAGTTGGCACCATTGCCGGGGCAATCCTAGGGGCGGTGATCATGCAAAGCCTGCAAAACGGCATGGTGCTGATGGGCCTGCCCTCGGCATTGCAGAACGTGATCATCGGTGCGGTGTTGATCCTGGCGGTTTGGCTGGATGTCAGCTATCGCCGTCGACTGAAAGGGGGTGGCGCATGACCGTCCAGCCTTTGGTGGAGATGCGCGGCATCTCCAAGCACTTCGGCGGCGTGGTGGCACTGGATGATGTGACGGTGGACCTCTACCCAGGCGAAGTGGTGGGTCTGTTGGGCCACAATGGTGCTGGGAAATCGACCCTGATCAAAATCCTGGCGGGTGCGCATGAGCCCGACAGCGGTGAGATCCGGGTGATGGGCCAACCCGTCAGCATCGATAGCCCGCGCGCCGCCCGTGCCGCTGGGATTGAGACGATCTTCCAAACCCTGGCCCTGGCGGACAATTTGGACGCGCCCGCCAACTTGTTCCTGGGCCGCGAGCTGCGCACCCGCTGGGGCATGCTCGACGACGACAGTATGGAGCATGCCACCCGTCAGGTGCTCGACCGCTTGAAGGTGCGCTTGAAAAGCCTGCGCATGCCCGTCGGACAGATGTCCGGCGGCCAGCGTCAGGCCATCGCCATCGGCCGCGCGATCCACTTCGACGCCAAAATCCTGATCATGGACGAACCTTGCGCGGCTCTTGGCCCACAGGAAACCGCCATGGTTGGCGACTTGGTGAAGGAGCTGAAGCGCCAGGGCATCGGCATCTTCCTGATCAGCCATGATATGCATGATGTCTTTGATCTGGCAGATCGGGTGACGGTGATGAAAGGCGGCCGGGTGGTCGGCACCTACCGCACAGAAGACGTGACGCAGGACGAAGTGCTAGCGATGATCATCTCTGGCAAGCTACCTGTGCGCTAACAACACCAGGACCCGGCTCCACTGCCCGTGGGGCCGGGTTGCGCTCGCCTTTACCATATAACTGGTTTGCAATACGGTTTCGGTATCGTGGAATTCGGTATCGTGGACGGGGGCTAAAAGTCGATCCGGGGCATCACGGTGATATTTTTCAAATGGCTTTCCAGCACTGACAGCTTCGGCGCGATTCGCTCCAGCATGAAGGTGATTCGTTGGTCCATGGTGCTTTCGCGCCGCCGGGTTCCACGCTCGCCAAACCGACCGGTCCAAGACGCCACCTTCACCTGCCAAATGCACAGGGCCGCGCCAACCGCTGGATACTGGGCTTCGATCCCATCGCGCAGCACTTTGAACCGCTCTGGCGTGATGTGGGTCCAGATGCTGCCGAGGTCGCGATAGCTTTCAAAGTAGCCTGAGAGCTTGCGGTGCGTTTCGGCCCCGAGTTGGATGATTTCCCAGGCCCGCGGACGCAGCTGCGGGTGCCGATAGAATGCCGTCCGGTCATCATGCAATTGCTTGATGTCCATCAAGAAATTTTCCAGCGGCTTCTTCTCAATCTCGAAGCTGCGGCGATAGAAGCCAATCGCCAAGATCATCTCACCCAGGCCAGCGATATAATTCACCAAGTTCTCGCTGTTGATGGAGAACTTACGTGCCAATTCCAACACGTTACGTTGCACAATTTCTTTCGATGTACCTTCGAGAAGTTGGCGCATGCTCTGGCGATCGCGCGCTTCTACGTTGCCTTCTTCAAAGATCAGCTTGAACAAGGCACGGGTGTATTCGCGTGTGTACTCTTCCAGCTTTTGCTTTTCATCATCAGGCAGTTGCAGCCGTTCAAACTGCTCGGGCGTCAAAAGCTCTGCCATCGCAGCGCGCAGAGTGTAGACGTCATAGGAGCGCAGGCGCAGCATCGCCTGAAGCTTGGCCTTGTCGTCTTCGGCTAGGTTCAACTCCGCCGCGGCCTGTTCGGCATTGCGACCACCGATGCCAACTTCGTCTGCATTAAAGAAGTCGATGGTCGGCGTCAGGTCACTGACCAGAACGATCCGCGCCCGCTTCAGCGTGTAGCTGGAAAACAAGTCCCAGCGATTGAGCGGTAACTCGAAGAACCGTTCGTACATTCGTTGTCAGCCCCTACCCGCCAAGGCCGGACCCGACACCGTGCCACGCGGTGCCTGCCCTTGGTGACAAAAAGGCCAGAACCCGGCGCCAACGGCAAGCAACTATTGCGAGGCAAACGACGTCTCGCGCGATTTCTTGGACAGTGGTGCTGTGCGCAGTTGCACAACGGCACAATCCGCGCGACCTTTGAACAGCGCGAGATACCGAAGCCGTGGTCTCCAGCCGGTTCGCGAGGCTGACAGAGGGATTGTACCTATGAGACGCCGTCTACCATCGTTCTGGCTGATTGCCGTTCTCTTCGCCGGAGTCGCCGCCATCGCTTTCGGTGCAGGAATGTCAATCCGGGATATCCTTGTCGGATACGTGGGAATTCTTGCGGCCTACTTTCTGGTCAGCCGGATGGAGGGGTTGCTCGACACGATGCCGAGCCGCCAGCCGGTTGTTCCGCCGCGCCGCCCTGAGCCACCCGACCCAGCCTGAGCGTCGCGTCTACTCTCGATCCGGCAAACAAGCAGAATTAGACCGAATATCAAGTGATTACCGCTTCAGAACCTGCATCCACACCGCACCAGGCCGCGTTAGACCGATGCGATCCATCGCGCCAAGGATAACCTGCAACTCCCCGCTGTCCGACGGCGTGACGCCTGGTCCGGCCAGCTTTGCTTCTGTCTCAGCGTCCACGTCCTCTCGATTGCGGTAGCTGACGTCGAGCCACGTCCCAAGAGTGACCGCGAGGTCGGTCCGCAGAACAAGGGAGCGCGCCAATCGAGCTCCGGACGGCGCCTCGAACGTCGTAACCCCAACGCGGCGATCAATCGCTTTCGACCAACCATCCAAATGGTTCGCCAACACCTGCGATGGCAAGCCAGGATCATAGTGATCCTCGATCACCAGCACCCCGCGGCGCGCAATACGCAGCGACTGGGTCAGCACACTCGGCCAATCCAGGCATCGGTGGGCAACATGCATGACCAGGGCGAGGTCAACACTGTCGTCCTCCAGCGGAAACAAATCCTCGCTGCCATTCACAACAGGGAACGTGCCGCTCAAGGGGTGAGGCTCGGCCGCGCCGAGGCTGACCACGCACGTCACCGGCACACTGGCACGGACCTGGGCAGCAAAATCAGAGACGGGGCCGCCGATATCTGCCACAGAGTCAGGGCTCAATGACAACAGAAGCTGCTGAAATCGACTGAGGTAGATGGTATTGGATGTCGTCGCGTAGGCAGTCATCAGCATATCCAACGTAAGTTGATCGGGTGAGGGGCTACAGCTTTGTTAGCCGGTAGATGCCGCCGGTTTCCTCAGCGCGGCTCCGGGTGTTTTGCAGCAGAACGGTTTCTATCAGCTCCGCTCGCCACTCTGACTTCTCAAGGTGGCCTTCCGGTCGATCCCCGTGCGAGAAAACCTTGCGCAACTCCTTAACCGAGCCAATCGCGATCAACAGATGGTGGGGATACCCCTCCACGCGATGCCGATCCAGAATGATGCCATAGTAAACGCTCACAGCGACCACCCTGTATTTAGCCAACGGACTGGTCGACGAACGGCCTGGAGGTGCCGCAAGTCCAACCAAGCCACCCCCTGGCCTGATCGAAACGCTTGAGGCCAAGCGTTTCGTGACCAAGCCCTGCAACCCAGCAGACAAGACCGTGGCCGCAAAGCATTGCCCGCCGCGGTCAAGCCACTCCAAGACCCTAGGCGTTCAGCACACCACGGCACACATCGGCCCGGCTGATCGTGCCGACCAGCTTGCCGTCAGCGATCACCGGCAACCGGCGAATCTGCTTCGACACCATGATGGCAGCCGCCTTCTGCAGCGGATCCTCTGGGCTGAGCGTGATCGGCGTGCGAATCACGTAAGGATCGATCGCCTGGTCGGCGAGTTGGCGGCCCTTTTCCTCAAACAACTGGTAGGTATCAGCCAAGGTGCCACCGGCCTCGATAACCTCTGTCATCTTTGGCAGCACGGCCCGCATCATATCGCCTTCGGACAACACGCCGACAAAGCCGTTGTTAGGATCGACGACAACCAAATCACTGGCGCCGGAGAATGCAACCATTTCCGCCGCCTGGCGCAGACTGGCGCCTGCGAGAATGCGCACGGCATTGATGCTCATCACGTCACGTACCTTCATCCTACAGGCCCTTTCATCGCGATACCCGCCGTATCAGCGGAATGACCGGCACCAAATGCCGCTGCGGCAGATGCTACAGGATGATCGACCGCGGATGAAGGTCAGAAGCCGGGCGATACCCTCATTCAGCCGCTGGTCCACCCGTCGCGCCCCTGATCCGGTCAGGTCAGGCACCGGGACTGGCCCCTTGGGCAGGTGCGCGGTCGGTCAAGGTTACCCAGTGAGGCGGCAACTCTTGCCCAGCGCGCAGCCAATTCGGTTGCTTGTTACTCACCCGCCGTCTGAGAAACCCGACCTAAGCGTATGATGTGATTTTGGGATGGACGGCTGGCACGACTCTTGTTTACCATTCTGTCGCGGGGCAACTGCTCCCACCGTCTGACCCTCAGAAGAGGGTGTCCTCTGAGAACAGGAAACGACTACCATGTCGGATATCAAGCTCTCTCTCTCATCGCGCCAAAACCTGTTGTCGCTGTCGTCGACTCAGGCTCTGTTGGACCGCACCTCCGGTCGCCTCAGCACCGGTCTGAAGGTTGCCACGGCGGTTGACAACGCTCCGGCGTTCTTCGCCTCGGCCGCGCTCAGCACCCGCGCTGACAACTTCTCCATCGCCCAGTCGGACATTGAGCAGTCGATCCAGTCGCTCAACAGTGCACTGTCGGGCCTGACCGCGATCACCAAGCTGGTTGAGAACCTGAAGGGTATCTTGATCAGCCTGCAGACCGCGACGACTGAAACGGCCGCTGCCACGCTGACCGTTCAGTACAACTCGATTCTGAACCAGATTGACCAGCTGGCGAATGACTCGAGCTATCAGGGCCGCAACCTGATCAACAACGCGTCTCAAACCGTCACCATTCAGTTTGCGAACGACCCGGCTGGCAGCTCCTTCACCATTTCCGCGCTGCGCAATGACAGTGCTGGACTGGGCCTGACCACGATCGCGACCAACCTGTTCTTCGTGTTCACCACCTCGGTTCCGGGTATCCCGGCCCGTGACTCGGTGGCCTCAATTGCGTCGGTTGCCTCGATCGCCTCGCTTGCGTCGGTCGCTGCCGTGGCTGCGCGCTTCTCCGAGCAGTCGATCGACTCTCAGAACTCGATCCAGTCGTTTGCCAGCGTCAACAGCCAAGCTGCGACGCCGACCAACACCGACACGATCCCGTCGGCAGCCAGCCGCGCCTCGGTTGCGTCTGTTGCCTCGCTGGCCAGCCGCGCCTCGATCGCAGCAGTCTCTGCGGCGCCGTCGTTCGGCTCCACCAACTCGATCGCCCCCAGCGCGTCGGCCAACTCGGTCGGCGCGATCCCGTCGGTGCCGGGTGTCACGGTGGCTGGCGTCAACATCGCGCTGATCAACTCGCGTCAGGTCACGGTCTCCAGCGCTCTGGTCAAGCTGCGCAGCGACCAAGCGACCCTCGGCTCCAACACCGCGGTGCTGAACATCCGGTTGGACTTCTCGAAGTCCTACGTGGCGGCCCTGCGCACTGGTTCCGACAAGCTCACCCTGGCCGACCTGAACGAAGAAGGTGCAAACCTGACGTCGCTTCAGACCCGGCAGCAGTTGGGCGTGGTGTCGTTGTCGATCTCGACCCAGTCCGAGCAGAGCATCCTGCGGCTGTTCTAGTCGCATCGACGCCTCTTCGGCAGCATTACGGCACGGGCGGCGCTTCGGCGTCGCCCGTTTCGTTTGGCCCTGGCGATGGGTCTTGATAGACCAAGACCTGGGGCTAGCGGCTCCGCACCACGCATTCCGGTGGCAGCGGCGCGCGGCGCCCTGGCCCATCAACCGGTGCCCGCGCCTCTTGCTCGCGATAACGACCGCGCGACTCTGCCGGGCAATCCCGCGCCGCTCCTGCCTCCACGGCCAGCGCACCGATATCCCGCCCGCGCGCCTCGCAGCCAGCCACCATCAGCCCATTGCGCTGAACGCCGATGCGATGGCAGGTGACCACCCACCCGGCGACCACCCGCTCCAACAAGTCGCGCGCCTCGGCCCCGCCAGGATCCTTCAGCGCTGGCGCAATCAAGCCGTGCAGCCGCACGACCCGACCGTTCACCTGCAACCTGTCGCCCTCCACGGCCTGGGCGTGGCCGGTGCTGGTGTCTTGAGCCAGTGCGCCGCCGCCGGCTGCGAGCCAAACGGCCACCAACCACCCTATCCCGATCGACCCTCTCATGGCCAAACCTCCGGTAATGGGTGTCCCGGCTGCCATGACCTCAGACCGCGGATCAGGCGGGCGACGGTGTCGTCCCATCGCTCCTCCGCCCGTTGGGTGATGACCCGGAGGGTGGGATACCAGGAGGTCCGCCCCTCCCCCTCCCAGCGCCAGCAGCCACCGAAGCGGTTCAACAACACGGTCGGTCGCCCCAAGCCACCGGCCAGGTGGCTGACGGCGGTGTCAACCGTCACCACCAGATCCAACGCCGCCATCAGCGCAGCCGTGTCCGCAAAGTCGCGCACCGGGCGCGGCGGCGGGGGCAGCAGCGTGTCGATCAGGTCATCGGGAGGATCGGTCTGGAGCGCGATCCAGGCGAACTGATCCAAGCCCAGCAGCGGCTGGACGTGATCGAACCGCAGGGACCGGCGCCGATCAATCTGCATGGCCAGCGGCTGATCACTGCGTGCCATGCCATGCCAGCACAGACCCACCCGTGGTCGGCTCTCCTCTGGCAGCAGAGCCTGCCAGGCCGCCACCTCCTCTGTTGCTGCGCTCAGGTAGGCTGGCACTGGCTGAGGGTCCGGCTGGTGCAGCCGCCCTGGCAGCGACATCAGGCCGACCACCATGGCTCCCGGCGGAAGCGGTGCGTCGAACCCCTGCACGTGATCAACCCCCTCCACCCGTTGGAACAGGCGATGAAGAGGCGGCTGTGCAACCACCACCGTTGCGTCCGCCCGGGCACGCGCGGCCGCCGCGTAGCGAATGAACTGCAACCCGTCGCCAAAGCCCTGCTCGGCCACCAGTACCAACGGGCCGCGGAGTGGACTGCCATCCCAATGCGGTGGCTGCAGGCCAGTTGGATAGTGCTGAAACATGGCTGTGCGCCAGCGCGCCTCAAACGCCCGCCAGCCGTCCTGCCACCGTCCCAGCGCGAGCAGAGCCATCGCTTCGGCCAGCTCGATCTCGGCATTGGCGGGGTCCAGCCTCCGCGCGTGCGCCAGCTCAGCCAGCGCCGCGGCGGGTTCTCCACGATCGAGCAACAGATTGCCCAGGATGTGGTGTGGTGCCGGATGGTTGGGCAGCAGCGCCAGCGCAGCGCGGGCATCGGCCTCCGCCCCGTCGGCGAGACCGGCAGCCCGGCGCAGGGTCGCCCGGTTTAACAGCGCGTAAGGGTGCTGGGGTGCCTGCGCCAGTGCGACGTCGATCAGGTGAGCGGCCTCGCTGTGGCGATTCTCCTCCAGCAGCAGCAGACCCAATAGGTTGAGTGCATCGGGCTGGGTTGGGGCTTGGGCCAGCACTGCCTGATAACACGCCGCCGCTGTGACGCGATCACCGGATTGGTGCCCCGCGAAACCCTTCGCCAGCAAGGAGTTGATGTCGGTCCATGTGCCCACTTGCATGAGGTGAGTGTAGCGGTGCGAAGCCAAGCTTCCCAGCGCTGGTGTTGGGTGTCGACGCTGTCCCCTGCCTCTGGATAGGGTCAGCAGCACCAAACTGAGGGCGCAGTGATGACCAAGCGGGCGCAAGACCCCCGATTGCAGACGGTCTCCAGCTTGTTTCGCCAGGGCGACCGCGCCGGAGCCGAGGCGGTGCTGGCGACCGTGCTGGCCGAGCAGCCTGACGATCCGCACGCCAATCACCTGCGCGGCCAGTTGGACTATGGCGATGGTGCTGTTGACACTGCGCGCGCGCGGTTCCGCCTTGCTGTCGCAGGGGCGGAGACCATTCCCTCCTACCGCAACAGCCTGGGCGTTGCCGCCCTGGCGCTGGGGGATGTGGCGGAGGCAATTGGCGCTTTTGAAGCCGCCATTGCGCTGGGCTCCCGCGATCCCCTGTCCTTTGTCAATCTGGGGCACGCCAAGCGGATTGCCGGACAGGTTGCGGAGGCGCGAGCGGTCGTCAATGCCGCGCTGACCATCCACCCCGGCCATGCGGGTGCGCTGGCGGAGTTGGCGGCGATTGAGCACCGCGGCGGCGCGTTGGTGGAGGCGGAACGCTTGTACCGCGCGGCCTTGGCGGCTGATCCCACCAACTTGAGTGCCCTGCATCACTTGGGCGAATTGCTGATCGAACGCGACCGGTGCGAGGAAGCCGCCGACTGTTTCCGCCGCGTGCTGGCTCTGGCGCCTGCCACGCCCGCAGCGGCGGTTGGGTTGGCGATGGCCCAGCAGGCGTTGCTGGATGTCGATGGCGCGCTGGCCACGCTGGAGGGCCTGCTGGCGCTGATCCCGGGCGACCGTGACGCGCTGTTTTTGCAGCGGGTGATCTTGTCCGGCCAGATCGCGGGCTGGCACATCCCGATGATCAACGACCATGAGCGCAACGATGCCTATCGCGCGGCGCTTGAGGCGACGGTCACCCCCGACGACGTGGTGCTCGAGATCGGCACCGGCTCTGGCATTGTGGCGATGATGGCGGCGCGCGCCGGTGCTCGCCATGTCTATACCTGCGAGGTTTCGAAGCCCCTGGCGACAGCTGCCGTGGAGACTGTCCGCCGCAATGGCTATCACGACCGTGTCACTGTGATCCCGAAGAAATCCACCGCCCTGGTGGTGGGTGACGATCTGCCGGAGCGGGCGACAGTGTTCGTTTCGGAATTGATCAACATCGGCATGCTGGCGCCTGCCATGCTGCAGGTGTTGCGCCATGCACGGGAAGCACTGTGCACGCCCGACGCGCGCATCATCCCGGCCGCTGCGACGGTGTACGCCGCGCTGATTGAGACGCCGGAGCTGGCGCGGGTGAACCCCGTGGCGCGGATCGATGGGTTCGACATGAGCCATTTTGACCGCTTCCGCTCCCCCGGCTATACCCAGATTGATTTGGGCGCCGACCCGCATCGCCTGTTGTGTCAGCCAGTTACGGCGCTGCAGTTCGACTTCACCCGAGATATGCCGGACGAGCATGGGCTTTCGCTGCCCCTGACGGCGACCGCCACAGGGGTGTGCCACGGGGTTGTGTTCTGGTTTGACCTCGCCATGGCCGACGGGGTGACCTACCACTCCGCCAGTCAGGCGCGCACCAATCACTGGAAGCAAGCGTTGGATTTCTGTGCCGTGCCGCTGCCCGTGACGGCCGGTCAAGCCCTGACCCTGTCGGCCCGATACGACAAAACCCGCATCTGGTTCGAGGTGACGCCATGAGCTTCTACACCAAAGATCAAATTGTGATGGAGCATGTCACCTTCGGCGACTTCACCTATGGCGCGCCACGGATCTTCTATCCCGATGCCGACGCGACCCTGACAGTTGGCCGCTATTGCTCCATGGCGCACGAAGTATCGTTTTACTTGAAGATGGACCATCGCCCGGACTGGATCACCACCTACCCGTTCAGCGGCATTCCCAACATCTACCCCGAGGTTGCCCGCGTGCCCGGCCACCCCTACACCAAGGGGCCGATTGTGGTGGGCAATGACGTGTGGATCGCGGCCCAGGTGATCGTCACCTCTGGCGTGACGATCGGCGACGGCGCGATCATTCTGCAGGGCGCCGTCGTGACGGAGGATGTGCCGCCCTTCGCCATCGTAGCCGGCAACCCCGCCCAAGTGGTGCGCCTGCGCGCCACCCCCGACCAGATCGCTGCCATGCTGCGCATCCGCTGGTGGGACTGGCCCGACCACGTCGTCCGCCGCCGCCTCCCCGACCTCTGCACCGGCGACTTCGCCGGGTTCATCGAGGCGTATGATCAGGGGTGATGGGGGGAGGCACTGATATTCGGCCGATATGTCTGCATCACGCATGCCTACTTGCATTCACACAATGCAGACACACCAAGAACTTCCCCAGAACCAGAGCGATAGAGAGCTAGGCTGGAGGCGATAAAGAGGACGCGATGGCGCTGTGTGACAAGCCTCCCTACGCCGCCTCTACCCCACCAGGGACGGAGCGTTGGCGGGCGGTGCCGGTTTCTTGGTCGTGTTCGCGGATGAAGGATTTCACGCGCGGGGCGATGATGCGGCGCCATTTGCCGCCGTTGAACACGCCGTAATGGCCCACCTTGTCCTGCAGGTGATAGGCTTTCAGCCCAGTGTCGAGGGATTTGGTGATGGTGAGGGCGGCTTTGGTTTGGCCGACGCCGGAGATGTCGTCCAACTCCCCCTCCACGCACAGAATGGCGGTGCGGGTGATGCGGTCTGGCAGCACTGGCTGCCAGCGGGCAACCATGGCGTTCTGCGGCAATGCGTGATCCTGGAAGACGGTCTTCACGGTTTGCAGATAGAACTCGGCGGGTAGGTCCATCACTGCCAGATATTCCTGATAAAAGCTCTTCTTCTTCTCCGCTTCTTCTTCGTCACCTTCCACCAGATGGTCGAACAGCTCATGCAAGGATTGCATGTGGCGGTCCAGGTTCATCGAGATGAAGTTGGTCAACTGAATGAAGCCGGGATACACCTTGCGCCCGGCACCGGGATAGGGCAACGGCACCTTGGTGATCACGCGGCGCTCAAACCACTCAATGGGATGGTCTTTGGCCAGCTTGTTGACAGCTGTCGGGTTCTCCCGCGTGTCAATCGGGCCGCCCATCAGGGTCATGGTTGCCGGGGTGCAGAGATCACCCCAGCCAGACATGATCGAGACCGCGGCCAGCACCGGCACCGAGGGCTGACACACCGCCAAAACATGGGTGTTGGGACCCAGGAAGTGCAGGAAATCAATGACATAGTCGATGTAGTCCGACAGATTGAAGCGGTCGGACTGCACGGGGATCAGGCGCGCGTCAATCCAGTCGGTGATGTAAACCTCATGATCCGGCAGCATCGCCTCCACCGTGCCACGCAGCAACGTCGCGTAGTGGCCGGACATCGGCGCGACGATCAGCAGCTTCGGGTCCTTGCGCCCTTCCACATCGCGGCGAAAGTGGACCAGCTGCCCGTAGGTGCGGTGCAACACCTCTTCGGGCTCAACCGATACTGTGCGGCCATCAATCTCGGTGGTGTCCAAACCCCAGGAGGGTTTGCCATAGCGGCGCGTCACTTGCTCGAACACATCGGCAGCCGAGCTGATCTGGCGGCCAAGGGCCGTGTGTGCGAAGGGATTCCAGGGGTTGCGCAGGCCAAACCGCAACGCTTCGGCGGCAACGCGGGTCGGCAGCATCGCCAGGCGCTGGGCTTCGTGCAGGTAGTACATCATCGGCGCACCCTCCGTCGCTGCCCCGCGACGGGGCACCTTCGAGACATTGTGCGGCGCAGCATACGCAGGGTTACCGCAGGGCAGCAAGCGGTGCGACCGTCGCAACGGGGGCGAGGCCAGCCAGAGCCTCCTCGTGCAGGCGGCGGGAGAACGCGGCACAGCCATCGGCCACCACGGTCACCTCAAAGTCCCGGACATGGGCATCACGCACAGTCGAGGCGACCCCGCCATTGGTGACAATCCCGCAGCATAACAGGTGGCGAAAGCCCGCCTTGCGCAGCAGCCATTCCAGCCGGGTCATGTAAAACGCGCTGAAGGCGATCTTTTCCACTGCCGCATCAACCGGCCCCAACTCCTCCAGCACCTGATGGCCCCAGGACCCAGCCTGAAAATCCCCGCGCGCGAGGAATGGTCGCAGCGCCTTCAAGTGCGGGGCGATCATCGGTTCGCCATCGCGGCCGGGCACCAACGTGAAGTGAGTTGCCACCACCCAGCCCCCCGCGGCGCGCACGCGGTCAATCAGGCGGCGCTGAACGGCGATGATCGCGGCTGCATCGGGCAACACGGCCCCACCGCGCGCATAGGCTCCATCGCGGTGCAGAAAGTCGTTCTGCATGTCGCACAACAGCACAGCTGTGTTGGCATCGATCCCGGCTGCATGCATCCCTGGACTGGCCATTACGCCCTCGCGGTCATGATCAGATTGCCGAACGGGTCCACCCGCGCGGTGTGAGCCGCCTCCACCACAATGGTGGTGTCGCTTTGCTCCAGGATGGCAGGCCCCTCGACCAGAGCGCCAACGGGCAGCGCTGCCCGGTCAAGCACGGGAACGGTGCGGTAGCTGCCTGCCACAAACAGGCGCCGCTCGCCCAGCTGTGGCGTGCGCCCTGCCACCGGCGCGGGGGCCAACACGGCGAGGTCCAGCTTTGGCCGCACCCCGATGACCGCGATGCGCAGGTTGAGCAGGCGCACCGCCAACCCCTCCAACACCCGGCCATAGGCAGTGCGATAGGCGCTGGCGAACGCCGCCTCCACCCCTGCCTGGGTGAGCGGCTGGTCCGGCTGCCACGGCAGGGGTGTCGCCACGGTGTGGGTCTGGCCGAGGTAGGACAGATCAGCCGACACCTCCACCCGCCTGCCTGCAAACGCCACACCGGCACGGTCCAGGGCGGCCTGCTTGTCAGCGATCAGGGCGGCCGTGGACGCGGACAGGGCGGCGAAATCCACCTGTCCAACCAGTCGATTGATGGTGTGCACATGGTCTTGGCGCATGTCGGCCAGCACACAGCCCAGAGCTGAGGTCACACCGGGAAAGCGCGGGACCAGGGCACCGGCCAGCCCAACCTCGGTCACCAGTGCGCCAATATGCAGCGATCCCCCACCGCCAAAGGCCAGCGCCAGGAAGCGCTTCGGGTCATGACCGCGCTCGATTGAGATCAGCCGGATGGCGCCCGCCATCCGGGCGTTCGCAACCCGCACGATTGCCGCTGCCGCTTCGGCTGGGGAGAGGCCGAGTGGCTCGCCAACATGGCGGGCGATAGCGCGCTCGGCTGCCTCCACATCCAGGCGGGTGAGTGCGCCGCCGATCGGACGCTCAGCATTGATGCGCCCCAGCACCAGATTGGCATCGGTCACGGTTGGGCGATCATTGCCGCGGCCATAGGCAACGGGGCCGGGGTCAGAGCCAGCACTCTCCGGCCCGATCTGCAACAACCCGCCGCGATCCACCCGCGCGATCGAGCCGCCACCCGCCCCGATGGTGGTGATCTCAATCATCGGCGAGCGGACGACGAGGCCGAAATCAATCGCAGTTTGCGGTGCCTCGGCCGCCACGCCATCGGCGATCAGCGAAACATCGAAGCTCGTACCGCCCATGTCGCAGGTGATGACGTTGGGAAAGCCTGCGGCGCGCGCTATCTCCGCACACGCGATCACCCCCGCAGCAGGACCCGACAGAGCCGTGCGCACCGGCACGGCTGAGGCGGTCGGCACTGTGGTCACCCCGCCGTTGGACTGCACGATCAACACCTCGCCTGCGAAGCCGCTTGCACCCAGGCGCGTGGTCAATTGCGTCAAATAGCTGCCAACCGGCGGCTGCAAGTAGGCGTTCAGCGCCGTGGTCGAGGTGCGTTCAAACTCTCGAATTTCTGGCAGGATGTCGGTGGAGACGGAGACGTGGGGCGTCGGCCACACGGCCCGCAGGGCGGCAGCGGCCGCCTGCTCGTTGGCGGGATTGGCATAGGCGTTGATGAACACCAAGGCCACGGCCTCGCAACCAGCCGCCAGCAGCGTGGCCGCAGCCGCGCGCACGCCGTCCAGATCCACGGCAGTGCGGATGGTGCCATCGGCCAGTGTGCGCTCGGCGACCTCCAGGCGCAGATCGCGGGGGATGATGGGCACGAACTGACCCCACAGCCCCCAGGTGGTCGGGCGGTCCCGGCGCCGCATTTCCAGCACGTCGCGGAACCCAGCCGTGGTGATCAAGCCGGTGCGGGCACCCTTGCGCTCCAACAACGCGTTGGTACCCACCGTCGTGCCATGGACGATGGTGGCGACCCGGCCAAGATCATCCACCTCGGCGCGGATGCCCGCCAGGAAGCCCGTTGCCTGATCGCCCCGCACCGAGGGAACCTTGGCGATGCTGGCGCGACCCGTGGCCTCATCCAGGCAGAACACGTCCGTGAACGTGCCGCCGACATCCACGCCAATCACCAGAGAGGCCTGTTTGCTCATATCGTGTGCCTCCCGTTACTGCGCGTGGCTGACATAGCCGAGGCGCTGATCTTCGGCGCGTGCCGACGGCTCCCGCTGATCGGGGGGACCAAAGCCGCCGCCGCCCGGTGTCTCCAGCCGCACCCGGTCACCGCGATTGAGGCTTGCGCCGACCAGCTTGGAGGCCATCGGTGGGGTTTTGACGACACCTGCGTCCGTCCAGGTGAAGCGATTGAGCGCCCCTGGCTGGCCGCCCAGCACACCGGGGGGCGCGTGGCGGGCGCGCTCGCCAAACAAGAACAAATCTGCCCGCTCGGCCAGCAGTTCGAACTCATAGATGGCTCCAAGGCCACCGCGATGCCGACCATCGCCACCCGAATCGGGCCGCAACGCCCACTCAGTCGCCATCACTGGATAGGCCGCCTCCAGAATCTCCAGCGGCGGGATGGTCGCCATCGAGATCGGCGCATTGCCATGGTTCAGGCCATCGCCCTTGGGATGCCCGCCATGGCCACCGCCGAAAAAGCTGAACATCACAAAGCGCGATCCGTCCGCCCGATGGCCCGCCAGCGACAGCGCGTTGATCGTGCCATAGGCGCAGGCAGTGGCGCGCTCCGGTGCAAAGCGCGCCATGGCGACGAACACGGCATCGATGACGCGCAAGATCGTCTCGGTATAGCCGCCCACCGGTTTTGGCGCCCGGACCGACAGAAAGCTGGTCTCCGGGATCAGGATCTCGACCGGGTCCAGCACCCCGGCATTGGCAGGCACATCGGGGAACAAATGCTTCAGGGCGACATAGCACGCTGCAATCGCCGTGGACCGCGCAATGTTTACCGGACCCAGGCACGCAGCATCAGTGCCTGTGAAATCCAGGGTCAAGCGATCACCAGCCACTGTGACCGCCAAGCGGATGGTCAATGGCTGGTCTTGGATGCCGTCATTATCGAGGTAGTCAGCCACATGCTCGGTGCCGTCGGGCAGCGCCTCAATGCTGTCACGCATCAAAGTGGCGGCGCGCAAGCGCAAACGATCCATCGCCCGGCGCACCAGAGCGGGGCCATAGTGATCGAGCAGGTCATCCAGACGGCGCACCCCAAGGTCGAGGGCGTTCAACTGACCGTTCAAGTCCCCGTAGAGCGAGCCAGGCAGCCGTGAGTTGGCCTGCAGAATGCGGATAATATCGCCATTCAACACACCTGCTGCGATCAGCCGCACCGGCGGGATTACCATGCCTTCCTGAAAGCATTCTGTCGCGGCGGGGTTATAGTTGCCCGGCACCGCGCCGCCCACGTCATGCCAGTGGCCAACACTGGCGAGCCAGCAAAACAAGGCACCATCGCGGAAATAGGGCCGCACCAACTTGAAGTCGGAGAGATGGGTGCCGCCGTCATAAGGATCATTGAAGATGTGAACATCACCCGGTTGCGGCGTGGTGCCATCGCGCTGATGGGTATCAATCACCGCCCGCACGGCGAATGCCATCGCGCCGACAAACACCGGCAAACCAGACTTGCCCTGCACCAGTGTGTCGCCGGTGCGGGCATCGTAGAGACCGTGGGAGGCATCATGCGCCTCGGCAATGATTGGATTGAAGGCGGAACGGAATAGGGTTGCGTCCATCTCGTCGGCAATCTGCTCCAGCCGCCCTTGCAGCACAGCCAGCGTGACGGGATCGAGATCGTCCAATGGTGCGACTGGGGTCATGCCTGTTCTCCCGCGTAGCGCTTGCCGCGCTCCAATAGCTCTGGCGTGCCCAGCGCCGCTGCAAGGCCTTGAAAATCCAGCATACGGTCCCGGAACGGCTCGGTCGTGCCGTGCTCCGCCAGAGAGGCGAAATAGGCCCGCGCGGTGAAGGCGACGGCGCGGGCAAAGCCACCGGGAAAGATCGCGAGCCGATAGCCCATGGCCGCTAGATCAGCGACTGGCGTCATTGGCGTGGAGCCTCCCTCCACCATGTTTGCCAAGAGCGGCACGCGCGTGGCAAAGCGCTCCGCCACTCGGCCCAACTCTGCCTTGGTGCGAGGGGCTTCGACGAACAAGATGTCAGCACCAGCCTCGACATAGCGCTCCGCCCGCTCAAGCGCTGCCTCAACGCCCTCCACGGCGATGGCATCGGTGCGCGCGATCACCAGCATCTGGTCACGCGAATCCAGGGCTGCCTTCAACTTGCCAACCATCTCCGAGGTGGGGATCACCTGTTTGCCCTGCAGATGCCCGCAGCGTTTGGGCATCACCTGATCTTCCAATTGAATGGCAGCGGCGCCCGCGCGCTCGTACTGGCGCACAGTGCGCTGGGTGTTGAGCGCATTTCCAAACCCCGTATCCCCATCGGCGATCACTGGCAGACGCACCCGGTCGGTGATCGCCGCCAGCACGCCCAGCACATCATCAACGCTGTACAGCCCTATGTCGCCCTGGCCGAGGCGGCTGTAGGAAATCGATGCCCCAGACAGGTAGAGAGCGGGAAAGCCTGCGGCTTCGGCAAATACTGCACCCAGCGCGTCATATACCCCTGGGACAATCAAGCACCCCGGTTCGCGCCACCGATCCCGTAAACTCACCATCGTTCTGCCCCCCGGCAGGTCCTGTGCGCCGTGCCCGTCGCGGACCGGCAGGCACCTTAGGGGGGTTGAGCAGTGGACGAAAGAGACCGCAAGCCGAAGGAAACGCATAGCCGATGTCGACCTTGAACACGCGCGTTCCGCCGCCCGTGATCGTTGTCCTGGTTGGCCTGATCATGGTGGGCCTGACCGAGGTGGGACCCGACCTCCAGCTCGATCGAACCTTGAGGTGGCTGCTGGCGACCGTCATCGCCGCGCTCGGCCTTGCCGTAATGCTGGTGGCGGCGTGGTCGTTTCGCCAAGCCGGCACCACGCTCAACCCCCGCGCAGTGGAGCGGACCAGTGCCCTGGTCACCACCGGCGCATTCACCATCAGTCGCAATCCCATGTATCTCGGCATGCTGGCCTTGACTGTGGCGCTGGCGTTGGTGCTGGGAGGGATCGCAGCGTTCTTGGGTCCGGTCCTGTTCTGGGCCTACATCACCCGCTTCCAGATCCTGCCAGAGGAACTGGTCCTGGCCCGCCGCTTTGGCGCCGAGTTCGACGCATATCGCGAGCGGGTGCGCCGCTGGTTGTAGAACAGACAAAGGATGAGCCACAGACCTTCGCCCGGCGCCTCTGTCGGCGCCCACCCTGGGGGCGGGGTCGTCTCCAATCACAGGGCGCACCCTGTGGGTCACCCGCGGCCGACCGAAGGTGGATCGCGTCGCCTGCGCCTGGCTGGTCCGGCGCTGTGTTGATCCCTCCGCGGTGTTGTTGTTCACAGCGCCGGAGCGGCGCACGCGGTCACCTCCAGCTGGGTCCAGGACGGAAGCGGGACAGCCCGGTTGGTCCGCGCTCGGCGCGGCCAAATCCCGCTCAGCCTGTTCATCTCGTGCGCATTAGCCGCTGTTTCCAGCGCGCTGCCCAAGAAAGCGGCAGGCGCACACAGTGCGCAGTGACCCACAGCCTTAATCAGCCCCAGTCGCAAGGCGTGGCACACGCGTTGCTGATCAACCTGCGGGCGCCCATCGGAGGCGCTGGTTGCTGCAAGGAAACTGCCATGAGCCGTGGTCCCCTCTCGCGCCGTACGCTGTTGACCTCTGTTGCTGCCTCAGGCGTTGCGGCCTCGGGCTTGGCTCAGACAGTCGGTACGGCGTTGGCACAAACCAACATCACGGTTGGTATTCTCTATGTCGGCCCGCGCGATGATTTTGGCTACAACCAAGCCCATGCAGTTGGCGCTGCGGAATTGAAGAAGGTCCCCGGCGTCAAAGTCGTGGAAGAGGAGAATGTCCCGGAGACCATCGCCGTTCAGCGCTCGATGGAATCGATGATCAATCTGGATGGCGCACGGCTGATCCTGGCGACATCGTTTGGCTATTTCGATCCGCACATGCTGGCAATGGCGGCGAAGTACCCGCGGGTGGAATTCCGCCACGCAGTCGGCCTGTGGGATCAGGCGAAGCATCCGCAAAATGCCGGATCGTATTTCGGCTATCTGGACCAAGCGCACTATGTCAACGGCATTGCCGCTGGTCTGGTCAGCAAGACCAAAAAGATCGGCTTCATCGCTGCCAAGCCGATCCCCTCGGTGCTGCGGAACATCAATGCCGTCTTGTTGGGCGCACGCAAGAACATGCCAGACGCCACGGTCCAGGTGGTGTTCACGGGCGACTGGTCGCTGCCAGTGCGCGAAGCGGAAGCCACCAACGCGCTGATTGCCGCCGGTTGTGATGTTATCACCTGCCACGTCGACAGCCCGAAGGTGGTGGTGGAAACCGCAGAGCGCCGCGGCGTGATGACCCTCGGCCACAATGCCTCCCAAGCGAGCCTGGCACCGCGCGGCTTTGTTACCGGCGCGGAGTACAAGTGGGAGACGATCTACAAAGGCTTTGCTGACAATCTGGCGAAGAGCCAGAAGCTGCCGAACTGGGTGCGCGGCGGCTACGACCTGGACTATGTCCGCAACACTGCCTACGGCGCGGCGGCCACCGATGGCGTGCGCCGGGCCTGTGACACGGCGATTGCGGAGTTGAAGCGCGGCGCACCGATCTTCGTCGGCCCGATCAAGGACAATCGTGGCAACACGGTGATCCCAGCGACGCTCGACAACTACGCACCGCCGTTGGAAGGCATTAACTACTTGGTTGAGGGCGTGATCGGCTCGATCACCTAAGCCCTGCGGTCTGGAACCAAAGCCATGGCAGTCGCCGCGGACCTCACCCACCGCCTGCGCCAAGGGGCGGAGTACACGTTGATCCCACTGGGTGCGCTGGTGGTGTCGGCGGCGCTGTTCTCGGTGTTTCTGCTGGGGCTTGGCAAATCGCCCCAGCAGTTCTTCGAGTTGATGTGGCGCGG
Organism: Alphaproteobacteria bacterium; assembly: GCA_004292755.1. Taxonomy (GTDB): domain Bacteria; phylum Pseudomonadota; class Alphaproteobacteria; order Elsterales; family Elsteraceae; genus RDXE01. Next base: position 98,216 of record RDXE01000026.1, read on the forward strand.
CGGCTTCGGCACGGCGTTCTCCTGGCAGAACACCCTGCAGCGGGCCGCCCCCTTGGTGTTGACCGCACTGTGTGTTGCGATCCCAGCCCGCATTGGGCTGGTGATCATTGGCGGCGAGGGAGCCTTGGTGCTGGGTGGCTTCGCTGCTGCTGCCATTGCCATTCCCATGATCGGGCCAGTTGCTGCGGGCAGTCTTCCCGTAGCGCTGATGCTGGGGGTGATGGCGCTGGCAGCCGCCTTGGCAGGGGCATTGTGGATTGGCTTTGCGGGGTGGCTGCGCCATGCCCGGGGCGTCAATGAAACCATCTCCTCCCTGCTGCTGACCTACATCGCGATTGCGATCCTGTACTTCTTTGTCGAGGGGGCACTGCGCGATCCAGGCTCGCTCAACAAACCGTCGACACCGCCAATTGGGGCAGGCGCGATGCTGCAGCCAATCCCCGGAACGGACATCCATTGGGGCCTCGCGGCGGGGGCGCTGCTGGCGGTGCTGCTGCACCTGCTGATGACCCGCACCACCTTCGGCTTTGCCATGCGCGTGACTGGCGGAAACCCGCGCGCCGCACGCGCACAGGGCCTGCCGGTCGGTGGTTTGCTGGTGGCTGCGACGATGATCGCCGGGGCCTCTGCCGGGCTGGCCGGGTTCTTCGAAGTGGCAGCCGTGCACGGCAACGCCAATGCCTCCCTCGTGGCTGGCTATGGCTTCACGGGGATTCTGGTGTCGTTCCTGGCACGGCACAACCCCATCGCGATCCTGCCCGTTGCCATTCTATTCGGCGGCATTGCAGCGGCGGGGGGCTTGATTCAGCGCCGGATGGGCCTGCCCGATGCAACGGTGCTGCTGCTGCAGGGGGTGATCTTCGTCGTCCTGCTCGCCTCTGAAACCCTCTATGGCCGCATTGCGTGGCTGCAACCCAAACGCAGCGGAGCCCCGTGATGCCCCAGCGTAGCGGAGCCACCCGATGGACGCGCTGATCACCGTGCTGATGGCCATGGTGGGTGGGGCGATCCGCGTCTCAACCCCCTTCCTGTTCGTATCCTTGGGCGAGTGCCTGACGGAGAAGTCGGGCCGGATCAATTTGGGGCTGGAAGGCACGCTCGTATTGGGGGCCATGGTTGGTTACATGGCGTCCTTTGAGACGGGGAACCCCTGGGCGGGAGTGATTGCCGCGGGCCTTGCAGGCTTTGTGATGGGGGCGCTGCATGGCGGACTGTGCAGCCTGCAACGGGTCAACGACGTGGCTGTGGGCATCGCGCTGATGACCTTCGGCACCGGCCTCGCCTTCTTCTTCGGCAAACCCTACATCCAGCCGTCCGCCCCGCGTCTGCCATCGATACCCCTGGCGGATTGGACGGGGATTCCGCATCTGGCCGATGCCTTGCGGATCAACCCGTTGTTTTTTCTGGGCATCGCGCTGGCATTGCTGATGGCCTGGGCGTTTCGCACCACCCGCATCGGCCTGATTGTGCGCACCACGGGTGACAGCGCCGCGGCCGCGCGCGCGATGGGGGTGTCGGTGATCGGCGTGCGCGTGCTGGCCACCGCCGTCGGCGGCATCTTCGCGGGAATTGGGGGATGTTTCCTGTCGCTCTACTATCCCGGCAGTTGGAACGAAGCCCTGTCCTCCGGCCAGGGCTTGATGGCCGTGGCGCTGGTAATTTTCGCCCGCTGGGACCCCGTGCGCTGCTTTCTGGCCGCCTTGCTGTTTGGCGCCGCCGGTGCCCTTGGACCAGCGCTGCAGTCTGTTGGCGTCACCCAGGGCTACTACTTCTTCAACGCTGCCCCTTACATCCTGACCCTGCTGATCATGATCGCGTCCGCCAAGGGGCGGCTCGCGATGCGATCAATGCCGGGGGAGTTGACGATTTCGCGCTGATGGCTCGCGCTCGTGAACTCAATGACGCCTGTTCTGTCTTGGTGGGTTAACCCAGAGGCTACCATGCCGATCATCGACGCAACCCCCTACCCGTTTCCGTTCGACGGCCCGTTAAGCCCGGTCGACAGCGCCTTGATCGTGATCGACATGCAGACCGATTTCTGCGGCATCGGCGGATATGTCGACGCCATGGGCTACGACCTCTCGCTCACCCGCGCACCGATCGAGCCGATTGCACGGGTGCTGGCAGCCCTGCGGCCCCTTGGCTATTCCATCATCCACACCCGCGAGGGGCACCGGCCAGACTTGTCTGACTTGCCCGCCAACAAGCGCTGGCGGAGCCAACGGATCGGTGCGGGCATTGGCGATGTTGGCCCCTGTGGTCGCATTCTGGTGCGCGGGGAGCCTGGGTGGGAAATCATTCCCGAGTTGGCGCCCCTGTCGGGCGAGGTGATCATCGACAAGCCGGGCAAGGGATCCTTCTACGCCACCGATCTGGAGCTGATCTTGCGCAGCCGCGGCATCCGACGGCTGTTGCTGGCGGGCATCACCACGGATGTCTGCGTCCACACCACCATGCGTGAAGCCAATGACCGTGGCTTCGAATGCCTGCTGCTGACTGACTGCTGCGGCGCGACCGACCGCGGCAATCACGAGGCCGCGATCAAGATGGTCACCATGCAAGGCGGGGTGTTTGGGGCCGTCGCCTCCAGTGACCAGTTGCTGGCGGCCCTCGGCTGATGCGCGCGCCAACTCTCGCCACCGAGGGCATGACGAAGGAATTCGGGGCCTTCACGGCATTGTCCGACGTGTCAATCACTGTGCCAGCAGGCAGCTTTCACGCGCTGCTGGGGGAAAATGGCGCAGGCAAGTCGACATTGGTGAAGTGCATCATGGGCTTCCATGCGCCAACCCGCGGGCGGGTGCTGGTGGATGGGGCACCGGTGACCATCCGCAACCCGCGTGAGGCGCGCGCGCTGGGCATCGGCATGGTGTATCAGCACTTCACGCTCGTGCCTTCCCTCACCGGTGCGGAAAACATGGTGATCGCGCGGGCTGACTGCCCCGCTGTGATCGACTGGCGCAAGGAACGCCAGGATCTGGCCGAGTTCCTGAACCGCATGCCGTTCCAGGTGCCGCTTGACCGGCCTGTGGCCGAACTCGCAGCTGGGGAAAAGCAAAAGCTGGAAATCCTGAAGCTGTTGTACCTGAACCAGAGGTTCTTGATCCTGGATGAGCCAACCTCGGTGCTGACACCCGACGAGGCCGACGAAATCCTGGGTCTGTTGCGCCAGATGACCCGCGATGGCGCGATCAGCGTGCTGATGATCACCCACAAGTTCCGCGAGGTGACCGCCTTTGCCGATGCTGTCACGGTGCTGCGGCGCGGGCGCCTGACTGGCAGTGGAGCCGTGGGCGACCTGTCCACTGATCAAATGGCGCGACTGATGATCGGCGACAGTGAGGTGCGAGCCCCCGCGGCCCGCCAGCCCCGGGCAGCAGGGCCAACGGTGCTGGAGCTGGCGGCGGTGTTCGCGGAGGACGAAGCGGGGCAGACGGTGGTCAACTCCCTCAACCTCAAGGTTCACGAGGGGGAGGTGCTGGGCATCGCTGGCGTGTCCGGCAATGGCCAATCCGCGCTGGTGGAGGTGCTGGCGGGCCAGCGACCGATGGTCGATGGCCGCATCACCATCCATGGTAAGCCGTTTGAGCCAACCCGGCGCGATTTCGCCCGGTTTAAGGTTTATGGTCTGCCCGAGGAGCCGCTGAAGAACGCCACTGCGCCGCGGATGACCGTGGCGGAAAACATTGCCTTTCGCAGCTTTGATCGCCCGCCGATGGCACGGCTGAACTGGTGGCTGCGCCCTGGCCCGATGCGCGCCAAAGCGCGGGAGTTGATCCAGCGCTACAACGTCAAGACCCCCTCCACCGAAGCGCCGATTGACACATTGTCGGGCGGCAACGTGCAGCGCGCAGTGCTGGCGCGCGAGCTGTCGGACGATGTGGCAGTGCTGATCGTCGCCAATCCCTGCTTTGGGCTGGATTTCGCCTCCGCGGCCGATATCCGCGCCCAGATACTGGAAGCGCGCAATCGCGGTGCAGCCGTGCTGCTGATCTCGGAAGACTTGGATGAGATTCTGGACCTCTCAGACCGCGTCGCCGTGATGTCGGAAGGACGGATCACCTTCACGGCACCGATCGGCGAGACGGATCGGGCCACCATCGGCCATGCCATGGCCGGGCATCATTAGGACCGGCCATGTCAGCCCTGGTGTCTATCCCAGCCGCGCCCTTCGCCTTCCCGCTCGATCCCGCCCACACAGCGCTGGTGGTGATCGACATGCAACGTGACTTCATCGAACCCGGTGGCTTTGGGGAGGCGCTGGGCAACGATGTCAGCCGTCTCACCAGCATTGTGCCGACGGTGGCTGCCCTGCTGGCCCTGGCACGGCGGCTCGGCTGGCCGGTGCTCCACACGCGGGAGAGCCACCGTCCGGACTTGTCCGATTGCCCGCCCGCCAAACAGCGGCGCGGCCTGCCCTCCTTGCGCATTGGCGACCCCGGCCCGATGGGACGCATCCTGATCCAGGGTGAGCCCGGCAACGCCATCCTGGATGCCGTCGCCCCGCTTCCAGGCGAGTGGGTGATCGACAAGCCCGGCAAAGGCATGTTCTACGCCACGGAGGTTGGTACCCTGTTGGCGAACCATGGCATCACCCACCTGGTATTCGCTGGGGTGACCACGGAAGTGTGTGTCCAAACCTCAATGCGCGAAGCCAATGATCGCGGCTTCGACTGCCTCTTGATTGAAGACGCCACCGCCAGCTATTTCCCCGAGTTCAAAGCCGCCGCCATCGCCATGATGACGGCACAGGGGGCGATCGTCGGGTGGTCAACCAGCTTGGCTGCGTTGTCTGAGGCCGTCGGGCGAGATTATGCCAAATGATGAGATAGACTTACGAGCATAACGGCAATTCTTTGCAGATATTACTGGACGTCGTGAGTCACTTGCGATCCATATGCAATGGTGAAGACAACCTCGCGCTCCAGCCTTGGATCACTTGCGGCGAAAGATTGCAGTACAGGAACATTGGTCCCACCGAACCGCCGCGCCGATGCTGCGATCAAACCATCAAGGCCAAGCTTTCGCGCCTCCTGCCCAATAGCTTGGCAGGGTTTGTGGTCAGGACCCACCAACCATGGATTTTGAGCAACCGCGGGCCTGAGGTCCCGAACATTCCCAGCCACTCGACATGAGATCAGCAAATACCGGACGCTAAATTGATCCCCGCTCGCCAGATCAATCAAACTGTTTGGAAGGTAGTGCGCAACTTCGTCAGCCGCCGTGCTCGGCTCGCGAGCAGTATAGAGTACGCCAAATGACCCATCAGAGAAGCGGGACGGTCGAGGGGCCGCAAAAGGAGCGCCAAGCAGACCAGTCAGGGCGCTGCTGTCGCCTAGCATTGTTTCATTCAACAGAAATTTCAGCGCCTCTTTAAGTGCAGCGTCGTCTGTTGTCGCTCTTCTCGCCTGATTGATTTCACGGTGTCGAGCACTGCTTAATGCAATCCGCCAAACACGTTCATCCACGGTCTGGTCTGAAAGTTGATCGAGCATTGGGTGTGAAATCTCAGCGCGGATTCGCAACGTATGTTTCAAGATAGTGCAATACCTGCACCATTCCTGGAATCCGATTGTTCAGCATGTGGTTCAGCGGAGACACACCGGAAAAGGCGCTAAACGGACGCCTGATCCAAACCTCTTCTTGAGAGGGGTCAACGAAGAGTTCCGCCAACAATGAGTGAATCTTGAAGATCTGGCGAGCGCGATCAAACTGATCCTCGGTCCCAAGAAAGGTCCGCGTGCCGTTCAACACATCACGGATAGTGGATGCACGGCCATAGGCCAGCAGCTTCGCTAGTTCCTCGTCGCTGAGCGACCATGCCCGTGCAACCGCTTGAATCAGCATTACGGGTCCGGTGATGCGACCTTTTGGTGGATCAGGTGCATAAGAGATAGGTGGTGACTCACTCCCCTCCGCGGCTGTCCGCGAGTTCTCTGCATTGTTGCGAGGCCAAGCGTCGCAAACGCTTTTGGGCCCTATCAAAGACTTTCGTCCATCATTATGACCCGACGACTGCTGCTTCGGAGAAATACCATGAGGTGCAAAAAAATTGTATTTGCTTCGCAGACTGTCCGCAGCGCCAAGTTTATCATCCGAACGGTGTTCTGGGCGACGTGGGTCCCATACTGTTTCTGTTTGCATGACCTACAGCTCCAGATCAAGCCATTTTGCCAGATAAGAACATGTCTGCTTGAAAACACCAATCTGCTCTTCAATCTTTTGATATTTACCGTCTTCGAAAAATCTGAATTCTTGTGAGATACACATATCTGCATCCCATTTTGAGGACCAATCGATTTTCACTGAAACACCCCATCTATCTTGAGGATTTTGGATCCTGAAGTGTGGTGGATATACGATCTCAAGTCCAGATTCATCTTTTTCCAACACAAGCTTATCTGGCTGGCTAGCAGAATTTTCGAAGAGACGGTCAACAAGGTCTAATCCTCCCGTTGCAAGCCAAGCATGGACCTCTAGCTTTGCAAATCCGATTTGGCTGTCAGGTTCAATTCTTCCGACGATATCGTGTGCTAACACTGTGGCGTCCTGAGCAAACGTGATGTGTCCATTAGAAGTAAGATTTTTCGCTACAACTGAAATCTGATTAACTTTGATCTCAGCTTGAAACAAGCCGTCCAATAACGTGATTTGCAAACCGATATCACTAAGGTGGTCGGCGTTCAGGGCGCGAAAACTAGCTGCTGAAATCTCCGGATACCTGGCCACATAACTCTGATAGGCCAGTGTCATGGCACTAGGAACACCTGCGGCCAATGCCAAGATTGGTGACCGCATCTGGCAGATATACTCGGCATCTAGTTGGCGTAATTCTGCTTTCATGGGCTCTCCGTGACGGCAATGATCATCATGTCCCGCCAGGGATGCAAGGGGCCTTCTGACCCACCACTCCGCCACAGTCACAGACCGCGGTCTGTAGCGCCTGGACCGCGAGGATTACACAGCGCTAGCCCCTACCCTTCCCGGCCAATCCAGCGCATCCTGCCAGCGCGCGGGATTGGCGTTTGGGAGGCGTGATGCGGGCGACTGTGGCGGTGGTGTTGGCGCTGGTGGCGATGCCAGTGGCGGCGCAAGGGCTCGATGGACCGGAATTGTACGCCGGCGAGGCAGCCCTCTATGAGCAAGCCGCGCGGGAGGGGGCGGTCACGGCGCTCAACACGCCGCCGGGGTTTGCCAACTGGGGGCAGGTCATCCGCGGCTTTGAGCAGCGCTACCCCTCCGTCCTGCTCACCTACAACGCCGCGGGCCAGGGCCAAGCGATGGAGGTGATGGAGCGGACCCGTGGCCGTCCACCGGCCGATGTGGTGTATCTGCCGGGCTTTGTTGCCGTCGATGCAGCGTCACGCGGGTTGCTTGCCAGCCTGCCGCCCGACCGCCGTCCCCCTGCCTTTGAGCGCATCCCGCCCGTGCTGCGCGACCCGCAAGCCCAGTGGGTCGCCGTACATCAAGCGCCGATTGTGTTCGCCGTCAACAAGCGCCGGGTGCGCGTGCCCGTGCGCAGCTGGGCAGACCTGCGACGGCCGGAGTTGCGCGGCCAAGTGGTCTATGCCAGCCCGCGCAGTCTGGTAGAGGGGGTGGGCGTTGTGCTGGCTGCCACCATGGCCGCTGGTCAGGGGGCTGCCCTGGAAACCGTCCAGCCCGGCCTAGACCTGTTGGGCGAGGTGCATCGTGCCGGTGCCATCCAGCGTATCGAAACCCAAACCACCATCGGCCCCCGTTTCCTGCGTGGCGAGATTGGCGTGTGGGTGGGGCTGGAGCACGATATTCTGCGCACACGTTTCCTTGATGGCTTTGGCGATGATCTGGAGGTGGTCGCCCCGGCCGAGGGCACGGCTGCCCTGCCCTTCGCGGTTGCCATCATCCGCGGTGCGCGCAACGAGGCGGCTGCCCGGTTGTGGCTGAACTATGTGCTGTCAGACGCGGGCCAACGCCTGTTCGCGGAAGGATTGGTGCGCCCATCGGTACCCATCGCTTTGCCGCCGGAGCTTGCCCAACGGCTGCCCGCCATCGCGCGGATGGAAACACCTGACCAACTGCGCATTGCGTTCCGGCTCGCCGATATTCAGCGCGGATGGGCGCGCTTGCCAGGAGCCAACTAGCCAATGTCCGCCTCGCTGCTGATCCTGTTCCTGGCAGCAGCGCTGGCCGTGCTTGGCAATGCCTTGTTGATGACCCTGACCTCGGTCCACCTCTCGCTGGCAGGGGTGGCACTGGAGGTGACTGGGCCGGTGACCGCCTGCTATTATCTCGGGTTGATCCTGGGCTCGCTACGCGGTCCCCCCGTGATCGCGCGGGTTGGTCACATCCGCAGCTTCGTCGGCTTCGGCGTGCTTGTGGTGGTGGCCAGCCTGTTGATGCCGTTGGTCACGCCGGGCTGGTGGTGGGTGCCGCTGCGCCTGGCCGCGGGCTTCGGCATGGCTGGCTTGTTCGTTGTGATTGAAAGCTGGCTGCAGGACCGGGTCGACCCAGCCTATCGCGGACGCGTGTTGGGGCTGTACATGGTGGTGAATTTCGGGGCGATTGCCGCGGGCCAGCAATTGCTCGCCCTGGGCGTACCTGGGGATTTCCAGCTGTACAGCATCGCTGCCATTCTCGTCGCCCTTGCCCTGCCGGTGCTGGCTGTGCAACGGGTTGAGGCACCGGCGATCCGACCGATGGTGCGCCTCAAACTGGTCGCCCTCTATCGCACCTCGCCCCTGGGATTGGTCGGCGTGGCGCTGGTCGGGGCCGCCAATGGCGCCTTCACCTCGCTGATGCCGATTGTAGGCAAAGTGTTGGGCCTGCCGCTGTCCGAGGTGGCGCTGCTGCTCACCCTGGCTGTGCTCGGCGGGTTGGCTGGGCAGATCCCCGTCGGCAAACTCTCCGACCGCTTCGACCGGCGCCGCGTGCTCGCTTTTGATGCAGGATTGCTGGTGCTGCTGGCGATGGCGATGGCCGGGGGTGCGTTGCTCATGCCCAGCCTGATGGTGCCACTCGCCTTCGCTTATGGGATCGCCGCCTTCACGCTTTACCCGCTGTGCGTCGCCCATGCCCAGGATTTCGCTGGACCAGACCAGCGCATCGGAACCGCCAGCGGCTTGTTGCTGGCATTCGGGGCGGGGGCAACGCTGGGACCAATCCTTGTTGTGCCCGCAATGACTGTGCTGGGACCCGTTGGGCTGTTCGCCTTTACGGGCGGTGTCGCTGGGCTGCTCGCGCTCTACACCCTCTATCGCATGGGCAAGCGTGCCGCACCGCCGGCAGCGCGCTTTGTCGCGACGCCAACCACCACCCCAACCGTCACGCAGTTGGACCCCTTGGTCCCGCCGCCAGAGCCCGATGCACCGCCTACCGCGGGATCGTCACCGGGGCCGGACCGTAATGGTTGACCAGTCGGGAGGATTCCTTCGCCCCTAGCGGTTCCGGGTGGCAATCCACCACGGCGAGCGTGCGATAACAGTAGATCGGCACCGTGGATACCGAGGTTTCCGGGACCACCGGCTTTTCGGCACAGGCGGCCAGCAGTGTCATCGCGGCAGCCATCGCCAGTATCACCCGCATGGAACCCTCCCTCAACGCGTGGCCAATGCTAGCACGCTCTGCGCGCTAGGGCCAAATGCCTCAACCAGGACACCGACCAAGGGCGTCCAAACCCAAGTCGGCCGCGGTCCATGGTCCTGAATGCCGACGATCATTCAGAATTCTCAACACCCCCGGACAATTCGCCAACGCCACAGTCAGGCGTGCTTGGGTGGGCGGCGGCACCTCGGTATCGCGATAGGACCAGATATGCCGCTGCGGCAAGTGTCGCAGGGCGGGAATCAAGGTCAGTGCAGAGGGAGCGGGCAGTGGCGTGATGGTCAGCCCCGTGGTCCAGCCCGCCACATCAATCGGCGCTGCGATGGTGACCAACCCGCTGACATCGCGCCGCGCCGCCGCCAACGCGGCGGCGATCGTGCCACCGCCAGAGAAGCCAACCAGCACCACGCTGTCGGCGTCCGCCAGTTGTTTCAGGCGATCCACTGCGGCGCCGTGGCGGGCGATGGTGGCGTCGGTAAAACGCTCCATGGTCCAGAGCGTCGGGCGACAGGCGGGTTCGACCGCCACACGATACTGGCAAGGGCGGGCCAGCACGGCGACGGGTTCGGCAATCTGCCCCGCGAGGCGCAGCGCGATGGGATCGACCGGCGTAGGATCGGCCGAGGGTTCCCGCGCGCTGATCCAGGCCAAGCCATCGCCCTCAATCAGCACGGTCAGCACGCGGCCCTGCCCGCGCCGCCATGCAGCGAAGGCTGGGCCGCCTGTCACTGGCAGCACGACGGGGTCAAGCCGCAGAGACTGGGCGAGGCGATCCGCCTCGCCCCGCCGGGCCTCGGGCGGCGGCAAGCTGCAACCGGCGATCACCAGCAGCAGCGCAGCAAACCAAAGAGCTGGTTTCAGAACCGGATCCTCAAGGTGGCGGCGACTGAGCGGTCAGTCACCGCGTCTTTCAGTTCCACAGTCGTCGCCTGGATCGCAAGCCGAACTTGATCATGCAAGGCAAAGCGCAGACCCGCACTCAGGGCGAGGCCAAACCGGTTGACCTCTGGTCCGATGTCCCCGGTTTCGTATTCGCCACCAACACCCACAAACGGCTCCCACCCCTGGTAGTGATAGCCGACCTCGGTGCCCAGACGGGCGAGGCCGATTGTGTTGCGGCTACCCTCCACCCGCACACCCGCCCGGTCCGTGTAGGCAGATAGCTTTTCGACCGCGTGGCTATAGCTCAGATAGGGCGCAACCACGATCGCGTTGAATACATAGGCGCCGCTCAACACCACACCGCCACCGACGCGATGGCCGGAGTAGTTGGAGGTCATATCGCCAAAGCGCTGATCGCTGCGGCTGAACTCATTGTCCAGCCACGTGTAGCCAACAAAAGCGCCCAGGGAGAGATTCTGCGTGATCTGTGCCGCGACATAGGGCGTGAAGGACGTGCCGACGGCCATCAGCCGCCCCCGGACATCCGGCAGGTCCAGACCAGTGCGGGCATAGCTGATGGCAGCCCCAACAGTCAGCCAGCCGACGGTGTGGTCCAACCCAATCGCCAACGCATGACCATCGCCATCGAACCGAGCACCCCGCGCCTTACCTTCCAGGAAGGAGACTGAGCCGTCGAGCCAGGCACCCCACTGACTCAAACCATCGCCACCATTGGCACCCAGCGCCTCGCCATTGGCGGGGGCTAAGGCCGCGATGCCTGCGCGTGCGCGCGCCTGGTTGGCCCCGATGCTCTGCACACGGGTGCCGACCATGCCATTGCTAGCGCGGGTTTGTGCCGCAGCGGAACTCCGACCAGCAGCAGCCGTGCTGGTCTGCACGGCAGCTGGAGCCGTCGTAGGCGGCAGGACTGGCTCCACCGGTGTGGCCGTCGCCGTGGTGGTCGTGGTTGACGGAGTGGTGGTGGTGGTCGTCGGAGTGGTTGGGGTTGGTGAGGCTGGCGTGGCTGGCGCGGTCGGTGCCGTTGGTGCCGTCGGCGCGGTCGTGGTGGTCAAGGTGGCCGCGTTGTTCGGGTCCAGGGCGGCCGCGAAAGTATCGCAGCTGCCAGACGCCACGGTGGACCGTCCATTGGTGGTGCGGATCGCGCAGGAGAAGGGCGTTGTCGTCCCGTTCACCGTGGTGGTTCCGCTGTAGTTGATCAGCGTGGTGTCGGTCAGCTGCGCCGTCCCGGTTGCGGTGAACGACAAGGAATTGTTCTGCACCAGCGGGCCTGAGCCCGTACCATTGATCGAGAATGAAATCGCTGTGCCGCCAAACGTGCTGTTGCTGGTGGTATTGAAGCGCGATCCGTCGGTGTAGTTGATTGCAGTGGATACTGATGTGCCGCTGGTCGCAACAGTTGTGGTAAATCCAATCCCATTCGGCAGTGTCCCCGTCGAGCTGAAGCTTTGCGCCGCAGCAGTAGAGATAGCAAACCCACTCGCACCCAAAACTAAGATTGCCGCCAAGCCCCTGCGCATGTCGCCACCTCGTCTGTTTCGACTCATCGATATCTGTACCGCGATCCCCACGGCTCTGCGGTCCGCCTTTCTGTTTGGCTAAAAAGCGCCCCAATGTCAAAGAGAGTTCGTTGCGCGATTACTGTTCCGACAACATAGAATCTATGTCTGGTCCAACTGTTTGCCCCAACACATGAAATCGAACCCACAGGGCATAGAAGGTCAAGGTCCAGGCAGCCATCGCCGCCTTACCATCGCGGTCGGCCGCGGCGAACACTGGCGCCAACCGATCTGTCCGCGCCACCTCTGCCACGCCGGGGGATGCTGCAACCAGCGCGGCCAAGCGGGTGCCGCGCGCGGCGATCCAGGTGCCGACTGGAACTGTGAAGCCCTGCTTGCGGGCGAAGGCCGGATGGTCAGGATGACGGCGATGCAACAAACGGCGCAGCACGTATTTGCCCAACCGACCGGACACCTTCAGATGGTCTGGTACCTGCCAGGCTGCTGCCACCACGGCGGGGTCGAGAAAGGGGGTCCGCCCCTCCAGCGCATGGGCCATCAGGCAGCGATCCAGCTTAATCAGCAGATCGTTGGGCAGCCACTCTGCAATGTCTGCGGCCTGTGCCGCCTGCAGCCGCGTCCACTGGGGGGACGCCGGCGGTGTCGCCACCGGTGCCGGTGGGTGGGAGCGCGCCAGACCAACCGCCGCAAGGATCCCACGATTGCGCCGTGGCCAGCGCAGCCACGCCGGCCGCATTGCGCGGCGATAGCGACCGTAGCCCGCAAACAGCTCATCCCCCCCTTCCCCGGAGAGCACAACGGTCAGGTCTTGGCGCGCCAACCGCGCGAGGCACCAGGTTGGCAGGCAGGCATAGTCGGCAGCAGGGTCATCCATCGCAGCGGCAATCGCTGGCAACTCCCGCCAGAAATCCTCAGCAGTCACCAGCACCTCGGTGTGGCGCGCACCGTGGCGGGCCGCACTCTGACGCGCGATGGCGCGCTCATCGGCTGCCCCCGGCACGTCGAACCCAGCCGAGACGGTGCGCACGGCCTCCCCCGTCACTTCTGCCATCAGCGACAGGATCAAGCTGCTGTCGATCCCACCAGACAGGAACAGCCCATAGGGAACGTCGGACCGGCAATGTACGGCCACACTGTCGCGCAAGGCCCCTTCAACCAAGGTGAGGGCAGACGCTTCGTCCAGGCCGGGGGTGGGACCTGTGGCCGGTAGCACCGCGCGGCGATGACTGGCGACGACCCGCCCTTGCTCGATCACCACTGTCTCGCCGGGCAACAGCCGCCGCACACCGGAGATCGGCGGCGCACCGCCGCTGACAAACTGGCGCTGGAACAGCGACTGAATGGCAGCGCGGTCCAAGTTTGGCTGAACCCAGCCAGCGCGGATCAGCGCCTGCACTTCGGAGGCAAAGGCCACCCCGGCATCGGTCTCCGCCAGATACAGAGGCTTGATGCCGAACGGATCGCGCGCGAGCACGAGCCGATTTTGAACGGGGTCATCAATGGCGATGGCATACATACCACGCAGATGGTCCGCGAAGTCGAGACCGTGGCGGCGATACAGCTCCAACGGCGGTTCGCAATCGGACTTGGTGCGCCAGCCAACACCTGTCAGACGGTCGCGCAGTTCCAGGTAATTGTAGATCTCACCATTGGCCGCCAGCACCGCCCCATCGGCGCCGAACAGCGGCTGATTGCCGGTTTCAAGATCAATCACTGCCAACCGGCGCTGCACCAAAGCTGTGGAGCCCCGATGATGGCGCCCCTCGCCATCTGGTCCGCGGTGGGCCAGGGCCGCGGCCAACCGGTCAATCAGACCAGCGTCTGGGACCCCAGTGCGCAACACTACGCCAGCCAGGCCACACATCACGTCCTCTCCGCGCACAAGCGTTGGAACAGCGCGACATACTGGGCGACGACCGCCGTCGCCGTGAAGTCAGAGGCAAAGCGTGCCAGTCCCGCCTGGCTAAGGGCAGCAGCTGCCGCGGGGTCGTTGATCACAGCGCGACAGGCCTGCGCCAGGGCAGCAGCGTCGTCGATTGGTACCAGGCAACCATCGACACGATCCTGGATCAGCGAGGCGGGTCCCGCACTGGCAGCAGCCACAACGGGCGTGCCCGCGGCCCAGGCCTCCAACACCACATTGCCCAGCGGCTCATGCCGGGAGGGACAGAGCAGCACCGTCGCGGCACGCAACAAGGGGCCAGTATCGTCCCGCCAGCCGAGCCAACGCACCCGTGCGGCGACACCCAGTTGATCTGCCAGCGCGCGCAGCGCGGCCTCCTCCGGTCCAACGCCTGCAAGCCACAGGATGGCCTCCGGCAGGTCTGCCAGGGCTTTGAGCGCGACGTCGAACGCCTTGTTGGTGTGCAGGCGCCCCAGGCACAGCAGCACGGGTGCTGCCTCTGATGTTGCCAGCGCGCTCCGCGCCACCATGCCCGCCCCCGGTGGGTCAGCGAAGTTGGGCAGCACGTGCACGCGGTCCGCCGGGTGGCCTTCGGCGCGCAGATAGCGGGCGATGTCTTCCGTGTTGCCGATCAGATGCCGACAGCGGCGATAATGCGTCAGCTTGTAGTATCCACCGAGGCGGGCAGCCGTCACCCAGGAGCCTTGCGGCATCCGGTCGGCCGCCCGGCTCATCCACGCCAGCACCAAGTCAGGGGCGAAGGCCCGCACCAGACCGGGCACCCGCCAGCGGGTGATCAGGTCCACCGGTCCACCGAAGCGCAACTCCGTGGTGACGATGCCGTGGGCGCGCAGGTGGGCCGCGCGCTCAGGGTGGCGGCGAATTGCAGCGGCCTGGGTGACCCCGGCCTGACCAAGGGCGGGCAGCAGCCGCTCAAAGAACCGCTCCGCCCCGCCGACGCGGGCACCGGCCATCAGATGAAACACACGCATCAGCCGGTCCGCGCCAAGAGGTCAATTGCTTCAGCATGGGCGGCCGCTACGGTTAGGCTGTCCATCATGTGGCCTTCAAACCTCGGCTCCGCCTTGCGGCGCTGCCACAACGCCTCCGAGGGCTCGGGCGTCCGGACGAAGCTGGTATGGTCGCCCCACGGGCGATAGAGCGCATCGGGGCTCGGTCCAAACAGGCCGAGGGTTGGTGCGCCTGCAGCCGCGGCCAAGTGCATCAACCCGCTGTCATTGCCAATGAACAGCCGACAGGCGGCCAACCAGCCCGCGACAAGGCGCAAGTTGCCGGTGTCGATCAAATCGAGTGCGTCGGGAAACGCGCTTAGCACGGCAGCCGCCTGGGCGCGTTCGGATGGGGCGGCGAACACAGCGACTTTGGCCCCTGCCAGCGGACCCGCCAACAGCGCGCGCGCCAGAGCGATGAACCGGTCGGTCGGCCATTGCTTGCCGCGAAAATTCGCCGTCGGCCCCAGCCCCAACAGCGGCATTGCCGGTGGCGTGATGGGCAGCGGTGTCACTCTTGGCGCCGGTGGCGGCGTCACCCCGATCACCCGCGCCATCTCTGCCACACGGTGGCCTGATCCCGCGCGCCAAACCCGCCGGTGACGGGCGCGCAGCACCCAGGCCAGCGCCGAGCCGCGCAAGTCTACCACCGTATCCCAGGGCTGCTGGACGGTCCCCGCCCACAGTGTGAGCCAATGGCGGCTCCAACTCAGCTTGTGCACGGTGATCACGCGGGCGATTCCAGGTACCCCCTCGAACAGCGAGGTGGGTACCGGGCCGCAGGCAACGGTCAGCGGGCCGCGACCAGTCGTGATCAGATGATCGATCACGCCTGTCGACAGAACGGCATCTCCAAGTCGGTTCGCGGTGATCACCAACGAGGCCATGATCGTCCCTCTGCCGTCGCAGCCAAGCGCTTTGATCAGACCCCTAGGGAGCGCGTTCAACCTGAATGATGGCATCCGCCAAGGCAGCCATGGCGGAAAACCGTTCATAGAGTTGCTGCACGGGAATCGCGAAAGCGAGGGAGCGTGCTGCCTGCAAGGTTTGCCGGGCGGCGCCACGATCCCCCGTCTCAGCCTGTGACAGGGCAATCAGGGTCAGCGTTCCCACCCGCTGAAACGGTGGAATCTCGATCTGCCGGGTGGAGCGGTCGAACGCCGCTGCTGCCTCACGCGATAGGGCACGCCCCCGCTCCCGCCGCCCGGCCGCCGCCAGGGCGCGCGCGACTTGCGCATAGCCTGCCGCCTGCCCGTGGGCCGAGGTGATCTGCTGTAAGGCGGCAACTGCGGCGTCAACTGTGGCGTCTGCCGCCCCAGCCTCGCCCGTGCGGGCTTGGGCCTGGGCGATGAGGGCGAGGGCGACTGCCTGCTCCTGCCCCGCAGGTGCCTGGATGGCGGCCGCCAACCCTTCCCGGATCACCTGCTCGGCTGCTTGGCGCGCGCCAACATCCACCAGTGCAATGGCGAGGAACGGCAGCAAGGGCGCCTGCGCGGCAGGTGGCAGCGTGCGAATCTGCGGCAGGGCGGTATTCGCCAGTTCCATGGTTGGCGCGACATCGCGCAAGTCGGAATAGACCTGAGCCAGAATCGCCATCACGGCACCCGGTGCGACCACAGGCGGTGGCGCTTGGCGCACCGGCTCAAACGTAGCCGTCGCGGCATCCCGCGCCATGGTTTTCGCCGCCTCCGCATCGCCAGCACGGGCCATCACCCGCGCCATGCGCGCCAGGGCATTGGCCCGCCAGTGCCCATCGATGTTGGAGCCGCGAATGGCCGTCAGCAACCGCCCCGCCTCGCCAATGGCCTCACGCGCTGCAGGCGGCACACCACGAGATTGCTGGGCTGCTGCGGGCTGCAGGCCCACCAACAGAGCGAGGATTAGAAACAAGGCGCGCATGGGCTGGGTTGTGGGCGCGTGCGCCCGGTCTGTCAATGCCAGCCGCGGCAGCAGGGGGGAGGGCCACTGTGCGCCCAGGGCTTGGCCTTGCCATCGTGATCATGCCATCACTGCCGCCGAACTGGCCGGGGGGATAGAGCGGCGATGCAGGTGTATCACGAGCTGATCGAGCGCATTCTGCGCGAAGGGGTGCCCAAGGCGGATCGCACGGGCACCGGCACCCGCGCGGTGTTCGGCCATCAGATGCGCTTCCCGCTGGCCGACAGCTTCCCGTTGGTCACGACCAAACGCGTCCATTGGAAGTCGGTGCGGGAGGAGTTGCTGTGGTTTGTGCGCGGCAGCACCAGCAACACTGAGTTGCGCGCAGCTGGCGTTACCATCTGGGACGAGTGGGCCGGCACCGATGGCGACCTGGGCCCGATTTATGGGCGGCAATGGCGGCGCTGGCGCACCTTCCTGCCCGCGGAGGAAACCGCAAGCGACGGCGCCCCGCTGTTTCGCGAAGGGCCGCCGGTGGACCAGCTGCTGGCCGCCCAGGAAGAATTGCGCCGCAACCCCTCCTCGCGCCGCATCGTGGTTTCGGCCTGGAATGTTGCCGACTTACCCGACATGGCCCTCCCCCCCTGCCATGCCATGTTCCAGTTCGCTGTGCTGGGTGGACGCTTGCATTGCCACTTGCTGCAACGCTCAGCCGATGTGTTCCTGGGCATACCGTTCAACATCGCGTCCTACGCGCTGCTGACCCGAATGATGGCGCAGGCAACCGGCCACGCGCCGGGGGACTTGGTCCACACCTTGGTGGATGCCCACCTCTACGACAACCATGTCACCCAGGCTGAAACGTTGTTGAGCCGCGCCCCCCGCCCTGCCCCGCAACTGGTGCTAAACCCAGCTGTGCGGGACATCACCGCGTTCACCAGCGCCGACATCGACTTGGTCGGCTACGACCCGCATCCCGCAATTCCAGCCCCGGTGGCGGTGTAGTGATGCCGGAGCGCGTGCTGATCGCTGCTGTCGCCCGCAATGGGGCGATTGGCTGGCAGGGTGGTTTGCCCTGGCGGTCACGCGCGGACCTGAAGCGGTTCAAGGCGCGCACCCTCGGCCATCCGCTGATCCTGGGGCGCACCACCTTTGAAGGCCTGCCCGGCCCCTTGCCAGGACGAGCCGTCATTGTCCTAACCCGGCGCCCGCTCCTGGTGCCCGAGGGGGTCCACACCGTGACCAGTCTCGCCGCCGCCCTGGCCCTGGCCACCCAGCTTGACCCGGAGGGACCCCACTTCGTCGGCGGCGGGGCAGCGGTTTATCAACTGGCGCTGACCCACCAAGCCGTCGATACCCTCGACATCACAGAAGTGGATGTGACGCCCGAGGCCGATGCTTGGCTCCCACCTCCCGATCCCACGCGCTGGCAGGTGGTGGAGGATAGTGGTTGGTATGATCCCGCCGATGGCGGGCCACGGCTGCGTCACCTCGCCTACCGATCTGCATAAGGACCAAGCCGATGGATACCGACACCTACTTGCGCGAGTCTGCCCGCACTGCCTCCACCCTGTTCCGCACCGATGTCGTCTCGGTCGCCACGCTGAAACAGACGCTGGAAGACGCGATCACCCTGGGCCAGCGGGTCGATCAGGTGAAAAAGGGCTTGTTCTATGGCAAGCCGGTGAAGGACCCCACCCTCACGGGTGGTGCTGTCGGTGAACCATCGGGCACTGTGCCACCCGACTTGCTGCACGCAGCCCTCGGTATCTACACCGAAGCCGTGGAACTGATGCAGGCACTGCTGGCTGGTCTGGATGGCGCCCCCCTCGACCGCGCCAATCTGCTGGAGGAACTGGGCGACATCGAATGGTTCATGGCGCTGGCCTATCGCACGCTAGAGGCGAGGCCGGAAGCAGTGCGGCAGGTCAACATCGACAAACTGCGCAAGCGCTTCCCCGACCGCTTCACCGAAGCCCAAGCCATCGACAAGGACATCGCAGCCGAGCGCGACCTGCTAGACCGCGCCATCAGCGGCTGACGCGCTTGCTCTTCTGCACCATCACGCCCACATGAACCTGTCTTGGGATGATGAAGGAGCATGCAGCCATGGCAGTGGGGACCCGCCTCGACCACGTGGGCTTGATCGCTGTCGGCGGGGCTGATGCCCGTCCGTTTCTGCAGGGGCTGGTCTCCAGCGATGTCGTCGGGCTGTCGCCGACCCGTGCTGGCTATGCTGCGCTGTTGAGCGCCCAGGGTCGCTACCTGCACGATTTTCTAATGGTCGAGTACGGTGGCGTCCTGCTGCTGATGTGCGAAGCCGCGCGGCGCGAGGACCTGCTGAAGCGCCTCAAGCTTTATCGCCTGCGCTCCAAGGTGACGCTGGAGGACTGGACCGGGCGGCTGGAGGTGATGCGGGTATGGGGGGACGGTGCGGCGCAGCTGCTGAGCCTGGATGGTGCCACCCGCGGCACCGCACGGCCCCTGCTGGGTGGGGCAGCGCTGATCGACCCACGGCTGGAAGAGTTGGGGGTGGTGCTGATCGGTGAAGCAGCGACCCTGGCGATGATGACCCACGGGGCCAGCCCCGCGGAGGATGGCGCGTGGGAGCGTCACCGCCTGCAATTGGGAATTCCAGACGGCAGCCGTGATCTGGAAGTGGATCGCGCCTTGCTGTTGGAGAATGGATTCGATGAGCTGAACGGCATCGATTGGAAGAAAGGCTGCTATGTCGGCCAGGAACTGACTGCCCGCACCAAGTATCGCGGGCTGGTGAAGAAGCGTCTGCTGCCGGTTATCATCGACGGTACCGCCCCAGAACCCGGTACCCCGCTGCTCGTGCAGGGGAAGGAGGCCGGGGAGATGCGCTCTGCTCAGGCTGACCTTGGGCTGGCCTTGGTTCGCCTGGAGTATCTGGGTCAGGTGTTAAGCACGCAGAGTGCCACCCTCACCCCGCGTCCGGCACCCTGGATGCAGATACCGCAGGCAGACGCCGGTTAAAGCGGTTTTTCCCCCTGGACAAGCGCTGTGCCTGCGTCAATGTGGATTAGGGTCTCGCAACTGATCGCCATGCCAGCGTGACCAACCACGAAGGTCGGCTCATCGCCTATGGGCAGGCTATAACAATGGCATGGCGTTGTCCTCGGGGGAGGAAATTGACCATGTCGGATCACGATCAGAAGTCGACCACCAATAATCGTCGGCGTTTCTTGAAGACCGCTGGTGTTGGCACTGTTGCCGCGGCTTCTGCCGTCGCCATGCCAAACGTCAGCCGGGCGCAAACTGTGGTTTGGCGGTTTCAATCGACTTGGCCGCAGCGCGACATCTTCCATGAATTCGCGCAAGACTATGTCCGCCGGGTCAATGAGATGTCCGGTGGCCGCATGCGGTTGGATTTGTTGGCGGCGGGCGCCGTGGTCGGTGCGTTCCAATTGATCGATGCCGTGAGCGCTGGCGCGCTGGATGGCGGCCACGGTGTGGCAGCCTATTGGTATGGCAAGAACAAGGCCGCATCGTTGTTCGGCACGGCAGCGCCGTTTGGCTGGACAGCCAACGAGTTGCTCGGTTGGATCCACTATGGTGGCGGTCAGGCGCTGTATGACGAGCTGATGCGCACCGTGCTGCGCATGAACACCCAGTCGTTCTTCTACGGCCCAATGCCAACCCAGCCGCTGGGCTGGTTCCGGCGCGAAGTCAGCCAGGCCGAACAGATGCGCGGCCTGCGCTATCGCACCGTGGGTTTGGCGGCTGACCTCTACCAAGCCATGGGCGTGGCCGTCACCATCATCCCCGGTGGCGAGATTGTGCCAGCGATGGATCGCGGCTTGATCGATGCGGCTGAGTTCAACAACCCGTCGTCCGACCGTGTGCTTGGTTTCCCGGACGTGTCCAAACTGTACTACCTGCAAAGCTATCACCAGGCCCTGGAATGCTTTGAGGTGATGTTCAATCGGACCAAGTTTGACGCTCTGCCAGCCGAGTTGAAGTCGATCCTACGCTATGCAGCGGAGGCCAGCTCGTCCGACATGGCGTGGAAGGCGATGGATCGCTACTCCAAGGACTTGACTGAGATGCGGGAACGTCAAGGGGTCCGCACGGTCAAAACCAGTGACGCGATCCTGCAGTCCCAGTTGCGGGCCTGGGACACGGTGATCAACAACCTGTCGCAAGACGCGTTTTTCAAGCGCGTGGTGGATAGCCAGCGGGCTTGGTCGCAGCGCGTGGTTGGCTTCCGGCACGAATATGAAGTCTCGTCTGAGACTGCCTACGCCCATTTCTTCCCGCGTCGCGGCTAGTTTGGTCGTCTGACCTCTGCCAGGCCGGTGCGGTGATACCGAAGCATCGGCCTGGCAGCTGTTCGCCCGCAGGTTCCAATCGCGGGCTGATCTCACTGTTCGCCGCACACCCCTCTGCCTCACCAGATCGGGCGGTGCGTCCGCGGATTGGGAGCCTCCCATGCAGGCAGTCTTGCTGTGGGTCGATCGCATCAACACATGGATCGGCCAAGCCTTCGCGTGGAGCATCATCGCGCTCACGCTGGTGGTCAGTTATGAAATCGTCATGCGGACCTTGTTCCGCGCACCGACTGGATGGGCGTTTGACTGGAGCTACATTCTGTATGGCACCCTGTTCATGATGGCAGGTGCTTACACATTGGCCCGCAACGGCCATGTCCGTGGCGATTTCTTATATCGGAACTTCCCCATCAAGGTTCAAGCAGCGTTGGATATGCTGCTGTACTTTTTGTTCTTTTTCCCTGGCATCCTGGCCTTCATGTATTTTGGGTACAAATTTGCCCATCTATCCTGGCTGATCAATGAACGCTCCATGTTCAGCCCAAGCGGTCCGCTGCTCTGGCCGTTCAAGGCGTTGATTCCCTTAGCTGGTGCGACGCTGCTGGCGCAAGGCATTGCGGAAGTGGTGCGCTGCGCGATCACCATTCGAACCGGTGTCTGGCCCGAGCGCCTGCATGACGTCGAAGAGACGGAGAAACTGATTCTAGAACAGGCGCAAGCCCAGGCGGAAGCTGACGCACGTGCGGCCAGAGGGGTGTCCCAATGACTGATCCAATCCTTGGCCTCTTGATGCTAGGCCTGTTTTTGTTCTTCATTCTGCTGGGCTTTCCAATTGCCTTCACCTTGATGGCAATGGGGCTTGGCTTTGGCTATCTTGGCATGGGCAACATGGTTTTTGACCTGTTGGTGCAGCGCACCTACGGTACCATGACCAACGACGTGCTGATCTCCGTGCCTCTGTTCGTGTTCATGGGCTACATCATTGAGCGGGCGAACATCCTGGATCGGCTGTTTCGCTCGCTACAATTGGCCTCCAACGCCATTCCCGGATCGCTCGCAGTGGCAACGCTGTTCACTTGCACGCTGTTCGCCACAGCAACCGGGATCGTGGGCGCTGTTGTCACCTTGATGGGGCTGCTGGCGTTTCCGGCGATGTTGCGGGCGGGCTATGACCCGCGGCTCTCGGCTGGTGTCGTGTGTGCGGGCGGGTGCCTTGGCATCCTGATCCCACCGTCGATCATGTTGATCTTGTACGGTGCAACGGCTGGGGTCTCGGTCGTGCGCCTGTACGCGGCTGCCTTTCTGCCTGGGTTGATGTTGGCTGGCAGCTATGTTGCCTATGTGGTCATCCGCGCGATGCTGCGCCCGCATGAGGCGCCGAAGCTGCCCCCAGCCGATCCACCGATACCGACGCTGCACATCGTGAAGGAACTGGTGGTCTCCTTCGTGCCGCTGGCCTCACTGATCATGCTGGTGCTGGGGGCAATTCTCGCCGGTTGGGCCTTGCCGTCGGAAGCCGCCGCCTTGGGCTCGCTTGGCTCGGTGATCCTGGCCGTAGCCTACCGCTCCATGAGCATCACCAAACTGAAGGAGAGCGTGTTCCTGACTGCCCGCACCTCAGCCATGGTGTGCTGGCTGTTCGTCGGCTCTAACCTGTTCTCGGCTGTGTTCGGCTTCCTGGGTGGCCAGCAATTGGTGGAACAGTTTGTGCTGAGCCTGAACCTGTCGCCGTTTATGTTCATGGTGTTAGCTCAGGCCATCATCTTTGTGCTGGGCTGGCCGCTCGAGTGGACTGAGATCATCATCATCTTCGTGCCAATCTTCCTGCCACTGTTGGATGATTTTGGCATCAATCCGATCTTTTTCGGTGTGATGATCGCCCTCAATCTGCAAACTTCGTTCCTCTCCCCACCGGTTGCGATGGCCACCTTTTACTTAAAAGGTGTCGCACCGAAGCACATCAGGCTGGAGCAGATTTTTGCCGGTGTCATGCCGCACATTTACATCGTGGTTGGCTGCATGATCCTGTTGTATCTGTTTCCCGGAATCGCCCTCTGGCTGCCGGAGCAACTCTATCGATGACCCGCCCGTCTCGCTTCACCCGCGCGGTTGACCTGTTGGTCGATGCGTTTGAAACCGGCGCACCGCTGGCACCACTGCCAGAGGACATGCGTCCGCAAACCCCGGCCGAGGGCTACCGCATCCAGGAGATGCTGGCGGAGCGATTGGGCTATGGCATCGTCGGCTGGAAGATCGGCGCCACCAATCCCGGTGCGCGCAAGATGTTCAAGACGCGCTCCCCCTTCGCCTCGCGCCTGTTCAAAACCCGCCTGATGGATAGCGGCGCGAGCCTGCCCGGCGCTGCCATGCGCATGCGTGGCATCGAGAGTGAGTTCTGTTTGATCCTTGCCAGCAGCCTGCCGCCGCGGGCCAACGCCTATAGCGCAGCAGAGGTGATGGCGGCGATCGGCGGCGTGCGGGCAGCCTTTGAAGTGGTGGAGCCGCGCTGGACCGATTGGCTGGCTGCTGGCATCGCGAGTGTGATTGCCGACATGGGTGGCAACGGCCAAGTGGTGCTGGGTGACGGTGTCGACGGGCTGCCGAAGACCGACTTGTCGGAATGCTTGGTTGAGTTTGAGGTCAATGGCGACAGCAAGGCCCGCGGTGCTGGCATCGCGACCGAAGGCAGCCCAGTCAACGCCTTGCTGTGGCTCGCCAACAAGGTGCGCACCGGCCCAGGGCTGGAAGCTGGACAGATCATTATGACCGGCAGTTGCACCGGCCTGTTCAAAGCCGCCCCGGGTGATCGCCTGCGTGCCCGTTTCGAGGGGTTGGGAGAGGTAGCCCTTACCCTCTAGGGTCTGGTAACTGGTGATGATCTTCGCTAGAAGAGGGTACTCTTCTGGCGGAGGTCTCTCATGGGTGTTACCTGCTCGGGTTGGCAGCTGCTCGCGTGTCTTGGCACGGTTCTGTTGGCCGTCACCTGCACCGCCCGCCCTAGTCACGCGCAGGATTGGTGGGCGATCCCCCCTGCCGAGTCACGGCTGGTGTTTGGAGAGGGAAAGCCATTTACGGGGGCCTGGACCTTCTCTGGAACTGGCAGCGGGCCTATGCTCTGCCGAACTGATCTAGACGAGGCTATTGTTCAGACCAATGGGTGGATCGGTCGGATGGTTGTGCATTCAACCTCTGAGCGCTGCTATTACAGCGGGATGTCTGGGGTGATAGCCACCACTGAGGGGTGGCCTGAGTTCCGAGGTCAGACGCTCCAGCCTGACGCCAGTGGATCCTACTCCCAGGGAGTGACCGGAGGTCGCTGGATGCGCTTCCAAGCCCAATTTCGCGGGCGGCAGGCCACTTGTTTCTCTTGGCAGACTTCGGGTCAGCGTGTGCGCGGATCCGGCTTCGTGTGTGCGCCGCCTGGACTAGTCGTCACCGGCCTCGTCGGCGCCGATATTGCCCGCCGCGCCGGTCGCGTGGACGATCTTCTCCCGGAGGTAACCAGCCCGCTACCAGGTTCAGTCGCCCAGCGCTGAGCCCGCCGCTGACACCGAATGTTCAGGCTTAACGTGATCGCGGCGAGCCGTGAACTACTGCCCACCACTTAAACGAGTAGCATAAGCAAGATAAAAACCTTTTTAGTGCCGTAAAGTGGAGAAGGTATGATTTTTTGCAGGGGCAAAACCATACTCTGTCTCTGACATGGCCAACCTGAACTCTGCCGTCCAGTTCAGTGAGTCAAGCCGCGACGACGACGGCCTGGAGCGGCAGCCCGTGGCCGCACCCTTCAGGCTTGACAGCCCCATGCGGCGCTCATACCTTCCGCGCCTCTTGACCGACCCAGACCAAGCGGCGTGATCCGCGGAGTTGTGTGATGAAGATCGTCAATTCCCTTAAGACCATGAAGACGCGCCACAAGGCGTGCCGGATCGTGCGCCGCAAGGGCCGCGTCTACGTGATCAACAAGGCCAATCCGCGCTTCAAGGCGCGCCAAGGCTAACCTTAGCCCTGTTGGCTTGACCGACCAAACCCCCGGATGGGCAGCCGTCCGGGGGTTTTGTCGTGCTGATACCCTCAGCGGTGCAGCTACACGCTCACGCAGGCAGCAGGCGCACCCAGGGATACCGAGCGAGGATCGGCCGGGTCTGGTCATTCTCCCGGATTTGAATGGCAGCCAGCCCCACCACAACGCCCTGGGCAGCTTCGATCAAGGCGATGGCGGCTGCGATTTGCGCGCCGGTCTGAATCCAATCGTCGAGAATCAGCACACGCTGACCAGGCAAGGGGCGGTCGGTCGCCAACTCCAATGCCTTGCTCTCGCCAGTATAGTCGATGAAGCGCCGCTCGGCAGCGGCCACCGGCAGTTTGCCGGGCTTGCGCAGCAGGATCAGCGGCAGACCGGCTGCCTGGGCATAGGCACCGCCCAGGACAAAGCCCAACGCATCGAGCGCCGCCACGGCGGTCGGTTCAAACGGGGCTGTCAGGCGCACCAAATCCTGGATCAGCGCCTGGAACGCGGCTGCATTGGCGAAGATGGGTGTGACGTCTTTGCGTACGGGTCCGCGCGTGCCCTGCTGGATCAGCGCGGCATACACCGGCGGCTCAGCCACGCCCGTACACATCCTCAAAGCGAACGATATCATCCTCGCCCAGATAGGCGCCGGACTGCACCTCAATCAGGTGCAGGTCGATCTTGCCGGGATTCTCCAGCCGGTGCTTGGTGCCGATCGGCAGATAGATCGACTCATTCTCAAACACCAGCGATTCGGCGTCGTTGCGGGTCACCTTGGCTGTGCCGCGCACAACAATCCAATGCTCCGCCCGGTGGTGGTGCATTTGCGAGGAAAGCTTGGCGCCGGGCTTGACGATGAGGCGCTTCACTTGAAACCGCTCACCCTCGTCCACGGTTTGATAACTGCCCCAGGGGCGGTAGATCACCGTGTGCTGCACTGCCTCGCGCCGTTTGCGCGCTTTCAACTCCTGCACCAACAGGCGCACATCCTGACTGCGCTCCCGCGGGCAGAGGAACACGGCGTCGTCGGTCGCAACCACGATCATGTCCTCAATGCCGGTGGCGGCAACCAAGCGTCCGTCGGTGGAGCGCACGTAGCTGTTGGAGACGTTCTGAACAATCACGTCCCCCAACAGCACATTGCCATTCTGATCCCTGGGGGAAACATCCCAAAGCGCGCCCCAGGAGCCAACGTCGCTCCACCCCATCGAGACGGGGACGACGCTGCCCAGCGTGGTCTTTTCCATCACTGCCACGTCGATTGGCAGATCAGGGCAGGCGCCGAAGGCGGCCTCATCCAAGCGAATGAAATCCAGATCGCTGGCGGCCGCGGCCAATGCAGCTGCGGCCTTTTCCATCAACTCCGGCTGAAACCGCTCCAACTCCGCGCGCATCACATCGGCGCGGAACAAGAACATGCCGGAGTTCCAAACATAGCCGCCCTCGGCTAGATAGGAGGCTGCGCGTTCGGCATCGGGCTTCTCAACGAACCGCTCGACGGGGTGGGCGATCAACTCGCCCTCCCCCGCCATCTTGATATAGCCATAGGCGGTTTCGGCGTGGGTTGGCGTGATCCCGAAGGTCACAATCCGCCCGGCGGCTGCGGAGTCCCGACCCACGGCGACAGCGTGATGAAACACGGCATCGTCGCGCACCACGGCATCGGATGGCGCGATCAGCAACAGCGTTTCGGGCTGCGGCGCTTGCAACACGGCAATCGCAACGGCAGCAGCCGTGTTGCGACCAATTGGCTCTAGCACGATGGCCGTGGGCGCGATTTGCACCTTGCGCAGCTGCTCTGCCACCACGAAGCGATGCTCAACATTGGCGATCAGCAGGGGGGGTGAAAACAGCTGGGGTTTGGCAAGGCGAAGCGCGGTTTCCGCCAGCATCGGCCGCTCGGTTGCCAGTGGCAGGAACTGCTTGGGGTGCAACGCCCGCGACATCGGCCACAACCGATGACCAGAGCCGCCAGACAAGATCACCGGTTGGATCAACGGCATAGCGCGCTTACTCCACCACCACGGACTTTGCGAGATTGCGGGGCTGGTCAACATCGGTGCCTTTGCGCACCGCCACATGATAGGCCAGCAGCTGAACCGGAACGGTGTAGAGCAACGGCGCGACGAAGGGGTCAACCGTCGGCAACTCAATCACCGCGCGTGCCACATCACCCAACCCCGCGCGTCCCGCGCTATCGGTGAGCACGATGGCATAACCGCGGCGAGCGGCCACCTCCTGAACGTTGGCTGCGGTTTTCTCAAACCACGGCCCGTGGGGAGCGACCACAATCACCGGCATCGCCTCTTCGATCAAGGCAATCGGCCCATGCTTCATTTCCCCTGCCGGATAGCCCTCGGCATGGATGTAGCTGAGTTCCTTCAGCTTCAAAGCACCTTCCATCGCAATCGGATAGCTGGTTCCCCGACCGAGATAGAGGACATCCCGAGCAGCCGCCACTGTCTCCACGACGGCACGGAACTCGAGCGACGCATCCAGACGGTGAATCACTTCCGCAACCCGCGAGGGCACCTCCGCCAGCGCCTGGGTCAGCGCCGCCTCGCGCTCTCGATCGATGCGCCCGCGTGCCCGCGCAGCCGCCAGTGCCAAAGCGGCAAGCAGAGTCAACTGCGCCAGAAAGCACTTGGTGGAGGCAACGCCGATCTCAATGCCAGCGCGCAGCGGCAGGAAGCCGTCCGCCTCCCGCGCCATGGCGGATGTTGCCACATTGGTCAACGCCAGCGTCTTGCCACCCTGGGCCTTGACATGGCGTAGCGCGGACAAGGTGTCGATGGTCTCTCCCGATTGAGAAACGAACACATACAGCGTGTCTGGCGCCAACACCGGATCGCGATAGCGAAACTCCGAGGCAACATCCAAATCAACCGGCAGGCGCGCCAAGTCCTCAAACCAATAGCGCGCGACGAGGCCCGCATAGAAGGAAGTACCGCAGGCAATGATCGATAAGCGCTGCACCGTCGCCAAGTCCAGCGGCAAGGGCGGCAGTGCCACCCGTCGTTCCACCGCCGAGACGAGCGCATTGATCGCTTCGCCAACCACGGCTGGCTGTTCGTGGATTTCCTTCTCCATGAAGTGCCGATGGTTGCCTTTGCCAATCAGCGCGCCGGACAATTCGACGATCTGTTCCTGACGGCGCACCTCAGTCCCATCAGGCCGCAGGACACGGACGTGATCCGGTCGAACCACGGCAATGTCCCCTTCCTCCAGGAAGGTGATGCGGCGGGTCAGTGGGCCAACCGCCAGCGCGTCGGAGCCGAGGAAGTTCTCCCCCTCGCCGTGACCCACCACCAGTGGGTTGCCGCGCCGCGCACCAATCATCAAGTCGTGGGTGCCGCGGAACAGGGCAACCAGTGCGAAGGCGCCCTCCACCTCTGCCAAGGTCGCGAGCATCGCGGCTTCGGGCGCCAGACCACGGTTGAGATGATCCGTCAGGAGGTGGACGACGGTTTCCGTGTCGGTCTCCGTCTCAAACACATGGCCACCGGCTTGCAGTCGGCGGCGCAAACTCAAATGGTTCTCGATGATGCCGTTGTGCACCATCGCCACAGATGAGGACAGGATGGGGTGGGCGTTGGTCTCTGTCGCAGCACCATGGGTTGCCCAGCGGGTATGCCCAATACCGATGCGACCATCGACTGGGTCAGCCGCCAGCACCGCCTTCAGATTGCTGAGCTTTCCCTCCGCCCGGCGCCGCAACATGGTCTCGCCCGACAGCACCGCCACACCGGCGCTGTCATAGCCACGATACTCCAGCCGTTGCAGCGCCTCGATCAAGCGCTGGGTCACCCCCTCGCTGCGCCCGACAATCCCGATGATCCCGCACATGCCGTGCTATTCCTTCTTCTTCCGCCGCTCGCGGAACCTGGCTGCGGCTCCCTGGCGAACCTCTTGATCCGCGCGTGCAACAGCGACGGCATCGGCTGGTACATTCCGCGTGATGGTCGCCCCCGCAGCAACCAGGGCGCCATCGCCGATGCTCACCGGCGCCACCAGCGCTGTGTTGGAGCCGATGAATGCGTCCGCTCCGATCACCGTGCGCGACTTCCGGAAGCCGTCGTAGTTGCAGGTGATGGTGCCCGCACCGATGTTCGCCCGCGCCCCAATCGAGGCGTCACCCAGATAGCTCAAATGGTTTGCCTTCGCACCGTCTCCAAGGTCGGTCGCTTTCAACTCAACAAAGTTGCCGACATGGGCGGCGCTCCCGATCCGGGTGCCGGGGCGCAGCCGCGCGAAGGGGCCGATGATCGCACCCTCAGCGACAATGCAACCCTCTAAATGGCTGAAGGCGCGGATTTCAACGCCATCGCCAATCTCCACACCGGGGCCGAACAAGACGCTGGGCTGCACCAGTACGTCGCGGCCCAGCTTCGTGTCCCAGCTGAACCAGACGCTGGCCGGATCGATCAGCGTGGCACCGCCAGCCATGGCCGCTGCTCGCAGCCTCGCTTGCAGGATGCCCTCGGCCGCTGCCAGTTGGGCACGGGTGTTGATGCCAACGACGTCGGCTTCCGGACAGCGGATCACCGCAACGGCATGACCGTCCTCGCGCGCCAGAGCCACAACATCGGTCAGGTAGTATTCGCCCTGGGCATTGTTGGCAGTCAGATCCTGCAGCCAGCGGCGCAGCAGCGAGGCATCGGCTGCCATCATGCCCGCATTGCACAAGCGAAGCGCGAGGGTGGCCGCGTCGGCGTCCTTCGCCTCCACGATCGCTGACAGCGCGCCGGTGGTATCCAGCACCAATCGACCGTAGCTGCCGGGATCGGCAGCATCAAAGCCCAGAACAGCCAGCCCCTGGGCGCCCGCGGCCAACAGCCGCTCCAGCACCGCAGCCGGCACCAGCGGCACATCGCCAAACAGAATCAGTACCGGCCCAGCGGTGACCTCAGCAGCCTCCAGGGCCGTACGGACGGCATGGCCAGTGCCAAGTCGCTCGCGCTGCTCTACGGCTGTGTGCGGTGCCACGGTCGCGCGCACACTGTCCATCTCCGGCCCGACAACCACAAGGATGCGCCCAGGCGCCAAAGCCTCCGCGGTCGCCACCACATGGCGGATCATCGGGCGCCCGGCCAAGGGGTGCATCACCTTTGGCAAGCGGGATTGCATGCGGGTTCCCTGGCCCGCAGCCAGGATGACGATGGTCGGCGAGGCCGCGTCTTCGGTCGACATGGCGCTTGTCTGCCATATCCGCCCGGTCACCTCCAGAGCGCTCACATCGGGCGGCCTGCTTTCAGGGGGTTGAGGGGGGATGGTGGTTCATGCTCAAACCCGGCATGGTCTTGTCCGTTGCTCTTTCGCCTGACGAGGATCGCGTGCCCGCATCGCCCGCCATTGCCGCCTGCCGGAGGTTCGGCTGATGGCTGCCTTGTCACCCGCCGCCCGCCGCGCGGTGGTGCTGGCCTGCGTGTTGGGCCTGGGGCTGCCGCAGCCGCTGGTGGCACAACGCCTGTTGGATGGACCGTTGTTCCCGCAGCAACTGGAGGTACCAGACCGCCCCCCCGTCGATCCGCGTGGAGAGTTTCTCCTGCGCGCCGATGAGGTGGCCTACGACCGCACGCTGGAGATCGTCACCGCGACTGGCAATGTTGAGATCAGCCAGGGCGAACGGGTGCTGCTGGCCGACCAAATCTCCTACAACCGGGCTGCGGACGTGGTGACCGCATCGGGCAATGTGGCGTTGATTGAGCCGACGGGTGAGGTGATCTTCGGCAGCCACCTGGAGTTAACGCGCGACCTTGCCAACGCCGTGATCCGCGACCTCCGGGTGCGCATGGCGGAGAACAGCCGCATCGCTGCCAACAGCGCCCGGCGCGAGAATGGCGAGCGCAAGGTGATGCGCGAGATTGCGTTCACGCCGTGCAGCGCGTGCGAGGTCGACCCGCTGCGATCACCAACTTGGCAGATCAAGGCGGCTGAGGCAGTGCACGACGAAGTCAGCCGAGACATGATCTACAGCGATGTCACGCTGGAATTGTTTGGCGTCCCGGTGTTCTACAGCCCCTATCTGCGCCACCCTGACCCCAGCGTAAAGCGTCGCTCTGGCTTCTTGATGCCCAGTTTTGGGCAAGGCAACAACACCGGTTTCTTCACCGGCGTGCCCTATTTCTGGGCCTATGACCAAAGCACCGACGCCACCATTGAACCGCGCTACTTCACCGAAGAGGGCCCGCAGGTGCTGGCCGAGGTACGACGTCGGTTCAGCGATGGGCAAATCCGGATTGCTGGCTCAGCGTTGAACGGTCGGCGCGTTGACGGTGGGCGGATTTTGGCCGACCGCACATGGCGCGGCCACATCGCAGCCGAGGGACGGTTTTCCCTGTCCGACGATTGGCGCGCGGGGTTTGATCTTGCGCGCACCACCGATCGCACCTACCTGCGACGCTTCAAGATTGACAATGACTGGCGTGCGCGCCCACTGAACTCTGTCTCAGATTTCCTGGTTTCCACTGCCTATGTCGAAGGGTTCCAGGGCCGCTCCTACTATGCGGTGGAAAACTTTGCCTTTCAGTCATTGCGGGAATTCGATACCGCCGAAACCATTCCGAAGGTCCACCCGCTGGCGACTGCCAGTTGGGTCAGCAGTACCGACAATCGCGGTGGCTATTTCCGCTCAGACACCAGCATGCTGGCCTTGACCCGCCAGCGTGGCAACGACACCAACCGCATCTCGACTGTGTCTGGCTATTACCTACCATTCACCAGCCAGCGGGGCGATGTCTGGTCCATTGCCGCCACGGTGCAGGCCGACGCCTATTATGTGAACCAGGTCAGCGAGGGGCTGTCGACACCTTATTCTGGCTTCACGGGCCGCGTTCACCCGCAACTCTCCGTGCAATGGCGCTATCCCCTGGTGCGCCGATTGGAGACTGCCAGCATCCTGATCGAACCGCGGGTTGGCTTGGTGGTTGGCCCCAATGGCAACAATCCCAACCGCATCCCCAATGAAGATAGCCGTGGGTTTGAGTTTGATGAGACCAATCTATTCGGAACACGACGCTATCAAGGGGTTGATCGCATCGCCTCGGGCCAGCGGGTTGATTATGGCGTGAACGCCTCGATCTTTGGGGCCTCTGGTGGCTCGATCAGTGCCTTCGTTGGTCAAAGCATTCGCAGCCGGGCGGACAGCACCTATGCTGTTGGCTCCGGGCTGGAGGACCGTGTGTCTGATCTGGTGGGTCGGGTGACTGTCCAGCCACTGCAATACTTGGCGATCAACTATCGCTTCCGACTGGACCAAGACAGCTTCAAAAGTGCCCGCGACGAGTTGGGGTTGACACTCTACCACGGTCGCAGCGCGGTCTCGCTGTCCTACATCCAACGGGATCGTGTGCTGGCACGCGGCACCAGCCAGCCGTTTGAGTCCGCTTCCATCCAGGGGTCCGTGCAATTGACCGAGGAATGGAGCGCCTATGGTCTGTATGTTCGCGATATTGCCGCGAGTCAGAGTGTTCGCGCCGCTGCAGGCCTGATGTGGCGAGATGACTGCTTTGCCAGCCTGCTGACAGTCGAACGCGACTTCTCGAATGATCGTGACTTGAG
Source organism: Alphaproteobacteria bacterium (assembly GCA_004292755.1). GTDB lineage: Bacteria > Pseudomonadota > Alphaproteobacteria > Elsterales > Elsteraceae > RDXE01. The sequence continues at coordinate 130,873 of RDXE01000026.1, forward strand.
CGGCGGAACCACAGTCATGTTGCGGGTGGGTTTCCGTTACCTGGGCGACATCGGTGGTTGATGTGGTCCGCCATTTGGTCTAGGTGCCCCATCCTATAGACAGGCCGGGGCCCCGATTCTAAACCCGAGGCTCTGGACCATCCTGTTCTCCGCGAGCCCTCTGCCATGCCAACTGTTCTTACTGCTACTGGGCCAACCCTGCAGATCACCGGCGCTGCCACCGGCGCAGTCGTCGCCTCGCTGAACACGGCAACGGTAACAGACAATGGGGTCGGGATCGGGTTGCCCGGCGGTGGTCCGTTCACCAACATCAGCGCCGTGACTGCGACCGGCACCAGCTTCACGTTAACTGGAAGCAATGGTGCAAACGCGATCACTGGACCCGATGCCCCCTCCCTCCTCGCGGGTCTGGACGGTAACGACACGCTGACCGGCGGCGACGGGGATGACACGTTGTCTGGCGGTCTTGGCGTCGACAGCTTGGTTGGCGGCGGTGGCGCCAACACGCTGCAGATCAACAGCCCGACTGAGTTGGCTGCGGGTGAGGTGTATGATGGCGGTAACGTCGGGGGCGCCGATACCCTGCACTTGACGGGGGCAGGCAGCTATGACCTGTCCGTGGCAACTCTTATCGAAAACGAGATCTTGCTCGGCTCGACCGGCGATGACCTCGTCACCATCACGGCTGCACAGTTTGCCGATTTCAACTCTGGCCTCGACCTGAACACGGGGACTGACACGCTCACCGTGACCGCTGTGTCTGGTGCCATGTCCCTCGCCGCAGTCACCAATGTTGAGGCTGTGGTACTGAACCAGACCGGCGCCGTGACACTCACCAACAGCGGTGCCTACGTGATCGCCCTCAACGGCGCGTTCAACGACATCCTCAATGGCTCAGCCAGCGGCGATACGGTGTTCGGTGGCGATGGCAACGACACGTTACAAGGTAACAACGGCAACGACGTGCTGATTGGCGAAGGCGGCTCCGATAGCATGAACGGGAGTGCCGATAACGACACGCTCCACGGGGGCGATGGCGATGATCAGCTGTCCGGCGGAACCGGCGATGACATGCTGTTGGGCGGCGATGGGAATGACACGCTGGAATCCAGCGATGGCATCGATACGCTGTTTGGTGGCAATGGTGCTGACTCGCTGGTCGCCAGCACGGGTGCGACCGATCAGGGCAATTTCTTTGTCGGGGACACTGGCGCCGAAGTCGGCAACGATACCATCGAAGGCAGCTCCGGCAATGACACCGCCTATGGCGGCAATGGGGACGACTGGATCGAAGGGCGCGGCGGCAATGATATGCTGCTGGGCGAAGCAGGTGCCGACACGCTGTTCGGTGGCACCGGCTCCGACACCTTGTGGGGTGGCAGCGGCAATGATCGCTTTTACCTGCAGAACGCGACCGGGAACGATATGATCGCCGACTTTAACGCAGGCGACGTGATCTATCTGCAGACTTACGGCTTCACCACCTTCGCGGACATGGAAGCCGCGCTGACCGCCAACAACGGGGTGACCAGCTTCTCCAATGGCATCCAGCTCACCTTCGGCGCCTCGACGCTGACAATCGTTGGCTTGACCAGCCTGGACGCCAGCGCCTTTGCCTTTCCGGGTGCCTAGCTCTGTACTTCCCACGAGCCATCGGGGCGGCGGCACGCCGTCCCATAGGCCTGCTCCTGCCGACCACCAATGGTCACGGTCTGTTGGTACTCGCGGCAATAGGCACCAGTGCGGTTGTCCCGCCCCTCGCGCGTGGGGGTGACACGACCGTAGTTGCCGGTTTCCGGGTTGCTCCAATCAATGCCCTGGCCAATCGGCGCCGTGTAGGCGGCCTGCCGGGCGCCTTGCGCTTTCATGCAATCGACATCATCAATCCGGCCACCGAGGGATTGACCAGCCAACGCCCCGAGCACGGTGCCGCCGATCGTGGCTGCGGTCCGGGTGCTTTGGCCAGCGCCGCGCCAGCGGGAGCCCAGATAGCCACCACCAACAGCGCCCGCGACGCCGCCAATGATGCGCCCCCATCCAAGGTCGCCACAGGAATCACCAAGGCGAGCGGTCTGGGTTGGGCCAGCGCACGCTGCCAACCCAAAGGATGCCGCAAGCACAGTGATGATGATCGGACGCGTGGTCATAGTCTGCCTCCAAACTTGGCTGCTCGATTGTGCTCTTCTGTCGATGACAATCAAGTGAACTCGCCGTCATCAACCCCGCCGGATGTGGCGAGGCGCTTGGCAAGCGGCGGACGCTTCGCTATGCCCTTGCCATGACCATCCTGGTAACCGGTGCAGCCGGATTCATTGGCTTCCATGTGGCGCAGGCGCTGTTGGCGCGGGGCGAGCGGGTGCTCGGCATCGACAACCTGAACAGCTACTACGATCCGACCTTGAAGCACGCGCGACTGGCGGCGCTCGCCCCTCAGCCTCGCTTTGCCTTCGAGGCCGTCGACATCGCCGACCGCAGCGCGATGGAAGGCTTAAGACCGCGCGGCATCACCCGAATCGTCCACTTGGCGGCGCAGGCTGGCGTGCGCCATTCCCTGGTTGACCCCTATGCCTATGTGGCGGCCAACCTGCTGGGACAGGTGACGGTGCTGGAGCTGGCGCGCGCCCTGCCCGATTTCCAACATCTGGTCTATGCCTCCTCCTCCTCTGTTTATGGATTGAACGAGGCCTCGCCCTTTGCCGTTGGGGATCGCACTGATCGCCCGGCCTCGCTCTACGGTGCGACCAAGAAAGCCGATGAGCTGATGGGCCATGCCTATGCTCACCTGTTCCGCATACCAATGACCGGCCTGCGCTTTTTCACCGTCTACGGCCCGTGGGGGCGGCCTGACATGGCGGCCTGGTTGTTCACCGATGCGATTCTGGCCGGGCGACCGATCACTTTGTTCAACCAAGGCCAATTGCAGCGCGACTTCACCTACATTGACGATATCGTCGCCGGTGTGCTGGCGGCCCTGGATCGCCCACCCGCGGCGACAGCACCCGAGGTGCCGGTCAAGGTCTATAACCTTGGCAATAACAGGCCTGAGCCCCTGTCTGCCTTTGTCAGCGCCGTGGAAGCCGCTTGCGGTGTCGCTGCCCAAGTGGTGCTCGCGCCGATGCAGCCAGGTGATGTGCTGGCAACAGCCGCCGACATCACGGAGAGCACGCGCGATTTGGGCTTCCGCCCCGTCACCCCGATCAGCGTCGGCATACCGCGCTTTGTGGAGTGGTTTCGCGCCTATCACCAGCGATGATGCTTGTCGGGCGCGCTGCCGCGGACCATCTAACGCGGCATGACTGATCTTTCGCGCCGCGCACTGCTGCTTGGGGCCGCCGCCACGCCGCTCGCGACCCAGGGCTGTTCTGAGAACCCCTATCTTGGCCGCCGTCAGCTGATCCTGATCTCAGCTGCCGAAGAGGCCCGGTTGGGGGAGGAGGCGTGGCAGAAGCTGCAAACCCAGACCCGTCGCTCGACCGACCAGCGCCTGACCCAGCGCCTGGAGGCGATCGCCCGGCGCGTGGTGGATGGCAGTGGTGCCACCGGCCTCAACTGGCAATTCGCTGTGTTCGAGAACCGCCAAGTGAATGCCTTCGCCCTGCCCGGTGGCCGCATTGGGGTCTACACGGGCATGTTCAGCGCGGTGCAGAACGATGCCCAGCTGGCCTGCGTGTTGGGCCACGAGGTGGCCCACGTACTGGCCCGCCATGGCGCCGAGCGCTATTCCCAACAGCAGGCAACCAACTGGGGCATCGCCCTGGTCTCGCTGGTGCTGGGCCTCTCCACGCCGATTGACCCGGAGCTGGCCGCCCGCGTGCTGGGCCTGGGCGCGGAGTTTGGCGTGCTGCTGCCCTACAGCCGCGACCACGAGTTCGAAGCCGACCGCCTGGGCACCCACACCATGGCCCGCGCCGGCTACGACCCCCGCGAAGCCGTGCGCTTCTGGGAGGCCATGACCCGCCGCAGCGGCGGCGCCCCGCCCGAATTCCTCTCCACCCACCCCTCCGACGACAGCCGCATCGCCGCCCTGCGCGGCCTAACCAGTGAGGTGATGGGCGTGTATCAGCAGCGGCGGGTGGGGTAGTGCTTGCAAGTAACAATGCAAGCAGTGATATGGCGCCGTGGTGAGAAGCGCGAACCAAAAGACCGGGATTGCGATCTTTACGGAACCGGTACCGCGAACCCTGGAGTTCGCCTCCATAGAGGCTCTCTTGCTGGCGGTTGGCGCTGATAAGGTAGAGGGCAAGGGATCGCGCGTGAGATTCCACAAAGGCGGTCAACAAATCATCTTTCACCGCCCTCATCCAGAGACGGAAGCCAAACGCTATCGTATTAAGTACGCGAGAGACTTTCTTGTTAGCATTGGAGTAAAATCGTGAGTAACAAGATGACCTACAAAAATTAAACTGCCCGCATCGAATACGATGATGAGGATGGGATCTTTTTTGGTCGACTCGCGGGCATTCGAGACACTATCGGGTTCCATGCTGACACCGTTGACGAGTTGCGTCGTGCATTTGACGAAGCCGTTGACGATTATCTAGAAACATGCGCGAAGCTGGAACTGTCGCCCCAGAAGGCGTACTCAGGGCAGGTGATGGTCCGCATCGACCCAGACA